>NZ_JBIATP010000008.1:0-382074 GCF_042891915.1 Streptomyces sp. NPDC001848 | reverse complement strand
GCGGTCGCGTTCCTGCAGGAGATGAACGCCACGGTGTACCGCCGCAACCCGGGCGTGGTCACGATCGCGGAGGAGTCCACCGCCTGGGACGGGGTCACCAGACCCACCGACCGAGGCGGCCTCGGCTTCGGCCTGAAGTGGAACATGGGCTGGATGCACGACTCGCTCGTCTATGTGTCCAAGGACCCGGTGCACCGCAGGTACCACCACAACGAGATGACGTTCTCCATGGTGTACGCCTACAGCGAGAACTACGTCCTGCCGATCTCCCACGACGAGGTGGTGCACGGAAAGCAGGCCCTGGTGTCCAAGATGCCCGGGGACTGGTGGCAGCAGCGCGCCAACCTCCGTGCGTACCTGGGCTTCATGTGGGCCCACCCGGGCAAGCAACTCCTCTTCATGGGGCAGGAGTTCGCCCAGGGCGCGGAGTGGTCGGAGGCGCACGGCCCGGACTGGTGGCTGCTGGCCCCGGAGTACGGGGCGGCGGCGGACCACCGGGGCGTGCGGGACCTGGTCCGCGACCTCAACACGATCTACCGCCGCACCCCGGCGCTGTGGCAGCGCGACACCGAACCCTCCGGCTTCCGCTGGGTCGTCTCGGACGCCGCCGACGACAACGTGCTGGCGTTCCTGCGCCACGACGCGGAGGGCAGACCTCTGCTGGCCGTGTCGAACTTCTCGCCGGTCGTCCGCCACGACTACCGCCTGGGTGTCCCGGACGACGTCCCCGCCTGGCGGGAGGTGCTCAACACGGACGCGGCGGCGTACGGGGGCAGCGACGTCCGCAATCAGGACCGCGTCACCCCGGAACCGGGACCCGGACAGGGCATCCGGCTGACCCTTGCGCCGCTGGCGACCGTATGGCTGCTGCCCGCAGTCGGATGAGCGCCGCCCGTCACTCTGCTCAAGAAATTGTTTGTCGTCCAGAAAGTCGGGAATGGGCTGATTAGTGCTTCGGACAGGAGGCACGTCCGTGGGAGCTGGCTCACCAGCCCCGGGTGTGTCCCGTGTGTTCCGTGAGTGCGCCCTCCCATGGTGACTGTCCAGTCAGCCCCTCGAGGGAGTTGAGAAGCACATGCGCATCACGGTCAAGGCCAAGCAACACCCGCACGACGACGCACCCGACACCACCGACGCCTTCGCACGGCTGCGCGGGCTGCCCGACAGCCCGGAGCGGCAGGCGCTGCGCGACGAGATCGTCCGGTCGTGGCTGCCGATGGCCGAGCGCATCGCCCGGCGCTACAGAGGCCGGGGCGAGTCCGTCGAGGACCTGTGCCAGGTGGCGGCCCTCGGGCTGGTCAAGGCGGTCGACCGCTATGAGCCGACGCGCGGTTACGCGTTCGAGAGCTATGCCATCCCCACCATCACCGGCGAGATCAAGCGGCACTTCCGCGACCACATGTGGGTCCTGCACGTACCGCGACGGGTCCAGGACCTGCGCAACCGGGTGCGGGCGGCCGTCAAGGAGATCGGCCAGGAGACCCCCGGACACGGCCCCACCGTCACCGAGATCGCCGAACACGCGCACCTCAGCGAGGACGATGTGCGGGTGGGTCTGGAGGCCATGGACAGTTTCACCGCCCTCTCCCTGGACGCGGAGGTCGCCGGCAGCGACGACGGCTACGCGCTCGGCGACGCCCTCGGTGACTCCGACGCCGGCTACGACCTGATCGTCGACCGCGAGGCCGTCAAACCGTGTCTGCGTTCCCTGCCCGAGCGGGAGCGCACCATCCTCTACCTGCGCTACTTCCGCGGTATGACCCAGAGCCGCATCGCGAACCAGCTGGGCATCTCCCAGATGCATGTCTCGCGTCTGCTCAGCGGATGCTGCGCGCGCGTACGGGAGGAGGCCCTCTCCGACGGCGCCTGATGCCCTGCCCCGGCCGGCCCACCCCGCCGGTCGCCCACGGCACCGGTTCACGTCGCATCCGGCCGCCCGAGCCGCTTGTCGACCGGACGGCCGTTTGCGGTGGGCTCACTGCCGAACCCTCCCGGGAACGGTTGGCCAGTGCGCCGACACCTTCCGGACTATCCGCGAGAGGGTGTTTGAAACACGACGGCGGTCACACGGCGTCAGTGCGGCGGCGGACCCTCCGGAAGCTGCGTCGGGCCGTAGCGGTCGAGCGTGTCCTCCAGGAGGACGCGCACGTCGTCCGGCAGATCCCCGTCGCGGCCCCAGATCAGTATCATCTCCGCGACATTGCGCAGTTTGATGTTCGCGTGCTGGGAGACCTCCCGCAGCACCTCCCACCCCTGGCCGGGCGTCACATGCCCGAGCGCGACCAGCATGCCGATGGCCTGGTCCACCGTCGCGTGCGAGGTGACGGCCTCCTTCAGCTGGCAGATCTCCGCCTCCAACTGGAAGATCCGCTCCGCTTCCGGGGAGGTGGTGTCCGGCTCGTCCTCTCCCGGACGGGCTTTCGAGGTCATCGTCCCCTCCGGGGTGCTGTGGTCTTCGGCGCCGTCGGCTTCCTCCATCGTCACCACTCGCCCTCGGGTGTGCGAGCCGGGAGAAGGGGTACTGCGGGGACCGGGTCAGGACCGTGGGCCGGGGAGGTGAAGCAGTCATGAGCCGTACCGAGGACGCCCGGGCGAGCGCGTACGACGCGACCCCGTTCCTGCCGGACGGCGGCGATCTCGCCGCATACCGGCGGGCCGCCGCCGGCTGCCACGGCTGCCCGCTGTACGAGAACGCCACCCAGACCGTGTTCGGCCGGGGCGACGCCTCGGCGCGCGTCGTGCTGGTCGGGGAGCAGCCGGGCGACCAGGAGGACCGGCAGGGCGAACCCTTCGTGGGCCCGGCCGGACGCCTGCTGGACAAGGCGCTGACCGAGGCCGGCATCGACCGCGGCACCGCGTACGTCACCAACGCGGTCAAGCACTTCAAGTTCACCGTCGTCCCCGAACGCGGCAAGCGCCGCATCCACAAGGCGCCCAGCCTGCGCGAGATGAGCGCCTGCAAGCCCTGGCTGCGCGCCGAGCTGGACCTGATCCGGCCCGAGGTCGTGGTGGCCCTGGGCGCCACCGCCGCCAAGTCACTGCTCGGCGGCTCCTTCCGGGTGAGCAAGGACCGCGGGAGCCTGCTGCCGCTGCCCGGCTCCGACGACGAGCAGTACGTCGTCGCGACGGTGCATCCCTCGGCGATCCTGCGCGCCGACGACCGGGAGGCGGCGTACGCCGGGCTCGTGTCCGACCTGAAGGTGGCTGCGCGGGCGCTGAACGGGCAGACCTGACCGTCGGCCGGAGCCCGCCTGATCCGGCGATCCGTGGGTACCCGGCCCGGCATGAGCACGATCTTGTCGCGCCTGCCATGGCGCAAGAAGCCGACCCGTACCGCCACCGAGGAGGTCCTGGAGGAGGTGAAGGAGCAAGGCCACGAGGACGACACCGACACCGGCGGGGGCACCGGGGGCGGCGCGGGTGACCCGATCACCCCGAGTCTTCAGGCCAACCGGAAGACCGCCGAGGGACGCCCCTCCGACCGAGAGACGTGACCGGCCGCTCGACGAAGGAGGGAACACCCGTGGATCACACCCGCGTGCCGATTCTCGAAGCCCTGCGCCGCTACCACGAGCGCGGGGAACTCGCGTTCACGCCCCCCGGCCACAAACAGGCCCGTGGTGCCGATCCGGAGGCCAGAGAGCTCCTGAGCGACGTCTTCCGCTCCGATGTGCTCGCCTCGGGCGGCCTCGACGACCGCCGCACGACCGGTGACGTCCTGGTGCGGGCCGAGGAGTTGATGGCGGACGCCGTCCACGCCGATCACACCTTCTTCACCACCTGCGGCAGCTCGCTGTCCGTGAAGGCCGCGATGCTTGCCGCGGCGGGCCCGCACGAGCAGCTCGTCGTGGGCCGTGACGCCCACAAGTCGGTGGTCTCCGGACTCATCCTGGCCGGCATCGAGCCCGTCTGGGTCGACCCCCAGTGGGACGAGCGGCAGCGCTTCGCCCACGCGCCCTCCGCGGAGGCCTTCGCCGAGGCCCTCGACCGCCATCCCGAGGCGCGCGGCGCCCTGGTCACCAGCCCGACCCCGTACGGCGGCTGCGCGGACCTGGCCGCGATCGCCGAGGTCTGCCACGCCCGGGGACTGCCGCTCATCGTCGACGAGGCGTGGGGCGCGCACCTGCCCTTCCATCCGGATCTGCCGTCCTGGGCGATGGACGCCGGCGCGGACGTCTGCGTGACCAGCATCCACAAGATGGGCAGCGGCTTCGAACAGGGTTCCGTCTTCCATCTGCAGGGGTCCCTGATCGATCCCACGACCCTGAAGTCGCGTGCGGACCTGTTGGGCACCACCAGCCCCTCCGTCCTGATCTTCGCCGGACTCGACGCCTGGCGCCGCCAGATGGCCCTGCGCGGCAAGGACCTGCTGGACGACGCCCTGCACCTGGCCGAGCAGGTCCGAGCCGCCGTCGAGGAGATCCCGGGGTTCGAGGTCCTCGGGCGCGACGACCTGGTGGGCCCCGGTCTGTCGGCGGACTACGATCCGCTGCCGATCACCATCGACATCAGCGGCCTCGGCACGAGCGGCTACCGCGCCGCCGACTGGCTGCGCGACGAACACCACATCGACATGCACCTCTCCGACCACCGCCGGATCAGCGCCCAGCTCACCTTCGCCGACTCGCCCGAGACCACCGGGCGCCTGCTCCAGGCCCTGCGCGACCTCGCCGGGCACGCCGACGAGCTCGCGGCCGGTCTGCCGCGCGCCGAGGTGCCGACGGGAGCCGAGATGCGGCTCGAACAGGTGCGCCTGCCGCGTGACGCGTACTTCGGGCCCAAGGAGTCCGTGCCCCTGGACCAGGCGGCAGGCCGGATCGCGGGCGAGATGATCACGCCCTATCCGCCGGGGATCCCGGCCGTGCTGCCGGGCGAGCGCCTCACCGAGCCGGTGCTGCGCTATCTGCGCACGGGCCTGGAGTCAGGCATGAACCTGCCCGACGCCGACGACCCACGGCTGCACACGATCAGCGTGTGCCGCTGAGCCACCCCGCACGCGCCCGAGGGGCGGCCCCAGCCATGGGGCCGCCCCTCGGGCGCGTATCCCAGCGCCATCCCGCGCGGGTCACTCACCACTCACCAGCACCACCTCAAGGGTGCGCGGCCCGTGCACCCCCTCGACCCGGTCCAGCTCGATGTCGCTGGTCGCGGACGGCCCGGAGATCCAGGTCAGCGGACGTGCCGGATCGAGCCGCCCCAGGGCCTCCGGCACCGACGACACGACCTGCTCCGGGACGCGAACGACACAGATGTGGTGGTCGGGGACGAGGGTGATACGGCGGCGCCCCTGGTCGGGTGAGCCGTCCAGCACGAGGGTGCCGGTCTCGGCGACGGCGACGGCGCAGCCGGTGACCACGCTGTCGACGCGGTCCAGCTCCTGCGGGGTGCTCTCCGCCCGGTCGGGAACCTGCTGCACGCCCGTCAGCCAGTGCGACGGGAGTCCGGGCGGTACCAGGACGGTGCGCGCGCCGCGCGCGGCGAGCAGACCCGCCAGCACCGACGGCAGTGCGGCGGCGTCGGTCCGGTGCACGATCGCCCGGTAGTCCGCCAGGTTCTCCGCCAGCAGACCGACCGTCTCCTCGACGGTGCGCTCGCCGTGCCGGCGCAGATAGTCCCGGGAAACGGCCTGCTCGTACGGCGCTTCGTCCTTCGGTACGTCCGCCAGTGCGCGCCGTACCCGGCCCAGGATCAGCTCCCTGCTGTTCACTTCGCGTCCTTTCCGCCACGCGTGCGCTGCCACCAGTCGCGGAACGGCTCCGCCGGCACCTGCGGCAGGTCCCGGCTCGCGCTCCACGCCCGCCCCGGGCCCGGCAGCGTCCGCGGAAGGAAGCGGCGCGACCGGGACGCCAGCCGCTGACCGCTCCGCAGAGCGGCGGGGTGGCCGAACGTCCAGCGTGCCGCCCGCATCGCCGCCCGTTCGGCGGCATGTCCCTTCGCGGGCTTCAGCACGACCCTGTTGCCGCCCCGCGTCGCCGGCCCGCCCTGCACCACCCGCTCCCGCAGATGCACCAGCACCTCGGGAATGTCGATGGCGACCGGGCACACCTCGTAGCAGGCGCCGCACAGCGAGGACGCGTACGGCAGCGAGGCGTCGATCTCGCTCTGGGTGCCCCGCAGTTGCGGGCTGAGGATCGCCCCGATCGGCCCCGGATACACCGAGCCGTAGGCGTGTCCGCCCACCCGCTCGTACACCGGGCACACGTTGAGACACGCCGAGCAGCGGATGCAGCGCAACGCCTGGCGGCCCACCTGGTCGGCGAGTGTGTCGGTGCGGCCGTTGTCGAGCAGGACCAGGTGGAAGGTGCTCGGTCCGTCCTCGTCGGTCGTGCCGGTCCACGTGCTGGTGTACGGGTTCATGCGCTCCGCCGTGGAGGAGCGCGGCAGGGTCTGCAGGAACACCTCCAGATCCCGCCAGGTCGGCACGATCTTCTCGATGCCCACGACCGAGATCAGCGTCTTGGGGAGGGTGAGGCACATCCGCCCGTTGCCCTCGGACTCCACCACGACCAGCGTTCCGGTCTCGGCGACCATGAAGTTCGCGCCGGAGATCCCGACCTTGGCGCGCAGGAACTTCTCCCGCAGGTGCAGCCGGGCCGCCTCGGCGAGCTCGGCGGGCGCGTCGGTCAGCCCCTCGGGCGCGGGTCGGCCCCACTCGGCCATCTCCGAGCGGAAGATGTCCCGGATCTCGCCGCGGTTGCGGTGGATCGCCGGGACGAGTATGTGCGAGGGGCGGTCCTTGCCGAGCTGGACGATCAGTTCGGCCAGGTCGGTCTCGTAGGCGCGGATACCCTGCGCCTCCAGGGCCTCGTTGAGGCCGATCTCCTGGGTGGCCATCGACTTGACCTTGACGACCTCCGACTCGCCGGTCGCCTTGACCAGTTCGGCCACGATCCGGTTGGCCTCGTCCGCGTCGGCGGCCCAGTGCACGATGCCGCCCGCCGCCGTGACCGACTCCTCCAACTGCACCAGATACCGGTCGAGATGGCGCAGCGTGTGGTCCTTGATCTGCCGGCCCGCCTCACGCAGCGCCGCCCAGTCGGACAGCTCCGCGACCGCCGTGGCGCGCTTGGCGCGGATGGTGTGGGTGGCGTGGCGCAGATTGCCGCGCAGGGTCCGGTCGCGCACCGCCTCGTGCGCCGCCGCCGGGAAGGCGGGCATACCGAGATACGTTCCGCTCATGCCGACGGCTCCTCTTCCGTGCTCGCCAGGATCTCCGCGATGTGCACCGGCCGCATCCCCGTCCGCAGGCGCGCCATCGTCCCGCCGATGTGCATCAGGCAGGAGTTGTCGGCCGCGCACAGCACCTCCGCGCCCGTCGACTCGGCGTTGCGCACCTTGTCGATACCCATCGCCGCCGAGACATCGGAGTTCTTCAGGGCGAACGTGCCGCCGAAGCCGCAGCACTCCTCGGCACCCGGCAGCTCCGCCAACTCCAGTCCCTTGACGGCCTGGAGCAGTCGCCTCGGCCGGTCGCCGAGGCGCAGGCCCCGCAGACCGTGGCAGGTGGGGTGGTACGTCACCTTGTGCGGGTAGTACGCGCCGACATCGGTCACTCCCAGCACGTCGACCAGGAACTCCGTCAGCTCGTACGTCTTCGGGACCACGGGTGCCAGGGTGGCCGCCAGGGTGTCCCCGCGGCCCTCGGCGCGCGCCCGCTCACCCATCCGCGGATACCACTCCCGCACCATCGCCCCGCACGACCCCGACGGCGTCACGATCGCCTCGTAGCCCCGGAAGACATCGGAGAACTTCACCGCGAGCGGCTCGGCTTCATGCCGGTATCCGGTGTTGTAGTGGGCCTGTCCGCAGCAGGTCTGCGCCATCGGGAAGTCGACCACGACGCCCAGCCTGGTCAGCAGTTTCACCACCGCGCGACCGGTGTCCGGATAGAGCGTGTCGTTGACACAGGTCAGGAACAGGGCGACACGCATCGCGGCTCCTTGGGTTCGATCATCGGATGAGTGCAGATTAGTCGGCGGACGCAGCCTGGGGGAGACCCCGGCTCAGGACACGGCGAGCCGGGACTCCGCCTCCCGCCACACAGCCGTGTCGCCGCGCGGCTCGTACCGCGTGAGCGGCTGGGTGGCGGCGAGCAGCCGCCGCATGTCCGTCCGGTCGCCGACGAGCCCGTGGGCGCGGGCCTGGACGAGGACGTTCCCGAGGGCGGCGGCCTGCGTCGGCCCGGCCACCACCGGCAGCCCGCAGGCGTCGGCGGTCAGCCGGCACCGCAGGGCGTTGCGGGTGCCGCCCCCGACGATGTGGACCACGTCCACCGGGTGGTCGGCGAGCCGCTGGGCCTCGGACACGGCCCGGCGGTGGGCGAGCGCGAGGGAGTCGAGGATGCACCGCGTGACCTCTGCGGGGGAGTCCGGCGCCGACTGCCCCGAGGCACGGCACGCCTCGGCGATCCGTGCCGGCATCCGTCCGGGCGCCAGGAACGCCGCGTCACCCGCGTCCACCACGGACCGCAGCGCCGGGACCTCGGCGGCGGCCGACAGCAGTTCGGGCAGGTCCGGGTCGCCCCAGTCCCGTACACACTCCTGGAGCAGCCACAGCCCCATGATGTTGCGCAGATGGCGGACCGTGCCGTCCAGGCCCAGCTCGTTGGTGAAGTTGGCGGCCCGGCTCTCCTCGCTCAGCACGGGCGCCGGAAGCTCCAGTCCGGCCAGGGACCAGGTGCCGGTGCAGATGTAGGCGAACCGGTCGCCGACGGCCAATACGGCGGCCACCGCGGACGCCGTGTCGTGCGAGCCGACCGTCGTCACCGGCACGGGCCCCTTGAGACCCGTCGCTTCCAGCACCTCCGGCCGCAGCACACCGGCCGGGTCGCCGGGACGGCGCAGCGGCGCGAACAGGCCGAGGTCGATGCCCAGCCGGTCCGCGACGCCGTACGCCCAGTCGCCCGTGCGGGGATCGATGAGCTGGGTGGTGGAGGCGTTGGTCAGCTCGGTGCCCTGCTCGCCCGTCAGCCAGTAGGTCAGCAGGTCCGGGATGAGCAACAGACGTCGGGCCTGCGCCAGTTGTGCGGAGGCACGGGCCGCCGTCAACTGGTAGAGCGTGTTGAAGGGCGCGTACTGCAAGCCGGTCGCGGCGTACAGTTCCTGCGCGGGGACGGTCCCCCACACCTTCTCCGCGATCCCCTCGGTGCGGGTGTCCGGTAGTACACCGGGTTGCCGAGCAGGGCCCCGTCCGCGTCCAGCAGGCCGTAGTCCACGGCCCAGCTGTCGATGCCGACCGAGTCGACCCGGCCGGCCGCGCGCAACCCGTCGAGGACGCCCGCGTACAGCGACAGGATGTCCCACCGCAGCCCCTCGGGGACCCGCACGGGGCGGTTCGGGAAGCGGTGCGCCTCGGTCAGCTGCAGGGTGCCGGGGCCCACGCGGCCGACCGTGACGCGCCCTACTCCGCCGACCGCGGCCGCACCTGGCGCAACGACGCCGGCGCCCTCGTCGCCACCACCGGCACCTCCGACACGGTCGCCGTCACCGACGCAGGTCTCGTCGTGGACCCCCTCAACCCCGACCACTCCCTGATGAACCAGGAGAGCCAGTTCACCGATTCGGCCGGCCTGCCGCACGCGATCATCTCGTACGTCCCCGGCCGCTTCGGCCAGTGCACGACGGACTACGTCGCCGACCGCACCACCAACGGCCGCGCCTTCCACGTCCGCAAGAACTCCTCCGGCACCTGGCAGAAGACCGAGATCCCGGTCCCCCTGAACTCCAGCCAGCGCACCAAGCTGGTCCTCGACAAGTACGACAACGCCTACGCGGTCTTCCCGTACGGGCGCATCGCCGGTGCGTCGAAGTCCTCCGGTCACTCGGACTGGACGCTGCTGTACGACGGCAGCGGCCTGAACGCCTTCGGTGAGGTCGTGATCGACGAGATGCGGGTGAAGGCGGACGACACCCTGTCGTTCATGTACCAGGAGGAGTCCAGCGGTACGACACCCTCGGCGCTCCACGTCATCGACTTCGCCCTGCCCTCGTGACCGGATCCGCCGCGCGGGGCGGTGACGATAATGTGAAGCCCGCCGCGCCGCCCCACGTCTTTCTGGAGGTCCCCGCCTGATGGCCCAGTCGGTGGGTATCAAGGACGTCGCCCGCGCTGCCGGAGTCTCCGTCGGCACGGTCTCGAACGTCATCAACCGGCCGGAGACGGTCGCCTCCGAGACCCGTACCCGCGTGCTGTCCGCGATCGACCGGCTCGGCTACGTCCGCAGCGAGTCGGCGCGGCAGCTGCGGGCCGGGCGCAGCCGGATCATGGGCCTGCTCGTCCTGGACATGGGCAACCCGTTCTTCGTGGACGTGGCCCGCGGCGCCGAGCGGGCCGCCCGCGAGGCCGGGCTCGGCGTGATGGTCTGCAACAGCGCGCAGAGCGCCGCCGAGGAGGCCGAGTACCTGTCGCTCTTCGCCGAGCAGCGGGTGCGGGGCGTGCTGCTCACCCCCGCCGACGCGACCGGACGGAACATCGAGACGTTCCGTCGCCACGGCATCCCGTTCGTGCTGGTGGACCGGGTCGCAGAGGGCACCACCGAGTGCTCGGTCTCGGTCGACGACGTGGCGGGCGGCACCCTGGCCGTACGGCACCTCGTCGACGCCGGGCACCGGTCCATCGCGTACGTCAGCGGGCCGCCCGGACTCAACCAGGTCAGGGACCGCCGCACCGGCGCCCTGAACGCGCTGGCCGAGGCCGGGCTCGGCCCGGAGGCGCTGCGGGAACTGCCGACCGAGCGCCTCGACGTGGCCGCGGGCCGCGACGCCGGTGCCCGGCTGCTCGGGCTCGCCGACCGCCCCACGGCCGTGTTCTGCGCCAACGACCTGCTCGCGCTCGGTGTCCTGCAGGCGATGTTCGCCGCCGGTGTCAGCGTCCCCGACGACCTCGCCATCGTCGGCTACGACGACATCGAGTTCGCCGCGGCCGCCGCCGTGCCGCTCACCTCCGTACGGCAGCCCGCCGTCACCATGGGCGCCCTCGCCGCGGAACTCCTCCTGGAGGAGACCGAGGCGGAGGCGGCCGAGTCGGGGACCCGCCCGCACGAACACCGGCGGGTCGTGCTCCAGCCGGAACTGGTGGTGCGCAACTCCAGCCTGTCCGGGCGCTGAGCGGCACCCGGCGCCCCGGAAACCGGCTGAACGAACGGTCGGTACGGGTTTCTCGATCCCGGGCGCCCGCGCCCCGGGACCATGTGCTGAACTGGGACGCGGCCTTGGATTTCGTCCGTCCCGGGGAGCCCCGTTGACCCTCAGCTACCGCCAGCCCGGCATCGTCCTCACCGACCGCCGCTTCACCGTACCCCTGGACCACGACGACCCCGACGGCGAGACGATCGAGCTGTACGCGCGCGAGGTGGTGGCGAGCGACAAGGCGGACGACGACCTGCCCTGGCTGCTCTACCTCCAGGGCGGGCCCGGCTTCGGCGCGAACCGCTTCGTCGGCCGGCAGGCCTGGCTCGGTCGCGCCCTTCAGGAGTTCCGCGTCCTCCTGCTCGACCAGCGCGGCACCGGCGCCTCCACGCCCGCCAACCGGCAGACCCTCCCGCTGCGCGGCGGCCCCCGCGAACAGGCCGACTACCTCACCCGCTTCCGCGCCGACTCCATCGTCCGCGACTGCGAGGCCATCCGCCCGCAGGTCACCGGCGGAGCCCCCTGGACGGTCCTCGGGCAGAGCTTCGGCGGCTTCTGCACCGTCACCTACCTGTCGACGGCCCCCGAGGGACTGCGCGCCGCACTGATCTCCGGCGGTCTGCCCGCCCTCGACGCGCACGCCGACGACGTCTACCGGGCCGCCTACCCGCGCATCGAACGCAAGGTCGCCGCCCACTACGCCCGCTACCCGCAGGACGTCGAACGCGTCCGCCGCATCGCCGAGTACCTGCTCCGGCACGAGCCGGTCCTGAACGGCGGTTACCGGCTCACCGTGGAGGCGTTCCAGTCACTCGGCATCCACCTCGGCGGCAGCGAGGGCAGCCACCGACTGCACTTCCTCCTCGAGGACGCCTTCGTCCGCGCCCCGCAGGGCCCGGCGCTCTCGGACGCCTTCCAGGAACAGGTGCACAGCCTGCTGTCGTACGCGAGCCACCCCCTGTACGCCCTCGTCCACGAGGCGATCTACGGCCAGGACGAGCGCCCCACCGCCTGGTCGGCGGAGCGCGTCCGCGCAGAGTTCCCGCAGTTCGACGCGGCGAAGGCGCTCACGGGCGACGGGCCGGTGCTGTTCACGGGGGAGTCGGTGCACCCGTGGATGTTCGACACCGACCCGGCGCTGCGCCCGCTGCGCGAGACCGCTCACCTGCTCGCCGAGCGCACCGACTGGACACCGCTGTACGACCGCGCCCGCCTCGCCGCCAACGAGGTGCCGGTGGCCGCCGCGGTCTACCACGACGACATGTACGTCGACACCGCCCACGCCCTGGACACCGCCCGCGCGATCCGTGGCCTGCGCACCTGGGTGACGGACGAGTTCGAACACGACGGTGTCCGTGCGGGCGGCCCCCGCGTCCTTGACCGCCTGCTGGCACTGGCGCGGGACGAGGTCTGACCCGGGGCCGGGAACCGTGCCGCATGCACGGCTCCCGGCCGGTGACTTCCCTGCGGCGGTGTGCTCAGCGGTCGCCGCGCGGGCGGGTCAGGGTGAACCGGTCGACGGGGAGCAGGTCGCCGTAGGGGCCGTCGACGGCGTAGTAGGTCACGTGGATGGAGGTCGTGCCGCCCGGGTGGCCGGGGTCGACCTCGAAGGCGGCGAAGCCGTAGGAGTGGTCGGGGTCCCGGACCGCGGACCAGGGGGCGTCCTCGGTGACGTAGACGGGTGTGCGCTTGCCGGTGGCGGGGTCGACCGGGCCGACCTTGGTGATGACCCGGCACTGCGGTGTGGGGAACAGCAACTGGTTGGACGGCACGGAGGTGCCGCCGCCGCCGATCACCATGTGCACGGTGCCCTTCGAGGTGTCGACCGTGGTGGTGTCGGTGGCGGACGGTATGGGAGTACGGGTGTCGTTGGGCTGCTGGCCGCGGATGGGGTGGGAGCGCTCGTAGTGGTGCTCGTGGCCGCACACCACCAGGTCGACGCCGTAGCGGTCGAACAGCGGCACCCACTCCTCACGGATGCCGAGGTCGGCGCCGTTGGCCTTGTCGGCCGTCGAGATGACCACCTGGTGCATGCACACCACGATCCAGTCGATGTCCGGATTCGCTCGCGAGGCGGCGAGCTCGGTCTCCAGCCAGCGCTTCTGCGCGCCGCCGGAGTAGCCGTGGACATAGGAGTTGCCGCCGTCCTGGAAGGCGACGTCGTCGTTGTTGAGGCTGATCACGCGCACGGCGCCCGCGGTGAACGCGTACCACAGGCCGCGCAGTTCGTCGTCCGCCCCGGATTCCGGCACGCTGAAGTAGGTCTGGTAGGCGCCGTAGCCGATGGGGCCGTTGCCCAGTTCGTTCTCGTGGTTGCCGGCCGCCGGCATCCAGGGACGATGGCGGGCCGAGCGCGAGTTGTTCTCGAACCAGTCGGACCAGGTGCGCACCCGGTCGGTCGACAGGTTGGCGTAGCACAGGTCGCCGTTGACCAGGTGGAACAGCGGGGCGATCCGTTCCACCCCGGCGGTGGTGTCCCCTGCGGCCGGAGAGCCCAGGTTGTCGTTGACGTACACGCCGCTGGCGTTCTTCTTGCCGAGCGTGGGCGTGCCCTGGTCGCCGAAGCTGGTGAAGGTGAACGCCGACCGGCCGCCGGGCGCGGTGCGCACCGTGCCCAGCTCGGCCTGCGCACCGTCGTGCAGCGCGGCGTACACGTAGTCGGTGTCCGGCCGCAGACCGCGCAGCCGGGCGTGGTGAACCTGCACCTCGGTACCGGACTTGGCGTCGCGGTAGGTGGTGGTCTGAGCGGCGACGGTACGGCCGAAGCCGCCCGCGGGGGTGCCGAGCAGGACCCGAGGCCGGGACACCGAGACGGTGGTGTGCCAGGACACCACCACCTCGCGGGCCGCGTCGGCGCCGAACTGCAGATGCAGGCCGGCCACGCGCGGGGCGCCGAGCGCGCCCGGCTTCTGCCAGAGCACCGGGCTGGCGGCGGCGGGAGCCGCGGTGGCGAGACCGACCGCACCGGTCAGCCCCGCCCCCGAGGCCCCGGCCAGGAGGGTGCGTCTGCTGAGATGTGAAGGGACAGCAGCGTCAGGAGTCTTCATGGCCGACCACCCTGGCGGGAGGGCGATGAACTGCGCGGCAGGCTATGGGTGAACGAAGCGTCAAAGCCACCGTGACCGAAAGGGAACGGGACCTCCGGCGGTGGACCGGCCCTGCGCCGTCGCCCGTGCCCCGCCGGACCGGGCTTCACCCCGGCTCGACCGGTCGGCGGGAACGCGGCGCTACTCTGCGGCCATGACCGAGCCACGCAATGAGCAGCTCAAGCCCATGCCCGACGGCTGGCAGCGCGCCCTCGCCGTCGTCGCCCATCCCGACGACCTCGAGTACGGGTGCTCGGCGGCGATCGCCGGGTGGACCGACGGCGGCCGTGAGGTCACCTACGTCCTCGCCACCCGCGGCGAGGCGGGGATCGACTCTCTGGAGCCCGCCGTGTGCGGACCGCTGCGCGAGCGGGAACAGCGGGCGAGCGCCGCGGTGGTCGGCGTGTCCACGGTGGAGTTCCTCGACCACCGGGACGGCGTCGTCGAGTACGGCGTCGCACTGCGCCGTGACATCGCGGCTGCGATCCGGCGTCACCGGCCCGAGCTGGTCCTCACCCTCAACCACCGCGACACCTGGGGCGGCGGCGCCTGGAACACCCCCGATCACGTCGCCGTGGGACGGGCGACGCTCGACGCGGTCGCGGACGCCGGCAACCGGTGGATCTTCCCGGAGCTCACGGAGCGAGGCCTGGAGCCCTGGAACGGCGTGCGGTGGGTCGCCGTGGCCGGTTCCGCGCAGCCCACGCACGCCGTGGACGCGACACCCGGGCTGGAGCGCGCGGTGCGCTCGCTGCTCGAACACCGTACGTACATCGAGGCGTTGACTGACGAGGATCCGGAGACCTACGCCCGGTCGTTCCTCACCGCCCACGCCGCGGGCCTGGGGGAGCGGTTCGGCGGCATACGGGCCGTCGCGTTCGAGCTGTTCAGCCGTTAGTTCCGGTACTCAGGCAGTCGTCCGCAGCGGTGCCACCGCTCGCCCGTCCGGCAGCAGTTCACCGGTGTCGTCGAAGACGATGGTGCCGTTGCAGAGCAGAGACCAGCCCTGTTCCGGGTGGGCGGAGACGATGACCGCCGCGTCGTGGTCGGGGCGGTCGGCCGATGGGCACGGAGGCCAGTGCGTGCACATGACGTCTCTCCAGGGGTCGTACGAGGTCTGTCTCTGTAGTAGCGGAGTTTGATTTCGTACGAGTGAGGGCACCCCCACAGGCCAGGAAACTCGACGGTGAATTTCCCGACCTCCGGCGGCCGGAAGGGGCCCGTCTCCATGAGGCGACCGTAGAGGTGCCACCGCCGGACGGCCACTCACCGACCGCCGGTCGGGGCTCTCCTTGGGCGAGGGGCCCGTTCGGAGGTGCTGTTGTGGCGGGCGGCGCGGCCCGATCGCACGATGGACGGCAACACCACCTTCATGACCTGGAACCTGCTGCACCCGGCCCGGGAGCTGAAGGACCTCGGAGGCATCCCCGCCTACGGCAACCGGCGCACCGCCTGAGCCGCCGGCTGCCGTCGCGACCACGAAAACCCCGAGCACGGGTAGAGGGGCCCCCGGCTAGGGTGACGTCATGCACGCACCCTCCGGCGACCTCTCCGACCTGCGCGCCGACTGCGGCAACTGCTTTGCTCTGTGCTGCGTGGCGCTACCGTTCGCCCGATCCGCTGACTTCGCGATCGACAAGCACGCCGGCTCGCCCTGCCGCAACCTTCAGGACGACTTCCGCTGCGGCGTCCACAGCGAACTGCGGCCGCGCGGTTTCGCCGGCTGCACGGTCTACGACTGCTTGGGTGCCGGCCAGAAGGTCTCCCAGATCACCTTCGGCGGGCGGGACTGGCGGTCGGGTGACCGGGAGCACGCCCGGCGGATGTTCGACGTGTTCCCCGTCGTGCGGCAGCTCCACGAGTTGCTCTGGTACCTGACCGAGGCGCTCACCCTTCCCGCGGCCCGTCCGGTCCACGCCGATCTGCGCCACATGCTGGAGGAGACCGAGCGACTGACTTTCCGCACCCCGGAGGAGCTCGGCGAGTTGGACGTGGGTGCGCACCGGCGGGAGGTGAACGTGCTGCTGCTGCGCACCAGTGAGCTGGTCCGGGCCGGGACCGGTCGTCGGACGAAGGACCGTCGGGGCGCGGATCTCATCGGTGCGCGTCTGAAGGGGGCCGACCTCCGCGGTGCCAGTCTGCGTGGCGCCTACCTGATAGCCGCCGACCTCACGGGTGCCGACCTGCGGGACGCCGATCTGATCGGCGCCGACCTACGGGACGCGGACCTCACCGACGCCGATCTGACCGGCGCCCTCTTTCTGACCCAGCCGCAGATCGACGCGGCGCGGGGGAGCGTGGGCACCAGGCTCCCGGCGTCCGTCACACGCCCCGCCCATTGGACGGCGTACCTCTGACGGTTCCGTGGCGACTGCCGGGCCTGGTTGGCGCACACCCCGATCTTCGATAAGTTAGGCAAGCCTTACCTAAGGAGGTTGGGGATGGGTGGCCGTCACGTCTGGACGGCCGCGCCGGTCGCGGCGGAGCGTGCCCGCTCGGTGCTCGCCGCCGCATGGTCCTGCACGGTGACCGCGCAGGACGGACGCGAGGAGTTCGCCGGCGCACACTCGGTCGCCGCCGACGGCCGGGTGCTGCTGCGCCCGCCCGAGGAGAGCGCACTGCGCGCAGCCGCCTTGTGCGCGCCCCGCGGAGAGCCGTCGGTGGTCCTGGAGTTCGCCGATGTCGCGCCCGTACCCGTACGGTCCCGGATCCGCGCCCGGCTGTGGCTCGCCGGCGAGGTCGAGCCCGAGGGGGACGAGCTCGCCCTCCGGCCGACGCGGATCGCGCTGCGCCGGGCGAACGGCGTGGTCGTCGTCGACCCCGACGAGTACGCGAGTGCCGAACCCGACCCGCTCGGCGCCGCCGAGGTCCGGCTGCTCACCCACCTCGCCGACGCGCACCCGGACGCCGTCCAGCGGCTGACCCGGCTCGTCGATCCAGGCAGCCTGCAGGGTGCCGTACGCGTGCAGCCGCTCGCCGTCGACCGGCACGGGCTCACGCTGCGCATCGAGCGGGCCCGCGACCACGGCGACGTACGCCTGCCGTTCCCCGAGCCCGCGGACACGGTCGCGCAGCTCGCCGAGCGCATGCACGCCCTGCTCGCGCAGGCCGCCCGGACCTGCCCGCGCGCACTACAGCGGCAGCGCACGGACGGCGACCGGTGAGGCGAACGACTCGCCGGCGAGCCGCGGTTCACCGCTCCCGCTGCGAGGCGCAGGCGATCGCGGCGGCGGCCGCGGCTCAGTGCGGCACGCGCCGCCTGCTCCGGCTGCCGCCGGACGCACCGCGGGACGGTCCCGGACCAGGTGCGCGGCGTGCTGGCCCAGGCCCGATCCGAGGTCCGCGACGCGTCGGCCGCACAGGTCGCCGAGGACTTCCGCTCCGGGACCGCTTCCTCGCGGTGCGCGACGCGGCGGGCGGTCACCAGGCGCCGTCCTCCACCGGTTTCCCCGGCGCGTCGCCGAGCGGCTTCACCTGCTGCGGCGAGGGCTGCTGCCACGGCGCGTGGTCGTCGCCGAGCCAGTCGCCGACCGGCCTGACGCGGCCCAGGGTGTCCGTGGGCGCGAGATCCTCGCCGTCGTGGTCGTAGTGGTCGAACCACGGCAGCCCCGCCCGGGTGTACGCCGCGCGGTCCACCGGGGACGGCGGGGGCGCCTCGCCCGTGATGCGACGCCACTCCGGCGGCGTCACCAGATGCACGAACACCCGCCCGGCCGGCTCCTCGGCCCAGCTCCCCGCCGGCCGGTCGTCCCGGTAGACCTCCTGGCGCATCGAACCGCCGACGCCGAGGCCCATCGCGGGGGCACTGCGCGGAGGTCCCCCCGGAGCGGCGGCCATGGCCGGCGGCGGCAACGCGGCACCCGAGGCCGGTGGGGCTCCCGGGGCGGGCATGGCGCCCCCGTAGGGACCTGCGGCCGCCCTGGCCCTCTCGATCTCCGCGGCGGCCTCCCGCTTGCGCCGCTCCTCCTCCCGCCACGCGGCCAGAGGCCCCTCCTTGAGCGGGAACACCTGCAGCTGTATCCCGCCCCACACCTCTTCCCCGGTGACCTGGCCCTCGACCGTGGCGCCGAGCCCGAGCGGCACCGCCACGAACTGGCGCACCGTCCCCCGGCCGGAATTGATCCCGTCCAGCCAGGGCTGGCGCGGAAGCACCAGGTAGTTCTGCGGATCCCGGCCAAGACGCGCACTCCAGGGCCTGCCGGAGACCGCGCACACCTTGCCCGCGCCCACCTGCAGGGCGGCCGGCTCGGAGGCGGTGAAGTTCAGCCACATGGCCTCGCGCAGATACACCGGCAGCATCACGCCGCCGCGCGCCCGCCACTCGGCGGGCACCCTCCCCGCGTAGTCCTCCACCCGGCGCACGGGGAACTCGCCCAGCCCCGGCGGCAGCGGATGCGTGCCCCTCTCCGGCAGCCGCAGCGTCCGCATGAAGCGGACCCGCACACCCCCCGGCAGCAGCAGCCGGTTCCCGTCGATCCGCACCGCGCCCATGCGCCCCGCCCCTCTCCCCGCCGTTGGTCCGTCCTCACCTGGAACGCCGGTGCGGACCGGTGCGGTTCCGGCGCCGGCGAAGATCACGGATCGGGGTGAAGCGGGGCTCGCGCACCAGGTCCAGCAGCCTGGCCAGACGCGGGTTGCGCTCGCGCTCCTCCCGGGTGCCGCGGTCCAGCTCCTCCAGCAGACGCCGCGTGCGGTGCTCGATGTCCATCTCGTCCAGGATGCGGTTGACCTCGGTCAGCACCGCGCCGTGGAACTGCCACTGACGGCTGTCGCGTTGCACCTCCTCCAGCAGCAGCTGGGCCAGCTTGTCGCGGGTCGCGCCCGCCGTGACCAGCTCCTCCGCGAGCCGGGCCTCGGCGGACTCGGCGCTGCGGGTGACATCGGTGGTGACGAGCACCCCGAAGCTGACCACGGCGTCGCCGATCTCCGACAGCAGCCGCTCCAGCGTCGCCCCGATCTCCGACTCGAACAGCGGCTCCGGTTCCCGCTGCTTCGCCAGGTCGGCCAGGGTGCGGGAGATCACCCGCAGCACCACCGTGACGATCTCCAGCGTGTCGAGTCCGGTGCGCAGCACGATCCGGTGCAGCAGGCCCTCGCGGACCCGCGGGTTGAGCTTCAGGCTGTCCTCGGCCTGCCGGAGGGCGGCGTCCACCAGGACGATGTCGTGGTCCAGTCTGCGCGCCTCGTGCAGCCGTGCGGCAGCCTGCGCGGCGGGTGTCCGGCCCGCGGCCGCCTCCCCGACGCGCAGCATCAGCTGGCGGATCCGGCGCGCGAGCCCCTCGATGGACTCACCGGCGGGCCCCAGCCACACCGGGGGAGCGATGAACAGATTGGTGGCGAGGCCGACCACCGCGCCGATGAGCGTCTCCACGACCCGGGCCCAGGCCGTGCTGCCGACCTGGGTCACCCCGAGGACCAGCATGCCGCTGATCGCCACTTCCTGAACGAACTCCCTGACCCGTACGAGATGCCCCACGGCCAGCGAGGCCAGGATGATCAGGGCGAGGCTCCACCAGGTCAGGCCCACCAGGATGCTGAAGCAGATCGCGATGAGGACGCCGGCCACCACGGAGTTCACCCGGCGTACACCGGTGGTGAGCGTCGCGTACAGCGTCACCTGAACCACGAGGAGCGCGGTCAGGGGCGCGGTCAGCGGAGCCGGCTCCGGGCTCAGGCGCAGGGCGACGACATACGCGACGGTCGCCGCCGCGGTCGAACGCACCGCCTGGACGACCTCGGGCTCCTGCCGCCACCTGGCGAGCCGAGCGGCGGCCCCCGCCCAGGCATCACGGACCTCTGGCATCCCTAACGCCTTTCCCTGTGCACCCAGGCATCGAACGTACACAACAGGATGGCGGGCGTCGCCCGGGGGCCGACCACCGGGGTTGGCGGGAGCCGTGGCCGAGGCCGAGGCTCAGGCGCCCACGTTCTCCAGGAAGGCGGACAGGCTGGTCGTCATCCGGGTGATCTGCTCCTCCGTGGTGAGGCTCTCCTGGAAGCGGCCCCCGGCCTCCGGCACCTTCTTTCCGCGCACGTACAGGGAGCACGCGAGGTCCGTGCACATGTACACGCCGACCGAGTTGCCCTCACGGCCGGCCGCGCCCGCCTTCCGCGCCGTCATCAGGGAGACGCCGTTGCCCGGGTGGGTGGTCAGGCACAGCGAGCACATGCTGCGGTGCAGGAAGCCGCGCTGGGAGGACGCCAAGCGCAGCGCGACGCCGACGAGCCGCTCGGCGCGTTCGACGACCAGATAGCTGCGATCGGGTGCCCCCGGATCCCGCCAGCCCAGGAAGTCCAGGTCTGCCCAGGGGCGTTCGCCGAGGTCGCGTGGTATCGCCAGGCGTTTGGCCTCTCCCTTCGAGCAGTTGATGAAGGAGTTGCGGATGTCCTGCTCGGTGAGCGATCTCATGTGGAGTCCTTGCGCGGGTACGGAAGCCTGAGACAACCTAGAGGCCCTAGGTTTTCGCCTAAAGTAATCTGTTCCATCGGGGGTGGGCCAATGGATTTCAGGGTCGACGAGCGAGCCGGCTCCGGCTCCGACGCCGGTACGGCGGCCGAACGTGCGCTGCGGCACGTCGCGGCTCTCTCCGCCGGTCCTCCGGTACCCCGGGACCTGCGGCTGACCCTCAACTTCCATCCTGACCGGCTCGCGCGCGACGGGCGGCCGATCCTGCGGGCGCTGGCCGCGGACGGCGTGTACCGCTCGCAGTTCGTCACCGGCACCAGCAACGGCGGACTCACCGCCCACCCCGGCGGTGACCGCTGGCGCTGGGAGAGCCGGATCTTCGGCGGCGCCTACGACACCGGGCCCACGCACGAGCGGCCGGTGTACGGCGCGCTGAACTTCCGTCGCCAGGTGGTCGGGGCGGCGCCCCGTTTCGGTTCCTCGCACTTCCGGCTGACCGCCGCCACGCTGGACCGGGCCACGTTCTGCTACCCGGACAGCGCTGCCGAGCCGTGCCGGTTCGGGGTGGCCGCGGGCATGCACCTCATCGAACTGGCCGAGGCCGACGACCAGGACGCCCTCAACGACTACATCGAGGCCCATGTGCACGGCACGGTGCTGCTGGAGCGGGACGTGGAGGCGCTGGTCCTGGACGCGAGCTACCGCGGCACCCCGGTGGAGGCCGCCGCCCGTCGGCTGCCGTGCCCCGTCGAGTGGCACCCCGGGTACCGGCTCTCCGTGGCGGAGTTGCGCCGGCACGGGGACTACCGCGGCCCACAGTACGTCGAGTTGGGTGCGCGGATCGCCGGGGACGGGTACCTCGATCCACGGATCATCGGTGATGCGGTGCGCACGGGCCGGTACGCACCGCAGGACCTGAAGATGGTGTGGCACTGCCTGGCCCGCTTCGGCGCGCCGGAGGGGGCGGGGACGGCCCGGCCGACCGGTACGGACGGCGATGCGGCGCGGCCCGTGGTTCAGCGGCCGGCCGCCTCCGGTGGCCACACCCCGGGCATGAGCACGCCCAGCGCATAGGCGCGCGCCACCAGCTCCGTACGGTTTGCCGCGCCCCACCGCTGCGACAGACGCCGCAGATGGTAGGTGACGCCGTCGACCGTGAGCCCGGTCTCGCGCGCCGCCCGGGCCGTGGTGGCGCCCCCGGCCAGCAGTGCCAGAATGCGGGCCTCGGCAGGGCTGGCCGGCGGAGCGGCGGCCGCCCCGTCCGGCCGGCACTCGCCCAGCACACGGACCAGGACCAGCAGCGCGGGCGTCGCCTCGACCGAGTCGCTGACCGGATCCGCGGTCAGCTCACCCTGGCGCCGCACCCCGTCGGCGGTGTCCCAGCGCACCGACACCGGATAGCGCGAACGGTGCCGCAACCGCAGGGCCTGCGCGATGCGCTCGATCTGCGTCGGCTCCTGCGGCCGGAACCGGTCCAGCACGTTCCGCCCGCGCAGACCTCCCGGTGTCGCACCCCACTCGGTGGCCATGGCGGGATTGGCCAGCACGATCGCCCCGTGGACGTCGCACACCGCGACCGGCATCGGAATCCGGTCGAAGAGTGTCAGCGCCCGGTTCCGCCACACCACCGCCGCTTCCGGTGCCGATTCCATCACGCCCCTCTCACGCGTTCCGCGATCAACGATAGACGCCCAGGTCAGAGGCGTGGCCCCGGCCGGCAGGGGCCGTTGTCAGACCCCGGTCCTAAGGTGGGCGCCATGGATACCAAGGATGCGCGACAGGTGCGGCTCGAGCTCTGGGCCGAGGGCGACTTCGGGTTGCTGCGCAGGATCAACAGCCCGGAGATGACGGAGCACTTGGGCGGCCCCGAGACCGAGGAGCAACTCGTGGCACGGCACCGGCGCTATCTCGCTCTCGAAGCGGGCCGGATGTACCGGATCACGTCGGCGGACAGCGGCGAGACGGTGGGGTCCATCGGTTTCTGGGAGCGGCCGTGGCGTGACACGACGGTCTGGGAGACGGGGTGGGCGGTGCTTCCCGAGTTCCAGGGGCGCGGCCTCGCCGCCGGGGCGGCCCGCGCGGTCGTCGAGGCGGCGAGAGCCACCGGGGTGCACCGGTATCTGCACGCGTTCCCGGGCGTGGACCATCCCGCCTCCAACGCGGTCTGCCGCAAGGCGGGATTCGAACTGCTCGGACAGGTCGACTTCGAGTACCCCAAGGGCCACTGGAGCAGTTCCAATGACTGGCGGATCGATCTCGCTCGCCCATGACGGCAGGACGGACCGCTCCGGTCGCGGCACTAGGCACTCTCCGGCGGTTCCTCCGCCTGTGCCAGCACCTCCGCCTCGACATCGGCGCGCGCCCGGCCGTGCGTCTTCGCGTACTCGGTGAGCTCGGCCTGAAGGTCGCGGTCCAGGTCGCGCCAGGCACGCCACGCGGTCTCGTACGTGTCGGTCTGCTGCTTGGTCCACGGGGTGGCGGTGGGCGGGCCGTACATCTCGCGCAGTTCGGCGGTCCGCACCTGGGCCTGGTTCGCCGCGCGCCGCATCTCCACGATTTCTTCAAAGGTCTTCGCCACGGCCCCGGATCCTAGGCGCGCGCACCGGGGGCCGGGTCCCGCGACCCGCATGGGGGCACCGAGATCGACCGGTCGGCCCTAGGTGGTGTCCGACATCGCCGTCTTGCAAGCCCCGGCCGGCTCGGCAAGACCCCTCCGGCTCCTTCCACTGCGGATTCATGTAGTCGCAGGGCACGGACCCCCGGCGACCGGCGACCAAGCTGGTGGCAGGAATCCCGTACCACGAAAGGCAGTTGCCGCGCCATGCCCCCCACCGCGCACCCGCAGACCACCATCGGCACCCCGCACGGCGTCCCCGTGGCCGACATCTCCGACGTGGGCCCCGGCCGTACCCCGATCCAGCAGGTCATGGAGCTGATGCGCCGGCACGGCCCCGTGCTGGTGCGCCGGCTGCACGGGCACGACGTCCTGTTCGTGGCCGACCTGGACCTGGTCACCGACCTCGCCGACGAGACACGCTTCGCCAAAGCCGTCGGCCCCGCCCTCGAGAACGTCCGTGAGTTCGCCGGGGACGGCCTGTTCACCGCGTACAACGACGAACCCAACTGGGCCAAGGCCCACGACATCCTGATGCCCGCCTTCGCCCTCGGCTCGATGCGCACCTATCACCCGGTGATGCTGCGCGTGGCGCGTCGGCTGATGGAGTCCTGGGACCGGGCCGGGCGCGAAGGCCGGCCGGTGAACGTCCCCGACGACATGACACGCATGACCCTCGACACCATCGGGCTCGCCGGCTTCGGCTACGACTTCGGCTCCTTCACACGCGCCGAGCCGCACCCGTTCGTCGAGTCGATGGTCCGCTGCCTGGAGTGGAGCATGACCCGGCTGAGCCGGCTGCCGGGCGACGACCACTCGGCGGCGGACGCGGCCTTCCGTGATGACGCGGCCTACCTGGCCCAGGTGGTCGACGACGTCATCACCGCCCGGGCGGCGGGCGGGGAGCCGGGGGAGACGGAGGACCTCCTCGGGCTCATGCTCACCGCACGTCACGCCGCGGACGACACGACACTCGACACCGCCAACATCCGCAACCAGGTGATCACCTTCCTGATCGCCGGGCACGAGACCACGTCCGGCGCGATGTCCTTCGCCCTGTACCACCTCGCCAAGAACCCGGCCGTCCTCCAGCTGGTGCAGCGGGAGGTCGACGCCCTGTGGGGCGACGCCGCCGACCCGGAACCGACGTACGACGAGATCGGGCGGCTCACCTACACCCGCCAGGTGCTGAACGAGGCGTTGCGGCTGTGGCCCACCGCCGCGGCCTTCGGCCGGCACGCCCGCGAGGACACCGTCCTCGGCGGCCGCATCCCGCTGCGCGCCGGACAGTCCGTCACCGTCCTCACCCCGATGCTGCACCGGCAGCCGGTGTGGGGCGACAACCCCGAACTGTTCGACCCCTCCCGCTTCACGCCCGAGGCCGAGGCCGCCCGCCCACCGCACGCCTACAAGCCGTTCGGCACCGGTGAACGCGCCTGCATCGGGCGCCAGTTCGCGCTGCACGAGGCGACCATGCTGCTGGCGATGCTGGTGCACCGCTACCGTTTCCACGACCACGCCGACTACCGGCTCACGGTCAAGGAGACCCTCACCCTCAAGCCCGAGGGCTTCACCCTCACCCTGTCGCCGCGCACCGCCGCCGACCGGACGCACCCGCGCCTGCCGGGCGCCCACCGGCCCCGCACGGAGCCCGGCGCCGCCGACACCGCCCTGCCCGCTCGCGTACGCCCTGGCACCCGCGCACTTTTCCTGCACGGCAGCAACTACGGCACCTGCCGTGAATTCGCAGGCCAACTCGCCGACGAGGCCGCCGCCGTCGGCTGTGAGACGGAAGTCGCGCCCCTCGACGCGTACGCCGGCCACCTGCCCGCCGACCGCCCCGTCGTGATCACCGCCGCCTCCTACAACGGGCAGCCCACGGACGACGCCGCCGCCTTCACCGCCTGGCTGTCCGAGAACTCGGCGGACGCGACGGACGTCACCTACGCCGTGCTCGGCGTCGGCGACCGCACCTGGGCCGCCACCTACCAGCACGTCCCGACCCGCATCGACGAACGCCTGGCCGAACTCGGCGGCACCCGTCTGCTGGACCGCGTGGCGGCCGACGCCTCGGGCGACCTCGGCGGCGCGGTCCGTGCCTTCACGGCACGGCTGCGCACGGCCCTCCTGGAGCGGTACGGCGACCCGGACGCCGCCACCACGATGGAGCCCACCCGGGCGTACGAGGTGCGGACCCTCACCGGCGGCCCTCTGGACGCGCTCGCCGCACGGCACGAGCTGGTGCCGATGACGGTCACCGAGGCGTACGACCTGACCGCGCCCGGCCACCCCAGGCTCAAGCGGTTCGTGCGTCTCGCGCTGCCCGACGGCACGACCTACCGCACCGGCGATCACGTGGCCGTACTGCCCGTCAACGACAAGGCGCTCGTCGAGCGGGCGGCCACCGCGCTCGGCGTGGACCCGGACACCGTCCTGGACATCCGCGCGGCCCGCCCGCGCCGTGACGGCCTGGCAGTGGACCGGCCGCTGACGGTACGTCAACTTCTGACGCACCACGTGGAGTTGCAGGAGCGCCCCAGCGCGGACCGGCTGGCCGTGCTCGCCGCCGCCAACCCGTGCCCTCCCGAACGTGCCGCGCTGGCGGCCCTCACCGACGACCCGCGCACACTCGTCGAGGTCATCGAGGCGTACCCGGCCCTGCGCGGTGCCCTCGACTGGCCCACACTGCTGGACCTGCTCACCCCGCTGCGCCCGCCGCACTACTCGGTGTCCTCCTCGCCCGCAGCCGACCCGGACCACATCGACCTCATGGTCTCGCTCCTTCAGGCCCCGGCCCGTTCGGGGAACGGCACCTACCGGGGTGCCGGCTCGGGGCACCTGGTCACGGTCGAGCCCGGCGACACCGTCCTGGCCCGCGTCCAGCCCTGTCGTGAGGCCTTCCGCGTCGACCACTCGGGTCCGGTCGTCATGGTCGCTGCCGGTACCGGACTCGCCCCGTTCCGCGGCGCGATCGCGGACCGGGTGCGGGCGCTGGCCGAGGGCGGCCGGCTCGCCCCGGCCGTCTGCTACTTCGGCTGTGACGCGCCGGACGCGGACTTCCTGCACGCCGAGGAACTGCGGACCGCCGAGGCCGCCGGTGCGGTCTCGCTGCGCCCCGCGTTCAGCGCTGCGCCCGTCGACGGGGTGTCCTTCGTGCAGCACCGCATCGCCGCCGAGGCCGACGAGGTGTGGCGGCTGCTCGATGCCGGGGCCCGTGTGTACGTGTGCGGGGACGGCTCGCGTATGGCTCCGGGCGTGCGCGAGGCGTTCCGGGCGCTGCACGCCGAGCGGGTGCCGGGCGGCGACTCCGGGCGGTGGCTGGAGGAGCTCATCGCCTCGGGCCGCTATGTCGAGGACGTGTACGCGGCCGGGTGACGGCACCAAGGGGTGGGCCGCCGGGGGTCCCCGCCTGGCACAGTGGCGGTCGGTCCGTGACGAGAGGGGCGGCTGCGGGTGGACGGCTGGAAGCGGCGCGCCGGGTTCTGGAGGCGGCCGGAGTGACCGCCGAGGCCCTCGTCGACCGCCGGCTTCCGGGAGGCGGGAACGACACGGTCGAGGAGACGGAACGCGCTACGCGCTGAAGGTCCCGCCGCCGCCCGCGGCTCCGGGGCTCACCCACGAGCGGGACCTGCTGGTCGGGGAGGTGTGGTTCTGCGGGCCTCCCGGTTTCGGGTGCCCTCCCCGCGGTACTCGCAGCCTCGGCCGAAGGGCCCCGCTTCGTGCGGGCCCGCCGCGCCGGCAACGAGAGGAATGGAGTGATCGCCGTGACCGAGCAGCGGCACGAGGGTCCCGGCGAGACCGTGGAGCCGGTTCCGCGGGACATGCCGGACCAGCAGGCCCACGAGGGGGAGGACCGGTGGGACGCACGCCCCGCGGAGGGCGGCACGGATGCCCAGGACGTCCCCGACACGGACGAGGCGGGCACCGGCAGGCAGGGTGCCCCGCACACGGGTTCCGCCCACCCCGACGCCCCCGTACCGGACGAGTCCCCGGGCTGACCGCCTCCTCCCCGACGTAACGTCCGCGCCGCCGGCCCTGGAGCGAGAGGGCTCCACGGGCCGGCGGCGCGGTCAGGTCGGCCGTCGGTGAGCGGCCGAACCCCTCACGCCCAGGATCCGGACGCGAACGCGTCGACGCCCGTCAGGTCCGCGGACACCTCCCACAGGCGTGCCGCCTGTTCCGGGTCGATCGCCCAGTCCTTCACCCCGCTGCGGCCGCCGTCCGCCGGCGCGGGCTCCGCGATGTCGCAGTCCTCGCAGTACACCCCGCCCATGCCGGCCAGTCGAGGTGAGGTCGCCGCCCACACCTGGGTGGCCGCACCCTGCTCGGGTGACTTGAAGGCGTCCGGGTCCACCAGGGCGCCCGTCTCGTCGATCCAGCCGCGCTCGACCATCTCCTCCTTGGCGAGGTGACGCTGGAGCGGGGTCAGGATTCCGCCGGGGTGCAGGGAGAAGGCGCGGACCCCGTTCTCGCGGCCCAGCCGGTCCAGATGCACGGCGAACAGTACGTTGGCGGTCTTCGCCTGGCCGTACGCCTCCCATTTGTCGTAACCCTGCTTGAAGTGCAGGTCGTCCCAGCGGATCCCGGACCGGTGGTGGCCGGCCGATGACACGGACACCACGCGCGCCCCGCCCGGTGAGATCGCCGGCCACAACCGGTTCACGAGCGCGAAGTGCCCGAGGTGGTTCGTGGCGAACTGGGCCTCCCAGCCGGGCCCCACCCGTGTCTCCGGGGTGGCCATGATCCCGCCGTTGTTGATCACGATGTCGATGGTGCGGCCCGACGCGAGGAACCGCTCGGCGAACCCGCGCACGCTCTGCAGGTCACCGAGGTCGAGTTCGTCCACCTCCACCCGGTCGAGCCCCGCCAGAGCCTCCTGGGCAACGTCCCGGCGCCGCGCCGGGACCACCACCCGGGCGCCCGCCTTGACGAGCGCGCGTGTCGTCTCCAGGCCGAGCCCGGAGTAGCCGCCCGTCACCACCGCGAGCTTGCCGCTGAGGTCGATTCCCCGAAGTACGTCGTCGGCGGTGCTCCTGGCGTCGAAACCCGACCCGATCCTGTGCTGTGCAGTGCTCATGCGAGGACGCTACGAATTGGAGCGCTCTCGAAGTCAAGCCGCTGCCATCCAGGTGTGGGCCGGCCGCCCGAGGTGTGCGGGCAAGAAGAAGCCCCGACCGGACGGGGGAATGCCGGTCGGGGCAGTCTGTGGTGGGCGCGCACGGCGGTCGCCTCTCGGCGAAAGGCTCCACAGGGCTTCAGCCGAACGATCGTCCCTGTGGGCGGAAGGTGAGGCCCGGGGACACTGTTCCGTGCGCTCCCACGACTTGTTCAACAGGAAACTACCGGTCGGTGTTCCGGAAAATCCAGCTGCGCCAAGTGATCTGCGTCACTGTGCGGTGCCCGCGGTATGCGGTCCGGGCGTCTACGTGTCCGGCGCCAGTGGACTGTCCCCCAGCATCGCCAGCAGGTGTGCCGGATCCCGGTAGATCGCGCGCGCCCCCGCCTCCTGCAGATCCGCGCTCGGAATGCCCCCGGACAACAGGCCCACGCACGTCACCCCGGCCCGTGTCCCCGCCCGCATGTCCCACACCGTGTCACCCACGAACACCGCCTGCTCGGGCGGCACCCCGGCCAGCTCCAGGGCGTGCTCCACGGGCTCCGGCGCGGGTTTGCCCGCCGTCACGTCGTCCGCGCTCGCCGTCGCCGCGATCGCGTCGTCCGCCCCGATCGCCCGCCTCAGCGCCGACAGTTCGCGCCCGCTCGCCGAGGTGGCGAGCACGACGTTCCAGCCGTCGTGGTCGAGCCGGCGCAGCAGCCGCCCGGCGTCCTTGAGTGGCGGCAGGCGGTCGAAGTACGTGCCGTACAGGGCCGTGTGCGCGGCCACCAGCATGTCGACCTCCTCCCGGTCCCGCCCGCCCAGCAGATGGGTGATCAGGTCCTCGGAGCCGAGCCCCACCGACCGGTGGATGGCGTGCATCGACACCTGGTGACCCGCCTGCCGGAACGCCTCCCACCATGTCGTGACATGCAGATGATTCGTGTCGACGAGGGTGCCGTCCACGTCGAACACGGCCGCCCGTCCCATCGTGTGTGCTCTCCTCCCTCAGGTACCGGGGCGGGTACCACGCGCGGGCCCGGCCACACGCGCGGGCACCCGCCGCTCACGGGTCCAGGCGAGCAGCTCCTGGGCGGTCCAGGTCGTGACGACACGGTCCGCGGGCACCTGGCACTCCTCGGCCCGGGCGCAGCCGTTGATCTGCCAGTCCAGTTGCCCCGGCGCGTGCGCGTCGGTGTCGATCGCGAACAGCACTCCCGCCTCCACCGCCCGGCGCAGCAGTCGCCGCGGCGGATCGAGCCGCTCGGGCCGGCTGTTGATCTCCACGGCCGTGCCGGACTCGGCGCACGCGGCGAACACCGCGTCGGCGTCGAACTCCGACTCCGGACGCCCGCGTCCGGTGATCAACCTCCCCGTGCAGTGGCCGAGCACGTCCGCCGGCGGACTGCGGACGGCGGCGACCATGCGGCGGGTCATCGAGCGCGCGTCCATGCGCAGTTTGGAGTGCACCGACACGACCACGACGTCGAGCCGGTCGAGGAGCTCCGGGTCCTGGTCCAGCGAGCCGTCCTCCAGGATGTCGCACTCGATGCCGGTCAGCAGGCGGAAGGGCGCCCACTCCTCGTTCAGGGCGGCGACCACGTCCAGCTGCTCGCGCAGCCGGTCCGCGGACAGCCCGCGGGCGACGGTGAGCCTCGGGGAGTGGTCGGTGAGCGCCGCCCACTCGTGGCCGAGCCGCGCCGCCGTGCGGCCCATCTCCTCGATCGGGCTGCCGCCGTCCGACCAGTCCGAGTGCAGATGGCAGTCGCCGCGCAACAGCGCCCGCAGCCGCTCGCCGCCCCGCGGCGGCGCGGCCCCGGCCTCCCGCTCCAGCTTCTCCAGGTAACCGGGGACCCGTCCGGCCACCGCCTCCCGCACGACCTGGGCGGTGGTGGGGCCGATGCCCTTGAGCGACTCCAGCGTCCCGGCGGCCGCGCGCTCGGCGACCTCGTCCTCGGGCAGAGCGGCCACCACGGCGGCCGCGGTGCGGAAGGCCCGTACGCGATAGGTCGGGGCCTGGGCGCGCTCCAGCAGGAAGGCGATCCGGTCCAGCGCTGCGACGGGGTCCATCGGCACCTCCTTCCCCCGGCTTCCCCCGGCTTCCTCCAGCGTTGCCCCGCCGGGTGCGGCCCGCACGACGGGCGCGTCCGGCGGCCCCCGGCGCCCGGTCCGCTCTACCCTCGATTGCATGACCGAAATCGCGAGTCCCCACATCTCCCGACCGCGGATCGTGGTGCTCGGGGTCCAGCCGGGCAACCCGCCGTTCCGGATCGTGGAGGTCGACGGCGAGGTGGTCGGCGAGGCGCGCTCGCTCACCGAGGTGCTGGCGCTGGCCGCGGAGGCGGGCGTCCTGGTCCACGACTGCGACGACCCGGACCTGGTCCGCTGGGTGGGCGGCGGCAAGTTCCACTGGACGCTGCGCTAGCGGTACGGCGACCTGGTGGGACGACCTGGTACGGCGACTCGGCGCAGGGTCGCCCATCAGGCCTTGCGCGGCTTGCGCGCGTGCACGGCCCGCCCGAGCCGGCGCCCCACCAGCAGATGGCCGAGCAGCGCGCCCGCGGTGTTGAGGATGACGTCGTCGATGTCGAAGGCCCGCCCCGTGACGACCGCGCCCTGCACCAGCTCGACCAGCAGCATGACGCACGCGGTGACGAGGCCCACGCGCAGGATGCCCCGCGCCCCGGGCGCCAGCACCGGCAGCAGGATCCCGAACGGAACGCCGAGCAGCACGTTCCCGCCGATCTGCCGCACGGCGTCGCGCGCCGCGGGCTGGTCCAGATAGGCGCGCAGGGAACGCCCCGGATGCAGATTGCTGTGGACCAGCGCCCGCGAGGCGGGCGACGGCTCCAGCGTCAGCCGGGCCAGCGCGGCGGCGAACGCCACCATCGCCACGAAGGCCAGGGCCATGGCCAGCAGCCGCAGCGGGAGCGGCAGCGGCCGCCGTTCCCGCTCAGGGGTCGTCCGTGCCCGGCGGAGACCGGTCCTGGCGGCCAGTTCGCGCAACGCCGGATGTGCCATCGCGTCCTCCCGGTGTCAACTTCCCTCCAAGCGAAGCTGGTTACCCGCTGCCGCGGCATCGAAGCCCGGCGGTGGGCAAGCCGGGACAACCGTCCACCACTGATGAACCTGAGGCATACCGCCGTCGGTTTCCCCGCCCGTACGCGGGGCACTCCGAGCAGCAGCCACTCGTGCGCGCCGCCACCTCCCCGGGCCCGCGCGGTGCTTGGATGACATTCCGGACATGCCATGGCGACGCTGGACGGAGGCGGTGCATGAACGCGCGTACGACATTCCGGGCCGTCCTCGAGATCGTCCTGTGGTGGGGCGGCCTCACCGTGCTCTGGATCGTTCTCATCAGTTCCGTCGACACCCTGGAGTGGGCCGTCGGCGCGTCGGCCGCACTCCTGGGCGCCGTCGCGGCACGCGCCGCACGACGGGCGGTGATCGCCCGGTGAACGGCTGGACGCTCACGGCCACGATCGCGCTCGGCACGGGCGTCGGTGCCACCGTGTGGGGGGTCTCCACCGGACCGCTGCGCCGCCGGGTCATCGCCCAGAACCTCTCCAGCGCGGTCGCCTGCCCCGGACTGCTGCTGCTCTCCCAGGGGTTCGGGCGCACGTCGTACGTCGACCTCGCGCTCCTGCTGGCCCTGCTGGGGCCGGTCGGCACCCTCGTCTTCGCCCGGCTGCTCGCCGACGAACTGGCCGAGGACCCACCGCACGCCTGGGGCATCACCCTCGCCGTCGCGGGATACGGGGCCGTGGTGGTGCTGGTGCTGTGCGCCGTCACCGGGCCCGGGCGGGCGATGGTGAAACTGCTGGTCGTGGGGGCGCTGCTGATCAGCGGTAACCTCGTCGCCTCCCGGGCGCTGGCGGGCGGAATGGGGAGCCGCCGTGGATGACCCGCTGATCGTCGTCGCCCTGCTGCTCGTCGCCGCCTCGGCGACCGCGGCCGTCGCGACCCGCGACCCCGCCCGCCAGGCCCTCGTCCTCGCCCTGCTCGGCCTGTGTCTGGCCGTGCTGTTCACCGTGGTGCAGGCCCCCGACGTGGGCCTGTCGCAGCTCGCGGTGGGGTCCGCGGTCACCCCGTTGCTGATCATGCTCTCGGTGCGCAAGGTCAGGAGGAAGCCCAAGGGCGGGAAGGGGGAGGAGCGATGACGCGGCGCGTCCGCATGGTCGTGCTGGTCCTCGGCGGCGCCTGCCTCGCGGCCCTCCTCGTCGCCGCCTGCCTCGGCCTGCCGTCCTTCGGCGGCTCCTGGCACCCCTACGGCGACCGGGCCGTCCGCGCCTCCCTGTCCCGGCAGACCGCCAACACCATCGCCTCCGTCAACTTCGACCTGCGCGCCTTCGACACGCTCGGCGAGATGAGCATCCTGTTCACGTCCGTCCTCGGCACGGTCGTCCTGCTCCGCCAGACCCGCGACGAGAAGCGCGCCACCCCGGAGCCGGAGCAGGTCCCGCCGCCCGTCCGCCGCTACGCGCTGATCGTGCTGCCCGTCGCCGTCCTCGTCGGCATCTACGTGATCGCCCACGGCCAACTCAGCCCCGGCGGCGGCTTCCAGGGCGGGGTCGTCGCCGCGACCGGCCTGCACCTGCTCTACCTCGGCGCCGACTACCGCGCACTGGAACGCATCAGGCCGGTCTCCGTGTACGAGATCGGCGACGCGCTCTCCGCCTCCGGCTACCTCGTGACGGGGCTCGCGGGCGTCCTCGCCGGCACGGCGTTCCTCGCCAACACCCTCCTGCCGTACGGCACGTTCAACACCCTGTCGTCCGGCGGCACCGTCCCGGTGCTGAACGCCGCCATCGGCATGGAGGTGACCTGCGCGATCGTCGTCCTGCTCGCGCGCTTCCTGGACCAGGCCGTCGAAATCGAGGAGGAGGACGGGAACCGATGAGCGTACTGCCGTACCTCGTGGCCGTCTGGATCTTTCTGACCGGCTGCTACGGCCTCGCGACCAGCCGCAACCTGATCCACGCGGTCGGCTGCCTCGCCGTGTGCCAGTCCGCCACCTACGTCCTGCTGCTCGCCGTCGGTTACCGCGACGGCGGCACCGCGCCCGTCTTCTCCGACGTCAAGCCCGGTTCACGGCCCGTCGTGGACCCGGTCGTGCAGGCGCTCACCCTCACCGACATCGTCGTCGGTGCCACCGTCACCGCCCTGCTGCTCGCCCTCGTCATGCAGGTCGCCAAGCGCCACGGCACGGTCGACCCCGACGAACTGCGGGAGCTGCGCGGCTGATGAACCACCTGCTGCCGCTACTCGTCGCCGTCCCGGTGCTCGGTGCCGGCCTGCTGGTCGCCTGCGGGCGCCCGCTGCCCCGCGTCCTCGCCGAGAGCGCCGGGTGCGCCCTCTCGGCCGGCACGGCCGCACTCGCGATCTGGCTGCTCCTCAACTCCTCTCCACCGCTGACCGAATGGGTCGGCGCCTGGACACCCGTGGGCGGTGAGAGCGTCGGCATCGTCCTCGTCGGGGACGGCCCCGGGCTCGGGATGGCCGCTCTCGCCTCCGTGCTGACCCTGGCCGCCCTCGTGTACTCCTGGCGCTACTTCGACGAGCCGCCGCGCGGGCACGCCGGTTCCTACCCCGCCCTCATGCTGTTGTTCCAGGGCGGCATGTGCGGCTTCGCGATCACCGGCGACCTGTTCAACGCGTTCGTGTTCTTCGAGCTGATGGGCGCCGCGGCCTACGCCCTCACCGGCTACCGGGTCGAGGAGGCCAAGGCCGTCCAGGGCGGGCTCACCTTCGGCATCATCAACTCCCTCGGCGCCTACGCCATGCTCATGGGCATCGGACTGCTCTACGCACGCACCGGCGAACTCGCCATGACCAAACTCGGACGCGGGCTCGACGCCCACGGCGGACCGGACGCGCTGACCCTCGCCGCCTTCGTCCTCGTCCTGACCGGGCTGCTGGTCAAGGCCGCGGCGGCGCCGTTCCACTTCTGGCTGCCCGACGCGCACGCCGTCGCACCCACCCCGGTGTGCATGCTGCTGTCCGGCGTCATGGTCGAACTCGGCCTGTACGGCGTCTGGCGGGTGTACACCACCGTCTTCTCCGGGCCCGGCGGGATCCCGGCGGCCGACCTGGAGCGGGCACTGGTCGTGCTCGGCATCCTGACCGGAGTCGTCGGCGCCCTCATGTGCTGGCACCAACGGCACATCAAACGGCTCCTCGCCTGCTCCACCATCGCCCACATGGGGCTGTTCCTCGTCGGTGTCGGCACGCTGGTACCCGAGGCGGACGACGGCGTCGCCCTGTACATCCTCGGCCACGCCGGCGCCAAGGCCGCCCTGTTCGCCTGCACCGGCGTCCTGCTCGACCGGTTCGGCTGTGTCGACGAGGCGGTCCTGCACGGCAGGGGCCGACCGATGCGCGGCGTCGCGGTGATGTTCGTGCTGGGCGGGCTGGCGCTCGCCGGGCTGCCCCCCTTCGGCACCTCCCTCGGCAAGGCGGTCCTGGAGGAGGCGGGCGGGCCGCTGACCGTGCTGTACGTCGCCGTGTCCGCGGTGACGGGCGGCGCGGTCCTGCGGGTCGCCGCGCGCGTCTTCTACGGGCTCGGGCCTCAGCCGCGGCTCGACGCGTCCTTCGAGACCACCGGCACCGGGGAGGAGCCCGAGACCCGGCACCGGATCGGCCGCATCCCGGACACCATGACGGCCGTGCCCGCCGTGCTGCTCGCCGCGTCGCTCGCGGTGGGCGTCGTTCCGGGCTTCGCCGAGACCGTGGCACGCTCCGTGAACGTGGCCGGCTCCGGCGGGGCGGCCGTCTCGGTGCACTGGACCGCGGCCGGCGTCCTGTTGGGGCTCGCCTCCACGGCCCTCGCCGTCACCCTGGCCGCACTGGCCGTCACCCACCCCGGCCGGCTCGCCGTCCGGGCCTGGACGCTGCCGCTGCGCCGGCTGCAGTCCGGGCACATCGGGGACTACGTGGCGTGGGTCCTGGCGGGCGCGGCCCTGCTCGGGGTGCTCGCCCTGCCGGCCGTTCTGACCGGCTGAGGCGGGGCTCAGGCGCCGTAGGACACCTTCACCTCCTTGAAGCCGAGGGACTTCAGCAGCCCGTCGAGCATGCCGGTGGTGTTCGTCTCGGCGCGGCCGGTCAGTTCGCTCTCCTGCGCGGCCTCGGCGATGTGCTGGACGGCCAGTTTCTGCACGGCCTGCTCACTGCCCGGGTCGTCCGAGAAGAAGTCGCCGATGCGGTCGAGCAGGCCGCGCTGTTTGGAGACGGCGTACGAGCGGTCGGGGTCGAGGGCGGGTTTGCCCAGGGCGGCGTGGGGGAGCCGGATGGTGGCGGACGTGCGGTCGCCGTTGACCTTGACGTCCTGCTCGCCGACCTTGCCGAGGTCGACGTAGGCGTCGACGGTGCCCGCGCCCACGTACAGCGTGCGGGTGCCGCGGATCGCCGACGGCAGGAACCTGGAGTCCTTCTCCAGGTCCACGACCACCTGGAAGTTGCCGGAGGCGGCCTCATAACGGCTCATGTCCTGGATGGACTTCAGCAGTGCGGGTCCGGACCGGTCGTGCGTGTCCGTGCCGAACAGGTCACGCAGCCCCGGGAACACGCTCAGCCGCAGCCCGGCGAAGAACACCGCGAGCAGGGCGACGAGCGCGACGACGGCTTTGCCCCAGCCGGGCATCCGCCGCCTCGCGGCCACCGATGAGGGTGCCTGTTTCGTGGACGTCGTCATCTCGACAGTCCTCCCTTCTGTCAACCGGTTGCCCGCCACACGCCGTGCTCGAACGCGGTGTTGGGCGGCTGCGGTGGCGGACGGGCGTGGTCATGAGGTCGCTGTGAATTTCCGGTGCGGTTGAACACAGCCGGGTTCCGTCACGTAAAAGGAGCGGGGCTTTCCATGCCGAGCCGGCCAAGACGTGTAGGAGCACTGCCTTGAGACGCAATTCGCGTAGACGTCCAACGGGCGCACGGCGCGCGACCTTTGCCGCGGTCGCGCTGATACTGGGCGGAGGAGGACTGGTCGCGGCGAACGTCTACGCCTCGGCGACCGAGGGCGGCTGGGGTGGCTCGGACCCGAGCGGCGGCGACCGGGTCCTGTCCGCCGGTACCGTCACCATCGACTGCCCGGACGTCGGCCAGAAGCTGACCGACGTGCCCGGCGAGGCCAAGCCGCAGGTCGACACGGAGCTGGCGACCCTGGACCAGCAGATCACCGAGGCCTACGACCGGCTGGCGTCGACACGCCAGGCGCAGACGGACGACACGAACTACGTCCAGAACTCCATCCTCGGCCCGCTCAAGGACCAGCGCGCCGCGGTGATCGACCGGATCAGGACCGACTACCGGCGGGCGGGCGGCACCGCCCCCGGCGCGATCGACGGTATGGCCGGGTGCACGGGGATACCGGCCGACCAGGCACAGCCCTCCGCCGGTGGGCAGAGCGGCAACGGCGGACAGCAGAGCAACGGCGCCGGGCAGCAGGGCGGCAGCGGTCAGAGCAACGGCGGGCAGCAGGGCAACGGCGGCCAGGCGGGCACGAGCGGGCCCGTGGCCTCCGACTTCGTGGACATCCGGACCGTGCAGCCGAACGTGGTCAAGCCCGTGCAGCAGGCCGGCGGTTCCACCGGTTCGTTCGAGACCAGGTGCGGTGTCAACGAGAACAAGAACCACAACACCGACAACGTGATCGTGGCGCCCGGCGTGCAGAACGGCGCGCACCACCTGCACGACTACGTCGGCAACCAGTCGAACGACGCCTTCGCCACCAACGACACCTTCGCGGCGGCGCGGACGAGCTGCGAGAACCAGCAGGACAAGTCGTCGTACTACTGGCCGGTGCTCCGGGTGCAGGACGGCACCCAGGACTTCGACCAGAACGCCGCCGGCGGCGGCAAGGAAGGCAACGTCGGCCGGATCCTGGTGGCCAGGCAGGCCGAGATCAGGTTCGTCGGCAGTCCGACGAGCAAGGTCGTGGCCATGCCGCGGTTCCTGCGGATCATCACGGGTGACGCCAAGGCCTTCACCAACGGCCCCAAGAACGCCAACGCGCACTGGAGCTGCACCGGCTTCGAGGACAAGGTGCAGCTGACGGACAAGTACCCGATCTGCCCGCAGGGCAGCGAGGTGGTGCGGTCGTTCGCGTTCCAGAGCTGCTGGGACGGCCAGAACATCGACAGCGCCAACCACCGCACGCACGTGGCCTTCGCCGACGCCAACGGCACCTGCCCGAACGGCTTCCGGGCCATCCCGCAACTGACGATGCGTCTGGTGTACGACGTGCCGCAGCCGGTCGTCGAGAACGGCCGGGTGAAGAACGCCTACGCGGTGGACGGCTTCCCCGAGCAGCTGCACAAGCCGATCACCGATCACGACGACTTCATCAACGTCATGACCGACCAGCTGATGAACCAGGTGGTCGACTGCGTCAACTCCGGACAGCGGTGCGGTGGTGACGCCGGGGACCAGCCGCAGAACACGCCGTCACCGTCCGCCGACGCCCCGCCCGGCGGCAGCGGCGCCGGATCCGGCGCGACCACCGCGCCCGGCGGCGGGATCGGATCCGCCCCGGCCGCCACACCCGGTGGCCCGGGAGACGGCTCGGCCACGCCCGGCTCGCAGTCGACGCCGCCCTCGACCGCCGCACCGGCCACCACGGCGCCGACCGCGGGCGCGGGTGACGTCCGCGGCGGGGCGACGCCGGATGCCCCCGTGACCCCGTCGGCAGTCGGTGGCGGTGCGGTCGCCGAGCCGCGGAGCGCCTCGGAAGGGCACCACACCGGCGCGGCCACGGGTCCCGTCGAGACCTCGCCCGCCATCGGTGAGGCGACATCCGCGGCTCCGGCAGCCGTTTCGTCCACGGCCCCGGCCGCTGCTCCCTCCACGGCGCCGGGGACCGCACCTCAGTCGGTCGCGGGCGGCGGTCTGGCGGAGACCGGTGCGCACCTGTGGCCGGCCGCCGGCGGAGCGGTTCTGGTGATCGCGGGCCTGGTGGTGCTGCGCCGGAGCGCACGCAGAACCTTCTGACACGCGTTCGTGTCGCACGGTCGAGAGTGGCGGGACCCGCCGGACAGGTCCCGCCGCTCTGGCGTCGTCCGCGTGCCGAACGGGCTGCGAGGGCGGGCTACAAGGACCCGGCGGCCTCCGACTCGCCCAGGATCTCCTCCAGCGAGGCCGCGGGCGGCAGCACGGCGGCCAGCCCCGTCAGGCGCAGGATGCGCAGGGTCAGCGGATGGGTGCACACCAGATGCAGCGTGCCGCCCTGCGCGAGTACGCGGCGTCGGGCCCGGTACAGCAGGCGGAGCCCGGAGCAGTCGAAGAACTCCACCGGACGCAGATCGATGACGATGCGCGGGGCGCGCCGAATCGTCGCGGAGTCCAGGAACGGGATGATCTCCACCGCGGCGAGGATGTCGATCTCACCGTGGAACTCCAGCACCGTGTGACCGCGGTCCCGGTGAATGCGCAGATGCCGGGTGAGCGGTGCAGGGTCCTGCTCCAGGTCCACAGCGCCTCCCGCCAACTCCTCGCCCGCGCCTGCAACTTACCCTCGACAGAGTGAATTTGAGCATGTTCGATTGACATATGTCTTTGAATTGAGGGTGAGTCGTCCGACTCCATGCGGGCCGTGGTCGGCCTACGACAACGCGTGCCAGGCCTTCGACAGGGCCTGACGGAACTGGTCGGCCTGGTGTGCCGTGAGGTCGCGGACCATCCGTTCCTCCAGCTCCCGCACGGGACCGGCGACCCTCTCCAGCAGCTCCCGTCCGGTGTCGGTCAGCAGGATCAGCAGTTCCCGGCGGCCCTCGGGGACAGCGAGACCCAGACCTTCATCCCCGCCCTCGTCCAGCTGGTCAAGGAGGGGCGGCTCCCGCTGCACCGCCTGATCGGCACCTATCCGTTCGCGGACATCGACCAGGCGGTGCGGGACATGAGCGCGGGCAAGACGATCAAACCCGTGCTCACCTTCTGAGCGAGCGCCGTCGGTCCGCGAGCAGGACCACCCTGCCTGTGGTCCGGCCGGTGCCGCCGAGCGCGGGCGCCTCGGCGGCACCGGCCGGCGTGCTGATCCGGTCCTCAGGCGTCCGCTGCCGCGTACACGCACGCGCCCCCGACATAGGTGAGCGCCACCCGCGACGCGCCGATCGCCTCGGGCGGCCCGGCATACGGGTCACGGTCCAGCACCACCAGGTCCGCCAGCGCGCCCGGGCGCACCACCCCGGTGTCGTCCAGGTGGTTCACGTACGCCGACCCCGCCGTGTACGCCGTCAGCGCGTCCGTGAGGCCGATCCGCTCCTCGGGCAGGAACACCCGGCCCGAGCCGCCCGGAAGCACCCGGTTGACCGCGACATGGACGCCCTGCATCGGATCGGGGCTGCTCACCGGCCAGTCGCTGCCCGCCGCCAATCTCGCCCCGGACCGCAGCAGCGCCCCGAACGGATACTGCCGGGCGGCCCGTTCGGGCCCGAGGAACGGGATCGTCAGCTCGTCCATCTGCGGCTCGTGCGCCGCCCACAGGGGCTGGATGTTCGCCGTGGCGCCGAGCTGGGCGAAGCGGGGCACGTCATCGGGGTGCACGATCTGTAGATGCGCCAGATGGGGCCGGGTGTCGCTCGGCCCGTTGGCCTTGCGAGCCGCCTCCACGGCGTCCAGCGCGTCCCGTACGGCCCGGTCGCCCAGCGCGTGGAAGTGGCACTGGAAGCCCAGCGTGTCCAGCGCGGTGACGTACTCCGGCAGCCGGTCCGGGTCGACGAAGCTGGTGCCGCGGTTGGCGGTGGCGCAGCCGCACGCGTCCAGGTACGGCTCGAGGAGTGCCGCCGTGCCGGTCTCCGCGACCCCGTCCAGCATCAGCTTGACGCTGCCCGCGCGGAACCTGCCGTGGCTCGACGCGGCCCGCCGCTCGACGAGTTCGGGTATCTGCTCGGCGCCGCGCCCGCGGTCCCACCACAGGGCGCCGACGACCCGCGCGGTCAGCGAACCCTCCCGCGCGGCCGTCAGATAGGCATCGGACGGGTCGTCCATCCCGAGGAAGTCCCCGACCAGCGCGTCCTGCCAGGCGGTGATGCCGAGCGCGTGCAGATGCCGCTGGGCCTGCAGCAGCGCGGCGAGCCGGTCGGCCGCGGTGGCCGCGGGCGTGAGCCGGCCGACGTACCGCATCGCCCCTTCCTGGAGCATGCCCGTCGGCTCGCCGGACGCGTCGCGCTCGAAGCGTCCGTCGGCCGGGTCGGGCGTGTCCCGGGTGACGCCCGCGCGTTCCAGGGCCCGGCTGTTGACCCAGGCACCGTGGTGGTCGCGGTTGGGCAGGTACACCGGCCGGTCGGGGACCACCGCGTCGAGCAGTTCCCTGGTCGGGGCACCACCCTCGAAGGCCTCCATGGACCAGCCCCCACCGGTGATCCACTCCCGGTCCGGGTGCGCCTCGGCGTACGCCCGTACCGCGGCCACCGTCTCCTCGGCGGTCTTCGTACCGGTGAGATCGCACTGGGCCATCTCCAGGCCGGCGGGCACCGGATGGATGTGCGCGTCCTGGAAGCCGGGCAGCAGCAGCCGCCCGGCGAGGTCGACGACCTCGGTCCCCGGACCGGTCAGTTCCCGTGCCGCGGGGTCGCCGACGGCGGCGATCCGGTCGCGCACGACCGCGACCGAGGTGGTGACGGGCCCGTCGGGGGTGAGGACGGGACCGCCGGTGAAGAGGAGATCGGCCTGCATGGTGTCCGTTTCTTGACGAGGGGAGGGTGATCAGCTGTGCGTGACGAGGAGTTGGGGCGCGTCGGCGTCCGTGCCCCGGCCGGTGCGGAAGTACGGCGACCTGCGCACCCACTTGGCCCAGGCGGCCGCCGCACAGCCGGAGGCGACCATCAGCGTGGGCATCAGCAGCAGGAACCAGCCGTTGTCCGCGCGGAGCGCCAGGTGGTCGGTGGCGGTGTAGAAGGACCAGCCGAGGTAGCCGCCGAGCCCGAGCAGCGCGAGTGCGCTCAGCGCCGGCAGCACCACGGCCCGGATTCCCTGACGCCAGTCCTGGCGCAGCAGCTCCCGGAAGCGGACGGCCGCCGCGAGCGCGGTGAGCGCGTAGGAGAGCGCCACCACGATGCCCACCGCGTTGACCGTCGCCATGATCATATCGGCGAGGCGGGGAATCACGAGAGCCAGTGCGGCCACCGCGGCGGCCAGCCCGCCGATCAGCAGCGTCCCGGCGGCCGGAGTCCCGTAGCGCGGGCTGACCCTCGCCCACACGGTCCCCAGCGTCCGGTCCCGGCTCATCGCGAACATCGCGCGCGCCGTCGGGATCACCCCGGCCTGCAGCGAGGCCACCGCCGAGAACATCAGCGCCACCAGAGGCAGCGCGGCCAGCGGCTGGGAGGCCAGCCGGTCGCCGAAGTAGGCCAGGCCCTGCGGGCCGTGCCCCGCCAACTCCTGCTGGGAGAGCACCCGCTGGAAGGCGACCGAGCCGAGCAGGAACAGGGCGAGCATGGTCAGCAGTGTGGTGATCCCGGCGCGCGAGGCGTCCCGCGCGTCGCGCACCTCCTCGTTCACGCTGAACGCCGCCTCGAAGCCCCAGTAGCAGAACACCGACAGCAGCAGCCCCTGCGCGAGCGCCGACGCCGACGGGATGGCGAACGGGTCGAACCAGCTCAGGCGGAACGGGTGCGGACCGGTGACGATGCCGTAGCCGCAGAAGCCCAGCAGCACCGCGTACTCGAAGACGAGCAACCCGGTCTGCAACCTGGCCGCGGTGCGCACGCCGGTGACCGCCGTCACGGTGACCGCGACCAGCACCACCAGGCCCACCGCCGTGGTCTGCGCGGTCGAACCCGGGTCGAGGGCCAGCCCGGCGACCCGGTGCACCCCGGCCTCCCCGGCCAGTTGCAGTACCGCCGACCCGGTCACCGCCGTGGTGTAGGCGAGGAACGCCACCGTGGCCACGATGTTGACCCAGCCGACCAGGAACCCCAGCCAGGGCGTGAGCGAACGGCCCACCCACACATAGCCGTTGCCCGCGTTGGGCTCCACCCGGTTCAGCCGGGAGTAGGCGCCCGCGATGCCCAGGATCGGCAGGAAGGCGAGCAGCATGATGGCCGGCAGATGCAGCCCGACCACACCGGCCGTCACACCGAGTCCGATACCGATGCTGGTGGTGGCCGCCGTGCTGGAGGCGGCGATGGCGACGCCGTCCACGACGCCCAGAGACTTGCGGAGGGAGGGTTGCGCGGGCGGCTCCGCGCCGTAGGGGGTCCGTGTCATGACGGGCTCCGATCGCACCGGGGGGCCCGGATGAGCCCCGGTGACCGGAAATGAAACTGCTCGGGGCCTTAACAGGTCAACGCTGTTGACATAAGGTGCCCGCAACCCGGACCGAAGGCCGCCGCCGGCCCGCGGCGAGCCGTCGGCCGCCCCAGGACAGCAGTCGGGAGAGCCCATGACCGACCGAGTCGTCCCACCCGCCGCGCGCCGGCGCAGGCGCCCCACCAAGACCGGTGTCGTCCTCACCGAGGAGCTCATCGTCGACACCGCGATGCGGCTGCTGAAGGAACACGGCGCCGACGCACTCACCGTCCGCCGCCTCGGCCGCGCCCTCGGCGCCGACCCCACCGCGCTGTACCGGTACTTCCGCGACACCGACGACCTGCTGCTCGCCATCGCCGACGAACTCATCGGCCGGACGCTGCGCGTCTGGCGCCCCACCGGACAGTGGCGCGCCGACCTGTGGGACCTGGGACTGCGCATGCACGCCGGGGCACTCGCCCATCCGCAGGCGTCCGTGCTCAGCTCCTACCGGGTGACCGGACGGGTGCACGAGATCGAGGCGGTGGAGACGATCCTCGGCGTACTGCGCGGCGCCGGCTTCCCGGACCGCGAGGCCGTACGGATCTACCACGGGTTCGTCGACCAGGCCCTGGCCTTCGCGGCCCTCGACGCGGCGAACGCGTCCCTGCCGCGCGCGGCCCGGGACGCGGAGACAGAGGTGTGGCGCACCACGTACGCCCGGCTGCCCGCCGAGACGCATCCGAACATCGCGGCGACGGCCCGCCACCTCGTCGCCGACATGCGTCGCGGCTCCTATCCGGTCGCGCTCGGCCTGTTGCTGTCCGCCGCGGAGGCGCGGCTGGCGGAGATCACGGGTGGGTCGACGCCGGGCGGTGAACGGGCCGTGACGGACTGAAAACGAGGGCGGCGGATACCCGTGGAGCGTATACGGGCGGGCACGACGCCCGCCCGGGACCCGAACGGAGGAACCATGCCCACGCCACTGGCGGGCGTCGTGGTCCTGGACTGCGCCGAGCCCGAGAAACTCGCCGCGTTCTACAAGGACCTGCTCGACGCCGAGGAGACCGACGCCACCGCGAACCGGGTGGAGATCCGCAGCGCCGACGGGTTCCGGATGGCGTTCCGCCGTGACGTCAACGCCACCCCGCCCAGCTGGCCCCGCCCCGAGAACTCCCTCCAGGCCCACCTCGAGTTCCTGGTGCCGGACCTCGACGAGACCGAGCGCCGGGTGGTCTCCCTGGGCGGGCGCCCCCTGGAGGCCAAGGAGGCGCCGGGCCCCTTCGAGGAACGCGGCTACGCGGACCCCGCCGGCCACTCCTTCATCCTGCGGCATACGAGGGCCACGGCACCCAAGCAGGGATGAGGCGACGCCCTTGCGGCGACCTTCCGCGACACCGTACCCGCGCCCGGGGACCGGATGTGCGACGCCGGTCCCCGGGCACCGTCCCGGTCCCGTGCCCGCTGCTCAGTCGCGGCCGCCGTCGTCCGAACCCGGCCAGACGCCCGTCGACCGCTCGATCGCCTTGGCCCCGGTGCGGTCCGCCAGGCTGCGGGCGACCGCGAACAGGGCGCCCTGGAGCGCCGCGGCGAGCAGCACCTCGCCCCAGCCGCGGTCCCGGTCGAGCGCGTCGGGCGCGTCGTCCTCATGGCGTATCGCCTTCCATGTCGCCCGGAAGGCGTACCCCGCGAGGGCCCCGCTCGCCCAGCCGAGGGCGAACCCGACCGGCCGGTAGACGAGCGGAAGCTTCGGTTTCTTCTTGTCGTGTCCCACGTTTGTCTCCTTGCCTGTCCGACGTGACTGTCCGACTGTCCGTGCGCAGGCGGCTCAGGGCCGCCCCTCGGCCGGAACCCGCTCGGCCGCGGGTACCGGTCCCGGCGGCGTCCCGTCACCGAACGGACGCCCTCCGAGGTCCTCCCGGCCGTGCGGCGTGAGCCAGCCGGCCAGGTCCGGTCCGAGCGGCACGATCCCGGTCGGATTGATGCCCGTGTGCACCTGGTAGTAGTGCCGCTTGATGTGGTCGAAGTCGACGGTGTCGCCGAAGCCGGGCGTCTGGAACAGATCACGGGCGTACGCCCACAGCACCGGGTCCTCCGCCAGCTTGAAGCGGTTGCACTTGAAGTGACCGTGGTAGACGGCGTCGAAACGGACCAGCGTGGTGAACAGCCGGATGTCGGCCTCGGTGATCGTGTCACCGACCAGATAGCGCTGCCGGGCCAGGCGCTCCGACAGCCACTCCAGTCGGTGGAACACGTCCGTGCACGCCTCCTCGTACTCCTTCTGCTCATGGGCGAAACCGGCCCGGTACACGCCGTTGTTGACGTCCTTGTACACGAGTCCCATCACGTCGTCGATCTCGTCGCGCAACCGCTCCGGGTAGAGATCGGGAGCGCCGCTCCGGTGCAGGGACGCCCACTCGGTGGCCAGGTCCAGAGTGATCTGCTGGTAGTCGTTGGTGACGAGGCGGCCGCTCGGCACGTCCACGACCGCGGGCACGCTGACCCCGCCGGGGTAGCCGGTCTCACGGGCGTCGTAGGCCTCGCTGAGGTAGCGGATGCCAAGGACGGGATCGCGGCCGTCGGGGTCGAGGGTGAACCGCCAGCTGCGGTCGTCCTGGATGGGATCGGCGATGGCCAGGGACAGGGCGTCCTCCAGCCCCAGCAGCCGTCGCGAGATCACGGCCCGGCTCGCCCATGGGCAGGCCCGGCTGGCCACCAGCCGGTAACGGCCGGCCTCCACCGGCCAGCCGTCGCGCCCGTCCGCGGTGAGGCGGTCGGCGAAGTGGCTCCTGGACCGCTTGAACGGCTTCCTCCCGTACGCGCTGTTGCCGTCGGTCATACGGCCCCTCCTCACACCGGCGTCCGTCGCACGCCGGTCGGGTTCCCCGATGTGCGTTCCGACACCGTGTGAGAGGCGCGGATGGGGGCAGCCGGGCGAGGTGAGCGGGACATCCTCGGATACGGGACAGGACAGCACGACCGTCACAGGGGCGCCCTCGCGCACCTCGCACGACGGGCCGCCGCGACCCGGGCCGGACCGGCGTGACGGGTCCTCGGACGGCAGGACGCGTGTCACGGTGCTCGTGGCGCTCGGCGCCAACCTGCTGATCGCCGTGGCCAAGGCCGTCGGAGGACTCCTGGCCGGCTCGCCGGCGCTGCTGTCGGAGGCGGCACACTCCGTCGCGGACAGCCTGAACGAGATCTTCCTGCTGGCCGCGCTGCGCCGAAGTCGCCGCCCGGCCGACCGGCGGCACCCCTTCGGCTACGGCAAGGAACGGTTCTTCTGGTCGCTGCTCGCGGCCGTCGGCATCTTCGTCATGGGCGGCTGCTTCTCCTTCTTCCAGGGCTTCGAGGCGTTGAACGGCGGCGCGGAGGAGTCGCGCAGCGGCTATGTCGCCGGGCTGGTGGTGCTCGGGGTGGCACTGGTGTCGGAGGGCGTCTCCCTGGCCCGGGCCCTGCACCAGGTGCGCCGGCAGCACGGCACGTCCCTGCGGGCGCTGCGGGACCCGGCGCTGCGGACGGTCGTCGCTGAGGACAGCACGGCGATGCTGGGCGTGGTCCTCGCGATCGTCGGCATGGCGCTGCACATGGCCACCGGGCAGGTCGTGTGGGAGGCGTCCGCGTCGCTGGCGATCGGCGCGCTGCTCGTGTACGTCGCCTACCGGCTCGGCCGTGACGCCCGCGACCAGCTGATCGGCCGGGCCGCCGATCCCGAGCTCAGCCGCCGGATCCAGCAGCTGCTGCAGGAGCAGTCCGAGATCGACAGCGTGGAGGCGCTGCTGACCATGCAGCTGGGCCTGGAGTCCATCCTGGTCGCCGCCCGGATCGACCTCGCCCCCGGCCTGGACAGCGAGCAGGTCGAGGACGTCGCGGTGCGCATCAAGCGTTCGCTCACTCGAGAGGTCCCCGAGGCCGACCAGATCTTCCTCGACATCACGGACGCCCCGACCCGCGCGGCGTCCCGAGACCCGGAAGCGGACAGGAACAGCCCCGCCGCGACGGGGGAACACGGCGGGGCCTGAGGGACGGTCTGCCCCGCCAAGGGCGCATCATGCACGCGAGTTCCGCACGTACGGCAGCGAGCCCCGAGCCCGGCGCCCGGTTGAGGCGACGCGGGCCAGGAATCATTCTGAGGATATGGAGCAAGCCGCCGCTGCGGCGATCGTCGATGCCCGGGGCACGGTGACGGGATGGAGTGAGGGGGCCCGGCGGCTGACGGGATACACGGCCGAGGAGGTCGTGGGACGCGCGGCACAGGACCTGCTCGCCGAGGACGTACCGCTGCCGGGGCTGACCGCCCTGACCGGCACCGCCGTCCTGCGCCACCGCGACGGCCACCCCGTCCCGCTGTGCCTGAGCGTGCACCCGGTGACCGGGGCGGACGGCGCCCCGCAGGGATCCGTGGTCACCACCGCGCCCGCCACGGCGGACTCGGTGCTGGTGGCCAGGGCTTTCCAGCAGGCGCCGGTCGCGATGTCCGTCTTCGACCTGGGGCAGCGCTACATCCGCGCCAACAACAAGGCCGGCGAGATCCTGCGGGTCGACGCGGACACGTTGACGGGGCGGTACCTGCCGGACACGGTGGCCGACGACGAGTCCGGCCGGCGGTTCCACCGCCATCTGCGCCGGGTGGCCGAGACGGGGCTCCCCGTGCACTACGCCCCCGGCGCTCCAAGGGGGCGCGGGTCACCGAGGGCACGCCCGAGGCGGCCGTCCGGCTCGGAGACACCGACACCTGCCCTTCCTTCTCGCCGCCCGCGCGGGCCCTGCGCGAGGGCCGGGCCGTCCTGCGCCGGGCCGGCGAGGCCGACTTCGACCGCTGGGTGCAGGAGCGCAACGCCCGCGGGGTGGGCGACCCCGCGTACCGCAGGGGCGCCCACTCCCTGCCGGCGGTGCCACTGCCGGCCCGCGGAACACCCTGGGCGTCGCGGTGTTCGTACGCATCGTCAACCCCGACCCCTACGCCGCGGACGACGCCGTGCTCGCCGAGGAACTGGCGAGCCGGGCGGCCGTCTGCGTCGACAACGCCCGCCGCTTCGCCCGTGAACGCGCGACCGCGCTCGCCCTCCAGCACAGCCTGCTGCCGCGCGGCCTGCCCGGACAGGCCGCGGTGGAGGTGGCCCACCGCTATCTGCCGTCCGGATCGCTGGCCGGTATCGGCGGTGACTGGTTCGACGTGATCCCGCTGTCCGGCAGCCGGGTCGCCCTCGTCGTCGGCGACGTCGTCGGGCACGGCATCCGCTCCTCGGCCACCATGGGACGGCTGCGCACCGACGTGCGGACCCTGGCCGACGTGACCTGCCGCCCGACGAACTCCTCACCCACCTGGACGACCTGGTCATCCACCTGGCCACGGGCGAGGGCGGCGACGAGGTGGGCGAACTCGGGGCGACCTGCCTGTACGCGGTCTACGACCCCGTTGCCCGCCGCCTGACCCTGGTCGCCGCGGGACACCCCGCGCCGGCCCTCCTCACGCCCGACGGCACCGCCCGGCTCGTCACCATGTCGGCGGGCCCGCCGCTCGGCGTCGGCGGACTTCCCTTCGAGGCCAGGGAGCTGGACCTGCCCGAGGGTTCGCTGATCGCCCTGTACACGGACGGGCTGATCGGCGAGGGCCGCGAGCGGGACCTGGACCACGGCACCACAGAGCTGTGCCGTGCCCTGGGAACCCCCAGCGGCTCCCTCGACGCGCTGTGCGACACGGTCCTGCAGTCGGTGCTGTCCGAGGAGCCCGGCGACGACGTGGCCCTGCTGCTGGCCCGCACCCGGGCCCTGGGCGCCGACCGGGTGGGCACCTGGGACGTTCCGCCGGACCCCGCGTCCGTGGCGACGGCCCGGCAGTACGCCGTCGAACGGCTCGCCGAGTGGGGGCTGGACGAGATCGGGTTCGTCACGGAACTCGTCGTCAGCGAGCTGGTGACCAACGCGATCCGCTACGGCGGACCCCCCATCCAACTGCGGCTGATCCGCGACCAGTCACTGATCTGCGAGGTGTCCGACGGCAGTTCGACCTCACCGCATCTGCGCCGCGCGCACGCCTACGACGAGGGTGGCCGTGGTCTGCTTCTGGTCGCCCAGCTCACCCAGCGCTGGGGCAGCCGGCAGACCAGTGAGGGAAAGACGATCTGGGCCGAACAGCCGATGCCGGACTGACCCGCGGCCCGCACCGCGCACGTGCCGCACCGCGCACGTGCCGCACCGCGCACGTGCCGCACCGCGCACGAGCCGCACGGTGGACGTCCGTGCGGCTCGACGTGTAGGGGGTCACTTCCCGGTCGGCTCCAGCACGAACACCGGGATCACCCGGTCGGTCTTCTTCTGGTAGTCGGCGTACGGCGGATAGGCGGCGACCGCCCGCTCCCACCACACCGCCTTCTCCTCGCCCGTCACCTCACGGGCCGTCATCTCCTGCCGCTCCGGCCCGTCCTGCAATTCCACCGTGGGATGCTGCTTCAGGTTGTGGTACCAGACGGGGTGTTTGGGCGCGCCGCCCAGTGAGGCCACGACGGCGTACCGGCCCTCGTGCTCGACGCGCATCACCGGAGTCTTGCGGATCTTGCCGGACTTGGCGCCGAGGGTGGTGAGGATGACCACCGGAAGCCCCGTGTCGAGCAGCGTCGTGCCCTTTGTGCCGCCCGAACTCTCGTACAGCTCGACCTGTTCACGCACCCACTGCTGCGGGCTGGGCTCGTACTCGCCCTCAAGAGGCATGGCATCCGTCCCATCGTCGTTACGACTGCAGTCTCGTCCGTGGTCCGTGGTCCGTGGACCCGTGCCTCGGACCGTGCACGGTTCACGATTCAACACCAGCCGCTCATGGATTCATCCCCACCACGCGCCGGCCGGCGTCCGTATCGCCAGTACCGCGATGACCGCGCAGGAGACCAGCGCCGTCACCAGCCGGCCGCGCCGCCCGGTCAGTGCGCGGCCGAGCAGTGCCCCGCCGCCGGCCAGCAGCAGCTGCCAGCTCGCGGACGCGGCGAACGCCGCGAGCACGAACAGGGCCTGGTCCAGGAGCCGTACGGTGCCCGTGGCGCGGCCGCCGACCACCAGCGCGGCGAAGTAGACGACGGTGGCCGGGTTGAGCAGCGTGACGCCCAGCAGACCGAGATACGCCCGCGCGGGCCCCTGCGGCACCGCGTCGGCGGTCGCCACGGTCCCCGGCGAGCGGTACCGGCACACGGCGCGGGCCCCGCCGTGGACGGCGAGGGCGGCCAGCACCAGGGCGGCCGCCCAGCGCAGCGGGACCAGCACCGGCTGGAGCGCCGCGGCGAGAGCGCTGCCGCCGACGGCCGCCACCAGGGCGTAGAGCCCGTCGGCGGTGGCGACACCGAGCGCCGCGCACGCCCCGGTCCGCAGGGACGTACGGGCGGTCAGGGACACCAGGTAGGTCCCGACCGCCCCGACGGGCACCGCGATGCCGTAGCCCGCGACCAGGCCCGCGAGGAGTGCGGCGGTCACGGCAGGTGAGTCGCGGGCCTCCCCGGCCGGCCGGCCCGCTGCTGTCGCGCCCCTGTCCGGCGGACGGAAGCTGCGGACGGCGGCAGAAGGGCTTCGGCGATCGGCATGCGCAGAGCCTGGACGAGCGGCGGCGCACGGGCAAGCGAATTACTTTGGCCATATGCGGCACCTGGCCCATCTGGCCGAACTTCGAGTGGTCCTGTAGGTGCCCGAGGCATCTAATGAGTGATCGGCAAAGGGACTTTCTGCGTGCGAGGCCACTCATGACGAAAACCGGTACGACCGTCGCCTTCCCCCAGGACCGTACCTGCCCCTACCACCCGCCGGCCGCCTACGACCCGCTCCGCGCGGCCCGGCCCCTGACCCGGGTCACCCTCTACGACGGCCGCGACGTGTGGGTGGTCACCGGGCACGCCACCGCCCGTGCGCTGCTGGCCGACCCGCGTCTGTCCTCCGACCGGACCCGGGCGGCGTTCCCCGCCGTCACCGCACGCTTCGCCGCCGCCCGCAACCGCAGGCTCGCCCTGCTCGGCCTCGACGACCCCGAGCACCGCACCCAGCGCCGCATGCTGGTGCCGAGCTTCACCCTCAAGCGGGCCACCGCGCTGCGCCCGCGCATCCAGGCCATCGTCGACCGGCTCCTGGACGCGATGGAGGCCGCGGGCCCGCCGGCCGAACTCGTGGCCGCCTTCGCGCTGCCGCTGCCGTCGATGGTGATCTGCGCGCTGCTCGGCGTGCCCTACGCCGACCACGACTTCTTCGAGGAGCAGTCCCGCAGGCTGCTGCGCGGCCCGTCCGTGGCCGACACCCAGGCCGCCCGCGACCGGCTGAACACCTACTTCGAGGAGCTGATCGACCGCAAGCGCGTGGAGCCGGGGGACGGACTGCTCGACGAGCTGATCCGGGAGCGGCTGGGGGAGGGCGCGCTGGACCGGGACGAGCTGGTCTCCCTGGCCACGCTCCTGCTGGTGGCCGGACACGAGACCACCGCCAACATGATCTCCCTCGGTACCTTCACCCTGCTGCACCACCCCGAACAGCTGGCCGAACTGCGCGCCGACCCGGGTCTGATGTCCACCGCGGTGGAGGAGCTGCTCCGTTTCCTGTCCATCGCCGACGGGCTGGTGCGGGTGGCCACCGAGGACATCGACATCGCGGGCAGCAGAATCCGGGCCGACGAGGGCGTCCTGTTCTCCACGTCCGTCATCAACCGCGACACCACCGCCTTCCCCGAACCGGACACCCTCGACTGGCACCGCCCGTCCCGTCACCACGTCGCCTTCGGGTTCGGCATCCACCAGTGCCTCGGCCAGAACCTGGCACGGGCCGAGCTGGAGATCGCCCTGCGCACACTCTTCGACAGACTGCCCGGACTGCGGCTCGCCGCCCCGGCGGAGGAGATCCCCTTCAAACCGGGCGACACGGTGCAGGGGATGCTGGAACTCCCCGTGAGCTGGTAGGAGGCTGCGGCCATGACCGACATCTCCATCTCCATCGACCCGGACGTCTGCATCGGCGCCGGCCAGTGCGCCCTGACCGCCCCGGGCGTCTTCACCCAGGACGACGACGGCTTCAGCCAGGTGCTGCCCGGCAAGGAGGACGGCGGCGGCGACCCACTGGTGCGGGAGGCGGCCCGCGCCTGCCCGGTGGGTGCCATCAACCTCTCCGAGAAGGGAGGCTGATCCCTCACCGCGCGGCGATTCCCATGTCCAACGCCGCGATCGCGAGCCCGCGCAGCCGTACGGGATCGGCGATTGCCTCGTAGGAGGTGATCCTCCCGTCCTCGACCGTCACCTTCAGCACCAGACGCAATCGGCCGCGTGGTGCCACCACGGCCCCCACGACCCCGTTCACCAGCGCGACCTCGGCGAACCGGGCCCGCTCGCGCAGCAGCACCGTCTGCTCCGCCACGGCCCGGGCCCCGCGCAGCTCCGGCGTCCCGCCCGGCGGCAGCGCCGCCGCATCGGCCCGCCGTACGACATCGGGCGCCAGCACCGCCAGCAGCCCGCCGAGGTCACCGCCGCGCGCCGCCGCGAGGAACGCCTCGACGACCCGGCGGTGCCCGTCCAGCTCGGCCGTCGGCGGCGCGGTGATGCCGCGCACCTTGTGCCGGGCGCGGCTCGCGAGCTTCTTGGTGGTGACGGTCGAGCGGCCGACGACGGGCGCGATCTGCTCGAACGGCACGCCGAACGAGTCGTGCAGCACGAATGCCACCCGCTCCGCGGGGGAGAGCCGGTCGAGCACGACGAGCAGCGCGAGACCCACCGAGTCCGCGAGCAGCACCTCCTCCTCGGGCCCGGACCCACCGCCGTCCGCCCCCACCTCGTCGGAGACCGGATCGAAGTCCTCCCGCCGGGACGCGCGCGAGCGCAACATGTCGAGACAGATCCGCGAGATCACGGTCCGCAGCCAGCCGGCCAGGTTCTCCACCTCGTCGGGGTCGGTCCGGGCCAGCCGCAGCCAGGTCTCCTGGACCGCGTCCTCCGCCTCGCCGAGCGAACCGAGCATGCGGTACGCGATCGCCCGCAGCCGGCCGCGGTGCGCTTCGAATCGCTCGGCCAGCTCGTCCTGTCCACTCATCGGTCACCCTTCCCCGCCGCGTTCCGTCACCTACCTGACGTACCCGCACCCCAGGAAGTGACAGGAGAGATCATGGCCGACACACGACCCCGGCTGCTGCACCTGGACTCCAGCGCCGGCCCCGCCGCCGAGTCCCTCACCCGCCGGTTGACCACGCTCTTCGCGGACATCTGGTGCGACCGTCACGGCACCGACGGCTACCGCCACCGCGACCTCGCCACCGACCCGGTCGCGCCCCTCGGCCCCGCCTACGTCGCCCTGGGCCGACGCCTGGAACGCCGCGGAGCCGTCCCGCCCGAGCAGGTCGGCGCCCTCACCGCAACTCCGGACGAGCGGCGCGAGTGGGCGCTCACCCTGCCGCTGATCAGCGAACTACGGGCCGCGGACACCGTGCTGCTCGGGGTGCCGATGTACAACTTCTCCGTGCCCGCCGCGCTCAAGGCCTGGATCGACCGGGTGACCTTCCCCGGCGCCTTCCTCGACCCGGGGACCGGGGGCAGTGCGCTGAGCGACACCCGGGTCGTGGTGGTCATGGCTCGCGGCGGGGCCTACGGGCCGGGCACGCCCCGGGCGGCCTTCGATTTCCAGCGCCCCTATCTGCGGGCCTGGTTCACGGACCACGGTGTGGCCGAGGACAACCTCCACTTCGTCCAGGCCGAGATGGCCCTCGCCTCCCTCGTGTCCCACCTGGCCCGCTTCCGGGACCAGGCGGACGCCTCGCTCGCGGCTGCCCGCAAGGAACTGGCCGAACTGGCCACACGGCCGCCCCTGATCACTAAGGTGCGGGCGTGACCCGACACGACAACAAACCCTTCCTCCACGTCGTCGTCTGCGCCGCCGGCGTCGCGCAGGGCGTCCCCGAACTGATCACGGCCGCCCAGGAACGGGACTGGGAGGTGGGCGTCATCGCCACCCCGCTCGCCCTCCGGTTCTTCGACACGGCCGCCGTCGAGGCGCGGACCGGCCGCCCGATCCGGTCCGCGTGGCGCGCCCCGGGGGACCCCCGGCCCTTCCCGGATCCCGACGCGGTCGTCGTGGCCCCCGCCACCTTCAACACGATCAACAAGTGGGCCGCAGGCATAGCCGACACCCTCGCGCTCGGCACCCTGTGCGAGGCGTACGGGCTCGGCGTCCCGATCGCCGTCCTGCCCTGCGTGAGCGAGGCGCTGGCGGCCCACCCCGCCTACCGCGCGAGCCTCGAACGGCTCACCGGCATGGGGGTGCGGTTCGGCGACCCGTACGCCGGAGAGGTGGCCGAGGACGGCACCCGCCCCCGGTTCCGCTGGGAGCGGGCCCTGGACCTGCTCGCGCCGCGCCCCTGATCGGGGGCCCGTCCACCAGGGCGTACGCCGACCCGACGCTCTACTGTCGTGCCATGACCGCAGACCGTATCGCGCTGGCCGTCCACGACCACGGGGGTGATGGCCCGCCGCTGCTGCTCCTGCACGGCGCCGGGCGCACGCTCGCCGACTGGGCCGCCGTGGCCCCCCTCCTCGTGGCCCGGCACCGCGTGCTCGCCGTCGACCTGCGCGGCCACGGACTCTCGCCGGACGGACCCTGGCGCCTGCCCGAGGTGCTCGGCGACCTCGAGGAGGTCCTGGCGGCGCACGGCATGCCGGGCGCTCTCCCCGTCGGGCACTCCTTCGGCGGCATACTCGCCGTGCTGTACGCGCTGGAACACCAGGGCGTCACCCCCGGAGCCGTGAACCTCGACGGGTTCGGCTGGGGACGCCCGGACCAGTACGTCGGCCTGGACCCCGACTACGTGGCTCAGCACCTGGCCCAGGTACGGGAGTTGAACGCGGCGGGCCAGGGCAGGAAGCTGCCCCGGGACGGGCTCAAGGACCTCCTCGCCGAACAGCGCGCGATCTCCGAACGCCTCGGCATCCCCTACGAACTGCTGGAGGCCGGTGTCCGGCGGTCCGTGCGGGAGCGGAACGACGGGGAGCTGGAGCTGCGGCCCGGACGGGAGCAGGCGCTGCAGATGCTCGAGGTCATCGACTCCCTCGACCTGTTCGCCCTGTTCCGCCGGATGACCGCACCGCTTCTGCTCGCCCGCGCCCAGCGGCAGGTGCCCTCGGTCCCCGGCCTGGACTGGTTCGATCCGATGATGCTCGCCTACGCCAGGGGGCTCGCCCGGGACCTGGCCGCTCTCGCCGAGGAGCGGCCCAACGTGACCGTCGCCCCGATCGACGGCACCCACGCCATGCTGCTGGAGAACCCCCGGGCGGTCGCGGACGCCGTCCTCGCCTTCACTTCCTGAGCACGTGGCTCGGTGCCCTCAGTGCGGGCCCACGGCGGCGAACTCGGTGCCGCAGGGACCCGCGCCCTCGCTCGCGGGCAGCGCGACGGGGGTGCCGTTTATGGTCAGGGTGTCGTAGTAGGCGCCGATGCGTTCCGCGGAACGGCCCACGTAGTGGCCGATGAAGGAGCGGCGGAAGCGGTCGGAGCTGCGGTTGGGAGCGGAGCCGTGCACCAGGCTGCCGTTGAAGAACAGCACGTCACCCGGCTCCATGGCGACGGGCACCGGCTCAAGGCCGGGCGGCGGTGGCACGTACTCGCGGGCGAACGACAGCTCGCTGTCCGCCTCCTCCGGACAGAACAGGTCCATCCGGTGCGTGCCCGGCACCACCTCCAGGCCGCCGTTGTCCCGGTCGATCACGTCGCAGGCGATCCACGCGGCCACACAGGTGCCCGGCTCGACCCGCAGATAGAAGTTGTCCTGATGCAGCGCCTGCCCCCGGGCGCCCGGCGGCTTGAAGTAGAACATGCTCTGCGCGGCCAGCACCTCCTCGCCCAGCAGCGTCTCGAGAATCTCCCCGAGCCTCGCATCCAGCAGGAAGCGCAGCGACAGGTCGCTGATGCGGTGCGGGTGCATCACACGGGGGTGGACGTGCAGCGGATCGGCGGCCTCGTCCGACGCGGACGCACGGGGCTCGAAGTGACCCGGAACCGGTCCCGCCTCCTTCAGCGCCGTGAACTCCGCGCACAGGGCGTCGATCTCCGCCCGGGAGAACAGCCCGCGCGCCACCGCGCACCCGTCCTCCTCGAACCCCTCCATGCCGGTGCCTGCCATGGGGCCGTCCCTTCGCAACGGTCTGCTGTGTGCCTCACGCTAGGCCGGAGCCCTCGTGGGGAGGATGCCTGTGCGTGCTGACGACTTGCCCGGGACTGCTGTCCCGGCCCCGCCGCCCGGCCTGGTGACCGTCGGACGTTTCGACCAGCCGCCGGGATACGGCATCAACCGGCCGCGGGGAGCCGACAGCTGGCTGTTCACCTGGACCACCGGCGGGCGGGGCACGCTCGGCCAGGGCGCCGCCCGGGTGACGGCCGGCGCCGGGGACCTGGTGGTGCTCGGGCCCGGGCTGCCCCACCGGTACGGGACCGCGTCCGCTGCCCGGCACTGGGCGTTCTGGTGGGTGCACTGCCAGGCGCGGAGTTCGTGGGTCGGCCGGCTGGGGCCCCACGAGGTGGGAGACCGTCTGTACACGGTCGGCGCCGGACACGGGCGGGACCGTATGGAGACGGCCTTCAGGCGCATGCTGGCCGACGCTCGCTGGGGCGGGCTCGGCACACCGCCCGAGCCGGTGCCGCCCGCCGACGGCGAGGTCGCTGTGGCACACGGCACCCTCGCCCGCGAGCTGGCCCTGTGCTGCCTCGAGGAGATCGTGTTGCTCGCCACCGGCCGGGTGGACCCGCCCCCCTCCGGGATCGACGAACGGATCCGCCTCGTCGAGGCGTTGATCACGGCCGACCCGGCCGCGCCGCACACCGTGCGGTCCCTGGCCCAGGGTGTCTCCCTCTCCCCGTCCCGTTTCGCACACCTTTTCACCGAGCAACTGGGCCACTCCCCGATGACCGCCGTGCGCGAAGCCCGATTGCGGCACGCCGCCCGTCTCCTGGAAGCGACCGAACTCCCGGTGGAACGGGTGGCCGCCGCCTCCGGTTTCCGCAGCCCGTTCCACTTCAACCGTCTCTTCCGCCGGCGCTATGGAACACCGCCGGGCGCCTACCGGGCCGCACAACGGGGTATCCCGGGCTGAATTCCGGGCGCGCCCGGGCCGACGGGAGTGAATTCACGGCTACCGGTCCGCAGTTGACTGACATTTCGTCAACAGGCCGCTATGCCAAGGAAGAAATGAAAAGAGAGGGAGTCACTTGTTCGGGCTCGGTGACCTGTGCAAGTGTGTTCCCCGTCAGCGCGCGGACCATTGCTTTCACCGTGACGCACGCAGGCGCAGTCGATCCTCGCTCGCTCCAGCAGAGCTGCCCCGGGCGGAGTTCGGCCTGCTGGACAACCCTCCATGGACGCCCCCGCGCGCTGTCGGCCGGGTCGTGCCTCCATTGGTATGCACCAAGAATCCCTGCGTGGCTTTTTTGGAGGAACGTGGACGTGAAAGGTGGGGGCCTGCACCATTCCCCCGAGCCCGTTCCGGCGTACGACGTCACCGACGAACAACTCGCCGCCGAGTTGAAGAAGTCCGCCGGGAAGAGGCCCGTGCACCATCCGGTCGGCGAACTCCTCGACCGGCACTGGGAAGCCGCCTTCTCCTATGCCCTGCTGTGCACGGACGGTGCGCACCCCGCGGGCATGCTCACCACCGCCGCATTCACCCGGCTCTTCGAGGATTCCGCGCGCCAGGGCGGACCCACGGCGGCCTGGCGGCCCCAACTGCTGGTCGCCGTACGGCGCCTGGCGGCCGAATGGGACACCGACCACCGGCGCGAGCTGCTGCACCCCGACCTCCGCTCGGACCCCGCCCTGGGCGAGCGCGCGACGGCACGGCTGCTGCCGCCCGAGAACCGGCGCCTGGTCTCCCGCGCCTTCCTCAGGCTCGCCGAACCGGCCCGCTGCCTGCTGTGGCACGTCGAGGTCGAGCGTGAGGAACTCGCTGTTCCCGCAGCCTTGTTGGGAATCGACACAGGCGACGCCGAGGTGCGGCTCGAGCGGGCGCGCGAGCAGCTGCGCGAGACATGCCTCGACGTCCACCGCGAGTCCGCACCCGACGAGGAGTGCCGCCGCTACGTGCGTCTGCTGGACGTCTCGCTGCGCCGGGACGGCCCCGTGCTGGACCCCGACCTGCGCCTGCACATGGACGGCTGCGCGCACTGTCACCACGCCGCCGAGCAGTTGGAGGGCTTCCGCGCCCGGCTTCCGCTCCTGCTCGCCGAGGGCGTACTCGGCTGGGGCGCCCAGGCGTACCTCGACGACGCGGCCGCGCGCAGCCGGGCGACCGAACCGGTCCCGGCGGCGCCGGTGGGCGGAGAGCCGCTGGTCGACCCGGCCGACACGGACCGGTGGTTCACCACCGCCGAACCGGCGGCCGACCCCGCCGGCAGGGACCGGCGGTTCACCGCCGAGCCCTTGCTGCCCGCCGACGCCGCGTTCCGGCCCGCGACGGACGCACCCGGCAACGGCCCCGGCCATGCCACCCGGGCCGCCTCGGCCGAGCCCGGCCCCCGCTCCACCGCCGCGCACAAGGCCCCCCGCCGCTCCCCGCAGCGCCGGCAGCTCGCCCTCGCCGTGGCGACGGTGAGCGCCCTCGTCCTGCTGCCGCTGGTGGTGTGGTCGGGTGCCCGCTCCGGCGGCGGCGCCCCGTCCGGCACCGCCGCGCCGTCCGGTGCGCCGAGCCCCGGAGCACGGGCGAGCGCATCCGGATCGCCCTCCTGGGTCGGCGCCGCCGCCGAGGTGCCCACCGGGGCCTTCCACGGCCGGCTGCGCAACCAGGACAGCGGGCTGTGCATCGGCCTGGACCGGACCCAGGCGGTGGCCGGCGCCGAGGCCGTGCTCGTCTCCTGCACCTCGTCCGCGACCCAGCAGTGGGCGTACGAGACGGACGGACTGCTGCGCAGCGTCGCCGCGCCCGGACTGTGCCTCGACTCCCACCTCGGCTACTCGGTGCAGCTCGCCCCGTGCGCGGGACAGTCCCGGCCCGAGGGGAAGAACGTCCGCTACGACTTCACCGTGCAGGGCGCGATCGTCCCCCGCTGGAACCAGGACCTGGCCCTGACCCCCGCCTCGCCGGCCACCGGCGCAGGGCTCGTGGTCAAGCCGCGCACGGAGGACGGCAGCCGGCGCTGGCTCACCGACACGCCCAACGCGCTGCGGATGCAGACGGTCAACTGGGGCACCGGTGCCGAGACGGCCACCCCGGCACCCCCGAGCGCCGCACCCTCCCGTACGACCACCTCGACGACGCACAGCGCGCCGAAGCCGACTCCCACGCCCACCCGGCCCACCCCTGGGGAGAGTTGGCCCTCCTCCCAGGGATGAGGAACCTGCTCCACACCGTACTGCTCTCCGAACGGGCAGGGCGGATACTGGGGTTCGGGCGGAGACGGCGGTTACGGCGGTTACGGTGGATACGGGGGCCGGGGACCTACGGCGACGGGGGCGGTGGGCGCTGACCGGGCGGCGGCCGCGCGTCACATCTGGGTCAGGTTCAGCTCCGCCCAGATCGTCCTGCCGTCGGCCGTGTGGCGGCTGCCCCATCGCTGGGTGAGCTGGGCCACCAGGAGCAGACCCCGGCCGCCCTCGTCGTAGGTCCTGGCCCGGCGCAGGTGCGGCGCGGTGTGGCTGGTGTCCGAGACCTCGCAGATGAGGGTCGCGGAGTCGTGGACTCCTCGCTCCGGCGGCCGGCAGATCGGCCGCGGGCCGGCCCACGACGTCGGCCGGAGCGTAGCCGAGCAGCTTGCGCGCGCCCTCGTTCCACCCGACCGGGACGCCCTCGTCGTCGATGAGCGCCCGTGCCGTGTCGGCATCGTCGAACGGATAGCCGGAGCTCATCGTCGCCACTCCATTGCGCACCCACAGCGAGCAGAGCGCGTCACTGGTGTTCCAGCGTAGTGCCAACCCCGCGTCCGTGAACCCGCGCGCTCCGTCGGAGGGAGGGAGCGGTTCCGGATCGAGGTGACGGGTGGGGCAGAAGGAAGCTGCCGCACCCTTGACGGGTCTGTGTGCCACGCCGTCAGAATCTGTTTGTTCACGATGAGTTGTGAGTATTTCTGGGCCCTGATGAGGGAGAGCCGCCCATGACGGTCACACGCAGATCGGTCCTGATCGCCGGCACGGCAGCCCCGGCGGCCGGCGCACTCCTCGGCGCCGGGACCGCCCCGGCGGCGGCAGCCGCCGCCACCCCGGGGCGCCGCACGGTCGCCCTCCGCGACGGCTGGCGGTTCGCGCTGGTCGACCCGGGCGGCATCACCGACCCGACGGGCGCGTACCACGACGCCGCCGCGCCCGGGTACGACGACTCGGCCTGGCGCGAGGTGGTGGTGCCGCACGACTGGAGCATCGAGCAGACCCCCACCACCGAACACGGCACCACCAGCGGCACCGGCTTCTTCCCCGGCGGTCTCGGCTGGTACCGCATCGCCTTCACCCTGCCGCCGGCGCTCGCCGGCAAGCGGATCTCGGTGGAGTTCGACGGCGTCTACATGGACTCGTCCCTCTACTGCAACGGCACCGAGGTCGGCCGTCACCCCTACGGCTACACCGGGTTCGCCTTCGACCTCACCGATCTGCTGCACACCGACGGCAGCACCGAGAACGTCCTCGCGGTCAAGGTGCAGAACCAGCTCCCGAGCAGCCGCTGGTACTCGGGCAGCGGCATCTACCGCGAGGCCCGCCTGGTGATCACCGAGCCGGTGCACGTGGCGCGCTGGGGCACCTACGTCACCACGCCGGAGATCACCGAGGCGAGTGCCGTCGTCCGGGTGCGGACCTCCGTGGTGAACGAGTCGGGGGCCGCGGCCGACGTGCAGATCCGCTCGACGGTCACGGACCCCGACGGCCGTACCGTCGCCCGGACGTCCTCCACGGTCACCGTCACCGGCACCTCGGCCGAGACCCACGAACTCACCGTCCCCGGGCCCCGGTTGTGGGACTTCGCGACCCCGCACCACCGGTACACCGTGCACACCGAACTACGCGTCGGCGGCCGGGGCGTCGACACCTACGACACCACCTTCGGTATCCGCTCCTTCCGGTTCGATCCGGACGAGGGTTTCTCCCTCAACGGCACCCACACCAAGATCAAGGGTGTCGACCTGCACCACGACCAGGGCGCGCTCGGCGCCGCGATCAGCATCGACGCCGTACGCCGGCAGATGACCATCATGAAGTCGATGGGCGTCAACGCCTTCCGCACCTCCCACAACCCGCCCTCACCGCAGATGATCCAGGTCTGCGAGGAACTGGGCATCGTGATGATGGTCGAGGCCTTCGACTGCTGGCACACCGGCAAGACCACGTACGACTACCACCGGTTCTTCGACGACTGGTGCGAGAAGGACGCCACCGAGATGGTGCTCGCGGCCCGCAACTCACCCGCGGTGGTCCTGTGGTCCATCGGCAACGAGATCCCCGACTCCACGTCCACCGCCGGGCTCGCCATGGCGGACCGGATCATAGGCGCGATCAAGGCCGCCGACGACACCCGCCCGCTCGTCATCGGCTCGGACAAATACCGCAGCGTCCCGCAGAAGGGCTCGGCGGCGGACCTCATGCTCGCCAAGCTCGACGGGCTCGGCCTGAACTACAACACCGCCAAGTCGGTGGACGCCCTGCACGCCGCCTACCCGCACCTGTTCCTCTTCGAGTCCGAGTCGTCCTCCGAGACCTCGACACGCGGCACCTACCAGGAGCCCGAGCACCTCAACACCGGCGAGAACCACACCCCCGGCAGACGCGCCACCTCGTCCTACGACAACAACCTCGCGTCCTGGACGATGAGCGGCGAGTACGGGCACAAGAAGGACAGGGACCGGAAGTGGTTCGCCGGGCAGTTCCTGTGGTCCGGCATCGACTACATCGGGGAGCCCACGCCGTACGACGTCTTCCCGGTGAAGGCGTCCTTCTTCGGCGCCGTCGACACGGCCGGCTTCCCCAAGGACATGTACCACCTGTTCCGGAGCCAGTGGACCAGCGAGCCCATGGTTCACCTGGTGCCCATGACCTGGAACCACGAGAAGGGCGACACGGTCGAGGTCTGGGCGTACGCCAACGTCGACACCGTCGAGCTGTTCCTGAACGGAAAGTCCCTCGGCACGCGGAAGTTCGACACCAAGAAGACCACGGACGGGCGAACCTACCTGGAGACCACCGAGGCGACCGGCGACGACAAGACCTTCACCACGGGCCCCTACCCCGGCAGCTACACCAGCCCCAACGGCAGCGCGGGCAAACTCCACCTCACCTGGAAGGTGCCCTTCGAGCCGGGCGAGCTGAAGGCCGTGGCGCGGCGGGACGGCAAGGCGGTCGCGACCGACGTCCTGCGCACCGCCGGGCCCGCGCACGCCCTGCGCCTCACCCCGGACCGCACGTCCCTGGCCGCCGACGGCCGCTCCTTCGTCTTCGTGACCGCCGAAGTGGTCGACGTCCACGGCGTGGTGGTGCCCGACGCCGAGCACCTGATGACCTTCGACGTGCAGGGCGGCTCCCTCGCCGGGCTCGACAACGGCCGGGAGGAGAGCGCCGAGCGCTACCAGGCCACCACCCGGACCGCCTTCCACGGCAAGGCACTCGCCATCGTGCGCTCGGGCACCAGGGCGGGGACCCTGAAGCTGACGGCCCGGGCGGACGGCCTGAGTACCGCCACCGTGACCGTCCGCACCACGCCCGCGCGATCGACCGCGCTCACACCGGCGCCGGTGTTCAGGCCCGACCTCCCGGCAGCTCCCACCTACCCCCACGCAGACGCCAGTTACTCCGGGCGCCCGGACACCCTCCCCGCCGCCATGCTCGACGACGACCCGGCCACCGGATGGTCCAACGCCTTCTACAAGTCGGCCACCGCCCTGCTGCCCGTCTTCAACGGCGCCCGGCCGAAGGACTGGGTGTCGGTCGACTTCGGGCGCCGGCGGACCATGGACCGCGTCGAGGTCTCCTTCACCGTCGACGCGATGCACGCCCGGCCCGCCTCGGTCGAGGTCTCCGTCCGGGACGGCAACCGATACGTGCCGGTGACCGGGGCCGCCGTGGACTGGGCCACCGCCTCCGACACCCCGACCGTGATCACCTTCGACGCGGTCCGCGGCTCCGGCCTCCGCCTGACGGTGACCAGCGCCCGCCCGGGCGCCGCCGACGGCGCGGTCCGCATCAGCCGACTGGAGGTCCCGGCCGGCTGAACCGGGGCCCTCCAGGTACCGGCGACTGCGCCGTGCTGTCGCCGGTACCGTGCTCTCCCCATGCTGACCTGGGGGTATTTACGAGTAAGTACCCTCGCGGTACCGTTACCGGCATGCCAGCCCTCAACGTGGAGTTCAGTGATCGGGAGCTAGAGGACCTGCGGCAGATCGCCAAGGAGCGCGGTACGTCGATGAAGGCCCTGGTGCGCGAGGCCGCCGCGGCCGACATCGCGCGGCACCGGGCCCTTCAGGAGGGCGCCGAGGCCTTCCGCCGGTTCTTCGCCACGCACGCCGACGAGTTCGCGGCGGCCTTCCCCGACGACGAGCCACCCGTGAAGGGCGAGGGGCAGGACGCCTGACCGATGACCTCCGTCATCCACATCGACGTGCCCTGGCTGCTCCAGCGCCACGAAGAGGTCCTGCCGGACCAGCCTGTCATCAACGACTTCTCCGCGCTGGTCGCCGCGGTCGCCCGGCACCGCGTGGACCCGCCCCGCCTCGGTGTGGACTCCGACCCGGCCTGGCGCGCCGCCGCCCTGCTGCACACGCTCGCGCTGCTCAAGCCACTGCCGTCGGCGAACGCCCGCTTCGCCTGCGCCACCGCGGTGGCTTACATGTTCGTCAGCGGCGTCGGTATCGACCCGCCCTACGGCGCCCTCGTCGACCTCACCCGGGACCTGATCTCCGGCAAGGCCGACGTGTACGGCGCCGCGGACCGACTGCGGTCCTGGCAGATCTGAGGGCGCCCGCATCCCCCTGTCCGGCCCGCCTTCGGGGCCGCCGACCGAGGGCGGTGGATCAGGGTCGGCGGCCCGTTGCGCGCGGCAGTGCCGCCGTGCCGCGCGGGGCCGAAGGGAAGGCCGGCCCCAGTGGACCACGGTGCTCCGCCGCGGCGGGAGCGTGCGAGCGGCGTCGGCGCGGGCGCGTGGTTCACACGGGGCGCGTGGGACGGTGAAAGCGGTTACGAAAACAGCGAGTTGACGGCGAGGGTTACCCGTGCCCTTTTCCTGCTGCCGATGTTGTTCAAGTGCCTTGTTGGCCATCAGCGACCTGTGCAAAGGTGACCTGTCTGCGCAGGGGCAATGGCCGGGGCGACATCGCTGCTCGCTATTCCGGGCCGTCGGCGAGCTCAAAAGGCTCATCCGCCGACGACCGCCGTGCAGCCGTCACCCGTGGCCTTTTCCCGGCGCCGGCACCGAAATGGCCACCCATCGGCCCTTTCGGCGAGCAGAAATCCGCGTGCGGCCTTGCGCCCTGGAAGGAACCCGCTCAGTGCACACCCCCCACCCCCAGCGACCGCCCTATCCACCCCGTCCCGGCGCGGCACGGGAAGAATCCGACGAGAACCTGGCCGCCCGGCTCAGGGACCGGCCCGTGGGCGAGACCACCCTGCCCGTCGCGTTGCTGATGGCCCGGCACTGGCAGGCGGCGTACGACTACGCGGTCATCTGCCTCGCCTCCTCCGGCGACGTCGCCGCGATGGCCACCGCCGCCGCCTTCCACCGGGTCCTCGGTGACCTGACCCGCTCGCGTTCCGTGGTGGCGCTGCGCCCGAGACTTCTCGTGGCGGTCCGGGACACGGTCGCGCAATGGGCCGCGGAGGACCGGATATCCGGTGTTCTGCCGCAGTTGAGGAAACCCGCCGGAGGTCGCGGTATGCGGGCCGCGAAGTCCCTGACGCCCGAAAGCGGCGCCCTCGCCGAACACGCTTTCCGCGCTCTGCCCCCGCTCTCCCAGTCTCTGCTGTGGCACATCGAGGTCGAAGCCGAGCACATCTCCGTCCCGGCAGTTCTGCTGGGCATGGACTCCGAGACCGCGGCGGCCGCACTGGAACAGGCACGGGAACAATTCCGGGCGGGCTGTGTACGCGCCCACCGGGAACTCGCGCCGAGCGCCGAATGCCGCTTCCACAACCGCCTGCTGGACGTCCCCCTGCGCCGCGGCGGCGACCTGCTGCCCGAGGTCCACCAGCACGTCCTGCAGTGCCGGCACTGCGGTTTCGCCGCCGAGCAGCTGAGCCGGTTCGAGGACGGCCTCGGCGGACTGCTGGCCGAGGCGGTCCTCGGCTGGGGCGCCCGGCGTTACCTCGACTCCCGGCACGGCCGCACCCCGCACCCCGCACGCACCGGCTCCCAGGGCCGTCACCCGGGCGGCGGCGGACGCCACCGGCTGCTCACCCGGATCCCCGCGGCGGGCCGCAGGATCACGGCCGGGGAGCGGAACACGAGGACCCTGCTGACCGGCGTCGGCTTCGCCACCGTCGCCGTCCTGCTGACCCTGCTGGTCACCGGGGTCTGGACCGACGACGGAAGCGGCGCCGACCCGGTCGCCTCCACCAGCGCGAGCGGCGGCCCGAGCACCCCCTCGCCCCGCTCCGGCTCCCAGGCGCCGCCCGGCACGGCCGGACTGCCCGCAGCCCCGCAGGAGACCCGGCTGCGCGCCGTCGCCGCCGGCCTCTGCCTCGACATCCGCGGCACGGTCCGGGTCGGCGCGGGCACCCGGCTCGCGACCTGCTCGTCGGCGTGGACCCAGAAGTGGTCGTACGAGAGCGACGGCCTGCTGCGCAGCGTCGCCGACCCGGGGCTGTGCCTCGACTCCCACGTCGGCGACAGGGCCGTCACCCTCGCCCCGTGTGTCGAGCCGGGCCAGGCGCACGCCGACGACGTCCGCTACGACCTCACCGTGGGCGGCGAGTTGCTCCCGCGGTGGGGCGCGGGCCTCGCCGTCACGCCCGCGAACGACGAACCGGACGCCGACATCGTCGTCAGGGGCCGCGACGGTTCCGACGCCCAGCGGTGGGCGACCGACGGCCGGTCCGCCGCACCCCGGTCACTCTCCATCACCGGGACGGTCGGGACGCGGACCACACCGGCCGGCACGGAACCACCGCCCACGGCGCCGGCCCGGCGACCCGCCGGCCGTCCGTACGGGCAGTCGGCGGCCCTTGCCTGACGGCCCCGACGCCGGTCCGAGCCACCCCGCTGCTCCGAGCGACACACCGGAGAGCCGGCCACCGCGGCCGAGGGCCGCATCCGGATGTCCGACTACCGTCCCTCCGGGAGGGTAGTCGGGGTGGGCGGATGACCCCGGGATCACCAGTGGTCGCGACAGAGGGACAGAGAGGCGGCATCACGTGCGGACCGTCGGAGTGGAAGAGGAACTCCTCCTGGTCGACCCGGAGACCGGTGAGCCGAAGGCGCTGTCGGCCGCCGTCCTCGCCCGCGCCGCGCAGGACAAGGCGGACGAGGGCCTGTTCGAGAAGGAGCTGTACGGCCAGATGCTGGAGTTCGCCACGCATCCGCAGACGGACATGGCGGAACTCGGCGCCGAGATCGTCCGCTGCCGCCGGGAGGCGGCCGAACACGCCGGGGAGATCGGCTGCGCCGTGGCCGCGCTGGCCACCTCACCGCTCCCGGTGAGCCCGTCCATCAGCGTGAACCGCCGCTACCAGTGGATGGCCGAGCAGTACGGCATCGCCACGCGGGAACAGCTGGTCTGCGGCTGCCATGTGCACGTCTCGGTCGCATCGGACGAGGAGGCCGTCGCGGTGGTCGACCGCGTGCGGCCCTGGCTGCCCGTACTGGTGGCCCTGAGCGCCAACTCCCCGTTCTGGCAGGGCAGGGACTCCGGCTACGACAGCTACCGCAGCCGGGTGTGGGGGCGCTGGCCCTCCGCCGGGCCGACGGAACTGTTCGGGTCGACCGAGCGGTACCACCGGCGGGTGGCCGACATGGTCGCCACCGGAGTGATCCTCGACGAGGCGATGGTCTACTTCGACGCACGTCTGTCCCCGCGGTACCCGACGGTGGAGATCCGGGTCACCGACGTCTGCCTGCACGCGGACACCGCACAGTTGGTCGCCACCCTCGCCCGCGGGCTGGTGGAGACCGCGGCGCGGGAGTGGCGGGCGGGCCGGGAGCCGGTGGACCACAGCGTGAGTCTGCTGCGGCTGGCCGCCTGGCAGGCGGCCAGGGCCGGCCTGGCGAGCGAGCTGCTGCACCCGAGGACCATGCGGCGCATGCCGGCGGAGTCGGTGGTGCGGGACCTGCTCGACCACGTCGGTGACGCGCTGGCCGGCACCGGTGACCTGGACCGGGCGGACCAGGCCGTGACCGGGCTGCTGGAGCGGGGCAACGGCGCCCGGGTGCAGCGGGAACTGATGGAGCGGACCGGGAGCCTGCGCGACGTCGTCCTGGAGTGCGTACACCACACCCAGGGCAAGCCTCGCTCCTGACGCGGCATCAACCCCGCTCTTGACGCAGCATCAGGAAGCAGGGCTCCTGACATCTGTTCCGTATGCCGTCAGGTCACCACGTCCCGAAGTTCCCCTCCCGCCATGAAGTCCGCCGCGTTGCGGACCGCCGCGAGCGCGATCCGCACGAGTGTCTCCCGGGTCACTCCGGCGACATGCGGGGACAGCACCACGTTCGGCGCCTTCAGCAACCTCAGGGCCGAGGTGGGCGGTTCGGGGTCGAACACGTCGATCCCGGCCCCGGCCATCGCGCCCCGCTCCAGCGCGTCCGCCAGCGCGTCCTGGTCGATCAGGGCGCCCCGCGCCGTGTTGATCACGAACGCGGTGGGCTTCAGCAGCGCGAGACGCTCGGCGTTCAGCAGATGCCGGGTCGTCCCGGTGAGCGGCGCGTGCAGCGTCACGTAGTCGGACGTGCGCAGCAGCTCGTCCAGGCCCACGTACCGGGCCTCGAGTCGGGCCTCCGTCGCCGCGTCCACCGGCTCCGGGCCGGCGTACAGGATCGTCATGTCGAAGGCGGTCGCCCGACGCGCCACCTCCTGGCCGATGTGGCCGAGCCCCACGATGCCGAGGGTCTTCCCGGACAACTCCGTGATGGACTGCTGCAGCCGCGGCAGCGCCCAGTCGGCGTCGACGAGTGCGGTGTGCGCCGGGACCAGTTGCTTGGCCAGGGCGAGCATGAGTGCGAAGGTCTGCTCGGCCACGTTCTGTTTCTCGGCGCCGCTGGAGCCGATGTTGCAGACCGGGATGTTCCGGGCGCGGGCCGCGTCGAGGTCGACGTAGTCGAAGCCATGGCTCGCGCACTGGATCAGCGCCAACCCCGGTGCTGCGGCGATGTGTTCGGCGGTGACCGGACCGAGCCCCGTGACGATGACGTGAGCCGCGCGCAGCGCCGCCGGGTCCTCGTCGGTCCGCTCCACCACGGTCACCCGGGCGTCGCCGGGGAAGACGGTGGCGAGCGCTGCGCCCGCCTGCCGACCGCCCACGTGCGGCGAGACGACGGCCAGGACGTTGGTGGTGCGGGTGGTGCCGTTCGTGCCGTTCGTGCCGTTCGTGTCGGTCATGCGGTTTCCTCGATCAGGTCGGCGGGGGCGAGCGTGGCGGGGCGGGAGTGCCCGGACAGGGCGAGGGTGAGGTCGAACTCGGCGAGCAGACAGCGGATCACGTGCTCGACGCCCGCCTGGCCGTCGAGCCCGAGACCGTAGGCGTACGGCCGTCCCACGAGCACCGCCCGCGCGCCCAGCGCGAGCGCCTTGAACACGTCGTCGCCGGTACGGATCCCGCTGTCGAACAGCACGGTCAGCCGGTCCCCGGCAGCCTCCACCACGCGCGGCAGCGCGTCCGCGGCGGCCACGGAACCGGCCACCTGCCGGCCGCCGTGGTTGGAGACCACCACACCGTCCATACCGGCGTCGACGGCCTCGCGGGCGTCGTCGGGGTGCAGGACGCCCTTCAGGACGATCGGCCCGTCCCAGTTCTCCCGCAGGAACGCCAGATCCGGCCAGGTCTTGCCGGGGTCCGCGAACATGCTCACGAAGTGCAGCACCGCTGTGTTGGGATCCTCGTGCACCGGCTTCGCCAGCCCCGCCTGGAACGCCGGGTCGGTGAAGTAATTGGCGGTGCCCACCCCACGCAGGAACGGCAGATACGCCTGGTCCAGATCGCGGGGCCGCCAGGCCAGCAGGGGCGTGTCCAGCGTGACGAACAGCGCCGTGAACCCGGCCGCCTTCGCCCGGGTGAGAAAACTACGGGTGACCTCGCGATCCTTGGCCCAGTACAGCTGGAACCAGCGCTCACCGTCGCCCGACGCCTCGGCGACCTGCTCCATCGGCGTGCTGGACGCCGAGGACAGGATGTAGGGCACACCCTGCGCCGCCGCGGCCCGCGCCGCCGCCGGCTCGGCGTCCGGATGCATGATCGACAGCACTCCGATCGGAGCCAGGGCCAGCGGCGCGGGCAGCCTGCGCCCCAACACCTCGACGGACAGGTCGCGTTCGTGCACGTCCCGCAGCATGCGCGGAACGATCCGGCGACGCTCGAGCGCGGCCCGGTTCGCCCGGGCGGTGCTACCGGTGCCCGCGCTGCCCGCCACATAACCGACCGGGCCAGGTCCGAGCCGCCGCTCGGTCAGCTCCTCCAACCGGGTCAGATCGGTGGGCAGCCGCGGTAGGGCGCCCGTCATGCCGTTCAGATAGATCTCGTACTGGAAGTCCGCCCAGTGCTTCGCCATCCCGTACGTCCCGCCTCTCGTCCGCCACGACCACCGCTGTCGACCGCGCTGTACGCCGATGATCCTGGCGACCATGACAAGGCCCGTCCACCGACGTGCGCACATCACACGGCTGGAATCATCACTCTGTGACAAGTGAGCCACCCAAGGTCCGGAGCGCCGTCCGGGCGGAGATCGTCGCCGACCCGCGGGTCGTGGCGGCGGTCGTCGCCGCCGTCCACGCCACGGTGCCGGCGTACGCGGCGCTCGACGACGGCCGGCTGGCCGAGGTGCGGGCCATCGCGGCCTGGGGCGTGGACCGGCTGCTGCACCTGTGGGCCACCCAGGGCACCCTGGGGCCGGCCGATCTGCGCCGCGTCCGCGGGATCGCGGCGGCCCGCGCGGCCGACGGACGGCCCGTGCAGGCCGTGCTGCGCGCCTACCGGGTGGCCGCCACCGTCCTCACCGACGAGGTCGCCGCCCGTGCCCGCGCCCTGACGGCGGCGGACGGCCTCGCACTGGCACGCATTCTGCTGACGGCCCTGGACACCCTGTCGGAGGAGATGGCCACGGCGTACGCGGCGACCGCCGAGGACCTGGCCGGGGACCGGGACCGCGCGCTGCGGCTGCTGCTCGACGATCTGATCGCCGGCCGGCACGCCTCGGTGGGCGCGCTGACGGACCGCTCGGCCCGGCTGGGCGTCCAACTCCCCGACCCCTACTGCCTGCTGGTGGCCGAGCCCATGACCGGAGGCGGCCCCGACATGTCGTACGAGGCCGCCTCCGGTCTCCTCGACGCGCTCGACGACGGCGCCGCGGCACTGTCGACGGTGCGCGGTTCCCGCGCCGTCCTGCTGATGCCCGCGACAGCCACAGGCCGGGTACCGGCCCTCCTGGACGCCCGGGCGTGGCATGGCTGCGCGATCACGGGCGAGGGCCTGGACCGGGTCGCCGTCGCCCACCGGCTGGCGGCCGACGCCCTGGACACGGCCCCCGCGCACGCCCACCGGCCCGGCCGCGTCCTCGACGACGCCGACGCACACGTCCTCGCCCTGCTCGCCGGGCACCCGGCGGCCACCCCGGACCACATCGCCCGTCTCGTTCTCGGCCCGCTCACCGACCCCGAACAACGCCACCTGCTCCAGGCCCTCACGGCGTACCTCGACGCGGGCTCGGCCACCGCCGCCGCCCGCGCCCTCCACCTCCACCCCCAGTCCCTGCGCTACCGCCTGCGCCGTGTGCGCAGCCTGACGTCCCGTGACCCTCGCGACCCCTGGCAGCGCCTGACCCTGGACATCGCCCGCGCACTCAGGCCCTGACCGGCGTCAGGCCCTGGCCGCGGTGCCCACACGGGCCACCGCCCGGACCGGTGCGCCGTCCGCGCCCGGGAGGTGCAGGGGGAACAGGAACACGTCCACCGGGCGGCCCGCCGTCTGGGCGGCGGCGACCCGGTCCAGGGCGGTGAGGTTCTCCGCGATCACGCCACCCACCCCGCACAGCACCCGGTGCGCGGGCAGGTCCGGGTCGCCGGTCGGGTCCACGCTCAGCGCGTCCACGCCGACCGTGCGGACGCTCGCGCCCACCACCGCCTCCATCGCCTCCGGCGTCAGCCAGGGATGGGCCAGGTAGGCGTCCGTGCCCCAGTACGCCGACCAGCCGGTGGCCACCAGCAGGATCGCACCCGGCCGCAGCCGCAGCAGGCTCAGCGCGGGCGCCAGCAGCCCGGGTGTGATCGGCGTGCGGGCCGGCAGGCCCCGTACGTCCGCCACCACCGCCGGGCCCGCGAACCGCTCCAGCGGCAGCGCGTCCAGCGCGGGCCACGCCGAGTCGACGTGGTACGGCGCGTCGACATGCGTCCCGGACTGCGAACCCAGGTGCAGCGCCAGCACGTTGACGCCGTCCGTCGCCACCCGCAGCGCCCGCTCCACCTCGACCTGCGGGTCACCGGGATACACGGGCATCCCGGTGACCACGGGCACCGACAGGTCGAGCCAGGACTCCATCAGCTGCCCTCCGCCGCGAGCGCGGGAGCGGAGTCGCCCTGCGGCGCACCCGGGCCGGTGATCGGCGGCACCGGCACATCGACCGTACGGGCCAGGCGCGCGCCCTGCGGTCCGTACGCCGCCCGTGGCTCCGGGAAGAGCCGCAGCAGTGCGAGGTACAGCACCGCGGCGACGGCCAGGGACAGCGGCAGGCTGATGTCGACGCCGTTCGCCAGGTTTCCGAGGGGGCCGACGAACTGGCCCGGGATGTTGGTGAACAGCACCCCGGTCACCGCCGCCACCCACCAGGCGGTCATGCCCCGCCAGTTCCAGCCGTGCGCGAACCAGTAACGGCCGCCGCGCTGACGGCGGTTGAAGACCTGGAGGGCGTCCGGGTCGTACCAGCCGCGCCGGGTGTGGAAGCCGAGCATCATCACGACCATCCACGGAGTGGTGCAGGTGATGATCATCGTGGCGAAGGTGGAGATCGACTGCACCAGGTTCAGTCCGAAACGGCCGATGAAGATGAACGCGATCGACAGCACGCCCACCACCAGCGTCGCCTGCACCCGCGTGAGGCGCGGGAAGACGGACGAGAAGTCCAGACCCGTCCCGTACAGCGATGTCGTGCCGGTCGACATGCCCCCGATCAGCGCGAGCAGGCACACCGGCAGGAAGAACCAGGTCGGCGAGATCGCGAGCAGTCCACCGACGAAGTCCGGGGCCGAGGGATCGACGTACTTCGGCGCCTGCTTGGCGATGATGCTCGCCGTGGCCAGGCCGAACACGAACGGCAGCAGCGTCGCGATCTGCGAGAGGAACGCGGCCCCGACCACCTTGCGGCGCGGCGTGTCCGCGGGGATGTAGCGCGACCAGTCGCCGAGGAACGCGCCGAACGACACCGGGTTCGACAGCACGATCAGCGCGGCGCCGATGAACGAGGGCCAGAACAGGGCCTGGGTCGCCGGATCCGCCGAAGCGGTGAAGACACCCGCGTACGACGGGTCGAAGTCCCCGGCGAACGCGATCGCGCCGAGCAGGAAGAGCACGGTCGCCGACGCCACCGCGATCTTGTTGACGAACAGCATGAACCGGAAGCCGTACACGCACACCGCGAGCACCAGGCCCGCGAACAGCGCGTACGCGACGACGTACGACGGCGTACTGCGCTCCAGCCCGAACAGCCGGTGCGCGCCGCCGACCAGGGCGTCGCCGGAGCTCCACACCGAGATGGAGAAGAACGCGATGGCTGTGAGCAGCGACAGGAACGAGCCGACCACGCGGCCGTGCACCCCGAGGTGCGCGGACGAGGAGACCGCGTTGTTCGTGCCGTTGACCGGGCCGAACACCGCCATCGGGCACAGGATCAGCGCGCCCGCGGCCACGCCGAGGACCGTTGCGGCGAGCCCCTGCCAGAAGGAGAGACCGAACAGGATCGGGAAGGCGCCGAGGACGCAGGTCGAGAAGGTGTTCGCGCCGCCGAAGGCGACCCGGAACAGATCGAGCGGAGTGGCGGTGCGGTCGGCGTCGGGGATGCGCTCCACGCCGTACGTCTCGACCTCGGTCAGGGAAGGCGGCGCGGCGGCGGGGGAGGAAGGGGCGGGATTCTCGGGCAACGGGGCTCCAGCGGGGCAGGGGTGGTGGAGCGCGTTCGTGGCGCTGCGGGGCCGAACGGCTCCGGGTCACCGCCGGGGTGTGCGGGCGCGAGGAGGCCGTCCCATGGGGATTCGCCGACGCTAAATCCGCGGACACGGCCCGCACCAGAGGACTCTTAGTCCATCTTGGGAGCGCTCGCTGGATGAATCCTCCACCACGGGCCACGCCACCCGATGGCCTTCCACCCTGTTCTGGGACAGACAGGAAATCTGTAACCTGAGGTGGAGGTCTGGTCGTCGGACCGAGGAGTCGAGGATGGTCCTCTCCATCGACGATGCCGATGCCGCCCTGTACACCATCGGCCAGGTCGCCGAGATGCTGGGCGTCCAGCCCGCCTTCCTGCGGCGGCTGGACGCCCATGGCATCGTGGTCCCGGCCCGCTCCGCGGGCGGCCAGCGCCGCTACTCCCGGCGGGAGATCGACCGGGTCGCCGAGGTGATGGACCTGGTCGCGGAAGGGGTGACCCTCGCCGGGGTGCGGCGCGTGCTGACGCTGCGCGAGCGGGTAGGGGTCCTGGAGGAGCACCTGGCCGCCGCGCGCGCCGGGACCGCACCGCCCGAGGCACGGCGCCGGGCGGACGGTCACCCGGACGAACGGCCTGGAGCCGCCTCCGGCTGAGGATGGGCGTCGGCCGACAGCAGCGGCGCGTCGTGCCGCTCCGGGCGGTGGCTGCCGTCCCCGGGCACCGGGCTGCGCGGCGCTTCGTGGCCGCCGGGCAGGGGTACCGGGCGGCGCGCCACCAGACGGCCGACCCAACGGCGGCCGCAGTGCACGCACGGCGGCGCACCCTCCAGCGTGTACGGGGAGGGCACGGGGGTGTTGTCGCGGTAGAAGTACTCCCACTCGTCCCCGTGGCCGTCCACGGACCGCTGGACGTCGTAGTCGACGCTCCACCGGTGCCAGCAGGAGCCACAGGTGAACTCGACACGTTCGACGGCCAGTTCGGTGATCACACACACCACCTCCGGTCGGTCGGGAGCGGGCGGACGCCCAGGCGGTGCCCCCGGGCACCGCCTGCCCGCGGTCGCCCGCCGCGCCCGGTGTCTGTCGCGGGTGATGACATCGGGGGCGGGACGCTCGGCCCGGACGGTCAGGACGTTGCGTTCCACGTTCACGTCGATGGACTCCGGATCGACGCCCGGCGGATCGAAGCGGACGATGAAAGAACCCTCGTTCCGGTAGCGGGAACCACTCGCCCCGGGCTCCGGGAGCCCGGAGTGCCTACGGACACTCCTATACCGCGCCCGGCCAGTCTTGACAAGAGGGGACTCAAGTTTTATTCAGACTAGTGAGGAAGTCAGGTGCAAAACCGCAGCCCGGAGGGGCAGCCGCCGGGCCGCTCGCACTCGGCGAGGAGGTGGGACGGTGGACATGCGGAGGGCCACCGGTGCCGCGCCGGACCCCTACGACGTCCTCGGGGTGGACCCCTCGGCCTCGGCCGAGCGGATCACCTCCGCGTACCGGCGACTGGTGCGCCGACTGCACCCCGACACCCGGTCGGAGGAGGTGACCGAGGAGGCGCTCGCGCGGGTCCTCGCCGCCTACGAGACGCTCCGCGACCCCGCCGCACGCGCGGCCCTCGACCGTCGGCGCGGTGCCGGCTCCGCCGCCGCTCCGGCGCCGGTGCGCCGTGACACGGTCGTCGTGCCGACCGGCACATGGCGGATCCCTGACCCCACGCCGCTGCTGCGCGCGGGCTCGGTCCGGGTGCGACGGACCCTCTGACCCGCTGGAGGAAAACGGACGACGAGGAGGGAAGCCTCATGGCACGTCCGGTCGGTATCGACCTCGGCACCACGAACTCGGTGGTCTCGGTCCTCGAGGGCGGCGAGCCCACCGTCATCACCAACACCGAGGGCGCCCGGACCACGCCTTCGGTCGTGGCCTTCGCCAAGAACGGCGAGGTGCTGGTCGGCGAGGTCGCCAAGCGGCAGGCGGTGACCAACGTCGAGCGCACCGCGCGCTCCGTCAAGCGCCACATGGGCGACCAGAGCTGGCGCTTCCCGGAGAGCGGCACCATCGACGGCAAGCAGTACCGGGCCCAGGAGATCTCCGCGCGCGTCCTGCAGAAGCTGAAGCGGGATGCGGAGGCCTACCTCGGTGAGGACGTCACCGACGCGGTGATCACCGTGCCGGCGTACTTCGACGACGCTCAGCGGCAGGCCACCAAGGAGGCCGGCGAGATCGCGGGGCTGAACGTCCTGCGGATCATCAACGAGCCGACGGCGGCCGCGCTGGCGTACGGACTCGACAAGGAGAACGACCAGACGGTCCTCGTCTTCGACCTCGGTGGCGGCACCTTCGACGTGTCCCTGCTGGAGATGGGCGAGGGCGTGATCGAGGTGAAGGCCACCAACGGCGACACCCACCTGGGCGGTGACGACTGGGACCAACGGATCGTCGACCACCTGGTCAAGCAGTTCAAGAACGCGTACGGCGTCGACCTGGCCAAGGACAAGATGGCGGTGCAGCGGCTGCGGGAGGCCGCGGAGAAGGCCAAGATCGAGCTGTCGAGTTCCTCCGAGACGACCATCAACCTGCCCTATATCACCGCGTCTTCGGAAGGCCCGCTGCACCTGGACGAGAAGCTGACGCGCGCCCAGCTCCAGCAGCTCACCGCCGATCTGCTGGACCGCTGCAAGGGGCCTTTCCACCAGGCGATCAAGGACGCGGGGATCAAGCTGTCCGACATCGACCACGTGATCCTGGTGGGCGGTTCCACCCGGATGCCCGCCGTGACCGACCTGGTCCGGGAACTGACCGGCAAGGAGCCGCACAAGGGCGTCAACCCGGACGAGGTCGTGGCCGTCGGCGCGTCGCTGCAGGCGGGTGTGCTCAAGGGTGAGGTCAAGGACGTCCTGCTCCTCGACGTCACCCCGCTGTCCCTCGGTATCGAGACCAAGGGCGGCATCATGACCAAGCTGATCGAGCGCAACACCACGATCCCGACGAAGCGTTCGGAGATCTTCACGACGGCGGAGGACAACCAGCCGTCCGTGCAGATCCAGGTCTTCCAGGGCGAGCGCGAGATCGCGGCGTACAACAAGAAGCTCGGCATGTTCGAGCTGACCGGTCTGCCGCCGGCTCCGCGCGGAGTGCCGCAGATCGAGGTGTCCTTCGACATCGACGCCAACGGCATCATGCACGTCACGGCGAAGGACCTCGGCACCGGCAAGGAACAGAAGATGACCGTCACCGGCGGCTCCGCCCTGCCGAAGGACGACATCGACCGCATGGTCCGCGAGGCCGAGCAGCACGCCGAGGAGGACCGCAAGCGGCGTGAGGCGGCCGAGACCCGCAACCAGGGCGAGCAACTCGTCTACCAGACGGAGAAGCTCATCGCCGACAACGCGGACAGGATCCCCGCCGACGCGAGGAGCGAGACGGAGAGTGCCATCGCCGAACTGAAGGAGCAGCTCAAGGGCGAGAACACCGCCGCGATCCGGCAGGCCGTCGACAAGGCCGCCGCCGCGGCCCAGAAGATCGGCAGCGCCATGTACGAGAAGGCGCGCGCACAGGGCGGCGACGCGGCCTCCGAGCAGGGTGCGGCGGGCAGCGGAGCCAAGGCCGACGAGGAGGTCGTGGACGCCGAGATCGTGGATGACGACGACACGTCCCGGGCGGGCTGACCATGGACCGGAGCCGCACGCAGAGCACGGAGCTGCGACGTCTGCTCGACGAGCGCACCGCCGACCTGCAGCGGGTGAAGGCCGAGTACGACAACTACCGCAAGCAGGTGCGGCGCGACCGCATGGCGGTGCGCGAGATCGCCGCCGAGAACGTCCTGCGCGCGCTGCTGCCCGTGCTGGACGCGGTCGAGGCCGCCCGCAGACAGGAGGCGATGACGCCGGGTCTCAAAGCCGTCGCGGAGGTCCTCGAGACCCAGCTGGGCTCGGTGGGCCTGTTGGCGTTCGGGGAGGAGGGCGAACCTTTCGACCCGGAGTGGCACGAGGCGGTCACGCATGTGGTCGCCCCGGACGCCGACCGCCTGACCTGCACGGAGATCCTGACCCCCGGCTACCGGGTCGGCGACCGCCTGTTGCGCCCGGCCCGTGTGACCGTCACGGGACCGCCTCCGTCCGGCGCGGCCCGGGTCGACGTGAGCAGCGCACAGGAGCGGGCCGGCAGCGAACGGGGCGGTCCGGCCGCAGGGTGACAGGGAAGTCCATGGGGGAGTGGGCCGGCCCCTGCGGGGTTCGGCCCACTCCGCTTCTGTCGGACGGACGGAAGACAGCGCTTGCCCGAGCCACTAAGCGGAATGTTTCAGGCCGATTGCCGAGGTGGGGGAATCCGGCCATCCGACCGATTCCAGCGGCCCCCAACCGCTCAGTTCCAGGCCCCGAGCGTTCGATTTCTGTGACATCACGCCACTGCTTCAACACTCAAAGTTACTGAAATGTGAGGGGTCGATGTGAGTTTCGTGTCCGGAGTCGGCAGACTCGCGCACGCCGAACCGGCACCCGACCGGACGGCTCCGGCACACGCTCCGTCGGAGCTGTGCCGTCGACCCGACCCGAGCGGAAGGATGCACACAATGCCGAACACCGCGCGCTGGGCAGCGACCCTCACCCTGACGGCCACCGCCGTCTGCGGTCCCCTCACGGGGTCCGCGCTCGCCGCCCCGACCGCCGCCCCCGCGACCCTCTACGCCCCGTCGGCGCTCGTGCTGACCGTGGGCCACGGTCAGCAGGCCGCCACCGCGACCCCTGAGCGCGCCGTCACCCTGAACTGCGCCCCGGCCGCCTCCGGCAGCCATCCGGACGCCACCGACGCCTGCGCCCAACTCCGCGCCGTCGGCGGCGACTTCGATGCCCTGCCGTACCAGCAGGGCGTCATGTGTACCAAGCTGTACAACCCGGTGGTCGTCACCGTCCAGGGCGTCTGGCAGGGCAAGCGCGTCGACTACCAGCGCACCTTCGCCAACGAGTGCATGAAGGACTCGTACGGGAACCCCGTGTTCGCCTTCTGAGACCGGGGATCGCGCGGACTGCCGCGAGTATGGATCCAAGGCTCGTGACTGGGGAGTGCGAGCCCTGTCGCGGCACGCCACGCGATCCCCTGCCGGGGGCCGGCCGGACAGAGTGGGGCTGCCGGCCGGCCCCCGGAATCACTCGGGCGTGACCGCCCAGCGCCCCACCTCCCGGTAGGCGGAGTCGTATACGGCCGACTCGTCTCCGGGCTTCATCTCGTAGTGCTTCAGGTTCCCGCCCCAGTACCGCAGGATCCGCCCCAGCTCCTCGGCGGCAGTCCCGTCCCAGCCGTTCTCGCCCATGTCGACCTCGAGGACGAACTTCACGCGGGCGCCTCCCTTTCATGGTGACGATGTGGGCCTGCGGTCATCGTTCCACCCAAGTGGCCGGAACGGCTCGGCTATTTCACGCTCACCTCGCACCCGAACCTGCGGTCGTGCCCCACCACCCGCTTCTCGCCCGTCAGCGTCAGCTCGACGGTGTGGCGGGTGTCCGTGCTGGACGCGGCCAGATCGACGAACAGGGGGCCCGGCTCCAGGATCCGTGAGCCGTCGGGGCCCGTGTACGCGGCCACGTCGGCCGGGACCGTGACGTGGACCATCGCGGACTCCCGCGGCCGCAGGGGCACCCGCGCGTAGCCGATCAGCCGCGTCACCGGACGCGCCACCCGGGCAACCGGGGTGCGGAGATAGATCTGCACGACCTCGGTGCCGGCCCAATCCCCGGTGTTGCGGACCGTGAGCCGCAGCGACGTCTCGCCGTCCGTGGCCGGAGCCGGGTCGTCGACCTGCGGTGCCCCCCAGTCGAACCGCGTGTACGACAGCCCGTGCCCGAACGGGAACAACGGTGTCGGGTCGATGGAGCTCGCCCCGCTCACCAGTCCCAGAGGCGGGGTGAGATACGTCCACGGCTGCCCGCCGGGGTCCCGCGGCACGCTCACCGGCAGCCGCCCGGACGGATTGACCCGGCCGGACAGCACCCCCGCGACGGCCCGGCCGCCCTCCTGGCCGGGGAAGAACGCCTGCACCACGGCGGCGAGCCGGTCGGCCCAGTGCCCCAGCGCGTAGGGCCGTCCCGTCAGCAGGACCAGAATCACCGGAGTCCCGGTCTCCAGCAGAGAGTCCAGCAACTCGCCCTGGCCCTCCGGCAGTTGCAGGTCCGGAGCGTCACAGCCCTCCCCGGAGGTGCCGCGTCCGAACAGCCCCGAGCGGTCCCCGACCACCGCGATGCACAGATCCGCCCCGGCGGGGTCGTCGACGAACCGGGCGCCCGGGAACTCGGCCGCCAGCGCCTCCCGTACGGTCGGCACCGTCACCCCCATCGGCACGTCCGGGTGTTCCACGCCCACGTGGCGCGGGAAGGCGTAGCAGCCCATCATTCCGGCAGGGTCGTCGGCGAGCGGGCCCACCAGGGCGATCCGCCCCCCGTCAGCGAGCGGCAGCACACCGTCCGCGTTCGCGAGCAGCACCACCGACTCCTCGGCGACCCGCGCCGCCAACTCCCGCAGCCGCGGCGGGTCCAGGTCGAGCACCGGTGGCGGCTGCGGCTCCCAGTCCGGGTCCAGCAGCCCGAGTTCGCACTTCTGGGTCAGCACCCGCTGCACGGCCCGGTCGACCACCGGCTCGGAGGCCTCACCGGATCGGACCGCCTCGAGCAGAGGGGCGCCGAAGCAGCGTACGGCGGGCAGTTCCACGTCGACGCCCGCGGCCAGGGCCAGGGCGGCGGCCCCGCCCGCGGAGTCGGCCACGTGGTGGTTGGACTCGAGGAAGGACACGCCGAAGTAGTCGGAGACGACCGTGCCCTCGAACCCCCATGCCTCCCGCAGCAGTTCGGTCAGCAGCGGGGTGTGGGCGTGGGCGGGCAGCCCGTCCAGGTCGTTGTAGGCGGGCATCACCGACCGTGCCCCGCCGTCGCGCACCGCCATCTCGAACGGCGGCAGGATCACGTCCGCCAGTTCCCGCGGACCGATCGACACGGGCGCGTGGTTGCGGGCGCCGCGTGACGCGGAGTAGGCCGCGAAGTGCTTCAGCGTGGCGATGATCCCGGCCGACTGCAGCCCGCGCACATACGCCGTGCCGATGGTTCCGACCAGGTAGGGGTCCTCGCCGATCGACTCCTCGGTACGGCCCCAGCGCGGGTCGCGCACCACGTCCAGCACGGGCGCGAGTCCCTGGTGGACGCCGGCCTCGCGCATGCCGTCACCGATGCCGGCCGCCATCTCCGCGATGAGCGCCGGATCGAAGGACGCACCCCACGCCAGCGGCGTGGGGAAGACGGTGGCGCGCCAGGCGGTGAACCCGGTCAGGCACTCCTCGTGGGCCAGGGCGGGGATGCCGAAGCGGTTCGCTGCCGCGACCCTGCGCTGGAAGTCCGCCAGACGCGCGGCCCCCTCGGGCGGGTCCACCGGAGCGGTGCCGAACGGGCGGGTCAGCTGGCCGAGTCCATGGCGGAGCAGGGCATCGAGGTCGACGTCCTCGGACACCTCGTGCTGGAGGGGCGCCACGTCCTCGCCGCCGGCGGAGGAGCCGGGCCAGACGCTGTACAGCTGGGCGAGTCTCTCCTCCAGGGTCATCCGGGTCAGCAGATCGGCCGCGCGTACGGGGGCGGGCAGCGTCGTGTCCTGCCAGGGCTGGACCATGGAACTCCTTGATCCCAGGGGGTTTCCGGAATTCGTCAGAAACTCTCGGACGGATGTGCTCGGAAGTTACGGGGCGGCGCAGAGGCTGTCAACGGCCCTGGGAGCGCTTCCGATGCGCTGAGAATTCGCGGCGTACAGGGGGTTGCCACCCTTCAGGGGCTGTCTCTAGGGTGCGGCAGCAGCCCCATTTCCGGAGCATTTCGGAAACTTTTCAGTCCTGGCTGTTGTGATCACCTCGTCGGACGGATGTGGACGTTCCGTCCCGAACCCCAAGGAGCTCATGATGGGCGACCCGGCTCTGTCCCGCCGCGGCTTCCTGGCCGCCTCCGCCGCCGGTCTCGGAATGACGGCACTGAGCGCCTGCGGAGGTGGCGGCTCGGACGGAGGATCGTCGGGGACGACCACGATCGAGTGGTGGAACATCACCACCACGGAGCCCGCGAAGAGCGTCTGGGCCTCCCTCGCCCGGCAGTTCGAGGCGCAGAACCCCAAGGTGAAGATCAAGATAGTCGCGCTGGAGAACGAGGCGTACAAGTCCAAGATGACCGCGCTGACCGCCTCCGGGAAGCTGCCGGACATCTTCCACACCTGGGGAGGCGGCGTCCTCAAACAGCAGGTCGACGCCGGGCTCGTCGAGGACCTCACCGACAGCACCAAGGCCTGGAGCGGCTCGCTGCTGTCGGTGGCGCGGCAGCCGTACCTGCTGGACGACAAGGTGTACGGCATCCCGTTCGACATGGGGATGATCGGCTTCTGGTACAACAAGCGACTTTTCAAGCAGGCGGGCGTCGACGCGCCCCCGACCACGTGGAGCGCCTTCCTCGACGCGGTGCGCAAGCTGAAGTCCGCCGGCATCACCCCCATCGCCCTGGCGGGCAAGGAGAAGTGGCCCGGCATGTACTACTGGGCCTACCTGGCCATGCGCACCGCCGGCATCGACGCGCTCCAGAAGGCCAGTGACAACAAGGACTTCACCGGAGCCGGGTTCGTGGAGGCCGGACGGCATCTGAAGGACCTGGTCCAACTCCAGCCGTTCCAGAACGGTTTCCTCGGCGCCGCCTACTCCACCCCCACCGGCCAGGCAGCCGCCGTCGGCAACGGCAAGGCGGCCATGGAGCTGATGGGCCAGTGGGCGCCCCAGACGGAGAAGAGCGAGGGCAAGGGCATCGGCAAGGACCTCGGTTTCTTCCCCTTCCCCACGGTCGAGGGCGGCACGGGCTCCCTCACCGAGGTGTTCGGCGGAGGCGGCGGCCACGCCGTGCGCAAGGGCGCCCCGCAGGCGGCCGTCGACTTCCTGAAGTTCTTCGCCTCCGCCGCCACCGACCGTACCCTCGTCACCAAGACCGGTACCATCCCGGTGGTCACCGCGGCCGATGACGCCCTGGCCGACCCCAACCTCAAAGCCGTCAACCAGCAGTTGAAGAGCGCCACCGGCTTCCAGCTCTACCTCGACCAGGCGTACGCGCCCGCCGTCGGCCAGGAGGTCAACGACAGCGTCGCCGCCCTCATCGCCGGCTCCACGTCGCCCGAGCAGGTCACGCAGTCGATCACCAAGGTCGCGAAGGAAGAGCAGTAACCGGCGATGACCTCCACCTTCCTCCCGGACGAACGCTCCGGCCCCGGTGTCATCGCCCCGCCCCCGACCGCCTCCGCGGCCCGCGGGCGGACCCGGCGACGCGCGCTGCACTGGCTCACCGCGGTCTCCTTCCAGCTGCCCGCCCTCGTGCTGTTCGGCCTGCTGGTGCTGCTGCCGCTGCTGTTCGCCGTCTACGCCGCGTTCTTCCGCTGGGGCGGCTTCGGCATGCCCTCCGACTACGCTGGCGTGGACAACTTCACCCGCCTCTTCCAGGACCCGGTGTTCCTCGGTGACCTGTGGCGCTGCCTGGTCCTCGTCGTCCTGTCGCTCGCGCTGCAACTGCCGTTCGCGCTCGCCATGGCCGTCCTGCTCAACCAGCGGCTGCGCGGCCGGGCCGTCTACCGGATGCTGTTCTTCGCCCCCTACGTGCTGTCCGAGGCCATCACCGGCGTGCTGTTCAGCATGCTCTTCGCCCCCGACGACGGCCTCGCCGACCATCTGCTCAGCGACATCGGCCTCGGCAGCCTCGGCGGGAAGTGGTTCTCCGACCCCTCCACCGTCATGGCGACCCTGTTCCTCGTCATGATGTGGAAGTACTTCGGCTTCCACATGATGCTCTACCTGGCCGGACTGCAGGCCATCCCGGCCGAGTTGACCGAGGCGGCCCTGATCGACGGCGCGGGTCCCTGGCAGCGGTTCCGCAGCGTCACCCTGCCGCTGCTCGCCCCCACCCTGCGCATCAGCGCGTTTCTGTCGGTCATCGGCTCCATCCAGCTCTTCGACCTGGTGTGGGTGGTCACCACGGGCGGCCCCGACCACCACTCGGAGACCATGGCCGTGACCATGTTCCAGTACGGCTTCAAGCGCTACCAGGTCGGCTACGCCAGCGCGATCAGCGTGGTCATGTTCGCCATCAGCCTGGTCTTCGCCCTCGCCTACCAGCGGTTCGTACTGCGCCGCGACCTGGAAGGAGCCACCACCACGATGCGAGGAGGCGGCGCATGACGCTCACCAGGACCGGCCGTCCCACCACCCGGCCGCCGCGCAAGGGCGCCACCCGGACGCGCACCCTGCCGGTGCACGCCGTGCTGGTCGTCGTAGGCGCGGTGATGGCCGTTCCCGTGCTGTACGCGCTGCTGTCCGGCTTCAAGTCCACCGACCAGCTCTCCCGCAACCCGATCGGACTGCCCGCCCCCTGGGTGACGTCCAACTACACCGGCATCCTCGGCTCCGGCTCGTTCTGGCGGATGGTCGGCAGCAGCACGTTCATCGCGGTGGCGACGACCGTCCTCGTCGTCGCGGTCTCCGCGCTCGCCGCCTTCTCCTTCGCCCGGTTCGCCTTCCGCGGCCGGGAGGTGCTGTTCACCCTGTTCACCGTGGGGCTGATGTTCCCCTTCGCGGTGGCGGTCCTGCCGCTGTTCCTGCTGCTGCGCTCCATGGACCTGCTGGACAACCCGCTCGGCGTGATCCTGCCGCAGGCCGCGTTCGGGCTGCCGGTGACGATCGTCATCCTGCGCGGCTTCTTCCGCCAGATCCCCGGCGAACTGGAGGAGGCGGCCACCCTCGACGGCTGCGGTCCGTTCGGCTTCTTCTGGCGGGTGCTGCTGCCCATGGCGCGGCCCGCGCTCGGCACCGTCTCCGTCCTCGCCGTGGTCGGCAGCTGGAACAACTTCCTGCTGCCGCTGCTCGTCTTCAACGAACCGACCTGGTGGACCATCCCGGTCGGCGTCCAGCAGTTCCAGGGCCAGTACGCCTCGGACACGGCGCGCGTCTTCGCCTACCTCGTGCTGGCCATGGTCCCCGCCCTCGCCTTCTACGCGGTCGCCGAACGCCAGCTCGTCGGCGGACTCACCACGGGCGCCACCAAGGGATGACCCACTCTTCCCGCGAACGTACGGCTCAAGCACACACCTGACTGTGAGGAGTCGCACCATGCGCATCACCACCCCGTCCCGCACCCGGCTCAGACTGGCCGGCGCCCTCGCGGCCCTCCTGGTGGGCGCGGGCCTCGCCACCGGCCCGGCGGCCCAGGCCAAGGAAAAACCGCCGACCCTGGCCGAACTCGCCCAGCGTCACGGCCGCTACTTCGGCAGTGCGACGGACAACCCCGAACTGACCGACAGCGCCTACACCGCGCTCCTCGGCAGCGAGTTCGACATGATCACCCCCGGCAACGGCATGAAGTGGTACGCCACCGAGCCCGAGCAGGGCGTCTTCGACTGGACCAAGGGCGACGAGATCGTGAACCTCGCCCGGAAGAACCACCAGAGGGTCCGCGCCCACACCCTGGTCTGGCACAGCCAACTGCCCGACTGGCTCACCTCGCGCACGTGGACGCCCGACGAACTGCGCGCCGTGCTGAAGAAGCACATCACCACCGAGGTACGCCACTACCGCGGCAAGGTCTACTCCTGGGACGTCGTCAACGAGGCGTTCAACGAGGACGGCACCTACCGCGAGACCCTCTGGTACCAGACGCTCGGCCCCGGCTACATCGCCGACGCGCTGCGCTGGGCCCACCAGGCCGACCCACACGCCAAGCTGTACCTCAACGACTACAACATCGAGGGCATCGGCCCGAAGAGCGACGCCTACCACCGACTCGCCCAAAACCTCAAGGTGCAGGGCGTCCCACTGGACGGCATCGGCTTCCAGACCCACCTCGCCCTGCAGTACGGCTATCCGTCCACACTCGAGGACAACCTGCGCCGCTTCTCGCGCCTCGGCCTCGACACCGCGCTCACCGAGGTCGACGTCCGCATGCAACTGCCCGCGACCGACGAGAAACTGGCCGAGCAGGCGACCTGGTACCAGGACCTGACGAAGGCGTGCCTCACGGTGCGGCGGTGCGTCGGGATCACGGTGTGGGACTACACGGACAGGTACTCGTGGATCCCGGCGGTCTTCCCCGGCGAGGGCGCCGCCCTGCCGTGGGACGAGCAACTGCGGCCGAAGCCGGCGTACTTCGCACTGCGCGAGGCGCTGAGCGAGAAGTAGGGGCGCCCCCGCGTCGTGGCCCGGCGGTCTCGGCCCCGGAGTCCTGGCCCGGTCGGCGCCCGCCGACGCGGCCCCGGGGCGCGCGAAGGGTGAGCCCGTCGTTCGTGTCCGTACTCGCTGAGCCCGCGCCGGAGCTCAGCGAGTGCCGACAGCGTCCCGATCCGGGGGCCTGCCTTCAGTGGGTGTGACGCTCCCGGTCAGCCTTCGGCGTGGGCGCGCGGCAGCGCAACGTCGGTTTCCTGCCAGCATGTACACATGCGTCGGGCCAGCATGGGCACATGACCAGGTACACCGTGCTCCCCATCGACACAGCCGCCCTCAAGGAACTGCGGGTTGCCGACGACGCAGGCCGTCCCTGCGCCCCGTACATCGCGACGCGCGACGACGCGGGCTCCCCGCTGCGCTGCTGCCTGCGTCCCCTCACGATCGGCGAGCGGATCGCCCTGGTTTCCTACGCCCCGTTGCGACGCTGGGCCGCCGCGAGGGGGGTACGTCCGGGCGCGTACGACGAACAGGGGCCCGTCTTCATCCACGCCGATGACTGCGGCGGGTTCGCTCCCGGCGAGACCTACCCCTTCGATCGGCCGGGCGCCCTGCGTACCGTGCGCCGCTACGACGCCCGGGGCCATATCACCGGTGGACGCCTGCTGGAGATTCCTGCCGACGCCACAGCCGGCTTCGACGCAGCCTTCGACGATGCGTTCAGCGACCCGGACGTGGTGCTCGTGCACGTCCGGGCACTGGAGTACGGATGCTTCCAGTTCGAGGTGCGACGGCCCTGCGGTGAGGAGCGGTAGCGGCCATGCCACCTGAGTGACGGTGGTCACCCGGCCTCTCCCTCAGCTCTCCTTGCGCGGCGGCGCGGTGCTGGCTCGCACCACCAGCTCCGTGCCCAGCTCCACCCGCAGTGAGTCCGGCTGCTCGTCCCGGGCCAGCCGCAGCACCGTACGCACGGCCAGCTTGCCCATCTCCGCCAGCGGCTGGCGCACGGTGGTCAGCGGCGGAGCCGACCAGCGGACTTCCGGAAGGTCGTCGAAACCCACCACGCTCATGTCCTCCGGCACCCGCAGCCCACGCCGCCGCAGCGCCTCGATCACGCCCAGCGCCATCTGGTCGCTCGCCGCGAAGACGGCGGTCGGTGGCTCCGACAGGTTCAGGAGGGTGTTGCAGCCGGTGAAGCCGGACTCGTGGTAGAAGTCCCCGGGCACGATGAGCGACTCGTCCACGGCGATCCCGGCGCCCTCCAGCGCCGCCCGGTAGCCGTCCAGCCGGGCCCGCGAGCACAGCAGCCGGGGCGGACCCGCCACCAGGCCGATCCGGCGGTGCCCGAGGCCCAGCAGATGCTCGGTGGCCGCCATGCCGCCCGACCAGTTGGCCGCGCCGATGGTGGGCGCGTCCAGCGCGGGCGAGCCCGCCGGGTCGACGACCACGATGGGCACCCCCAGGATGCGCAGCTCCGCGTGCAGGACCGGTTCGAGCACCGAGGTGACGAGGATGACCCCGTCGGAGGTCCGCGCCCGCAGGTTCTGCATCCACTCCCGGGCGTCGCCGGAGCGCCCGTGGATCGCCGACACCACCGTGCCCATCCCGGCGGCGTGGGCGACCTCCTCGACCCCCCGGATGATCTCGACGGCCCAGGGGCTGTCCAGGTCGTTGAAGACCAGGTCGAGCAGGGCGGCACGGGTCCCGGCCGCCGAGGCGCGCTTGCGGTAGCCGTGCCGACGCAGCAGGTCCTCGACCCGGGCGCGGGTGCCCGGGGCCACGTCGGAGCGGCCGTTGACGACCCGGGACACGGTGGGCACCGAGACCCCCGCCTGCCGGGCGATCTCCGTGATCGTGACCTTGCCGCGCTCCTCGTGTGCCTCCTCGGCGCCGGCCTCGTGCGCTGCCACTTGCCCCACCTCCGTTGCTCCGGGACGCCCTCTCGAAACTTTGCAGAAGTCTTCCGGAAGAACGGCGGCCGTGTGAAGCCGTGCGCGGGACGTCCTGCGGGCCCGAGCTTACGCAGGGCGGGTTCGAAACCCCGACCGAGGCCGGTGGAGGATCCTTCGGCGCGTGCGGGGCCCCCTCGATCGGGCCACGGGAAGGGGGCCCCTACGATGGGGGCCGACGGACGAGGCAATGGAGCCGAGGACGACACACCGACAGAAGGCAGGACATGTCCACCACGCCCTCGTGCCTCCTCACCGCCTCGGAGCTCCCGGGCGAGCCCCTCGACATCCGGCTCGTCGTCACCGACATGGACGGCACGCTCCTCGACGGCGGCGGGCGTCTCCCCGAAGGGCTGTGGCCCCTCCTCGCCGAACTGCGCCGACGCGATGTGCTGTTCAGCCCGGCCAGCGGACGCCAGTACGCCACCCTCGCCCGGCAGTTCGCCGAGGCCGGCGACGGCATGGTGTTCGTCGCGGAGAACGGCACCTACGTCGTGCGCGACGGTGTGGAGCTCAGCTCCGACCCCCTGGACCCCACGGTGGCCGCCCGCGTCGTCGCGACCACCCGGCGGCTGGTGGCCGACGGCGTGGACGTCGGTGCTGTCCTGTGCGGAAAGAAGTCCGCCTACGTCGAGCGCACCGACGAGGCCTTCCTGACCGAGGTGAGGCGGTACTACGCCCTGCTGCGCACTGTCGACGACCTCACCACCGTCGACGACGAGTTCCTCAAGGTGGCCCTCTACGACTTCGGGCCCGTGGCACGGACCACCGCCCCCGCCCTGGAACCCCTCACCTCCACCCACCAGGTCGTCGTCTCGAGCGACCACTGGGTCGACATCATGAACCGCACCGCCAACAAGGGCGCCGCCCTGCGCAGGCTCCAGAGCGATCTCGGCATCACACCCGCGCAGACGCTGGCCTTCGGCGACTACCACAACGACCTGGAGATGCTCGACGCCGCCGAGTGGTCCTTCGCCATGACCAACGCCCACCCCGACGTGCGGCGGCGGGCCCGCTACCTGGCGCCGCCCAACACCGAGAACGGCGTCCTGCGTACCATCACCCGCCTGCTGCACCTGCCCACGAGTTGACGCTCACAGATCGTTCACCAGCACAGCCGCCCCGTCGAAACGGCCCGCCTTCAGATCGCCGAGGGCCTGCTGCGCCTCCGAGAGCGGGTACGGGTGCGTGGTCGCCCGTACGCCGTACCGGGCGGCGAGATCCAGGAACTCCCGGCCGTTGTCGCGCGTGTTCGAGGTGACGCTGCGCAACTCCTTCTCGTAGAACAGCTCGCTCTCGTAGCGCAGCGCAGGGACGTCGCTCAGGTGGATGCCGGCGACCGCCAGCACCCCGCCCCGGTCCAGCGCCCGCAGCGCCACCGGCACGAGATCACCGACCGGGGCGAACAGGATCGCGCCGTCCAGCGGCTCCGGCGGCAGGTCGTGGGCACCGCCCACCGACGCGCACCCAAGACCCAGCGCGAGCCGCCGCGAGGCCTCGTCCCGGGTCAGCACATGCACCGTGGCCCCCTGCGCCAGCGCCACCTGCGCACACAGATGCGCGCTTCCGCCGAACCCGTACAGCCCGAGGCGCCCACCTGGCGGCAGCGACGTCCGCAGCAGCGCCCGGTAGCCGATGATGCCCGCACACAGCAGCGGTGCCGACGCGACATCGTCCACCTCCTTCGGCAGCCGGTAGGCGAAGGCCGCCGGCACGGTGGTGTACTCGGCGTAGCCGCCGTCGGCGTCCCAGCCGGTGTACTCGGAGCCCGGGCACAGGTTCTCGGCGCCGCGCACGCAGTACCGGCACGTGCCGTCCGTACGGCGCAGCCACGCCACGCCCACCCGGTCGCCGCTCGCCCACCCGCTCACGCCCCCGCCGACCCCGGTCACCACGCCCACCACCTCGTGCCCGGGCGTCACCTCCGGCCGGCGCGCCGGCAGGTCACCCTCGGCCACGTGCAGATCCGTACGGCACACACCGCAGGCCCGCACGTGCACCAGCAGCTCATCGGGGCCCGGCACCGGGACCGGCCGCTCCACGAAGGCGAGCGGCTCCCGCTCGACGGGCCCCGGCCGGTCCACCACCCATGCGCGCATCACGTGCCCCGTCCCGTCCACGACTGCCTGCTTCCAGTGTCGCCACGCCGGCGGTCCGGCGCGCGTCACAGGCCCTGCGCGACAGGGGCCGGGCGGGACCGTCGGGGCGCCGGGCCCGGCGGCTTCCACGGCCGCGACCCTGCCGGGACGGCAGCCGTCGGAGGGGGTCCCGGCCCGGGACCTGGGCGGTGGCCGGCGCGTGGCATGATCAGGGGCATGCCTGAACGTGTTGTGGCCGCCTGCGACGGGGCTTCGAAGGGAAACCCGGGACCCGCCGGATGGGCCTGGGTCGTCGCCGACGACGACGAGATCCCGAGCCGCTGGGAGGCCGGCCCACTGGGCACCGCGACCAACAACGTCGCCGAACTCACCGCGCTGGAACGGCTGTTGAGCGCGGTCGACCCGGGGATCGCGCTGGAGATCCGCATGGACTCCCAGTACGCGATGAAGGCGGTCACCACCTGGCTGCCCGGCTGGAAGCGAAAGGGTTGGAAGACGGCCGCAGGCAAGCCCGTCGCCAACCAGGCACTGGTCGTCCGCATCGACGAGCTGCTCGCCGGCCGCGAGGTGGAGTTCCGCTACGTGCCCGCCCACCAGGTCGGCGGCGACCGCCTCAACGACTTCGCGGACCGCGCCGCCAGCCAGGCGGCCACCGTGCAGAAACCGGCGGGCAGCGCCCTTGGCTCCCCGGAGCCGCCGCCGTCGCCGGAGCCGGCCGGCGCCGCCCCGGCCCGCCGTGGCGCGCCCGCGCGGAAGCGGACCACCACGCGCACGATCAAGGCGAAGTTCCCGGGCCGCTGCGTCTGCGGCCGTCCGTACGCGGCGGGAGAGCCCATCGCCAAGAACGCCCAGGGATGGGGCCACCCGGAGTGCCGTACGGCCGGCGACACCTGAGGTGACATTCCGGGACATCCGGGCGCCGTTGTGTGCCGGGCGGTAGGTTCCTGAGCCATGAACGGGAACAGCCGTCTGCCGCGTGAGCTGCGGGAACTGATCGAGTCCGGTCCCATGGCGCATCTGAGCACCATCAACCCGGACGGGAGCCCTCAGGTGACCGTCATCTGGATCGGGCTGGACGGTGACGACGTCGTCAGCGGCCATATGGCGCGGCATGTGAAGCTGCGCAACATCGAGCGGGACCCGCGGGTCGTGCTGTCCTTCGACGCCCCACGGGTGCCCGGCGCCTTCCTGAACGAATACGCCGTGCTGCGGGCGCGGGCCGCGGTGCAGCCGAGCGACGGCGCCTGGGACCTGCTCAACCGCCTGGCCAAGGTCTACATGGCCCCGGACGCCGAGTTCCCGGCACCGAAGGGGCCCGGCCACATCGTGCGCTACACGATCGAGCGCGTCGGCGGCGTCGGGCCCTGGGCGCAGGCCTCGCGCTGAAAGGGCCTCCGCGCCCGAGTCCTCAGTCGGTGTCGAACGTGTAGTACGGCCTGTGGTCCAGCAGATCGGCGGGGCGCACGTCGTTCCACGGCCTCATCGGCTCCTGAAGGTCGACGACGTCCGGCGTGCCGCCCGTGGGAAGGTAGCCGGAGTCGGGGTGGCGGCGCTGCCACTCGGACCACAGCTTGTCGACATAGGCGTGGTGCAGCCAGAAGACCGGGTCGTTGGGGGAGACCCCGGTGGCCATCTGACCGCCCACCCACACATGGACACGGTTGTGCAGGTTCACGCCCCGCCACCCCTCGAGATGGTTGCGGAAACCGTCCGAGGCGCTGTTCCAGGGCGCCATGTCGTACGTCGGTACCGCGAGCACGGAGTCGACCTCGGCCCGGGTGGGCAGGTCGCGTCCGCCGCCGCCCAGCGAGCGCCGCAGAAACGTGCGGCCGTCCACACGCACCGTGATCGGCCAGTTCCCGGCGGACGCGGCGAACGGCCCGTCCATCACCCGCCCGTCCAGCGCGCGCCCGGTGCCGCCGAGGAAGTCCGGTGCCCACAGCGAGGAGCGCGGCGAGCGGTCGGCGGTCCAGTCCCAGTACGGCAGGGCGACCGAGGAGTCGACGGACTTGAGGGCCTGTTCGAACTCGATCAGGAATCTGCGGTGCCAGGGCAGGAACGACGGCGAGCGGTGCCCCGTCCGTTCCCCTGTGTCGGTGTCGCCCATGATGAAGGCGTTGTGGGTGGTGACGAAGGCGTCGTAGCGGCCACTGTGCTTGAGTTCCAGGAGCGCGGCGACCAGCCGACGCTTCTCGTCGGCCGTGAGGGTCGCCTGGTTCTTGCGTACGGTCATGTGCGGCAGGCTCCGAGGGTTCGGGGTGCGGGCGGTCAGGTGAGGGGGACGAGCGGGGCTCCCCGCAGTTCCACGACGGCCGCGCGGGCGGCGGCACGCGGGCTCGGCACCGGGTCGTAGTGGCTGACCACGCTGATCCAGCTGCCGTCCGCGTTGCGCATCACGTGCAACGCGACTCCGTCGATGAACACGCCGTATCCCGCACCGTGGTGGTGCCCGCCGGCCAGGGGGCGGCCCTGTATCCGGCGGCCCAGATAGACCTCGTCGAAGGCTTCCGGTGCGCTCTTGCCGTGGCCGTGGCCGTGGCCGTGGCCGTGGTCGTGGCCGTGGCCGTGGTCGTGGCCGTGGCCGTGGCCGTGGTCGTGGCCGTGGTCGTGTCCGTGGCTGTGTGCCGGTGCTGCGGCCGACGGGACGGGCAGGCCGGCGGTGACGGTGGCGGCGGCGCCGGCCGCAAGGGCGCGGCGGCGGGTGAGTCGGGGCATACGAGTCCTCCGGGTCAAAGGGGGTTGGTGTGTCGCGTCCTGCCTATCCGCCGGCGGACGCGTCCCGGAAATCGCCGGAAGGTGGTTGGCTACGATCAGGACAATTGGCGTCATGTCCTACAAAGTTGAACCAAGATGATCTTGTTGTTCCGGCCGCCGTGGGAGCGCCGGAACAGAAAATTCCGCCCTCTCCGGAGGGTCTCGAAGTGGATCTTTCTCTCGTCGCGTCCGTCCCGTGGCCCGGCTCACGGCTCACATGTGACGTGAACAGCCGCCCGCGGTCGGGTCGTTGAGGCACTGGGTGACGTCGTCGGAAGGCAATGCCTTTTGGTGAATGGCCATTCACCCGCTACGGTGAATGGCCATTCACCACAATTCCGTCGGTCGACCCACTGGAGTGCGCATGGTCCCCATACCCGCCGGACCGGCCGGGCGGCCGGGAGTGCGCGACCGTCTGACGGTCCCCGTACTGGCCTTCGGCGGCATCCTCATGGCCGTCATGCAGACCGTCGTCGTCCCCCTGCTGCCCGACCTGCCCCGGCTCACCGGCGCCTCCCCGGGCACCGTCTCCTGGATGGTCACCGCCACCCTGGTGTCCGGTGCGGTGCTCACCCCGGTGCTCGGGCGGGCCGGGGACATGTACGGCAAGCGACGCGTGCTGGTGACCGCACTCGCGCTGATGACGCTGGGCTCGGTGCTCTGCGCGCTCTCGTCCGACATCGGCGTGCTCATCACGGCACGGGCCCTGCAGGGCGCGGCCGCCGCGGTCGTCCCGCTGTCGATCAGCATCCTGCGCGACGAACTGCCGCCCGAGCGCACCGGATCCGCGGTCGCCCTCATGAGTTCCACCGTCGGCATCGGCGCGGCCCTCGGCCTGCCGCTGGCCGCGCTCGTCATCCAGTACGTCAACTGGCACGCCATGTTCTGGGTGACCACCGTCCTCGGCGCCGCCGGTCTCACCCTCGCCCGGTGGGCGGTGCGCGAGTCGCCCGTACGCGCCCCAGGACGCTTCGACGTCCTCGGCGCGCTGGGCCTCGCCGCCGGACTGGTCTGTCTGCTGCTGGCCGTGTCGCAGGGCGGCCAGTGGGGATGGGCGAGCGCGCGGATCCTGGGCCTGTTCACGGGCAGCGTGCTGATCCTGGCGCTGTGGTGCCTGCAACAACTGCGCGCCGAACGCCCCCTCGTCGACCTGCGGCTGGCCGCCCGCCCCCGGGTCGCCCTGCCACACCTCACGGCCCTGCTGGTCGGCTTCGGCTTCTACGCCAACTCGCTCGTGACGGCACAGCTCGTCCAGGCCCCGAAGGCCACCGGCTACGGGCTCGGCCTGTCCATCGTGGGCGGCGGCCTGTGTCTGCTGCCCAGCGGAGTGATCATGCTGCTGTTCTCCCCGGTCTCCGCCCGCATCTCGGCGGCCCGGGGACCCCGGATCACCCTCGCCGTCGGCGCGGCCGTGCTGACCCTCGGATACGCCGTGCGCATCGCGGACAGCCGCGACCTGTGGATGATCATTGTGGGCGCGTCCATCGTGGCCACCGGCACGACCCTCGCCTACTCGGCGCTGCCCACCCTCATCCTGCGCGCAGTGCCGGCCGGGCAGACCGCCTCCGCGAACGGCGTCAACGTACTGATGCGCACCATCGGCCAGGCCACCTGCAGCGCCTGTGTCGCCGCCGTCCTGGTCCACCACACCAGCCTGGTGGCCGGCGCCCCCGTCCCCACGCTGCACGGCTATCTGCTGGCGTTCGCGATGGCGGGTACGGTCGCCCTCGTGGCATGTGCCACCGCCCTCGCCATCCCGGGCGACCGTACCCCGGGCGGCACCCGCGGGCGCAGCACACCGGCCCCCGACACCGCGCTGGAAGGAGCCTGAGGACCGTGACCACGTCACCGCCCACCGCCCCCGCCCGCCGCGACGCCGAGACCACCAAGGCGGCCATCCTGCGCGCCGCCCGCCATCTGCTGGCCCGGCACGCGCACGCGGACATCACGCTCAGGGCGGTCGCGGACCGAGCCGGGGTCAGCCCGCCGCTGATCCTCAAGTACTTCGGCACCAAGGACGCGCTCTTCTCCCAGGTGATGTCCTTCGAGGCGGACGCGGCCGCCCTGCTGGACGCACCGCTCGCGGACCTCGGCCGGCACATGGTCCGCCATGTGCTGCTCGGCCAGACGCGCCAGGGCGCCGACCCGCTCCTGCGCATCGTCTTCGCGCCCCTGCACGGCGAACAGGGCGACATCCTGCGCGCCAACTTCCGCACCCAGGTCGGCGACCGCCTCGCCGCGCGCCTGAGCGGTCCCGACGCGGGCCTGCGCGCCGAGCTCGCGGTGAGCGCGCTGCTGGGCCTCGGCGTGATGTTCGGCATCGCGCGCGGCGCCCACCTGCGCGCGGCGGACCTCGACGACATCACCGACCGCTGGGCACCGGCCGTGCAGGCGCAACTGACTCCGTGATCCCGGTCAGCCCACCCCGGCGGGCCGGAACTGGATGCTGATCCGGGGCCCGGACGCCCGGGTGCTCTTCGGGATCGAGTGCTCCCACGTCCGCTGGCAGGAGCCGCCCATCACGATCAGGTCCCCGTGCCCGAGCGGATGCCGGACGGCGTGCCCGCCGCCGCGCGGCCGCAGTGCCAGATCGCGGGGCGCGCCCACGGACAGGATGGCGACCATGGTGTCCTCGCGTGCGCCTCGGCCGATGCGGTCGCCGTGCCAGGCGACGCTGTCGCGGCCGTCCCGGTAGAAGCAGAGACCGGCCGTCACGAACGGTTCACCGAGCTCCGTCGCGTAGTGCGCGGACAGGGCGTCGCGCGCCTCCTCCAGGACGGGGTGCGGCAGCGGCTCCCCGGCGTGGTAGAAGGCCAGCAGCCGCGGCACGTCCACCGTGTGGTCGTACATGTGCCGCCGCTCGGCGCGCCAGGGCACCTCTGCGGCCAGCTGCACGAACAGCGCGTCGGCCCCGCTGAGCCAGCCCGGCAGCACATCGATCCACGCCCCGGCGCCCAGATGGGTCCGCCGCAGCCCGTCGAGCGGGCCGAGCCGGATGTCGTCGGTCTGGTCGAACAGCGAGCCCTGGAGGTGCGTGGCCATACGGGCAGCGTACTCCGCTTATTCGAATATCTGTTCAGTCCTGCCCCCGCGGTGCGATGTCGATCACATCCGCCCTGTGGCGCGGCTGTGTGGGCAACCGTGACGCGCCCGTCCGGCATCTCTCCCTGCGACGCACGGTCATCGGGCGGTCGCTCAAACGCGAGCATTCGTAAAGAGATCGCCTTGAAGTTCGGAAAAGGGATCTTTCCGGCTTTACATGTACATGGCGAATGCGTGAGGGTGGCGCACCGGGGCCCGACCAGCCCCCACGGCGCCCAACGGCGCCGTGCCTGCGGGCGGTTGGCGACCCGGCCGCCCCCGTACGAAGGAACCATGTGCGTAGACCCCACATACGCAGGCTGGCCGTCGCCGTCACCGTGACGACGGCGGCCACACTCCCGGCCGTCCCGGCGCTCGCCGACGCCCGCGCCGTCGCGGCGGCCACGGCCTTCTCGCCGGTCGACGCGGCCCGGGCCGCCGCGTTCACGCACGCCTCCGCCACCGGTGTCACCCGGGGGGACACCCTGCTGGCGAAGGACGTCATGACCGACCCGGACGGCAAGCAGCACGTCCGGTTCGTCCGCACCCACCAGGGCCTGCCCGTCCTCGGCGGCGACCTCGTCGTCCACCTCGACAAGCGGGGCGGGTATCTCGGCGTGACGCGCGCCGTCGACCACGCTGTCGTACCCGCCACCACACGGGCCGAGCTGACAGCCTCTCAGGCCGAGCAGAAGGCGGCAGCCGCCGCGCAGGGCGATGCGGGCACCGCCGAACTCGTCGTGGACGCCCGCGACGGCGGCACCGCCCTCGCCTATCGGGTGCATGTCACCGACAGCCGCACGGTGGAGGCGGGCGGCGCCCGCACGGTCGTCGTGGACGCGCTGACCGGCCGGATCCGCAGCGACACGCCCGACAGCGACGAGTTCATCTCGCCGTCCCTCGCGCAGACCCTGCGCAGGCGGGGCGAGTCGGCGACCCCGCAGACCGACGGGCCCGCCGCTCTCCCGGGCCTCGCGGCGACGGGATCGGCAGCCGCCCGCTACCCGTCCACCGCGAACGGCACCGGCGCCTCCCTCTTCGTCGGGACGGTGCCGCTGACCACCACCCGGACCGCCCGCACCGGCTACCTGCTGAAGGACCCCACCCGCTGGGGCACCGAGACCCGGGACGCCGAGGGCCGGGCGCTGGAGACCTTCTCGCGCGGCACCGCGTTCACCAGCACCACCAACAAGTGGGGCAACGGAACCACGTCCAACCGGGCCACCGCGGCGGTCGACGCCCAGTACGGCATCACCAAGACGCTGGACTTCTACAAGAAGACCTTCGGCCGCAAGGGCATCGGGAACAACAGCGCGGGTGCCCGTGCGATGGTCCACTTCGGCAACAAGGTCGGCAACGCCTTCTGGGACTCCACCTGCGGCTGCATGCTGTACGGCGACGGGGACGGTGACCTGTTCAAGAAGCCGCTCGTCGTCCTCGACGTCACCGGCCACGAACTGACCCACGGCGTCGTCGACGCCACCGCCGGCCTGGAGCCGACCCGGGTGGGCGAGGACGGCACCCAGTACGGAGAGCCCGGCGCGCTCAACGAGTCGCTCGCGGACATCTTCGGGAGCGGGGTGGAGTTCGCCGCCGACAACCCGAAGAACCCCCCGAACTACCTGATGGGCGAGAAGCTCGGACTGCGGCAGAAGTTCCTGCGCCGCCTCGACCACCCGTCCCTGGACAAGCTGGAGGGCACGGTCGACTACTGGTCGGTGGCGGCGTACGACACCGAGGTGCACGCCGGATCGGGTGTCTCCTCGCACGCCTTCTACCTGCTCGCCGAGGGCAGCGGGAGGAAGACCATCGGTGGTGTGGCGTACGACTCGCCGACCTACGACGGCTCGCGGGTGACCGGTGTCGGTCGGGGCAAGGCGCTGGCGATCTTCTACCGGGCGCTGACCCGGTACATGGTCTCCACGACGGACTTCCACGACGCGCGCACCGCGACGCTGAAGGCGGCCGCCGACATGTACGGCACGACCAGCACCGAGTACAGGGCGGTCGACAAGGCTTGGGCCGCGGTCAACGTGACGGCCGCCAACGCCCCGTCGCCGGCCGGACGCTGACCGGCAGGGCCCCGCTCGCCTCTCCGAGCGGGGCCCTTCCCGTCAGTGCTCCTTCTGCGGAGTCTGCTCACTGGGCCGTACGACGACGTACCCCTCGCCCTCGAGCTTCAGCTGCACCGCCTCACCCGAACCGCCGCGCAGCATCGAGCCGATGGACTGCGACCGGTGCAGCGAGGTGTGCAGCCGGGCCGTCCACCCCACCACCGCGTCGGTGTCGACGAACACCGGCAGCCCGGGCGAGACGGGTATCACCAGCGGATTGCCCTCGCAGACCAGACCGAGCCTGCCATGCCCGGTGAACAAGCTGTTGAACAGCCCGCCGCCGGCGATCCCGGCGCCCTTCACGGTCTTGATCTGGTACGACAGGGTCGCGTCGAAGCAGAGCACGTTGCGCCCGTTCACGGTGAACTCGTCGCCCGGCTCGACCTCCGCGATGAAGCAGTTCTGCGCCTCGTGCGCGAACCAGGCCTCGCCCTGCCCCCGCACGGCCATCAGCGGCAGCCCCTCACCGGTGACCGCTCGCTTGAGCATCCCGCCCACGCCCTGGCCCTTGCGTTCGAAGGCGAGGTCCCCGCGGTAGGCGACCATCGAGCCCTGCCGTGCGAACATCTCGCCGCTGACGACGTACCGGATGGACTTGGCGTTCTGCAGGGACATGCCCGGGGCGGCGGCGGGCTGCACCATGTGGTCACTGGAAAAGAGATCACCCTTCATACGGGCATCCTGCCCCGGACGGCTCCCCTCCGCCAAGATCGCCGAAAGTCCTGGAACCGCAACAATTCATGTGCGGCCATGAGCAGTTCGGTGCTGATGAGTCGTTTCCTGACTGCTTCCTTACATGTTTCAGTCAATGTCGAACCATGATCACAGCACTACGTCTACCGGCGGCCGTGCTCGCCGTCTCCCTGCTGCCGGCCGGGTGCCAGTGGGGTGGCGGGGCGGCACAGGCGCGCGCGGCCGTCGTCGCCGACGGGGCCGAGGGCACGCCCGCACCCACGTCCTCTCCCGCGGCGACGCCGGACGCGCCTCGGGAACTTCCCGGCCTCGGGCCCACGACCCGCGCCGCGATACCTTCGAACGCCCGTCAGGTCTTGGTGGTGACCGGGAAGGCCCGGAACTCGCCCGATTCCGCCGTCGTGTTGTACGAGCGGACCGACTCCGGCTGGAAGGCCGGCCGGCAGTGGCCCGCGCACAACGCCCTCAGGGGCTGGACCGACCACCACATGTCCGGTGACCTGCACTCACCGATCGGCGTCTACACCCTCACCGACGCCGGAGGGCTGCTGCCCGACCCGGGCACCCGGCTGCCGTACGACCACTCCCAGGGCTTCACCGCCCTCGGCACCGGGTTCGAGGGCGAGTCCCTGGCCGGCGCCTTCGACTACGTCGTGGCCATCAACTACAACCGCAAGCCGGGCACCTCACCGCGCGACTGGACCCGCCCGCTCGGGGAGAGCCGGGGCGGGGGCATCTGGTTCCACGTCGACCACGGCGGTCCCACCCACGGCTGCGTCACGCTCGACGAGGCCGACATGAAGGCGCTGCTGCGGGCCCTGGACCCGGACCGGCACCCGGTGGTCGTGATGGGCGACGCCACGTCGCTGGCGCGCTGAACAGCCGCGCGACCGGGATCCGCATACCGTCCGCGCGAGCTGATGGCCCGCATCCGCATCCGCATCCGCTTGGCGCTCAGGCGCAGCGGACACCGGAGCGCCGAGGTCGGCGCCGGCTCGGTCTTCACCCTCGGGGTGCCTGCGACGCCCGCACCCGAGGACGTCCGGCACACCCGTGCCGCCCCGGACACGCCACTTCGGCGTGTCCGGGGCGGGTGCCACGCCGCTGTTGGCGCCACGCCGCCGTGCGGTGGCTTCTCCGGTTCGACCGGTGATCGGCGACGAAGCGGGGAACGATGTCCCGGGAGTCATCAGGCGGGAGGACGGGAACGCATGACGGTGCTCGGGGTCGACATCGGAACGTCCAGCGGCAAAGGCGTGCTGGTCGACGGGGACGGAACGGTTCTCCGCACGGCCACGCGCCCGCACACGGTCAGCCGTCCCACGCCCGGCCACGTCGAGATGGACGCCCGTGTCTGGTGGGACGAGTTCGTCTCGCTCGCCCGTGAACTGGTGGCCCCCGGCACCGTGGTGCACGCGGTCGGGGTCAGCGGCATGGGCCCCTGCGTCGCCCTTGCCGACGAGGCCGACACCCCGCTGCACCCGGCGATCCTCTACGGCGTCGACACCCGCGCCACCGCCCAGATCGCCCGCCTGGAGGCCGAGTTGGGCCGCGACGCCGTGCTGCGGCGCTGCGGATCGCTGCTGTCCACCCAGGCGGTGGGCCCCAAGATCGCCTGGCTCGCGGAGCACCGCCCCGATGTCGCCGCCCGCGCCCGGCGGTTGTACATGCCGAGCTCCTACCTGGTGAACCGGCTCACCGGCCAGTACGTCCTCGACCACCACTCGGCGAGCCAGTCCGTGCCGCTGTACGACTCCACCGCCGAGGCGTGGTACCGGCCCTGGGCGCGCCGGATCGCGCCGGACCTCGAGCTGCCGCCCCTGCGCTGGCCCGGTGACATCGCCGGCCAGGTCACCGCCGACGCGGCGGCGGCCACCGGGCTCCCCGCCGGCATCCCGGTCGTCACGGGGACCATCGACGCCTGGTCGGAGGCGCTGAGCGTCGGCGCCCAGCACACCGGCGACCTGATGCTCATGTATGGCAGCACCATGTTCCTGATCAACACCATGTCGGAGCGGCTGCTCGTGCCCGAACTGTGGAGCACCGTCGGCGCGTTGCGGGGAACGCGCAGTCTGGCGGGCGGTATGGCCACCTCGGGGATGATCACCGACTGGCTGCGGGACCTGCTCGACGAGGGCGACCCCGAGGCACTGCTCGCGCAGGCCGAGGCATCGGGACCCGGCGCCAGGGGCCTGCTCATGCTGCCCTACTTCGCGGGGGAGCGGACTCCGGTCGCCGACCCGGACGCCCGGGGAGTGATCGCCGGACTGACCGTGGAGCACACCCGCGGCGACCTCTACCGCGCCGCGCTGGAGGCCACCGCGTTCGGTGTACGGCACAACGTCGAGGCGATGCGCGCGGCTGGTGCCGACATCCGCCGGGTCGTCGCCGTCGGCGGAGGCACCCGCGGGGGCCTGTGGACCCGTATCGTCTCCGATGTCACCGGCCTCGAACAGGAGATCAGGACCGTGACGCTCGGCGCCAGCTACGGCGCCGCGTTCCTGGCCGCGAGCGCGATCGGTGAGACCGACATCGACACCTGGAACCCGGTGCGCGAGCGCATCACCCCCGACACCCGCCCGCGCTCCCGCTACGACGACCTCTACGACCTGTATCTGCGGCTGTACCCGGCGACCCGTGACATCGCGCACGCGCTGGCCCGCCACCAGCGCGCGACCGGGAAGACCCCGCCGACGTGAGGCCCGCCGCGCCGTGGAGGCACGGCGCACACCGCTTCGGACGACGGGCTCAGCCCTTGATCTCGGTCCAGGCCTGTACCCACTTCGCGTACGGCACGCACTTGACGTCCGTACGGCCGTCCAGACACTGCTCGATGGGCGTCGTCCAGAACGCGATGTCCCTCCAGTAGCTCTCGTCGGTGGCGTGGAAGGTGTCGCAGAAGGCCGGATCGCTGGTCTGGTCGCAGGACTTGATGTTGGCGGGCGCCTCGCCGTAGTACTCGGCGACCTCGGCGTTGATCTTCGGGGAGATGATCCAGTTCATCCATTTGTAGGCGCAGTTGGGGTGCTTCGCCTTGGACGAGAGCATCCATGTGTCGGACCACCCCGTGGCGCCCTCCTGCGGCAGCACGGCCTTCACCTTGGCGCCCTCGCTCTGGGCGAGGTTGGCGATGACCTGCCAGGTGGTGCCGATGACGGAGTCGCCGCTCTTGAAGGCGGCGATCTCCTTGAGGTAGTCGCTCCAGTACTCGCCCACGTTGGCGCGCTGCCTCTTCAGCAGGGCGACGGCCGCCTCGAACTGCTTCTCGTCGAGCGCGTAGGGGTTGTGGATGCCCAGTCCCGGCTGGGTCCCGCGCAGGTACAGGGCCGCGTCCGCGATGTAGATCGGGGAGTCGTACGCGGTGAGGTGACCCTTGTACCTGGCCGCGTCGTCGAAGACCGCGGACCAGGAGACCGGGGCGGGCGAGACCTCCTTGGTGTTGTACATCAGCAGGTTCGCGCCGCGGCCGTGGGGGATGCCGTACGCAGTGCCGTCGACCGAGTTCCACCTCTGGTTCTTCAGTCCGAAGAAGACGTCCTTGTAGTTGGGCACCAGGTCCGTGTTCACCGGGGCCGCCTCGCCGGAGGCGATGAGCCGGAGGGAGGCGTCGCCCGACGCGGAGACGGCGTCATAGTCGCCGGTCTTCATCAGTTTGACCATCTCGTCCGAACTGGCGGCGACTTTGTTGTGGACCTGACAGCCTGTCTGCTTTTCGAAGGGAGTGACCCAGTCGGCCTTCGGGTCGGTGGACCCGTCCTCGACATAGCCCGCCCAGGAGATCAGGTTCACCTGCCCCTCCGTCCGGCCCAGTTCCGACTGCGCCTTCAGGGCCGGCGGGTTGAAGCCGGACGAGGAGGAGGACGCGCCCGACTCGGCGAACAGCCCACAGGCGCTGACGAGCAGAAGGGAACTGGCGACGGCCGTCGTTTTGAGGGATCTGTTCAGACGCAAGGAAATCTCCACGGGTGTGGGGGAGTGGGGGGAATCGGGGAAGGGAAGTGTGACGGTGGGTGACAGCGGGTGCGCGGACGTACAGGATGCGACCCGGGCGAGCGGCACGGCGGTCGGGCCGCGCGCCGCACCCGGAGTGGGGGTGGCGTGATGACCGGGCGCGGCTCCGGTCGCCACTGGGTGCGGTGACGCGCGGACGACGCTCCAGGTCGGCGGGTGGGTCGGTGACCCTGCCCAGGGTTCGCCGCAGGTCGGGGTGACGCCTTCCGGCGAACGATGTGGCCAACACCTTACGGAGCGTTGCCGTCCGGTTCAACTTCTGAAGCTGACAAGGGAGTTGACATCGCGTCAAGATGCGGCGAGGCGAACCGGGCGTATACGGTCGCGGTCATGTCCGACTCCCTGAAGCAGCCCGGCTCCTCGCCCTGGCTCGTCCCGCCCTCCGTCCCGACGGGTCGGAGCACGGTCGCGAGCGTCGGCGGCAGCCGCACGGGCGCGGCGACCGCGACACTCGACCCGGCCACGGACACAGGTGTGGCGACCCGGGTCCGCGGCACCCTGGAGGCCGTCTTCGACACCGTCGCCCAGGTCCGGGCCGACACCACCGCGCTGCTGACCCGGATCGGCGCCCGGGGCAGCCGCCCGGCGACCGCCGACCTCGCGGCGCTGCGCCCGGGCCTGCATCGCCACCTCACCCGCCAGGACCTGGTATCCGGTGTCGGCTTCATCGCGGCACCGGGTCTGCTCACCGACGTTCCGGCCTGGCTGGAGTGGTGGCAGACGCGCGCCGACGGATCGGTGCGCCCACTGCTGCTCGATCTCGACCCTCGGCAGTCGGCGTACTCCGACTACACGCACTGGGACTGGTTCGCCCTCCCCCGCGACACCGGCCGTCGCGCGGTCGCCGGGCCCTACGTCGACTACCTCTGCTCCGACGAGTACAGCCTGACCCTGTCCGCGCCGGTCCACGTCGAGGGCCGCTTCGCCGGGGTGGCCGCCGCCGACGTGTATCTGCGGCACTTCGAGGCGGCCGTGATGCCCCTGCTGCGACGGCTGCCCGCACCGGCCCACCTGGTCAACGCCCGCGGCCGGGTGGCGGCCTCGGCCGACCCGGCCCACCTGGTCGGCTCCCTCACCAAGGGCCCCGACTTCGGCGCCCTCCTCGCCGGGGCGCGACCGGGCCGCCACGAAGGGCTGCGCCTGGTCCCGTGCGACGACATCCCGCTCGTCCTCGTCGTGGCGGAGGCCTGACGGGTCCGCCGCCCGGCGCGTCAGCCGTTGCCCGGTGCGCCCTTGGCATCCACGACCGACGCCACGCTCCTCGCCGGTGCCCGAGGCACCCCCACCCCCACCCTCCGCGGCGCCGGGAGCGACCCGCGTGTCCGTCCGCAGGGCGCATCGGTGATAGTGAGCCCGGCATTGAAAGATGTACGAGGCAAGGATGTCCGTGGACACGAGTGAGAGCACGACCGACGACGGAGCGACCCCGGAAGCGGGCCCGCAACCGGCACAGGCCAGGGCCCGCGGCTGGCGGCGCTGGGCGATGGACACCCGCCCGCTGCGCCGGCCCGGCTACCGCCGCCTGTGGTCCTCGACGATCGTCACGGCTGTCGGCAGCCAGCTCACCGCGGTCGCCGTGCCCAAGCAGATCTACGACATCACGGGCTCGTCGGCGTGGGTGGGGTACGCCAGCCTGGCCGGCCTGCTGCCGCTCGCGCTCTTCGCACTGTGGGGCGGCGCGATCGCCGACAGCATGGACCGCCGCAGGCTGCTGCTGATCACCAACTCCGGCCTCGCCGTCACATCCGTGCTCTTCTGGCTCCAGGCCGTCACCGGCCTGGAATCGGTCGTCGTCCTGATGGTGCTGCTCGCCCTCCAGCAGGCCTTCTTCGGCCTCAACTCCCCAGCCCGCAACGCCTCCATCGCCCGCCTGGTCCCGGCGGACGAACTTCCCGCGGCCAACGCCCTCGGCTCCACCGTCATGCAGACCGGCCTGGTGGCCGGACCCCTCCTCGCCGGCGCCCTGATCCCCGTCATCGGCCTGTCCGAGCTGTACCTGATCGACGCCCTGGCCCTGTGCGTCACGGTGTGGGCGGTCGTCCGGCTCCCCGCCCTGCCGCCCCAGGCGGGCGCGGCGAACAGCCGGGCGGGCTGGCGGGCGATCGCCGAAGGCTTCCGCTACATCTCGCTCCACAAGGTACTGCTGCTCTCCTTCCTCGCCGACATCATCGCCATGGTGCTCGGCATGCCCCGCGCCCTGTTTCCGCAGCTCGCCGCGCGGACGTTCGCTCCCTACGGGGAAGGACTCGCGCTCGGCCTGCTGTTCGCGGCCATTCCCATCGGAGCGGTGCTCGGCGGCCTGCTGTCCGGGACGTTCTCCCGCGCCCGCCGCCACGGCCTCATGGTGATCGCCGCGGTGATCGGCTGGGGCGCGGCCATCGTCGGCCTCGGCCTGACCACGAACCTCTGGGTGGCCGTCGCCTTCCTGGCGCTCGCGGGAGTGGCCGACATGGTCTCGATGGTCTTCCGCGGCGCGATCCTGCTGTCGGCCGCCACCGACGAGATGCGCGGCCGGATGCAGGGCGTGTTCACGGTCGTCGTGGCCGGCGGACCGCGCCTCGCCGACGCCCTGCACGGAACGGTCGGCTCGGTCCTCGGCGCTCGTGCCGCCATCGTGGGCGGCGGCCTGCTGGTCATCGCGGCGACCCTGGTCCTGGCCCTGGCGACACCCGCGCTGCGCACCTACCGGATCTGACCGCTCGGCCCCACCCGAGAACGGTTTGCCGTTCCACCCGGCACGGCGGGAACTCCAGAACTGCGGGAACACCGGAACGGCTGGAACGCGGGAACATCAAGAACACGAGAACCGCGAGAACGCTATGAACGGTGGGAACTGCGGGAACGGCGGTCACCGCGGAAACGGCGGGAACCGCGGAGGCGCTGGAACTGCGGGAACGGCGGTCACCGCGGAACCGCTCGAACGGAGGGAGCCGCGGGAACGGCAAGAACGCGGAAAAAGCCATTCCCGGCACTGGACCAGATAATTCTCCGGGGGGCGATTCCGACCCCACGGGGGTATCTTCATGGCATGAATACGGTGAGCTTCGAAATACTGGCTGTTTCGCAGCAACAACTCAACGTGTTCTGGGCCTTCCTCGGCGGTATGTTCGTCGCAGGCGCACTGATCTGGGCCGTTCGGCTCGGCATGTCCGTACGCGACCGGGAACCGGCCCCGCCCCGCCCGGAGGAGCAGCCCCACCTGCCCGACGGTGGGCCGATCCACGAAGAGCGGGAGGTCCGGGAACCCGAGGAGATGCCGCACGCGGGACAGGAGAGCGAGCGGCTCATGCCGTACCAGCTCCACCACGCGGCGACCAAGCGGTGCGACGACCAGCACCGCAGGCGCTGGCTGCCGGGTTCCAGCGGCGGCTTCGGCAGCGGCGGCCCCGGCCACGTGTGAGGCCGGCCCCCGACCACCTCACCGCCGACCCTGTCATGGCAGATCGGCGGTCGCGTCCTCCGGAGCCAGGTCCGGGCGCAGCCGCAACCACGAGGCCTGTCTGAGCAGCCCCGAACGGGTGCGCGTGGTGTAGCGGACCTCGCCGACGAGTCTCGGCAGGACCCAGCGGGTCCCGGGAACCCGCGGATCGCGCTCGAAGGGGCACACCGAGGTCTTCACCGCTTCCAGCAGCCGGGCGAGTTCGGCCCGTTCGCCCTCGCTCCAGCCGGTACCCACCCGCCCGACATAGCGCAGCCGCCCCGTTTCGGCCCGCTGCCCCACCAGCAGCGCCCCGGGCAGTCCCCGCAGGCGTCCCCGGCCGGGCAGCCAGCCACCGACGATCACATCGACGGCCCGCACATTGCGGATCTTGATCCAGGAACGGGACCGCACCCCGGGCTCGTAGACCGAGTCGAGCCGCTTGCACACCAGCCCCTCCAGACCGGCCTCCCGGGTCGCCTCCAGCGCCCGCGCCCCGTGGCCGACGATCGCGCCCGGCGTCGACCAGTGCGCCCCGGCCAGCGCCAGCCCCTCCAGCAGCTGCCGCCGCCGGGCGTAGGGAAGCGGGACGAGGCGCTCGCCGCGCAGGAACATCACGTCGAACAGCACCAGGTGTACCGGGATCTGCGCCGCGCGGCGCGCCGCCAGCGCGGGGGAGTGGGCGAGGCCCATCCGGGACTGCAGCCGCTGGAAGTCACCCCGCCCCCGCTCGTCCAGCGCCACCACCTCCCCGTCGAGGACCGCGGGCGTGGCGCCCAGCACGCCGCCCAGCGGCCGCAGTTCGGGATACGCGCCGGTGATGACCTCACCCGAGCGGGCCCGCAACTCCAGGCTGCCGTCACCGGGCAGATAGACCACCACCCGCTGGCCGTCCTGCTTGGTCTCGTACGCCCACTGCGCGTCCTGCGCGGCGGGCGGCAGCGTGCCGGGGCAGGCGAGCATGGGGGCGATCAGCGGCAGTCTCACGGGTGAGTTGTGGACACCACCGCGCACCCCCACGCGTCCCGGCCGGGCGATTTCCCCCGAACGGGGCCTCGCCGTCCGGACCAGATCGGCCTTGAGCCTAGGGCCGCCGGAAGATCGTGATGGAGTGGCCGACGTCGTCGATCGCCCTGCTGCCGTGGATCAGCCGCTTCAGCCGGTCATCGGCCTTGGCGATCGACGTGTCGGACACGACGAGCAGCCCGTGCACCCGGACCGGCGGCACCTTCAGCGGGTCGCGCCCGTGGATGCCGTACCAGGACGGCACACCGCTGCCCTTGTAGACGAGCCAGACGCTCTTCTCGCCCGGGTAGTGCTCGCGCAGCCGGTCCGCCAGCCGTCCGAGGTCCTGGCCCCAGTCGACGTTCGAGTCGTGCAGCCTGAGATGTGTCTTCGCCGATCCACTGAACGCCTCGTTGGAGTACGGCAGATAGTACGGGTACGTCCGCAGCGAACTGACCGCCACGAAGGCGACCAGAACCGCCGTCACCGCGTACACCCACCGCCGCCGCAGCGCGAGCACGCAGGCGGCCGCGACGGCCAGGAACACCGGAACGAAGATCGCATAGCGCACGCCGAGGTCGCGTGAGCCCTGCATGGCCGCGGCCAGCAGCACCCCCGGCACGAGCAGCGCGTACGGGGCGGCCGGGCGGAGCCGGGGCACCGCCGCCATGGCCACCGCACCGCCGAGCCACAGCGCGAGCATGCCGAGCGGTGTCTTCACCAGCAGCGCGGCCGGCAGGTAGTACCACCGGTTCCCGGTGTACAGCCGGCCGAACAGATAGCCGCGCCACTGCGTGCTCTCGAACCCGAACTGGATCCGCATCCCGTCGCGGTACGGCTCCGGGAACGGCAACACGTCGACGAGCAGGGCCCGCAGACCGTGCACCGCGGGCGTGTGCGCGGGCGTCGTCCACCGCAGCCGGGGGTCGACGACGAGATAGACGGCCCACACGACGGCGACCAGGACCAGCGCGACCCCGACGGCCGCCGCCCCGGCACGCGCCGCGCGCCCCGGTCGTGGCACGCCGGCGCCCTGTGCCCGCCAGTACGACCACCCGGCCAGCGCCAGCAGTACCGGCACCGCGGGCAGCGTGCTCATCTTCGTGGCCACGGCCGCCCCGGTCGCCACCCCGGCGAGCGGCAGGTACGGCAGCGGCCGTCGCCGCGCCCGCCACAGCATCCAGGCCGCCGTCACCACGAACCCCGCAGCGGGCACGTCCAGGGTGGCCAGGGAGCCGTTCGTGATGAGGTCGGGCGAGAACGCGTACAGGGCCAGCGCCGCCAACCCACCGACGGGACCGGCCAGTTCGCGGGCGAAACCGAACACCACCAGCCCGAACAACAGTGTCACCAGCATCACCGGCAGCCGGGCCCAGAACATCACCCGCCAGGGGTCGTTGCCCGACTCGTACAGCAGTCGCCGCCCCAACCGGCTTTGGTCGCCCTGGAAACCGGGCTTGAGGTGCGGGTGCGCGAAGACCGTGCCGGCCGCGATGACGAGTTTGCCGAGCGGTGGGTGCTCGGGGTTGAAGCGCAGACTGTGCTCCCGCACATACACGACCGCCGTGCCGACGTACACGGGTTCGTCGATGGTCGGGGTCTGCCGCACCGCTGTGGTGGCCATGGCGAACGCCATCTGGACCAGCAGCGCGCACACCGCGAGCACGAGCAGCGGCCGCCGGTGCCGCCGCAGCCCCGCCCAGCGGCCCGGGCCGCTGGTGTCCGTCTCGGAGGCGGCGGCGGCCGGCCCCGGGGGCCCGTCACCATGGGGGGTCACGGGCGACGGCCGGTCGTACGTCATCGTCCGCGCCCCCGGTTCGTGTGCCGCGTCCGAGCCGTCCGTGCCCCTGCATGCTGCCATGACCCTTGCTACGTCGGCACGGCACGACCTTGCTCAATCACACGCGTGTCGGGATCGGAAGGTCAGGGGCGGGCGTACTCCTTCCGGACGACGGCGGCGAGTTGGGCGAGGGCTTCCTCGGCGCGCGTGCGGTCCGCCGCGTCGAGCACCGCCAGCGCGTCCGCCGCAGCCTCCCGGACCGGCTGGGGCACCTCCTCCAGGGCGGCCATCCGATAGGCGAGGGTGCGCCGTGCGGCACGCTCCTCGGGGGTGACCCCGAGGGGGCCCGTCCGGGGGAAGACCGCGGCCTCATACGCGGCGACGTGCACCAGCACCCCGTGCGCGATCCCTTCCGCGTAGCCCCGCATCCCCGCCTGCCGCCGGGCCGCGGCGAAGTGCGCCAGCGCACGCCGGCGGAAGAAAAGGGCGCCGAGTGCGCCCGCCGCGCCCGCACACACCGCAGCCACGAGGGCGGCCCGCGCGCCACCCAGGAGGGAGCCGATGAGGGCACCGCTCGCGGTGCTCAGACAGACCAGCCCGGTGACGAGGAGAAGAAGAGCGCGGGCGGGCGTGATCGGGGCCATGACGTGCAGTCTGCCAGTGGTCCCGGGGCCCTGTTCCCGGGCCCGCCGAGCACGTGATGTGCGACACGTGCGCGATCGCCTTTCGTGCGGCCTCGAAGCGATTCATGCTGGGCACCGCTTGATCGGTGATCTAGCCAGGCAAATCCATCGGCCGTCGGATCTTGCTTGCATTTGACACTTTGTTGCGAGCGCGGATAGGAACATGGCCGGAAGTGGAGAGGTGGACCGTGCACGAGCCCCATGTGATCGGCGACTGGCAGGAATGCGCGGACGAGCATGCCGGTCTGCGTGTCCGTGTCCACGGACTGGAAAAGGCGGAGCCGCCGCGTGGGCGTGACGAGGCGGCCGAAGGCCTCACCTATTTCCGCTTCCGGGTGACCGTGGAAAACCGGGCGGCGGAACCGGTCGGCATCCATCTCGAAGACGGTCAACTCGACGTCAGGACCGGCCCCGACGGCGAGAGCGCATTTCTCGACTGGCGCAACTCGCACTTCATCGAGGGCTTCGACGTGTATCCGCTGCGCCGCGCCACCGCCGTCCTGTACGCCGCCGCCCCGGAGCCCGCTCTGAGCCTCGTGGACATTCAGGTCCAGTTGAAGGCGGACGACGAATGGACCGACCGGTATCTGTGGTCCGGCGACATGACCGTCCCGCACGGCCTGCCGGGCACGTCCGCCCGCACCGACGGCATCTCCGAGACCCTGGCGGGCCAGATCAGCACGTTCCTGCGCGAGCAGGCGGAGCGCGGCCAGCACTGAGCGCCGGAGGTTTCGGTGCCTGTTGGGGCACTAGCTCCGGAATGAGCGGGCCAGCCACGGGGTGAGGGAGGTGCGCAGGATCAGCTCCTTGTACGTCTCGTCCCCGGGCAGCGGCACGATCAGCCACTGGCCGGGCGGGAAGAACCGCCCCGTCACATAGGCCAGACCGCCGTAGACGGACCGCAGGAACGCCGGGACCACGTCCCGGGGGAGATCCTCGAAATCCACGTCGTCGACAGTGATCTTCACGTCGTCGTCGGGGAAGAGCTGGACCGTGACGGCCGGTGAGCCTCCCAGCTCGACGAACGCCTCGTGTGGCAGCGAACCGTCCGGATCGAGAACCGCGAACGCCCCGGCCGCGGCGCGGTGGGAAGTCTGGTCCGCGCCGATGTCGTGGGTGGCGGTCATCGCCAGGCCGTACTCCTTCGCGATCTCACGTATCGCCGTGACGGCCGACTCGGTGGTGGGCAGATGCGGATGCGTCATGGCCCGTCACAGTAGCGGGTGGCGTCGCCGTGCCACTCGGCGAAGGCGGACGGCGCTCAGGCGAGGAAGTCGAGGACCAGTGGGTCGATCTCCTGCGCATGGGCGAGGGGCAGCGTGTGATGGGTCGCTGTGGGCAGCACATGGATCCGCGCGTGCGGCGCTCGTTCCCGTACGCGCTCACGGATCGTGCGGGTGTCGTGCGCGCGGCTGCGGGCTGCCAGCACCACCAGCAGGGGAACCGCCGAGCGGCGCAGGAGTTCCGGGCCGGGCGGGCGAGGATCGACGATCTTCGGGACGTATCCGGCCGTGCCGCGAGCGGTCACTTCCAGCCACCCCTCGTCCACCGTCGCCCCACCCGTCTCCCACTCCAGGAACCCGCGCGCCGCCCGCTCGCCGGGCCTCAGGAACAGCGGCGCGGCCCGCAGCAGGTACTGCGCCCGGTATCCGCCGAAGCAGCGCGTGGGATCCAGCAGCACGGCCCCGCTCACCCGCTGCGGCGCGTGCAGGGCGTAGGTGAGGGACAGCCAGGCCCCGTACGAGTGCCCGCAGAACGCTGCCCGCTCGATCCCCAGCTCACCCAGCACCTCGTCCAGCCATGCCGTCAGATCGCCGGTGCCGCGCGCCACGCGGCCGTCCGCGATGCTCCGTCCGGCCTGGCCGATGGTGTCCACCGCGTGGACCCGGTACCGCGCGCTGAGCCTCTCGACATCGGCGAGCCAAACCGTCGACGTGGCGCCTCCGCCGGGCAGCAGGACCAGCGCCGGTGCGTCGTGCGGGCCGCAGGAGTTCACGCGCGTCGTCCCGTACGTGGTGGGTACGTCGACGGACTCGACCGGCACCGGCCAGCTGCCCAGTACGGCGTCGTACGCCGACAGAAAGCGCTCCTGGGCTTCCGAACTGCGGAAACGCGGCGCAGTGGACATGGGACCTTCCCCGGTCGAAATGGCATTCGAGACTACCTCACTGAATGATATACTCACTCACTGAGGTATCTGCAACGGAAGGGCGCCACGTGGACCACCGCGACCCGCGTCTGCAACTGGTGCACCTGCTGCGCGGCATCACCGTCGAACTGGACCTGCTCGGCGCGGAATTCGCCGCGCGGAACAGCTTGCACCCCACCGATCTGCGCGCACTGATCCACCTGCTCGACTTCGACCGGACGGGGACCGACGCCACGCCCGGTCGGCTGGGCGCGCAGCTGGGACTGAATTCATCGGCCGTCACGGCCGTCATCGACCGGCTGGAGCGGCGGGGCCTCGTCGACCGCGGACACGACCCGCGCGACCGGCGCCGGGTCCTCCTCGCCGTCACCGACCAGGCGACCGACCTCGGCTGGTCCTTCTTCGGTCCGCTGATCGGCAGGCTGGTCGCGGCCGAAGGGGAGTTCGACGAGAGCGAACTGGACGCCGTCCGCCGCTTCCTGCAGACGACGCAGTCCGTCCTGGTGACGGCGCGTCAGGAGCAGTAGCCGCCGGTATCGCCTCCCGGGGCGCACCGCCGGTGAACCGCGGTGCTCCGCCGGCGCGCCGGGCGGCCGCGACACTCGTGATCAGTCCACCTAGTCACCGCGATGCCGCCAGTACCACACCGCACCGGCCACCAGGGCGGACAGCAGGACCAGCGGCACGATCAGGCCGGGGATGCGGGCCGGACTCATCGGCGTGCCAGGAGAACGCGGCGACGGTGCGGGGGTGTTGCCATGGCTTGATCGTGCCTCTGTTCGGCGCGCGGTGCCATGCTCTGGACGCCTGGAATTGTGTACGAGCGGGTCACCCGGGCACCCGGCGGCCCCGGGTGCGACTCACTCGCGGTAGACGGTGAGCACGGCCCCGTTGATCTCGATGCGCTGCGGCGTGGGGCCCTCACCGCGGCGCAGCAGGGCGAGGCACTGGTCGAAGAGGGCCAGTTCGTCCTCGCAGAGCACGGCCGCCGCGAGATCGAGGAGTTCCCCGATGGCGGCGTCGGTGAGGTCGGCCGGCAGCTCGCCGGAGAGCAGGACCACGGATTCTCCCGTCGGTCCCTTGACGATGGCGGTGGTGGGGCCGCCGTGTACGAAGAGCAAAGTTCCCCCCAGAAGACCCGGGGCGTGCGGCTCTCGGGCCCCGGGCAGGAGGAGAGACTAGCGGCGGATCATGCGTCTTCGGGCGGAAGTGACGTCTTCTGGTGCATGTGACCGGTGGGACGGAGCCCGGTCGGCGTACCCGTGCTCGTCCGCGTCGTGCTCAGGACGCGTCCGAGGACCGGCCGAGCAGTGACTCGACGAGCGCCGCGACATGGCGGCGGTCCTCGGCGGACAGGCGCTGCACGCTCGCGATGAGCACGTCGACCTCGGGGTCGCCGGAGGCCTCGGACGCCGGCGCCGGTTCGGCGCCGGGGGCGTAGAGGTGGATGCCGCAGGCCTCGGCGGCGGCCCGGCGGATCGTGTCCAGCGGCAGACCCAGGCCGTGGGCCAGTCCCTCAAGGGTGGCCGGCTGCGGCATCCGGGCCATGTGATCGGTCGTGGCGAGGTGGTGCACCGTCGAGCGGGGGATGCCTCCGCGGCGGGCGACGTCGCCGTACGACCAGCGCTCACTGTCCAGCCGGTCGCGGATGATCTGCTGCAGTGCGTTGGCCACCGATGGTCACTTCCTGCTCGCCGCCGGGCGGAACTCTTCCGCGTCGGATCATTCTAGGGGCGACTTGGGTGCGTGACGGAAGGTGTTCTCCCGAACCGCTTGCGTCACACCCGCCTCGGCCCCTAGTGTCCAATCTCGTTGGACAGCCCGTCCGACGGAGTTGGACACGACCCGGGGGGACCTGACCGTGTCCGACGGCACCGCATTGCGAACCCCGAGGGGGAATCGACCATGATGGATCCGCGTGAGCTGGACGCCGAGTCCGCCGAGCTGCTGCCGGGCCGTGAGGCCCTGGGCCGGCTGAAGTTCAGCTTCGGCAAGACGGTGAACGTCACCAAGCACGTCGCCAACGTTTCCGCGCACAACGAGTCGGCCGCGGTCAACGACCACTCGTCGTGGTCGGTGGCGGACTCCGGCGCCGCCCAGTCCATCACCATCACCCAGTGATCCGGTGCCGCACGGCCCGGCGCCCCGGCGCCGTGCGGCACCCGGTACCGCCGCGGCGACACCTCACCACACCTCCGCTCGCCGCGGTGGTACCACCACCGGGCGGCAATACCTGACGATTTGTCACCCTGCATCGGCCGGGCGGCAATCCGCGTCCGCCCGGCCCCACCACGTCGTACAACGAACGTCTTTGAGAAAGGACACGCCATGAGCATGAACTCCCACGAGCTGGACGCCGAGACCGCGGAGCTGCTGCCGGGCCGTGAGGCCCTGGGCCGGCTGAAGTTCAGCTTCGGCAAGACGGTGAACGTCACCAAGCACGTCGCCAACGTCGCCGCGGACAACCAGTCGGCCGCGCTCAACGACCACTCCGCGTGGTCGGTCGCCGAGTCCCAGGCCACGCAGTCCATCACGATCCACCAGTAACCCCCGCACCACGAGGGCACGTTCGGCGGACCGCGTCTGGGGCAGGCGCGGTCCGCACCGGGGGGAGGAAGGCGCACATGACGCTGCTGGGGGACAACGCCGCGGCACTGTACGACACCGGACCGGTGCCGGGACCCGGGGGAGTCCCGGTGACGTACGAGCAGGTCGCCACCGGCGGCCTCGCGGCCGTCGGCCCGAAGGAGCCGCTCGTACCGCGGCTGAGCGCCGGGCTCCAACTGCACGGCGAGTACCAGGGGTCGGGGTTCACCGAGCCGAGGTACATCGCCCGTCGGGGGGACGGGCAGGTCGTGCAGCTCACGCGGCTGCTGCATCTGGTCGCCTCGTCGATCGACGGCAGCCGCGACACCGAGACGATCGCCCACCGGGTCAGCGCCCGGTTCGGACGCGAGGTCAGCGCGGACAACATCCGCTATCTGATCGAGAACAAGCTGGAGCCACTCGGCGTGACGGTCCCCGAGGGCCAGGAGGACGACCAGGTCTCCGCGCCCCGGTCGGACCTGCTCCTCGCGCTCAAGGGCCACCGCGTCCTGTTCAACGAGCGGCGGGTGGCGAAGATCGCCCGCGCGCTCGCCTGGCTGCACCGCCCCGTGGTCGTGGCGGCCGTCCTCGCGGGCATCGCCGTCCTGGACGTGTGGCTCTTCGTCTTCTTCGGCGCGATCACACCTGTGCTCCAGGTGCTGGACCAACCGGTCCTGCTGCTGGTCGTGTTCGTGCTGACGGTGGCATCCCTGGTGTTCCACGAGTTCGGCCACGCCTCCGCCTGCCGCTACGGCGGTGCCCGGCCCGGCTGTATCGGCTGCGGGCTGTTCCTCATCTGGCCCTCGATGTACACGGACGTCACCGATGTCTACCGCATCGGCAGGGCCGGCCGGCTCCGCACCGACCTCGGCGGCGTCTACTTCAACGTCGTCTTCATGCTGGCCATGGCCGGCGCGTACGCCCTGAGCGGCCAGGCCTTCTTCCTGGCGGCCGTCTATCTCGGCCACTTCGAGATCCTCGAACAGCTCATGCCGGCCGTACGTCTCGACGGCTACTACATCCTCGGCGACCTGGCCGGAGTCCCCGACCTCTACGGCAAGATCAAGCCGATCCTGCTGAGCCTGGTGCCGGGGACGGCGGGGCGCAGGGCCCGCGCCGAGGTCGCAGCGCTGAAGAAGTCCGCGCGGACCATCGTCGCCGCCTGGGTGCTGACGATGGTGCCGCTGATCATCGGCGAGCTCGGCTACGCGCTGTGGAACCTGCCCCGGATCACCACCACGATGATCCGCTCGTTGACCGAACAACTCCTCGGCACCGGCGGCGCGTTCGCGCACGGGCAGATCGCCGCGGGGCTCATGGGCGTGGTCGGCTGCGTCATGCTGCTGTGCCCGATGGCCGGAGTGGTTTACCTGTCGGTGAAGCTCGGCGGACGCCTGTGGCGGGGAGGCGCCAAGGCGACGGCCGGGCGGCCACGGCTGCGCCTGGCGCTGTGCGCGTTGCTGCTGGCCGGCCTCGGCGGCCTGAGCTACGCCTGGGTCTCGGGTGTGACCCCGCGCCCGCTGCCGAAGCAGCCGCCGATCGCCCCGATCCTGCAGCCCGGGGTGTCCACCTCGGCCCCGCCCGCCCGCCATGCCACGGCCCCGGACCGCCACACCACCGCACCGTCGGCGACGGTCACCACCGCGCCGTCCGGCACGGCGTCCCCGAACGCCTCGGCCGATCCCTCGGCATCGACCGGTCCCTCGACTTCGGCGAGTCCGCGCCCCAGCGATTCCAAGGCGTCGCCGCAGGGCACGGCAGGCCGGCCTTCCGGCAGCCCGGTTGGGAGCGGGCAGCCGCCCACCTCCTCGCCCGCGGCTTCCGCCTCCGGCTCGCCGTCCGCGCCGTCGTCCCCGTCCGCCAGCCCGTCCACGTCAGCCAGTTCCAGCGGGCCGCCGGCCGGATCGCCATCGCCCACCGCCTCCTGATCGCCCCGGCCAGGGCCCGGGGTCCGACGACACCACTCCAGCGGGAGACCATATGAACCAGCATCGCAAAGTCCGTTCGCAATCCGCCCTCACCAGGCGCGCCGTGCGCGTCGGGCTGTTCGCCGCCGGGGCGGCCGGACTCGCGACCGCCGTACCGGCGCAGGCGGCGACCGGGACGCCGCACCACACCGCGGTCGCCACCGACCAGACGTTCAGCCGCGCCGACTTCCGACACCACACCGAGACCAGGGACTCCCTCACCGTGCGCCAACTCGGCACGGTCGACGCCGCGAGCGTACGCAACCAGGCGAACGCCGTCGGGGTGGGCTGCTCGGTCGACGACCACTGCCGTTCGGTCGCGCTGTCCTTCCAGATCGTCACCATGGCCGGAGAGCACACGCATCTCACCGCGCTCAACCGGGGTGACGCGGTCAACGAGCACTGCGACGGCTGCCAGACCCTCGCCGGGGCCTACCAGTTCGTCGTCTCCACGCCCCGCCCCTTCACGCTGGACCAGGGGACCCGGCGCAGGCTTGCCGACATCCACCGGCGGCTGGACGCGCTGACCCGCTCGACCCTGCCGGCCACCGACCTCAAGACGCGCGCCGACGCCCTGGCCGCCGAGGTGAACACCGTGCTCCACGACGCGGTCGCGCACGCTCCCAAGGGCGATGAGCGTCCCACCGTCACCCTCCACCGCCACCTGGACGGCTGGCCCGCCCACTGACCGGGCCGGCCCGGGCCCGCCGCCCCGAACCACCGGAGCGGCGGGCCTTCCTTGTGGGGGAGGAAAGCGGGCTAGGCGACGACAGTCGGTTCACGCTGCTGAACGGACCGTAGAGGGTAAGCGCTTTCTGGTCAACGCTTGACGCAGAACACATTCGGCCGACTCCTGCGCGAGGAGTCGGCCTGCGGAAGGGGGAGCGCCGATGCCGGCCCGGACGCGGACCGGCCCGGGCCGCTCTCCGGTCGAGCGGCCCGGGCCGGTCGACGCTCCTGTGCCGGCTGGCGGCGGACCGATCCGCCGGCCGTCAGCTGCTGCGGGCCCGCAGCGCGGCCAGCGCCCGGTCGGCGTGCGCGCTCATGCGCAGTTCGCTGCGCACCACCTCCAGAATGGTGCGGTCCTGGTCGATGACGAAGGTGGCGCGCTTGGTGGGTGCCAGGGAGAGGCCCCGCCGGACCCCGAACCGCTCCCGGACGGTGCCGTCCTCGTCCGACAGCAGAGGAAAGCCGAGCGTGTGGCGTCCGGCGAACTCCTGCTGCCGGTCGACCGCATCCCCGCTGATGCCGACCGGCCGCGCGCCGACGGCCGCGAACTCGGCGGCCAGATCCCGGAAATGGCACGCTTCTGCGGTGCAGCCGGGGGAGAGGGCGGCGGGGTAGAAGAACAGCACGACCGGCCCGTCGGCGAGGAGTTCGGTGAGGCGTCGCCCGGTGCCCGTCTCGTCCGGCAGGGTGAAGTCCTCGACCTTGGCGCCCACCTCGACACGACCCGCCATCACTGGATCTCCTCGTCCTCGCCGGTACCGGCGCCCGTCCCGGGCCTGCCCGCGCCGATCCTACGGGGACGGTCCGCCGGGCGTGCGCCGGGGGCCGGTGCCGTCGGCTCGCAAGCCTGGCCACGACGGATCCTGTGAGCCTCTTCCGTAACACGGGGGAATGGGAGCTGAGTTGGCACGGTGTCCTTCGTTCGGGGACTGGAATCGCCGAACGCCGGTTCCCTAGGATGGTGTGCCCGCCGAGCCGGTTCGAGGGCGCGGCCCAAATCTGGGGGAACGATGCAGTCTGGCAGGCAGTGGTCCACGTCGATCGACGCCACGGTGCCGACGGCCGCCCGTATGTACGACTACTACCTGGGCGGCAAGGACAACTACGCGGCCGACCGTGCCGCCTGCGAGGAACTCGACAAGGTCGTGCCCAGCACGCGGGCGCTCGCGTTGAACAACCGGCGGTTCCTGCAGCGGGTCGTGCGGACGCTGTCGGAGGAGTACGGCATCCGCCAGTTCCTCGACCACGGTTCCGGGCTGCCCACCCAGGACAACGTCCACCAGGTCGCCCAGCGCGTCGACCCCGCGTCCCACGTCGTGTACGTCGACATCGACCCGATGGTCCTGGTGCACGGCCGGGCCCTCCTGGAGCAGGACGAGCGCACCGCCGTGATCCAGGCCGACATGCGGGACACCGAGACGGTCTTCACTCACCCGGAGACCCGGCGCCTGATCGACTTCTCACAGCCGGTCGCCGTGCTGTTCAACTCGGTGATGCACTGCATCCCGGACGGCGAGACCGACGGACCGCCCGCCCTGGTCCGCCGCGTGGCCGAGCGCCTCGTGCCCGGCAGCTTCATGGTGATGTGCCAGCTCGTCAGCGAGGACGCCGAAGTCCGGGACTTCGTCACCGACTTCATGGACCGTGCCACGCAGGGGCACTGGGGGCGAGTACGCCAGGAGAAGGACGTGGAAGCCTGGTTCGACGGGATGGACATCCTCGAACCCGGTCTGGTGGAGGTCTCCACCTGGCGGCCGGACTCCGAGGTCGCTCCCCGCCAACTCACCCAGGAGTGGATCGAGTTCGGGGGGGTGGGACGCATCCGCTGACACGTCAGCCGCACCGGGGGGGCGTCCACCGACGTCCACGCACCGGTCACCCGGCCGGGTAACGCTCCCGAAGGGTCCTGCGCAACAGGGCCAGTGACTCGCGCGGGTCGAGGGCCTCGTCGGCGAGCCGGTCCAGTACCACCCGGTACTCCTCCGTCTCGTCCCGGTCCTCCAGGAAGTTGGCGCTCCTGATGTGCTCCAGGTAGACGATGTCCGGCAGATCCGCGCCGCCGAAGCGCAGATACGTGACCGGGATCGCCGGGGCCGACGCGTTCGTCACGTCCAACGGCACGATCTGCACGGTCACATGGGGCCGCTGCGCCATCTCCACCAGGTGCTCGAGCTGCTCACGCATCACCTCGCGGCCGCCCAGCACCCGCATCAGCACCGACTCGTCGACGACGGCCCACAGTTGAGGCGCGTCCGGACGCGACAGCAGCTCACGCCGCCGCATTCGCAGTTCCACCCGGCGCTCCACCTCGGCGGCCGACGCCGTCGGCAGACCACGCTCCACCACGGCCCGGGTGTAGGCCGGGGTCTGCAACAGCCCCGGCACGTACTGGATTTCGAAGGTACGGATCGCGGTGGCCGCCTCCTGCAGCCCGACCAGGCGGTCGAACCACTCGGGCATCAGCCGTTTGTCGTAGCGTTGCCACCACCCCGGCTCTCCGGCCCGATGCAGCAACTGGACCAGCACCGACGCCTCGTGGTCGTCCGCCCGGTACAGCCGCAGCAGCGCGCGGACGTCGTCTTCCGTGGGCGGCTTGCGGCCCTTGCCCGCCTCGATGCGGGACAGCTTCGCCGGACTGAACCCCAGCGTCCGCGCCGCCTGCTCCTGGGAGAGACCGGCGTCCTCGCGCATACCCGCCAACTGCACGCCGACCAGCATCTTCAGAAGAGTCGGAGCGGGCTGGCTCCGGGTGAGATACGGTTCGAGACGGGAGACGCGGTGCGACGAGGCGGACATCCTGACTCCCAGCAGGCCGACGGACTTGAGGCCCGCATTATCGCATTCTCCCGCGCCCCGTCGCAGGGGACGGCATCCGACCGACCGGATCCCGGCTCACACCAGGTGATCGAACTCCCCGTCCTTGGCGCCGGCCAGGAACGCGGCCACCTCGGCAGGCGTGTACACGAGCGCGGGCCCTTCCGGATCGCGCGAGTTGCGCACCGCGATGGCCCCGTCGGCCAGACGGGCCAGCTCGACACAGTTGCCCTCGGCGTTGCTGCGCCCGCTCTTGACCCAGCGGGCGTCCAGCGACCCCGCCCGCACTCCGTTCGGCACTGAAGGCACCGCAGTCTCCTTCCGTTCCCCGTCGTGCAATTTTCCATGCAATTGCACGACGGTACTGACTGCGTGGATAATAGCGGCGGCGTCCATCGCTTCACAGACGCCGGGTGCTGACGTCGCATCAGAGCGGTGCCGTGTGCCGTAGCAATGCCGTGTCGTTCTTGGCCCCACACTGTTTGCGGGAGTGGAAATGGCCACACCACTGAAGGACCTGGGGCACGTGCCGTGGGACTCCATCAAGGACTCCAGCGGCTCCGCCGAGGCCATCCCGGTCCTGCTCCACGACGTCGCCCGGGGCGATGAGCCCACCGCCCGGGCCGCCCTCGGTCATCTGCGGGAGCGCATCTGCCAGTACGGCTTCGTCGTCGACCAGGCCACCGCGGCCACGGTCCCGTTCCTGTGGGAGCTGGCCCGGCTTCCCCAGGTGACCTGTCGCGTGGAGATCCTGCGCCTGCTGAGGAGCATCGCCGACGCCCACCAGTGGGAGAGCACCGCCTCCGCCTACCCCAAACTGCTCAACTACCCCCAGGACTACGTGGGGTGGGAGCGCGCGGCCCGCCGCGCCGTACGCGCCGACCGGGGCGTGCTGCGTCAACTGCTCGCGGAACAGGACGCCGACCTCGTCGAGGCCGCGAGCGAACTCGCTTCCACACTGGCCGGCTGAGGCGTTCGGGCCGGTCGGCCGAAGCTCCGGGTCGGCCGATCGAAGCGCCCGGGCCGGGGTCGAAGCGTCCGGGTGCGGCCACTCCGCGCCGGCGGATCCCGCGCGGAGCATCATTTCGTACTCATGGCTCGCCCACGGACGGGTAGGCGTGGGTCGATGAACGAACGACACGACGCCACTCCGACGCCCGTCCCTCAGGCCCAGTGCCGTCTCGGCGACGCCACGGGCCCCGCAGGCCTGCCCGACTCCTTGCGCGCGCGATGAAACCGGTCGACCTTTCCTCGCGGGACGACGGGAACCGGCAGGCCACCGACGAGCGCGGCACCGGTGCCGTCGTACGGCGGCAGCACGCGCACCCGCCCGACGGCGTGCGGCAGAGCGATCCATCGTCACCCGGTGGCCCGGTGACGAGCGCGGCCACGGCGCGCGCGCGCGTGCTCGCGGTCGTCCGGAGCCACTGGGAGGCCGCCCCCGTGCAGCCGGCCGAGCAGGCCGTCACCGACCTGCTGCTCGTCACCTCCGAACTGGTGTCCAACGCCATCCGCCACGGCGGCGGGCTCGTCGGTTTCGAGGCCGTCCCGACGCGGGAGGGCGTGCGGCTCGTCGTGCACGACCGCAGCCCGGACGTCCCCTCCGTGGCGTTCGGCACCGGCGAGCTGCCGAACAGGCACGACCGGGGCGGGTTCGGCTGGCCGCTGATCATCAAGCTGGCGCGCGACATCGTCATCGAGCCCCACGCGGACGGCAAGGCCGTCAGCGTGCTCGTGCCACTCGGCTGAATCGTGTTTCCACGGGCGAAGCCGGGCAACGCGGAACGGGACGCCTGTGAAGGAGCCCACATGATCGCCGTAGCCCTGCTCATGCCGGTGTCCATGCTGTGCCTCGTGCTGGCGCTCGGCAGCTACGAGGAACGTCTGCTCACCCCGGGCCGCACCAGGAAGGCGCGCGGCGCGGCACGCCGCCGGCTGCGCGCTGTGCCCCACTCATCCCCGGACCACGCGGACGGCACCGGCACCGTGCCGCGGGCCCCCGAGAAGCCCACCGCCCAGAAAGCCGGACGCACCCGGGCCCCCGGCAGCACCGCGCCGGACGGTTCCGGCTCGCGGTGGCGGGCGGCCTGACCCCACGAGCCGCCCCGCGCTCACCGTAGGTCGACCGGCGGTGAGCGCGGGGGCTTCCGCCTCGGCAGGGCGCGGGCCGAGAGACCCCGCGCCCTACCAGGGCAGGAACACATGGACGTCCTTGCCGTCCGGTTGGACGACCACGCTCACCTGGTGGCACAGCGTGTGCACCAGGTGCCAGCCGATGCCTCCGCTCTGGCCCGGTTTGAAGGGGCGCGGTGCGGGAGGGGTCGTACTGGTGTCGTGCAGCGTCACATGGACACCGTCGTACGTCGGACGCATCCGCAGGCCGAACGGCCCGGGCGCGTACTGGACGGCGTTCGCCGCCAGCTCGTCGACCACCAGCAGTATGTCGTTCCAGTACTCGGGACTCGTCGGGGGCGAAGCCCGGGCCAGCCGTCGCAGAAACTCCTCGGCGGCCAGCCGTGCCCCGGTGACGTCGGGCAGGTCACCGCCGAAATCGGCCACCAGGGCCTCGACCGTCTCGAACGGCCAGGCCTTGTCCCAACGCGGCTCGGTTGCCATGCCGTCCTTCCCACCGGCCGGCACTCCGGCCGGTTGTCGTCGTTCGTCGCGCCGTCGCCCGGCCCCCCTTATGACGGTTGCCAGAAAGCCGGAGGATACGCATCCAGGATCACGGCACCGGCGGCTCCCCGTCCGTCTCACCGTCGATGTGGCACAACAGGAGGCACACGTCGTCCTCGCCCGCCGAGTCCCGCAGCATCGGCTCGAGTACCCGATCCGCGGCGCTCTCCAGACCGCCGTCCCGGTCCGGCACGGCGAGCGTGGACATCGCCTCGGCGAGCCGCTCGATGCCCGGGTCGATGCCGTACACCCGCCGCTCCACCAGGCCGTCCGTGTACAGGGCGAGCGTGGAGCCGGGCGGCAGGGGCGCGGTGTGGTCCTCGATCTCCTGCTGCACCGGGACGCCCAGCATGGCGCCCGGCTTGGCGTCGAGGGTGTGCACCCGGCCGTCGGGCGTGCGCAGCACCGGGGGCGGATGACCGGCAGCGGCCCAGGTCAGCACCGGCTCACCGGGCCGGAAGCGGGCGATGACCGCGGTGGCGTACAGATCCGGTTGCAGATGGTGCAGGAACAGGTGCAGCCGGGTGAGGAGCCGGCCCGGGCTGCCCCCGTCGACGGCGTACGCGCGCAGGGCCGTCCGCAGCTGGCTCATCATCACCGCCGCGTGCAGCCCGTGCCCGGTGACGTCACCGATCACCGTGATCAGGCTCCCGTCGGGCTGCAGGAAGGCGTCGTACCAGTCGCCGCCGATGTTGAGCCCGTGGGTCGCGGGCAGATAGCGGGCGGCGAGCCTGAGCCCGGGGGTGGCGGGCAGCTCGGTGAGCAGCGCCCGCTGCAGGGTCTCGGCGATGTCACGGCTGTGCTCGAAGCGCTGGGCGTTGTCGATCGCGATGGCGGCCCGGCGGGCCAGTTCGATCAGCATCACGGCGTCGTCGGGGTCCCACCGGTCGCCGGGCGGGGTGAGGGTGATCACGCCGAGCGGCACCTGCCGCGCCGACAGCGGGAGGCACAGCAGCGGCCGGGTGGGGTGCAGGGCGGAGGGCGGCCGGTCGTCCACGCCGGGCAGACCGCCCGGATGGGGCGCCGCGTACTGCGGACGGCCGGTGCGGGCGGCGAGCACGGCGGCGGCCGGGCGGGGCGCGTGACTCGGCTCCGCCTCCTCGTCGCCCAGCAGCCACACGTCGGCGGTGCGCGCGTACGTCGGGGTCAGCAGCTCGGGGAGCAGGCGCACGATCTCGCCGTGGTTCAGGGACGCCGTCAGTGCCGCGCTGGCGTCGGCGAGGAAGGTGAGCCGGCGGCGCGCCTCCTCGGCCTCCGTGCGCGCGGCCCGCTCGGCCGCGAACAGCTCGCGCTGCGCCTGCCCGGCGGCGTCCAGCTCGGCGTGCAGGGCGAGGACGCCCTGGTTCGTCTGGTGCAGCTCCTCACGGTGGAAGGCGACCAGCGCCTCCTGCTCCGTCAGCGCGTCCAGGACGCGCGCGGTGTCGTCGTCGGCGCTGAAGAGCGCCTCGGCGAGGGCCGGCGGGGAGGCGCGCACCGCCACCGCGTCGGCCCGGCCGCCCCGCTCCGGCGCCGGGACCCGCGCCTGCCACGTCGGTTCCTCGTCAGGGCGCTCGTCCGGGTCGGGACGGACCGTGACCCACAGCCGTGGCTGTTCCTCGTGCCGCGACGGGGGAGTGGTCCCGAGGGCCAGCCGCCAGGCGCCGCCCTTGGTGAGGCACTGGCGCAGCTGCTCGGTGAGCGCGGTGACCAGGCGGGTGCGCTCGATGACGGAGACACCGAGGTCGGCCGCGAGCCGGGCAGTGGCGATCCGGGCCCGGGCGGCGTCGACGACGGTGATGATCTGCCAGGTGTGGGTCATGGTTCACGCTTCGGCGGTGTGGGGGACAGCACGGTCACCGTGGTGTCGTCGCGGACGGGCCGGGCGGCACTGCTGGCGTCCCGCACGATCACGGCGGCCGTCACCCCGGGGTCCAGCTCCGCGGTGGGCACGTCGTCCCGCAGCGACCACCGGCTGGGCAGCCCGTCGCTGTGCAGGACGAGGAGACAGTCGGGCGACCAGGGCAGCCGTCGGCGGGGGATGTGGGCGGGGCGGTGGGCGCCGACTATGCCGGGATGCGACAGCAGGTGCTGCCAGCCGCCGTCGGAACGGAACCGGGCACCGATGTTGCCGATACCGGAGAACTCCAGACTCCCCTGCGCGAGGTCGAGCTGGGCGACCGCGACGGCGGCGCCCCGGGTGCTGCGCAGCACCGTGTGCAGAACGCCGAGCAGCTCCGCCGGCGGCAGGTGTGCGCTCTCCCGCAACTGCCGGACGGCCGCGTCGGAGGCCTGGGCCGCGGCCGGGCCGTGCCCGAGTCCGTCGGCGAGCAGCATGGTGATCCGCTCCCCGAACCTCACACACGCCCAGGCATCACCCGACTGAAGTCCGGTCAGGGGGATGTTGACGCCGCCGGCCCACACCGGGGCGTGGTCGTGCCGGGCGTGCACTTGCCGGGCGTGCCCGTACCGCCGGCGACCGGACGAGGCCCTTATCCGGGCCAGGGCGACGGTGCCCCGTCCGGGTGCGCTGTGCAGGTCGAAGTCGTCCGCTATGCGCCCGCAGGTGCCGAGACCGGCACCCAGCGAGGCCGTGGTGGAGAAGCCGTCGCCCAGCGCGGCCGCGAGGTCCGGGATGCCGGGGCCGTGATCGATCGCGACGATCTGCAGTGCCGTTTCGCCGGCGGCCGCCTCCGGAGTGAGGTCCGCGTCCACCGTGTCGATGAGGATCCGGCCGCCGCCCGCGTGCTTGAGCAGGTTGGTGGCGAGCTCGGTGGCGACGAGCACGGCGGCGGCCGAACGGCCGTCGTCGAACCCCGCGTGGTCGCAGGCCTCACGTGCCGCCACCGCGACGTCCCGGACCCGGGTCGAGTCGTGCACGGGCACGTCCCAGACGCGGGTCATCGGAACTCCTCCCGGGGCCGCGGCGGTGCGGCGGCCCAGCAGACCACGGTGACCCGGGTGCCGTTGCCGGGACGGGAGTCGATCGAAAACTCGTGGACCAGCCGCCGGGCTCCGCCGAGGCCCAGGCCGAGGCCGCCGCCAGAGGTGTAGCCGTCGGTGAGGGCCCGCTCGATGTCGGGGATGCCCGGCCCCTCGTCGACGAAGGACAGGCGCAGGCCCCGGGCGCGGCCGTTGTCGAGGAAGGCGAACTCCACCTGTCCGCCTCCGCCGTGGACGAGTGTGTTGCGTGCGAGCTCGCTGGCCGCGGTGATCAGCTTGGTCTGTTCCACCAGACCGAAACCGATCTCGGCAGCCGCCTGCCGCACATGCTGCCGCACCCACGCCAGATCCATGTCCGTGCGGATGGGCAGGCATGTGGTGACGCGGCCCGATGTCTCCGTCACGCGTTCTCCTGGCGTGCCGGACCCTGGGACACGGGCGTGGACGACTGTGTCAGCATCCTCAGGGCCGCGTCGGTGTCGAGCGCGGTGCGCAGACCCGGCAGCGTGAGGCCGAGTTCCACCAGGGTGATGGCCACCGCGGGGCGCATGCCGGCCACGACGGTCTCCGCGGCGAGCAGCTTGGCACTCGCCGCGATCTCCGCGAACACCCGCCCGAGGAACGAGTCGACGATCTCCACACCGGACACGTCGATGACCACTCCGGTGACGGAACTGCCCGCGATGGCCTCGCTGACGTCCTGCTGCAGCTGTTCGGCGGCCTTGTCCTCCAGTTCACCCTGGAGGGTGACGAGGAGCACGTCACCGAGCTTGAGTACGGGGACGGAGGGACCCGTCGGGTTTTGGAAACCGCCGGTCACCGCTGGCCCCCTCCCTGGCCCGCCCGGTCGACGATCACGGCGCCCAGCTCGTGCAGGGCGTAGGCGAGGGCATCGGCCAGGCTCGCCCGGGTGAGGACCGACCCCAGGTCGATTCCCAGATGCACGATGGTCTGGGCGATCGCCGGCCGGATACCGGAGACGATGCACTCCGCGCCCATGAGGCGGGCCGCCGCGACCGTCTTCATCAGGTGCTGCGCCACCAGGGAGTCCACGGTGGGCACTCCGGTGATGTCCAGGATGGCGAACCGGGCCCGCTGGGCGACGACGGCGTCCAGCAGACTCTCCATCACCACCTGGCTGCGGGCGCTGTCCAGGGTGCCGATGAGCGGCACGGCGACGATACCGCTCCACAGTTTGATGACGGGCGTGGCCACTTCGAGCAGCTGCAGCCGCTGCCGCTCGATGATCTCCTCGCCCGTGCTCAGGGCGGTCTCCATGACGAGCACCCGCAGCGTGCCCAGCAGAGCGGTGAGCGCGACGGCGTGCGATCCGTTTCCCTCGCCGTCCGACCCGGACAGTTCGGCGCTCAGCAGCTCCCTGATCGAGGGGCCCAGGGCCGCCACCTCGTCGGCGATCTGGGACGGCGTCGCTCCCGCACGGGCCCGCGAGGCCGCCATGCGCGCGAGTTGCTCGCGAATCCCCCCGAAGCCCGGGGCCCGCAGATCCTCGATCCGTCCCGAGGCGGCCACCGCGGCGAGCGCCTCCACCAGGGAGCCGGCGGCTTCCACCGCCTCGTCCCGGGACACCGTGAACACCGTACGGAACAGTGTCTGGTCGGCCCAGCGCTGGGAGATCTGCTCCCGACGTCGCAGCAGGAAGTCCCCCACGACCCTTGTCGACACGCCTGGGTTCGTTGCCGACTCCTGGTCCGTCACGTCCCTGTCTCCTTCGTACGTACCCTCCCCCGACGGCCGGGGAGCCTGCCCGGAGAGCGCGGTTCCTTGTCGCGCGACCACTGTAATCATGGGAGATCCCCCTGGGCGTCCGAGGCCGCCTCGGAGATCGTCCAACGATCGGGCGACCTCGCCAACTGCCGTCCGTATCCACGGCGTCGGGCCGTTCGCGGCGGGCGACGACGAACACGAGACCACCCGGGCGGACGACGTTCCCCGTGACCGGTGCGCCAGTTGAGCGGCCGTCAGCACACCGAGCCGGTCACCTCGCACGGTGACCGGTCTCGTCGGTGCGCCCACGGCCCGGCGCCCTGAGCAACATCCCGCCTACGGGGGCCCGGTGCGCGCCGGCACTGTGGCTGGAAAGGTCTGCCGGTGAACCCTTCCCACTACAGCACTAGGGCGTGTCCGACAATTCGTGTCGGATCAGAGCGTCCCCCGTGGCGTCCAGCGCGTCCTGAACGGTCTTGAAGGACGGAACGGTCAGGCTCACCCCCGTCAGGTCGAGGATCCGCTGCACGGCCGGGGCCGGGTCGATCAGGCCGATCGAGCCGCCGACCTGACGGGTCTCCTTGTAGGCGTTGAGAATGATGTTGATGCCGGACGAGTCCATGAACGGCACCTCCGACAGGTCGAGCAGCAGATGCTGCCGGCCGTGGTGCATCTGGTTGGCGAGATGGTGGTGCAGCTCCGTCGCCGTGTCGACGTCCAGGTAACCCTTCACAGTGACCAGCGCGACATCCTCCCGGGGCATCGTCACATCGATGGACAGCGGCGTCTGCTCAGCCGACACAATGTCCTCCCATCCGTACGGCGTGGCGGGGCTCGCCTACCCCGGGGCGGGCGACCGATGCACCGCGACCCGCGCTCCGGAGGTGATCAACATCTCGCTGTCGGAGCGGCATCCGACAGCGAGTTCGGCGCCGAGTACCCCGATGACCTCCGCCTACACCTGGCCGTCACGAATGGCGGACACGAGGTGGAACCGCCCACGCATACTTCCCGGGAAGCCGGGCAGCAGCACCTCGGACCGCTCGTCGGCGCCCTCCCCCTGGCGCCTCGAGCCGTCGGCCCCGCCGATGTCCCTCCCCCGGCATACGGCGGGGCCCCCTGTGCCGACGGCACGCGGGCGCGGGGCCGGGCGGCTACTTCGGGTCCCCGGCGTCCGGTGGCCCGGCCGGAGGTGTCTCCGCGGACGGCTTCGCCTCCGAGGCGGCGTCACGGTCCTGCGGGCCCGGTACGCCGAGCGACTTCACCCCGTCCACCACGCGCTCCAGGGGCTTGGCCAGGGTACGCAAGGAGAAACCTTCCCCCTTGCGTGGTCGGCGCGGTGCGGGCAGCCCGCCGGACTCCTGGTAGGCCGCAAGCGCCTCGTGGGCGAGTTCGGCCGCCTCCTTGTACATGTCCCGCGACTTCGTCATGGCCTCGAGCGCCTCGGCGTAGGCGGCGATCTGGCGGCGCGCCATGGCCAGTTCCTCCTCAAGGGTGGTCAGATGCCATTGCTCGCGCAGCGCGGACAGGGCTTCCTCGGCGCCCTCGGGCAGAGGCGCGGGCTGTTCCGCGAAGCGTCGCACGGTGTCGATGAGCTCGGTGGGGCGCGAACCGTCGAGGAAGACCGTGCGTACGCTGAACCCGTTGTCGTCGGCTCCGGGGGCGGACGGCGCCGCGGGCAGCACCACGGCACCACCTCGGGGCACCCGTGCGCCGAGGTCGTACAGCGCCCAGTTGACCACCTGGAACTGCTCGGGCGCGGCCCGGTGTTCCACGACGCGGTGCCTGAGGCTGGGCGGCAGCAGCGGCGCGAGGGGCCGCAGCCCGCGCTCGTCGGGGGTCATCGCCTCGTGGACGACCACGTGGATGCTCCACGAGTGGCGCGCGCAGTCCTTCAGCAGGCGCCGCAGCGCCCGGTCCTCCGCGGGCAGCGGGTTGATCCCCCTGAAGCGCAGCCCGGCCACCACGTCGTGGTCCCAGGGCACGTCCGGGTCGTCGGGCCAGAAGACGGTGGCCGGTGAGGGCCAGTGCAGCTCCCAGGCCCGGTCCGCCTCGGCCACCAGCACCCACTCCTGGGCGCCGTCCTTGTCGTCGGGCGCCCCGACGTCGAGGCGGGCCCGTACGACGACATCGTCCGCGACGAGCCACCGCGCCTCGAAGGCGCGCGCGGGCACCCCGTCCCGGGAACCGTCGAACTCGGTCTCGTCCTGGATGACGTTCTCGCTCTTCAACTCGCGCAGGCGACGGCGGACGGCGTCCTCGGCGCCCGGGCCGGGATGCCGCCCGCGGGCCAGCCACACGGTGTCGGGAGCCGCGGCGTGGGCGGTGGGGGACTTTGCCATGGATCACTCTGGGGAAAGGGGACAAGGGGGCGCCTCCCAGTATGGTCCGCGCACGTCAAGGGCCAGGAAGGCAGGGTGGGTGATGATCGCGTGTCGCGCTCCCGCCCCGTCCGCCGAGGAGGGCCGTGGGGGCAGGGAGGGACGAGATCGCGCCAAAAGCGGGTCGTGTGGGACGAGTTGTGCATGCTTCACCCGAGACGGGGGAGCCGGGACGGAAAAACCAGAGAAAGGGCCCCACTGTGCTCGTTCCGGATCCGAAGGCCATCAGAAGACTGCTGACCCGGTACGCGACCCTGCGGATCGCGCTCGCCGAGCAGGAGACACCCGAAGCGGCACGGGAGCTGGCGGACGTCAGCTACACGCTGTGCGTCATGACGGGAACCCGGGACGTGAGCGACGCCATCGCCGCCGCGGACGCGCTGCTCCTGGAGGACAGCCCGAAGCACGCCTCCCGGCAGCCGCACCGGTCCGGAATCACGGCCCCGGGGCCCGTCCCCCTCCCCGGCGCGGTGATTCCGGACCGGGAGGCACTAAGGCAGTAGCTTGTCCAGCGCGGCGCGCCCCTCGGAGGCGAGCTTCCGCTCCGCCCAGGCCAGGGTCCTGGGGGTGATGTCCCGCCCCGAGGCGAGGACCAGATCCTCCGCCGAGGTCTCGAGCGGGCACGCGTGCAGCAGCTCGTCCGGCGTGGCGCGGTCATCGGCCGGACGACGCGACGCATCGGGCTGTGACGTCGACATTCTGTCTCCTCTGCGAGTCGATTCTCCCCTCACCTTTCCCCCAGATGGCGCAGAGCGCATCCCGAAAAGGAAAGGAATCAATGGAAATCGACGGCATATATACGCGGCGTCGCGGGGCGGAAGCTCACCGTGTGCGTGCGCGGGATGCCGACGGTCGTACCGCGCCGGCCGCCGGCCCTTCGACTCACGAGCTCTCGCCTCCCGAGCGCCCGCGGCGGCGCAGCAGGAGCAGTCCGCCCGCGACTGCGGTGACGCCCGCTGCGGTGGTCCAGGCGGCCACGTCCGAGGAGCCGGTGTTCGCCAGGTCCCTGCCCCGGCCGCCCTGCGGAGCGGCGGTGGACGACGGCGCGGAGGACCCGGCCGCGGCACCGGCACCGGTCCCGCCTCCGGTCCCGGAACCGGAGGCGGGTGTCGGGGACGCCGTCGCCTCGGCCACGGAGGCCCGGTCGCGGGTGAACGTCAGCGTGCCGAAGCCCAGCTGGTCGTATCCGCCGCTGTTGGGTCCGTAGTCCCCGCCGCCGCCCTCCGGGGCCGTCCGGGCCGCGATCCGCGTGACGTAGGGGGCGTCCAGCCCGCGGCGCCTGGTGTAGTGGTTGGCGATCATGGCCCAGATCGGGCGGGTCATGGCCGGGTCCACGGCGGCCGCCCTGTCGGTCGTCTCGCTGCCGGACCAGACGCCCGGTGCGCCCTTCCTCCGGGTCAGCGCCGTGTAGGGCACGGATCCGCCCATGCTCCACTTGGCCACGTACTCGGCACCCTTGAGGAAGCGGCTGTCGTCGTACCCGTACAGGTCGATGCCCTGGTTCCAGGCCATCTCGCACACCGTGCCCATCAGGCCCACGCCGAGCAGCGCGTGACCCTGGTCGCGGCCGGCCTCCGCCCATTCGGCGAGGCCGTCGGGGTGCACCACGGGGATCGCGTTCCTGACCGAGCCCATGCCGTCGCCGTGCCCGAAGTAGGAGACCGCCTGGTCGACAGCGGTGCGGTCGTCACAGAGGATGCCGACGGCCAGGACGCAGGCCATCGCGGCCAGGTCCCAGTTGGTCCAGTAGTTGCTGACGTAGGCGCCGTTGTGGCGGGTGAGGAAGTCGGAGCTGACCGGAAGGAAGACGGACCGCATCATCTTCTGGAAGCGGGCCAGCTCGAACCCCTCGCGGTCGCGCACCAGTTCGGCCGCGTTGGCGAACTGGTAGCCGTACAACCCGGCCGCGAGGAACCGGTCCGCCGTGCCGTCCAGCTTGGTCAGGGTGGCGGACCAGGCGTTGAGGACCGCCACGGCGGTGTCCGCGTGCGCGGTGTCGCCGCTGACGTGCCAGCGCAGGGCGTTCTGGTAGGCGGCGTGGACGTCGTTGTACAGGACCGAGTAGTTCTCCGGCGTGCCCGACCCCCGGTAGACGGTCGCGGCCGGGCGGGCCGTCCAGGTGCTCTGCGCGTGCCGGTTGGCGGTGAGCCTGGCGAAACCCGCCGTGTAGGGAGCGGCGCCCGCCTTCACCTTGGCCGCCATGCGGTCGAGGTCGGCCCGGGTGTGCAGCAGCCCGGGGTGCGCGAAGGCCGTGCCCGCCGCCGACGCACCGGGTGCGGGGACGGCGGCGGTGACGGCGGCCGCGCCCGCGGCCGTACCGGCGATCTTCAGCATGCTCCGGCGGCTGATCTGTGCTCTCACGTGCGTGGGTCCTCGGTCTCGTCAGGTGTTCCGATGCGGACGACTACGCACAGGAGACGGCCGTGGCCGCGGTCGATAACAAAAAGTGCGCCGCCCCGACGGCCCCGGCGCACACGGCAAGGCCGCGGCGGGACCGCCACCGACGATCTCCTCCAGCGCGCCGTGAACATCGGGGGACGGCGCAGCCGCGTCGGCAGGCTCGTGGAAAGCGGCTGCCGCCGCCGCGCCGACCCGCGCGGGGACGGCCGTCAGGACACCGCGTCCACCAGGGCTGCCAGGGCCGACGCGAGGCGGGGAAGGCCGGGGCCCGCCGCACCGCCCGGTTCGCTCATGTAGGTGTCGCGGCGGATCTCCACCATCAGGGCGGTGACCCGGGGATGTGTGCCGTAGTACTCCAGGGGGACGTACGCCCCGGAGAACGGGCTGTCGACCGCCGTTCCGCCGATCCCCGCGAACGCCTCGCGCGCCAGGGCGAGCAGCTCCGGCGGGGTGTGGAAGGAGTCCGTGCCCAGGCAGACGGGCGGCCGGGGGCCGTCGCCGTGCAGTTCGTAGGGCAGACGGGCGGTCGGGTACGAGTGGACGTCCAGGACGACGGCCCGCCCCGTGGCGGCCAGCCGGTCCGCGACCGCCTCCGTCATCGCCCGCGCGTACGGGTGGAAATAGCGCCGCAGCAGCGGTTCGGGGTCGGTGCCGGGCCCTCGCAGGGGTTCGCGGTGGGTGGTGCGGGTGTAGACGGCCCCCATGCCCACGGCGAGCATCTCCTCCCGCTCGTCGGGGAACCGCTCGGGGTCGATCACCAGCCGGGACAGCCGGTTGACGAACCGCCAGGGTGTGACGGTCGCCGCCTTCGCGGCGAGCCCCGCCAGTTCGCCGGTGTGGGCGTCCGTGATGTGGTCCAGCTCCAGGGCGAGGGCCGTGTCGTCGAGCAGGATGCCCTCACGCACGTCCGCCGGTATCTCCCGCGCGCCGTGCGGCACATGCAGGATCACCGGCGAGTCGTCGGCGCCGGGCAACAGGTCGAACGAGGCGTCGGTGGCGCGGGACATGGCGGCTCCTCCGGGTGCGGTGACCCGGAGACCGTACCCGGCGTCGGAGGCACGTGTGCGCCGGGTCAGACACCGCCCGGGCGATCCGGCGCGCATCCGGCGCGCCCCAGGGCCGCGCGGGCCGCCGCCAGCGCCTGTCCCGCGTAGCCGCCGCCGAACAGCACCGTGTGGACCAGCAGCGGGAAGAGCTGGTGCAGCCCGATCCGGTCCCTCCAGCCGTCCGTGAGCGGAGCCGCCTCCTGGTATCCGGCCAGCACCCGGTCCAGGTACGGGCAGCCGAACAGGTGCAGCATGGCCAGATCGGTCTCCCGGTGTCCGCCGTGCGCGGCCGGGTCGATCAGCCAGGCGTGGCCGTCGGCGCCCCACAGCACGTTGCCGTTCCACAGGTCGCCGTGCAGCCGGGCGGGCGGCTCGGCGGGACCGGCCAGGTCCGGCAGTCGCTCGCAGACACGTTCGAACAGGGCGGCTTCTGCGGACCGCAGTGTGCCGTCGTCGACCGCACGGCGCACATAGGGCAGCACCCGGTGCTCGGCGTACCAGCCCGGCCAGTCGCCTCCGGTGGCGTTGCGCATGGGGGCGAGGCCGATGTACGCGTCCTCGGGGCCGTCGGGCGGCGGGGCGCCGAACGCGGGCGCGCCGACCGCGTGCAGGGCCGCCAGATCGCGGCCGAAGCGCACCGCCGCCTCGGCACTCGGCCGCCCGGGCGGGACCCGGTCGGTCACCAGCCAGTGCTCGTCGTGACCGTGCACGGCGGGGACCCGCACCGCACCGGCGTCCGCCAGCCAGCGCAGCCCGGCCGCCTCGGCCCGCAGGGAGCCGGGGGCGTCGCCACGCTTGACCATCACCACCCGGCCACCGTCGAGGACGACCTCCGTGAGCGCCCCGGACACCGGGCGTTCACCGGTCACCGGGCGCCCGGTGAACCGGGCCGCCGCGGCTCCGGGTCCCTGATCGGCTTCGGTCATGGCGGGCACCTCGTCGACAGAACTCCGTGGACTCCCCCGCCCGCGCCGTACGGGCTCCCCCCTGACGGCCCGCACGATACCGCAGCCGCCCGGAGCGCCGGCTCGGTGGCCGTGACCGCCGACGGGATGCCGTGCAGCCCCACGACGATGAGCGAGCGGGATGAGTGAGCATGTGACGAGGGGGCACTCGTGAGGCGTTGTGTGTGCGAGGAATCTGAGGACTCTGCTGACCGGATGGTTCAGCTTCCTGGACGGCGAGGCCACCGCGGGGGATGTGCTGGCCCTGCGGCGGGTCGAGGACGTGCTGCGTCACCAGGGGATCCCCTACGACGTGGCGTGGAGCCCCGGCTTCCGGCCGTCGGCGCTGCACCTGGACGACGTACGGCCCGCCTCCTATTCGCATCTGATCTTCATCTGCGGACCGCTGCACGGATCCGGGATCGAGGAACTGCACCGGCGCTTCGCGCATTGCGTTCGGATCGCGGTCGGCACCTCCGTTCTGGACGCCGACGACCCGGCCGTCACCGGATTCCACCGGGTCCTGCCGCGGGACGCGCCCGCCATGGGTCCGGTGCCGGACCTGTCCACCCACGCGCCGAGCGAGACCACCACGCCCGTCGTCGGGGTGATCCTCACGCACGGGCAGCACGAGTACGGGCAGAGGCGTCGGCACGATGAAGCCGCCGCGACGGTGACCCGGTGGCTGGCCGGCAAGGACTGCGCGCGCGTGGAGCTGGAGACCCGGCTCGACAGCCACGACTGGCGGCTGTGCGCCACGCCCGGACAGTTCGAGTCCGTGCTGTCCCGGATGGACCTGGTGGTCACCGACCGGCTGCACGGGCTGGTGCTCGCCCTGCGCGGCGGAGTGCCCGCCCTGGCCGTGGACCCCGTGGAGGGCGGCGCCAAGCTGACCGCCCAGGCCGAGGCCTGCGGCTGGCCCGCCCTGGTTCCGGTGGACCGCCTCACCGTCCGGCGGCTGGACCACTGGTGGCAGTGGTGCCTGACCTCCGGCCGGGTCGCGGCCCGGCAGGTGCGCCGTGAGTTCCTCGAGGACCCGGACGACGACAACGCCCCGGCACTCGTGGCAACCCTGATGGATATGACCGGCGAGGTCACTCGGCTTCCGGGGTGACCACACACCGCGGGGCGCCTGCTTTGGGTGGTCCGTGCGTGCGAGGTGGCCCCGTGCGTGGTGCGCCGGAGTCGGGATGTCTCGTGCACGCGGAGTCGGGGTGGCCCGGCGCGCGGAGACGAGGGTGCCGCGCCCAGGGCGTCGACCGCCTGGAGGCTCCAGCCCCCCGCCCGGGCGGTCCGGGCGTCACCCTGCCGGTGTCCCGGTCAGGCCGTCGGTTCGGCCACTCGCAGCCGGACGGCGGCACCCGACGACGTCTCCTCGGCGCCGTCCCGCGCGACCTTCGACCACCAGTCGAGGCCGTCCTCGATGGACCGCAGCAGCACTCCCTCCCTGACCGCCCAGGGGCAGATGGTCACCGTCCTGAAGTTCCCCAGCTTCATCACGGTGTGCCCGACCAGGGCACCGGCCAGGCTCTGGCGGGCCCGTGGCGCGGAGATACCCGGGAGGTCGGCCCGTTCCGCCGATCGGCGGGCGGCCAGGTCGTCGATGGCCCGCCGCAGATCGACCCGGCGCAACTCACGGTGCACGAACGGGCCGTGCCGCCCCGGCGGGGCCCCGCACAACCGTGCCAGCTGCTGAAACGTGCGGGAGGTCGCCACCGCCGTGCACGGGCTCTCCCAACGGGCGCGCGTGGCCACGTCCCGCAGCTGGTGGCGCACCTTGCGGCGCAGCGCCTTGATGTCGGCCGGGGTGGGCGGATCGTTCTCGGCGAAGAACTCACGGGTCAGCCGGTTCGCCCCGAGCGGCAGCGATGCGGCGAAGTCCGGCAGGCTGCCCCGGCCCAGCGCGACCTCGAGGGAACCGCCGCCGATGTCGAGCAACGCGAGCGGTCCGGACCGCCAGCCCATCCAGCGCCGAGCCGCGAGGAACGTCAGCTCCGCCTCCGTCTCACCGGGCAGCGTGCACAGGGCCACACCCGTCTCGCCGCGCACCGCCTCCAGGACCTCCCGGCGGTTGGGCGCGGCGCGCACCACCGCGGTCGCGAACGCCAGGGGCGGCCCGGAGCCCCACCGCTCAGCCGTCGCGGCTGCCTCGGCGACCGACCGGGCCAGTTGCTCCACGGCCGCGTCCGCCATCCGCCCGTCCGCGTCCGTCTGGTCGGACAGCCGCTGCTTCCACTTCGCGGTGTGCACCGGAAGCGGCACACCGCGCTCCGCGTCCGCGACCATCAGACGGATCGTGTTCGAACCCACATCAATCACGCTCACCCGCATGGCCGCGGAGTACCCCGTTCGGCCCGGGGGATGCCGGGCGGTCCGTCCGACCGCGCGGACTCACCCCTGCGAGCTTCCCAGGAGCTCACTCCGACGAGCCACGACGAGCCGGCCGGTCCGCCACGCGGCCGGCGGTACGAAACCGCACCCCTGTGGCACGCCCTCACCGCAGGCCGGAGCATGAAAACGACTCGCCGGGGCACTCGACCGGCCGCCGCGCGCAGGCGTGCATCCGGCGGGCATCCACCCATCGGCGGAAGGAAGGCGGAAGGAACCACGTGCTGACGACGCCGACGACCACGTTCTCCCCGCTCCCGACGGCCCGGCCTTTCTGGGGCCGGGCCGCGGTGACCGGAGGCGCCGGGTTCGTCGGCTCTCACCTGTGCGAACGTCTCCTGCACAGCGGGATCGACGTCGACTGCGTGGACGACCTGACGTGGGGATCGGTGGCCAACATCGCCCATCTGACCGGCCGGCCGGGCTTCCGGTTCGTGGCGTGCGACATCGCGCGGCCGGAGAGCCGGGAAGCCCTCACCGGCCCGTACGACGTGGTGCTGCACTTCGCGGGTCCCGCCTCGCCCGCCGACGGCCGGGGCCGTGCCCTGGAGACGCTCGACGCCTGCGGCGCGGGCACGCGCAACGCGCTGGCCGTCGCCGACCGCGACGGCGCCCGGTTCCTGCTGGGCTCCTGCTGTCAGGTCTACGGCGATCCGGCGGTGCACCCGCAGCGGGAGGACCACTGGGGCGACGTCGACCCCGTGGGACCGCACAGCGCCTACGACGAATCCAAGCGGTTCGCCGAGGCGCTCACCACCGCCCACGTGAGCGCCCGGGGCACCGACGCAGGAATCGTACGAGTGTTCAACACTTACGGCCCCCGGATGCCGGCGGACGGCCGCCAGGCCGTCCCCACCTTCATCAGGCAGGCACTGGCCGGAGAACCCGTCACCATCGAGGGCGACGGCCGCCAGACCCGCTCCCTGTGCTACGTGGACGACACGGTCGACGGCATCCTGCGGGTCGCCGCCAGCCGGTCCGTGCGGCCCGTCAACATCGGCGGCGAGGAGGAGACCACGGTCGAAGAGATCGCGCGCCGGGTGATCGCCCTCACCGGCTCGGACTCTCGTCCGACGTTCGTCGACCGCGATCCGGGCGATCCCGCGCGACGCCGACCCGACACGACCCTCGCCCGCGAACTCTTCGGCTGGGTGCCGAAAGTGACCTGGGAGGAAGGGCTCAAGCGGACCATCGCCGCCTTCGCGGACCCGGCCCCGGGGGGAGTGGCGTGCCGGGGAGGGCCACTTTGAAGGCGCTCGCCGTGCGGCTCGGCGGCTTCGGCGGCTTCCTGCTGACCGGACCGGGCGTCCATCCGGGTCCGAACGGGACCGCGGCCCACCACGTGCTGCGCGGCGTGCACAAGCTCCTCCGGGAGGGCGCGTGAAGGACAGCGTCACGCCGCGCGGGCGGCACGCCTCCCGGGTCACCGTCGCCGTGATCACCCGTGACCGGTGCGACAGCGTGCTGCGCACCCTGGACCGGCTGGCCGAGCTGCCCGAGCGGCCCCCTGTCATCGTCGTGGACAACGGCTCCACGGACGCGACCGTGGCCGCCGTACGCGACCACCCGCTGGGCGCGCGCGTCCTGACCGCCGGACGCAACACCGGCGCGCTGGGCCGCAACCTCGCGGTACGGCACGCCGGCACACCCTACGTCGCCTTCAGTGACGACGACTCCTGGTGGGCGCCGGGTGCCCTGGACACCGCCGCGGACGTCCTCGACGCCCACCCGCGGCTCGGCCTGCTGGCCGCCCGCACCCTGGTCGGCCCGGACGCCGCGGAGGATCCGCTGAACTCCGCCCTCGCGCACTCGCCGCTGCCACCCGACCCCGACCTGCCCGGCCGCCCGGTGCTCGGCTTCCTGGCCTGTGCGGCGGTGGTCCGCCGCCGGGCCTTCCTCGACGCCGGCGGCTACCACCGGGTGCTGTTCTTCGGCGGTGAGGAGACCCTGCTCGCCTACGACCTCGCGGCGCGCGGCTGGGGCGTCAGCTATGTGCCCTCGGTGACCGCCCATCACCACCCGGACCCCGGTGAGCGCCCCGGCCGCTCGGCGGTCCAGCGGCGCAACGCCCTGCTCACCGCATGGCTCCGCCGGCCCGCCACAGTGGCACTGGGCCACACCGCCCGCCTCGCCGCCGCGGCTGCCCGCGGCGAGCGCGAGGCCGCGGCGGCGCTGCGCGGCGCGATCGCCCGGCTCCCCGCGGCCCTCAGGGACCGAGAACCGCTGCCCGCACGGGTCGAGCACGCCGTACGCCTGCTGGAGCGGGTCACCCCATGAGCACCGACGACCGAGGACGAGCGGACATGCCCCAGGACCCCCCACACGTGCCCGCCACGACACCCCGCAACGACACCGCAACCCCGCACGGCGACGACCTCGAACCCGATCCCCGCACCACGGTCGTGGTGATCACCCGCGACCGCCGCCCGGAACTGCTGCGCACCCTGCGCACCCTGCGGGACCTTCCCGAGCGGCCCCCGGTCGTCGTCACCGACAACGCATCCAGCGACGGTACCGCGGACGCCGTCACCCGGGACTTCCCCGAGGTCCGGCTGCTGTGCCCCGGACGCAACCTGGGAGCGGTCGGCCGCAACCTGGCCGTGCGTCAGGTACGCACGCCCTATGTGGCGTTCTGCGACGACGACACCTGGTGGGAACCGGGATCCCTGCGGCGGGCCGCGGACCTCCTCGACGCCCATCCCCGGCTCGCGGCCGTGACCGCCCGCATCGTGGTCGAGCCGTCGGGGGAGGAGGACCCCGTCGTCGCCGAACTGCGCGACTCACCCCTCACCGGCCCCGACTGGCTGCCCGGCCCCGCCCTGGGGTCGTTCCTCGCCGCCGCCACCGTGATGCGTGTCAGCGCCTTCAGGGCCGTGGGCGGCTTCCACCCCGGACTGTGGCTGGGCGGTGAGGAGGAACTCCTCGCCACCGACCTGCTCCGCCGGGGCCACTGGCTCAGCTACGTCCCGGAACTGACCATCCATCACGCCGCGTCCCGGGTACGGGACAGCACCGAACGGCGCGTCCTCGGACTGCGCAACACCCTCTGGTTCACCTGGCTGCGCCGCCCCTGGCCGTCGGCGCTGCGCCGCACCTGGTACCTGATGCGCACCGTCCCCCGGGACCCGGCGTCCATGCGCGCGTTCGCGCGGGCGGTGGCGGGGCTTCCCTGGGTCCTGAAACAGCGCGATCCCGTGCCCGCCGACCTCGAGGCCCGGCTGGCGGCCCTGGAGGAGGCGAGGCGGACCTCCCCGGCCCGCCGCTACGTCGGCTGACCTTCGGCCGCACGCACCGCGGCCGGGGCACGGGGCCCCGGCCGCCGCACCCGGACATCGGGTCACTCGTTCTCGAACACCGCCTTGCTCACCTCGGCCGGGTTCTGGAACTTCTTCTTCCCGAGGTGATCTATACGCTCGGTGATCTCCTTGGGAGCACGATTGTCCCGGGCGACCTTCTTGAGCTGCTCGGTGTCGGCCGGGTACTCCGCGCCGGACAGTGCTTTCTGCAGATCTGTGGGGCTGACACCCGCCATGGCTCCTCCAGGCGGTGAGACGTTCGGTTGACACGGCGCCGCCAAAAGCGCCGGACCCCCGAGTACCCGTGGCCCGGCCCGGCCATGCGCAGGCCGGGCGCGCGATCCCCGGCCGTGCCGCCACGACCGGGGCAGGGGCGCTCAGGCGCCGCGCCCGCCGTCCCCTCCCGCGGGCGCCTCGCGGCGCTGGAAGAGCGAGTACAGCCACACCAGCGACGGGACGAGCAGCAGCGCACCGGCCGCCAGCGCCGCGAGACTCGCCTCGAGGACGGACGACTGCGAGGCGCTGTCACCGACGGTGACCGACGGGGGCAGCATCGCCGGGTACTGGGCGACTCCCCAGCTCCACAGGATCGCGGCGACGGCCGTGGCCGCCGTGACCCGCACCGACGTCAGCCTCGCCCGCACCAGCAGGGCCAGGCTGACCAGCCCGAGCACGGCCGAGACCACCACCAGGGGGAGCGCCCGGTGCGTCAGGCCGTGGAAGAGCTGCGGCGCGTCCGCGTGCAGGACGGCGATCCCGGCCAGCGCCACCACACCGGTCACCATCCCCGTGACCACGGCCCGGCGCCGGAAGTAGACCGCCAGGTCCTCCTCCCCGGTCCGCGCCGCGTCCCCGCTCAGATAGACGGCCGCCAGGAACGCGCAGGTCAGCACCGCCAGCACGCCGCCCAGCGCGGAGGTGGGATTGAGCCAGCTGGTGACCAGGTTCCCCTTCGCCAACCCGGGCGGAACGCGCCCCGAGGCCACGGCTCCGGCGACCGAGCCGAGGAAGTAGGGCGTCACCACCGACGACAGCGCGAAGAAGCCGCCGAACAGGCGCTGCTGCCACACCTCCGTGCTCACCTTGCGGAACGCGAACGCGGCACCCCGGGCGATGATCCCGAGCGCCGTGAGGGTCAGCGGGATGTAGAGGGTCGACATCACCGCCGCGAACACCGGTGAGAACCCCGTCCACAGCATGACGACGACGAAGATCAGCCACACGTGGTTCGTCTCCCAGACCGGGCCGATGCTGTGCTCGATGAGCCGTCGGGGCGCCCTGCCGCGCTCGCTGCCCCCGGCGAGCAGGTCCCACAGACCCGCCCCGAAGTCGGCTCCGCCGAAGAGGGCGTAGCAGGTCAGGCCGACCCACATGGCGGCCAGGGCGGTGTTGGCGAGCATCAGCATCCCCCCGTCACAGTGGTGCGGACACACGGCAAGGGCGAGCGGTCAGACAACGGGGTACTCCCGTACGTCGTGCTCCTGGGGAGCGAGCGGAACGGGCCGGTCGCGGGTCAGACGGCGCAGCACGTAGACCGTGGCCACGGTCATCAGGACGTAGACGACGACCACCAGCCACAGCCCGGCCATCAGCCCGGGGGCCACGTTCACGGCGTCGTGGACGCGCAGCAGCCCCCACACGATCCACGGCTGACGCCCCTCCTCGGTCACGGTCCAGCCGCACTCGAGGGCGACCACCGCTGCCGGCCCGGTCAGGACCCCGAGGGCGAGGAAGGCACGCAGCGGGCGGCTCTCGCCCGCCAGCCAGGGGCCGCCACGGCGCCTGCGGCGCAGCCCCAGCACGAGCAGCCACACGCTCACCGCGAGCAGGAACAGGCCGCAGGCCACCATCAGGTCGAAGGCCAGGTGGACCCCGGTGACCGGTGGGCGCTGGTCCGCCGGCACCTGTTCCAGGCCCTTGATCACCGTGTTCGGGCTGTAGCCGACCAGCAGCGACAGCCCGTCGGGGATCCTGAGCCCGTACCGCAGGCCGTTCGGGCTCGCGATGCCGGCGATGGTCAGCGGCACGTGGTCACCGGTGCGGTAGACACCCTCCATCGCGGCGAGCTTGACCGGCTGGTAGTGGGCGACGAAACGCGCCGCCCAGTCCCCGACGACCAACTGCACCGGGGTGACGATCGCGCCCAGGGCCAGGGGCACGGTGAAGCCGAGCCGGTGGTAGCGGTCCCGGCGGCCACGCAGCAGCGCCACCGCGTAGACACTGGAGGTCAGGAAGGCCGCGACCATCAGGGCCGCGAGGATCATGTGCGTGGTCTGCGGCGGGGTCGCCGGGTTGAACATCGCCGCCCAGGGGTCCACGTGCACCACCTTGCCGTCGCGCAACGTGAAACCGCGGGGCTGGTTCATCCAGGCGTTGGCGCACACCACGAAGAACGCCGACGCCACACCCGCGACCACGATCGGCACCCCCGTCAGCAGATGGGTCCGGGGCGGCAGCCGGTCCCACGCGTACAGGTAGATGCCCAGGAAGATCGCCTCGATGAAGAAGGCGATCCCCTCCATGGCGAAGGGCAACCCGATGACCTGGCCGTAGGTCCCCATCAGACCCGGCCACAGCAGGCCCATCTCGAAGCTGAGAATCGTGCCGGACACCGCGCCGACGGCGAAGAGCACTCCCATGGCGCGGGCCCAGCGGCGGGCGAGCAGACGGTACGAGGGGTCCCCGGTCCACACCCCCCGCCACTCCACGACCAGCGTCAGCAGCGGCAGGCCCACACCGAGGCAGGCCAGCACGATGTGCCAGGCGAGGGAGAAACCCATCTGGGCCCGGGCCGCGTCGAGATCCCCTTGGTTGACCACCGTGGCGGCCAGTGCCCGCGGCCCCGAGGCGACCGGTTGCATCGAACACTTCCTCTCTCAGACCGGGACCGTGCGCTCCCGCGGGCTCTCGCACCGCCCCCGGGCATGCCCGACGGGAACCGGGCGCCGCCGCCACAGGCCCCGCCCAGTCAGCTTCGCGGCACGGTCCGCCGTATGTGTCGTGCGACACGCAAAAGGGTCGAAAGGGTGGGTCGCGTGTTCACGGCGTGGTCTTCGGGTACTCGCCGTCGTTCAGGAAGCGAAAGGCGTACGTGAGGAATCGTCGCGATGACCGTTCCCGAGGAGAACCGGCAGAAGACCGAGACCACCGACGACGTGGTCATGGAGCCGGCGGAGGAGAAGGCCGGGGAGCCCGCCCCCACCGGTCCGTCCGGCCGCACCATGCGTGAGGCGATGGAGGAGGCGGGGATCCAGCGGGAGGACTACGAAGAGCGGTAGCAGGGAGGCCCCCATGGCACACACCGACGTGCCGGAGGTGCTCGGCGCGCTCGAGGACGTCGACTTTCCGGCCGACAAGGACCAGTTGCTGACGGCGGCGCGCGCGGCCGGCGCCTCGGACGAGGTGGTCAAGGCGCTGCGCGGTATCCCGCCCGAGGAGTACACCAGCCGGGAGGACGTGGCCCGGTCGGTCCGGGTGGACCCGGACTCCGACCTCGGACACACCGCCGCACAGCGGGCCGAGCAGGCGCGCCAGGGCGGCAAACCCGGGCTGTCGCAGCACCTGCGGGACGAGCCCAGGACGCCGATCCAGGAGGAACTGGAGGACTGAACCCCACGGCGGTCACGGATGCTGTGAGCAAGTGCACAGGAGCGCCAAGTCCCCGACGCGGTCGGGGACTTGGCGTGCGTGCGGCACCGGGTCCCGAGCCGGCGGCGGCGACTCGCCGGTCCTGTCTGCCACGATGGTCGACGTCGTCCTTCCGGGACCCGCGCCGCGGCTCCCGGCGGCACGGCACCCGCCAGATCCGGCGGAGCGACCGCGCAGCGCAGCCGGTGTACCGCTCCCGCCGATGTTCCGTGTGAGTCCCCCCGGGGGACCCCTCCCCGAAGATCACTGTGCCTTCTTCCCCTGTCGCTTCCGCGCCCTCCCCTGCCCCCGTGCCGGCTGCTCCCGCGCCCGACGCCGCCTCCGCGGCCTCGGCGGCCGAGTCGTCCTCGCCCTGGAGATCCCTGAAGTACCGCAGCATGCGCTGGTGGTCCCTGGCGAACTTCGTCTCCAACGCCGGCACCTGGATGCAGCTCACGGTGCAGAACCTGCTGGTCCTGAAGATCACGGGGTCGGCCGCCGCCACCGGTCTGTCGATCTCCGTCCAGGCCGCCCCCGCCCTGCTGGTGAGCCTGGCGGGCGGCGCCGCCGTCGACCGTCTGCCCCGGAAGCTGACCGCCACCGTCAGCCAGGCGCTCCTCGGGGCCGTCGCCTTCGTGACGGCCGTGCTGGTCGCACTGGGCCGGCTCGACGTGCCCGTGCTGATGGTGCTGGCCGCCGTCACCGGTCTGATCGCCACCGTCGACGGGCCCGCGTGCGCCCTGCTGGGCAACGACCTGGTCCGGCCGGAGGACGTCCCCTCCGCCATCGGCGTCGGCTCGCTGGTGCACAGCGCCGGCCGGCTCGCCGGGACGGCGCTCGCCGGTGTGGCCGTCGGGTTCTTCGGCACGGCCGCCGCCTATGCCGCGAACGGGGTCTCCTTCCTGTTCGTCGCCGCGGTCATCCCGTTCCTGCGCCCGGCACCCGGCGCCGTACGGGCTCCCGCGGGCGGCGGGCCCGCCATCCCCGCCCAGCGCGGCAGTCGGCGACCCGCCGGCTCGGACATGACCGTCCGACAGGGCCTGGCGTTCTTCGCGCGCCGTCCGCGGCTGGTGGCCCTCGCGGGCATCACCGGGATCAGCGCGGTCTTCGGACGCAACTACGGCCTCACCCTGGCCGTCCTGGTCACCGGCCCGCTCGCGGGCGGCGCCGGGGCGTTCGGCACGGTCTCCACCGTCCTCGCCGTCGGAGGCATCCTCGGCGCGGTCCTCGGCGCCCGGCTGCGCCGCCCCTCCGTGCGGCACGTCGGCGCGATGGCCGCGGCAGGCGGCCTGCTCCAGATCCTGGCGGGGCTCTCGCCCTCGCTCGCGGTCCTGCTGGTGCTCGTCCTGCCCATGGCCGTGGTGGAGTCCGTCTCCGACACCGCCGGCACGACCGTCCTGCAGACCGATCCGCCCGCCCATCTGCGCGGCCGGGTGCTCGGCGTGTGGCGGACCATCAGCACGGCCTGGGGCCTCGGCGGCCCGCCGGCGCTGGGCCTCCTGATGCAGACGGCCGGGGCCCGCGGCGCCCTGATCGGCGGCGGGCTGATCATCGCGGGCACGATCGGAGCGGGCTTCGCCCTGCGCCGTCGTGGCACCGCTCCGGCGGTGGTGCTCCGCACGGAGCACTGCGGTGTGCCGGACCTGAGCACCGCGGCCTGAGCCGTCCGGGCGGCGGCCGCAAGGCCCCAGGGCCGCCGTCCGTTGCCGGGGCGCTCCCGCGCCACCACCGACAGGGCGTCACGCGGCCCCGGCCGCCACCGAGCGGTGGGGGCCGGGATCGCAATGTCGGCGGCCTTCGCCGGGGCTGCCGCCGCCCTTCGTCAGCCGTGGACCCTCAGACCCGTCGTCGGTGCTCCGGACCCCTCACCCCGCATCCCACGGCCGGTCCCGGGCTCCAGCAGTGCGTGCACCGCCTCGGTGACCTCCGCCACGGTGATCCTCAGCAGCCGCTCGTCCGGCACCCTCCCGTGTGCGTCGCCCGGCCTCGCCGCGTCGTCGTCCCCCGGGTGCCACAGCACCCGGTGCCGTGCGTCGGCCGGTGGCCCCCACAGTCGAGGAGCGACCGGGCCGAACAGGACCACCGAGGGGGTGCCCACTGCCGTGGCCAGATGCGCGAGTCCGGTGTCGCCGACCACCACGCAGCTGGCCCCGGCCACCAGCGCGGCCAACCGGTCGAACGGCACGTCGCCGTCGCCTCCCACGACCGCGACCGGCGGCAGGCCCGCCCGAGCCGCCACGTTCCGCGCCAGCGTGCCCTCCCCGGTGCCCGCGGTCACCACGACGTCGTACCCCGAGCGGCGCATCTCCCGCGCAACGGCCGCGAACCGCTCCGGCGGCCAGCACCGCGCGGCGGCGTCGGCCCCCGGGTGCACCACGACGGCGCCGGGTGCGGGGGAGGGGGTCGCCGGTCCCGGGATCGACAGGTCCTCCGGGTCCGCGCGGACGCCGTACCAGGCGAGCAGGCGGCACCACCTTTCCCGCTCGTGCTCGTCCTCCCGCCACACCGGACCCGGGATGTCGGGGGTGTCCGGGTGCGCGTAGGCGAACAGCCGCCGCGGCCCGAGCCGCCGCAGCAGCAGATGGCTGGGCGGGCCGTTGCCGTGCAGATCGACCGCCAGATCCGGCGCGGGCCCGGTCCAGGCGAGCTCGGCGGGCACCGCCCGGCCGGGAGCGGAGGCGGGCAGCAGCCGGTCGACCAGGCCGGTCGCCGCTGCGGCCTGCACCAGCCGCCCGGGCGCGGCCAGCACGATCTCGTGGCGGGGCAGATGCCGCCGCAGCGCCCGCAGTGCCGGCACCGCCGTCAGCAGATCGCCGAGTCCGAGCGCCCGCAGCACCAGCACCCGCGGCGGGTGCGCCTCGGCCGTCCTCACGACGGCGGCACCGGGGGCACGGCGGCCCGCGCCGCCCGGCGGGCCAGCAGCGTCGTGGAGCGGCCGTCGAGATAGGGCAGTACGACCGCCTGCCCGCCCCATGCCCGCAGCGCCTCCGCCTCCGGCAGGTCCTGGACGGAGTAGTCGCCGCCCTTGACCCACACATCCGGCCGCAACCGCTTCAGCAGCGTCTCCGGGGTGTCCTCCTCGAAGACCGCGACGGCGTCCACACTGCCGAGGGCCTCCAGGACCCGCACCCGGTCGGCCACCGTGTTCAGCGGGCGCCCCGGTCCCTTCAGCCGGGCGACCGAAGGGTCGGAGTTGAGGCAGACGATCAGGCAGTCACCGATGCGCCGCGCGCTCTCCAGCAGACCCACGTGCCCCGCGTGCAGCAGGTCGAAGCAGCCACCGGTGGCCACCACGGTGCCGCCCCGCGCGCGGACGTGCTCGGCGACCGCGAAGGCGTCGGTGCGGGGAGTGGCCGCCACGCGAGGCGGCGAGGTGCGCCACAGCGCCGGATTCCCGGCCCCGCCCGCCGACACGAACGCGGCGGCCTCCGCCACGCCCCGCTGCAGGGCCTCCTCCGGCAGCGCGCCGTCGGCCAGCGCCGCCGCCGTCGTGGCCGCGAAACAGTCGCCCGCGCCGCAGGGATCCCCACTGGCCCGGTACGGCGGCGGCACCAGCATCGGCGTGCCGTTGCCCGGCCTGGCCAGCAGCGCCCCGCGGTCCCCGAGGGTCACGGCGACACCGGCCGCCTGCCAGCGCTCCGCGAGCTGCGCGGCCCGGTCGGCGTACGCGCGCAGCGAGTTGCCGTCGCCGGGACACAGGGCGGACGCCTCCGCCGCGTTCGGGGTGACGAGCCGCGCCCCCGGCACCGGGGTCTCGCCCCGGGGGTGGGGGTCCCACACCAGCGGCGTACGCGGCACGACGGTGGCCAGATGCTCCCGCACGGCACCGGCCGTGTGCCGTCCGTAGTCGGCGACCAGCACGGCGTGCGCCTGCGCCAGCGCCTCCCGCACCGCGGCGTCCGGCTCGCCGGGCGTGCCGCCGCCCCGGTCGATCCGCACCAGCGGGCGCCCGCCGGCCAGCACCCGCGTCTTCACCGGCAGACTGCCCCTCAGCGGGATCTCCACCAGGTGCACCCGGCCGCGCAGAGCACGGCGTACCGCCTCGCTGGCCGAGTCGTCGCCAAGCGCGGTCACCAGTACCACCTCACGCCCGCCGCGGGCCGCCAGCGCGGCGGCGAGCCCCGCACCGCCGGGATGACGCCGGTCCTCGGTGACGTCGACGACCGGGGCGGGGGCGTCCGGCGACAGCCGGGTGGCGACACCTTCGATGTCCTCGTCGAGCAGCACGTCTCCGACGACCACGAGCGGACCCCGCGCCGTCACGACGCCCTGCCGTGCGCCGCGACCGTACGCGGCGCTGCGGTCTGCCGGGTGGCGGCACCGAGCGCCGCGTCGAAGCTCTCGCAGAGCAGGTGCACGGCCACCAGATGGGCCTCCTGGACGGTCGCGGTGCTGCCGACGTCGATGCACAGCGCCTCGTCGGCCGCCTCGGCCAGCGGGTTCGGGCCGGGGCCGGTGAGCGCCCACACGCGCAGCCCCGCCGCCCGGCCCGTCACGGCCGCGCTGATCAGGTTGGCGCTGCGGCCGGAGGTGGACAGCAGCACGAGGACGTCACCCGGGCGGCCGTGTGCGGCCACCTGCCGGGCGTAGACCTGGTCGAAGCCGTAGTCGTTGCCGATCGCGGTCACGCTGGAGGTCTCCGCGTGCAGCGAGATCGCCGAGTAGGCCGGCCGTTCCTGCCGGTAACGTCCCACCAGCTCGGCGGTCAGGTGCTGGGCCTGGGCGGCGCTGCCGCCGTTGCCCGCGGCCAGCAGTCGGCCGCCGGCGGGAAGGACGATCGCGAGCCGGCCGCCCCACTCCGCGATCCGGTGCAGACCGTCCCGGCGTAGGCGGACCAGCGCCTGCTCCAGTGAACGGCAGTGCAGGTGCGCGGCATCGAGTGTAAATGCAGAAGAATCGGTCATGTTGATCGGGCGTACCGCGTCACGGGGACGGCGGCCGGACCCGCACCTCCTTCGGACGTCGGAGCTCCGCGGTGGGTCGGGAACGCTGTCGGGGGCCGGGCGGACGGTACGTGCTCACACCACCCCCGTGGCGGCGGGCTGGGCGTCCAGGACCGAGCAGTACGTCGCCTCGGTCGCCGCGGCGACCCGCCCCCAGCCGTACCTGCGCAGCACACGGCGGCGGCCCGCCGCGCCGCACGCCTCCCGCAGTTCGGGATCGGCGAGGAGCTCACCGACGGCCCGGGCGAGCGCCTCGGGGTCCCGGGGCGGCACCAGGCGCCCGGTGGTCGGGTCCGCGACGGTGTCCAACTGGCCGCCCACCGCGCTGGCCACGACCGGCCTGCCGCAGGCCATGGCCTCCAGCGGGACGATGCCGAACGGCTCGTAGTCCGCGGGGCACACCACCACGTCGGCCGCGCGCACCAGCGGCGGCACGTCGCGCGGCGCCACCCCGCCCATGAAGATCACCCGGTCGGCGACGCCGTGCTCCTCGGCGATGCGGCGCAGCCGGCGCACCTCCGGGTCGTCGTCCACTCGGTCCGCCGACGGTCCGCCGACGACGACGAGCTCCGTCTCCGGCAGCAGGGCGAGCGCGGCGACGGACACCGCCGCGCCCTTGCGCGGCACCAGACGGCCCAGCTGCAGCAGCCGGTGCCGGCGGGTGCCGCGTTCGGCGACCGGACCCTTCGGCGTGAACAGCTCGGTGTCCACCCCGCACGGCACGATGCTGACCTTCCCGGCGGGTATGCCCATCCTGCCCAGCTCGACGACCTCGTCCCGGCACGTGGCGATCACCCGGTCGCAGCCGAGGCCCACTTCCGTCTCGTACGCGATCCGGCGCGGCGGACTGGTGTCCGCCAGCTGCTGGTACCGTCGCTTCACGGTGCCGAGCGCGTGGTACGTGTGCAGCAGCGGCAGCCCCAGCTCGCGTACGGCCCGCAGCGAGGCCAGCCCCGACATCCAGAAGTGCGAGTGCACCACGTCCGGCGCCCGCACCCGCCAGACCCGGGCCAGATAGCGCCCGAACTCGGCCATGTAGGGCAGCAGTTCGTCCTTGGGCAGCGGCTCCGGCGGACCCGCGGGCACATGGCGTACCTCGACCCCTTCGCGCAGCGGCACCCGGTCCGGCAGGTCCTTGTCGTCGCGGCGGGTGTACACGGTCACCCGGTGCCCCCGGTCGGCGAGCGCCCCGGCCAGGCAGGCGACGTGGACGTTCTGCCCGCCGGCGTCCACCCCGCCGAGGGTGGCGAGGGGGCTCGCGTGTTCCGAGACCAGTGCGATCGACAGGGAGCCGGGGCCGTCGGCGTCGACGGTGCCGGGCTGGATGGGGTGCAGGGTCGAGGTCATGAGCGCGCCTCCGTCATCACGCGCTCCCAGTCGTCCAGGAAGCGCTTGAGCCCGTACCGGCCGAGAGCCGCCTGGCGGGCACGGGCGCCGGCCTCGGCCGCGGCTTCGGGTTCGTGCAGGTAGTGCCGTGCGGCCCGGGCCAGGACGTCGGGCCGGGTGGACAGCACACCCGCGCCCTGCGGGACCGCCTCGACCACCTCGGTGGTGGCGAGCGCCACCACGGGCATGCCCAGGTGCATGGCCTCCAGCAGCGACAGGCCGAGGGAGGTCCAGCGCACCGGATGCAGATAGAACCGGCGCTGCGCCATCTCCCCGTGCAACTCGGCCTGCGGCAGGTCGGCGCTGCAGCACCGCTCCTCGGGCAGACCCAGACGGCCGGCCAGGCCCTCGGTGCGCATCCCGAACACGTCCAGCGGCGCCGCCTCCGCCAGCGCGGGCAGCAGGTCCGTACCGGTGTAACGGCCGCGCCGCACCGGCTCGTTGACGACGACGGCCCCACGGGCGAGACGGCCCGTGTACTGGTGTCCCGGGTCGACGATGCCGTGCTCGACGACCTCGGTGCGCGTGCTGCCGCAGTCCCAGAAGAGCCGGTTGAAGTGGGTGACGTGAACCAGCGTCAGGTCGCCGCGGTCGGCGAACGGGTGCCGGGTGTTCGGCACGTCGCCGTCCGGTGCGTTGTGCTCCAGATAGACGGCCGGTATGTCGCGGCCGGGACGTCGGCCGCCGAGCCAGCGCTCGGCCAGCGCCGGCTCGTGCGGCCGTTGCAGGATGACCAGGTCCACGTCCGCGTCGCGCAGCTGCTCGGGGGTTGCCTCGTGCACCGAGGACGGCCAGGAGAACGTGCGGGCCCGCCCGAGTCCATCGGGGTCGCGGCCGGGCGTCACCGGAACGAGGTAGGTGTGGGGACCCTGGACGAACGCCGTCGTCCAGGAGCCGTGCACATGCCACAACAGGATGTTCATACGGTCGCTCCTCGTTCCGTCTCGGGACCGCGGCCCGGCCCGGACACGTCCTGCGGCCCGGAGGCGTCCTGCGACAGGTCCTTCGGGCCGGACACGTCCTCCGGTCCGGACGCCTCACCCGGTCCGGGCGACGCCTCCCGGTCGAGATCCGCCCGGTCCGTCTTTCGCGTCTGATCGCCGTCATGCATGGCTGCGGGCCTTCTCTCACCGAGCGCCGCCACGGCGGCCAGCACCTCCGCATCGCTCACCCCGTCAAGACACGGGTGTCCCGGCACCGGGCAGTGCCGGGCCCGGGTGTCGGCGCACGCCGCCCCCCGGTCACCGAGCAGCACGTGCGGGACGCCGTACGGGGCCCAGCGCTCGGCCGGTACGACCGGCGCGAACAGGGAGGCGACCGGAGTGCCCACCGCGGCCGCCAGATGCGCGGGTCCGGTGTTGCCGACCACCGCCACCCGCGCCCCGGCCAGCACGCCCGCCAGCTGCCGCAGATCGGTGAGTCCGCCGAGGTCCAACCCGTGCGATCCGGCCACCTTCGCGGTCAGCTCCCGCTCCCCGCGACCCCCGGTCACCACGACCCGGTAGCCCTCGGCGGCCAGGGCGGCCGCGGCCCGCGTCGCCCGCTCGGGGCTCCACGCCCGGGCCGGCACCGCGGCACCGGGATGCAGCACCACGTACGGTTCCGACCCGGTGAGGTGGGTCATGTCCGGGGGAGTGGTGACCCGCAGCGCCCCGTCGTCGCCGGGCGGCAGCGCGAAACCGGCGTCCCGCGCCAGGTCCAGCGCCGCCGGCGCCTCGTGCCGGTGCGGCAGCCGGCGGTGCCGCAGGTCGAGCAGGGCACCCGGGTAGTCCTCACAGTCGGCGGCCGTCCAGCCGACCCCCGCGAGCTTCAGCAGCAGCGCGATCGGCAGCGGGCTCTGGTGGTACGAGACGAGCACCAGGGCCCGGTCGAAGCAGCCCGCGGTCAGGGTCTGAAGGAGCTGCCGCGTCGCCGCTCGGGAGACCGGCGCCGGTTCCAGGCCCACCCACGGGGCGTCGTACTCCAGTACCTCGTCCACGCCCGGCAGCAGCTTCGCCGCCTGCACCCCACGCGGACCGCACAGCATCGCCGTGTGCGAGGAACCGGCGGCCACGGCACGCACGGCGGGGCCCGCCAGCAGCACGTCACCGGCGCTGTCGAGACGCACGACCAGGGTGCGGGGAAGGCATGGGGTGTCCGTCATCGTGCCTCCCCCGCGGGTGAGGCGGCGCGCGGCCCGTGACCGGAGCCGTCCTCGGCGTCCAGCACCAGGCGCACCGCCGCGAGCAGGTCGCCGGCCGTGGTCTCGGCCGCCTCGATCTCCTCCGGGCGGGTCACGGTGGTCGGCACCAGCACGCCGCGGGCGCCCGCCGCCCGGGCAGCTCCCATGTCGGCGCCGATGTCCCCGATGACGACGGCGCGCTCCACCGGGACGCCCAGCCGCGCGCAGGCGGCCATGACCAGACCCGGCGCGGGCTTGCGGCAGCCGCAGCCGTCGCCCGGGCCGTGCGGGCACACCGCCCACACGTCGAACGGGCCGAGCAGCTCCTCCACGCGCCGCCGCACCGCCTCCACCTGAGCGCGCGTCAGCAGGCCGCGGGCCACGCCGGACTGGTTGCTGACCACCCCGACGGGGATGCCCCGCGCACGGACGGCGCCGACGGCCTCGCGCGCCGTCGGCATCGGCTCGACGCGCGCCGGGTCACCGTTGTAGGGCACATCCGACACGAGCGTGCCGTCGCGGTCGAACAGCACCGCCGATGGCCGGGCGCCCCCCGCCCGCGGAGGGCCGCCCCGGGGTCCGTCGAACAGCCAGGGCCCGGTCGCCGACGGTACGGCTGCCTCGGGACGACGGGGCAGCAGGGGACGTCCGCTCATGGGTGCACCCGTTCCTCGAGCGCCCGGCGCGGCACCCGCGGCTGAGCCCCGGCCCCGTACCGGATGTGCGGCGGCACGTCCCGGTGGACGAGGTGACCGCGCAGCCAGTGCCAGCTGGCGGCGGGCGGGATGAGCACGCTGGTCAGCGCCATGGTGGCCATCTCGTCCGGGGTCCGCGGCCCCGGCTCGATGCGCGCCAGGGCGAACTCGGCGGTCCCGGCCAGCCAGCCGGCGGCACAGACCACGGCGGCCCGGGGCCTGCGCAGTGCCGCGCAGGCCAGGGCCGCCACCGCCGCTCCGGTCACCGCCAGATGACCGGGCAGCCGTCCCCGTGGCGCTCCCGCCCTGCTCCACCACCCGGGTCCGTGCAACCGGGTCATCAGCACGTCGTCCGCGTTCCCCGCCTGCAGGCGCACCGAGACCCAGCGGTCGGCCGGGCGCACCGGGTGTGTGGTCGTGCGGGACCCGTCGGTCACCGTCCACCCGGCGTCCTGCACCCGCAGCGCGAGATCCGCGTCCTCCCTGAAAGCCCGCCGGAACCGTTCGTCGAAGCCGCCGACGGCCTCCAGGGCCGTACGCCGGTAGGCCATGTCGGCGGTGATCCACCGCGCGGTGGCGAGCCCGGAGGTGTTGCGCTCCCAGTCGGTGGGCCGGCGGTCGGCCGGCAGCGGGACGTCGATCCGGGCGGTGATCGCGCCTGTCCGCTCCGTCGCCTCCGCCAGGTCAAGGGCGAGGTCGTCGCCCCAGGTACGGCCGGGCACCACATCGTCGTCGAGGAACACGATCCACGGCATCCGCCCGGCCGCCCGCCACCCGTCGTTGCGGGCCGCGGCCGGACCCCGGGCACGGCCGCGCACCACCGTGGTGACCGGGCGCAGCGGCCCCGGGATGTCGACCGTGAGCGGCTCGCCCTCGTCTCCGGGGCGGTCGTCGACGAGGACCACCCGCACCGGCCGGGGCCCGGACGACTCGGCCAGCGCCCGCAGGCACGCACTCAGACTCGGCCGTCCCAGCGTCGGGATCACCACCGCGTACGCGTCGTCGGCGTAGGCGGTGGCCGTCGTGTCGTCTCCGCGTTCCGTCATCACGTGCCCCTCGCGTCGGCGCCGCGGAAGAAGTCTCCGCGCCGCACCGCGTACGGGCCGATGGCCAGGAGGTCGACGGGGGAGGAGCCGAAGCACTCCAGGGCGTCACGCGGATCGTCCACCATGGGCCGGCCCGCCGTGTTGAGGCTGGTGTTGACCACCACCGGCAGACCCGTGAGCCGTTCGAACTCACCGAGCATGCGGGCGACCAGCGGCTCCTTGGCCGGGTCGACGGTCTGGATGCGGGCCGTGCCGTCGACGTGCACCACCGCCGGGATGCGGTCCCGCCAGGCCTCGGCCACGTCGTGCACGAACAGCATGTACGGGCTGGGCAGCGGGCCGTCGAAGATGTCGGCGGCACGGTCGGCGAGCACCATCGGCGCCACCGGCCGGAACTGCTCGCGGCCCTTGACGTCGTTGAGCCGCTCCAGGTTCCCCGCGTGCCCGGGGTGCGCCAGCAGCGAGCGGTGCCCGAGCGCTCGCGGTCCGTACTCGGATCGGCCCTGGAACCAGGCGACGATCCCGTTGTCCGCGAGGGTCTCGGCGACGGTCCGGGCGATGTCGGCGGGTCGCTCGAAGGGCACCGCCGCCGTCTTCAGCCACGCCCCCAGTTCCGCGTCCGACCAGTCCCGGCCCAGATCGGCGCCCGGCATCGGCTCCGGCTCGTCGCCCTGCCCGGCGGCCAGCAGCAGCGCCCCGCCCAGCGCCGTGCCCGCGTCACCGGCCGCGGGCTGCACCCACACCCGGGAGAAGGGCCCCTCGCGGGCGATCCGCGAGTTCGCGACGCAGTTCAGCGCGACGCCCCCGGCGAGCGTGAGCACACTGTGGTGCGTCCTGCCGTGCAGCCAGCGCACCAGGTCGAGCAGCGTCTCCTCCAGCACGGCCTGGGCGCTCGCGGCCACGTCCGCGTGGTCCTGCGTCCACGGCTCGTCCGGGCCGCGCGGCGCGCACAGCTCGTGCCAGGGGACCCCGGTGGCGTGGAAGCCGCCGTCGCCCGTGGGGTACACGTAACGGCGCAGCTCGGCGAGCATGCGCGGGCGGCCGTGCGAGGCGAGCGCCATCACCTTGAACTCATCGGAGGACCTGAGGAATCCCAGGTGCTCGGTCAGGTCCTCGTAGACCAGCCCCAGGGAGTGCGGCAGTTCCTGCGCGTACAGGGGCTCGAGACGGTTCCCGACCCGGCGCGCGGCCAGGTGTGAGGCGCGCTCCCCGCGGCCGTCCAGGACCAGCACGGAGGAGTCCTGGTCGTGGGGCGCGGCGAAGGCGCCGGACGCGGCGTGCGCCATGTGGTGCGGTACGAAGCGGAGGATGCCGGGGTCGAGGCCCGGCAGCGCCGTCTTCAGGAAGCCGGGGGCTTCGCGGGCGTACGTCTGCCGCAGGTGGTCCCAGGGGTCGTCGAGGCCCATGGCCTCGGCGGGCCGGGCGAGGTCCGGATCGTAGGAGTAGACGACGGCGTCGAGGTCCTGGGGGCGCAGTCCGGCGCGTCCGAGGCACCACGCGGCGGCCTTCTCCGGCAGTTCCCACGCGGAGAACGGCACCGGCCGCTTGCCGTGTTTGCGCCGGGAGAACCGTTCCTCCTCGGCGGCGGCGACGGTCCGGCCGTCGATCACCAGGGCGGCGGCGGGGTCGTGGAACAGAGCGTTGATTCCGAGGATGCGCATGGGGTTGCGAGGCCTTTCGGCGATACGTGAGCCGGACGGAAGGGAGTGGGGAGGGCGGAACGGCGCGTGGCGGTGACGAGGCCAGGCCGCGCGGGTCAGCCGGCGGCGGTGGCGCGGAACCAGTCGATGGTGCGGCGCAGGCCTTCCTCGGCGTCCACCTCCGGCTCCCAGCCGAGCTTGTCGCGGGCCAGCGTGATGTCCGGGCAGCGCACGGCAGGATCGTCCGTCGGCCGCTCGATGAACCGGATCTCCGACGTCGACCCGGCGAGACGGATGACCAGACGGGCCAGGTCCAGCATGGTGATCTCGGAGGGATTGCCGATGTTCACCGGGCCGCGCATGCCGTGCGCCGCCGCGGCGAGGATGCCGCGGACGGTGTCGTCGACGTAGCACAGGGACCGCGTCTGGCGTCCGTCACCGGTGACGGTCAGCGGCTCACCGGCCAGCGCCTGCCGCACGAATGTCGGAACCGCGCGGCCGTCGTGGCCGCGCATCCGCGGGCCGTAGGTGTTGAACAGCCGCACGATGCCGGTGTCGGTGCCCTTCGCCTCGGCGTGCGCGGTGGTCAGGGCCTCACCGAACCGCTTGGCCTCGTCGTACACGCTGCGCGGACCGACCGGGTTCACATGCCCCCAGTACCGCTCGTCCTGTGGGTTCTGCTGCGGGTCCCCGTAGACCTCGGAGGTCGAGGCGAGCAGGAAGCGGGCGCCCGAGCGGTGGGCGAGGTCCAGGGCGTTGCGCGTGCCCAGGCTGCCGGTGTCCAGCGTGTGCAGGGGCAGGCGCAGATAGTCGGCGGGCGAGGCGGGGGAGGCGAAGTGGAGTATGAGATCCGGCTTCCGGTCGACGGTCAGCCCCTCCGCCACATTGGCCCGCACCAGCGTGAACCCGGGTCGGTCGAGCAGGGCGGCCACGTTCTCCGGTCGACCGGTGCTGAAGTCGTCCACGCAGGTGACGGCGGCGCCCGCGTCCAGCAGGGCGGCGCACAGGTGGGAACCGACGAACCCCGCGCCGCCGGTGACGACGGCGTGTTCCCAGTTCCGTGACAAAGGGCTGGTCATGGAAGAACTCCTCCCTACGCGGACGGCTTGTCGGGTCCCTGTTCCGGGCGCCGGGCCGCTGACGTCGCGGAAGACCGTCGAGTACCCCGATCAGCGTCCGTCGCCGCGGCGCCGGTGGCTCGGTGGTGTACGTCATCCGAGTGAGTGACGCGGCGTGAGCACCCGCGGCGCGTCCACGAGCCGACGGGCACGGCGGCCGCTGCCGGGCGCGCCGTGGCGGTGCGGCGGGACACGGCGGGGGCGCCGGACGTCGCCGGGTCGTTGACATGGGGCACCGGTTTCCCCACTGGTCGCAGCCCAATCACCGGATCTCTCACGCCGTGCCGGGCGGTTCTCACCCACTGCGGCGCCAATGCCGCAGCTCAAACGGGGTAGCCGTAGGGCCTGAGGTCCGTGTGACCGCGAACGCCGCGCGCCGTCCGTCGGCCGAACCAGGAGGCAGTACCCATGAGCACATCGTTCCGGCCGCACGCGCTGCACGACTACGCGCTGCTGGCCGACGGGGAACGCGGCGCGTTGATCGGCCCCTGCGGCGACATCGGCTGGCTATGCTCACCCGGCTGGCACAACGACGCCGTCTTCGCCTCGCTCATCGGCGGCGGCGGTGTCTACGCCATCACGCCCAGGGCCCGCCATGTCTTCGGCGGCTACTACGAGGAGGGCACCCTCATCTGGCGCAGCCGCTGGGTCACCACCGACGGTCTCATTGAGTGCCGGGAGGCCCTGGCCTTCCCCGGGGAGCCCGGCCGCCTGGTGCTGTTGCGGCAACTGCATGCCGTCGACACGGTGGCCCACGTACAGGTCCTGCTCGAACCGCACGCCGACTACGGCCGCTCTTCCCTGGACTCCGTCCACCGCACCGACCACGGCGTGTGGTACCTCACCTCGGGCCCGCACCGACTCCGCTGGCAGGGCGCCCCGTTCGCGGTCGCCCGCGGCCAGGGCCTGACGGCCGAGATCGTGCTGGAGCCCGGCGAACGCCACGACCTGGTGCTGGAGTGCTCCGCCTCGCCCCTGCCCCACACCGCACCGCGGGCCGCCGAGGCCTGGGCCGCGACGGAACAGGCCTGGCGCGAGGCCGTACCCGCGCTCGACCACACGATCGCCCCGCGCGACGCCCGCCGTGCCTACGCCGTCCTGCGCGGCCTGACCACCCACGGCGGCGGCATGGTGGCGGCCGCCACCACCAGCCTCCCGGAACGTGCCGAGGCGGGACGCAACTACGACTACCGCTATGTGTGGATCCGCGACCAGAGCTACGCCGGGCAGGCCGCGGCCGCCACCGGCACCCCCGAACTCCTCGACGAGGCCGTGCGCTTCGTCGGCGAGCGGCTGCGGGAGGACGGCCCGCGCCTCGCCCCCGCCTACACCGTGCACGGCACCGCGGTCCCGGGCCAGCGAGAACTGGACCTGCCCGGTTACCCGGGCGGCTTCAGCCGGGTCGGCAACCGGGTCAGGGAGCAGTTCCAGCTCGACTGCTTCGGCGAGGCGCTGCTGCTGTTCGCGGCGGCCGAGCGCCGGCAGCGGCTGGACGCCGACGGGTGGAAGGCCGCCGAGATCGCGGTGCGCGCCATCACCGAGCGCTGGCAGGAGCCGGACGCCGGGATCTGGGAACTGGACCCCCAGTGGTGGACCCACAGTCGGCTGACCTGCGTCGCCGGGCTGCGCGCACTGACCGCCGCGGCCCCCCGCCATCCGCTCTCCGACCGCTGCGCCGCTCTCGCCGACACCCTTTTCGACACCGCGGCGCAGCGCTGCCTGAACCCCGCGGGCCACTGGCAGCGCACCCCCGACGACCCGAAGGTCGACGCCGCCCTGCTGCTGCCGGCCGCACGTGGCGCTCTGCCCCCGGGCGACGACCGCACCCGTGCCACGCTGGCCGAGTGCCGCCGCCGACTGGCCCAGGACCACTACATCTACCGTTTCCGGCATGACGAACGCCCCCTCGAAGAGGCCGAGGGGGCCTTCCTGCTGTGCGGGTTCGTGATGGCGCTCGCCGAGCACCAAGAAGGCCGGCTGATCGACGCCCACCGCTGGTTCGAACGCAACCGTGGAGCCTGCGGGGCGTCCGGCCTGTACGCGGAGGAGTTCGACATCGCCCAGCGGCAGCTGCGTGGCAACCTCCCGCAGGCGTTCGTCCACGCCCTGCTGCTGGAGACCGCCGCACGGCTGGCCGAGGACCCCGACGGGAACCCCTGATCCGGGAAAGGCGCCCGAGGTCAGCCCTCGGCCGCCTCGGCCGTCGCGCTCCACCCGTACTGCAGCAGATCCGACACCGTGACGGCCGTGAGACCCACGCACACCAGCCGCGTGGCCCTCGGCGCTGCGGTGTAGGAGCACACCAGTGCCCCGGCCACCCACGCGGACGTGCAGAACGGGCAGGACAGCAGGTCACCCACGGCCCGCCGCAGGCCGCTGCCGCGCGGCTGGTCCATCACCTCGTTGGCGGTGCTCTCCGACTCCCGCCGGGTGAACGGCGCCCGCAGAAAGCTGGTCACCTTGTCCTTGGTCAGCAGCCGGGACGCCTTGAACGTCGCCGTTCCGAGCAGGGCGACGTCCCAGGGCGGCACCTGCTGCGGCAGCCGCAGGCCCCGGCGGCGCGCCACCGCGGCGAACAGGGCGGCACCCGTCGTGAACGTCGTCGCGAGCAGCGCGTAGCCCGCCAGCGGTGCGTCGCCGTTCTGGTCGTAGCGTGTGGCCTCGACCGTCATGCGCATGCCTCCCTCGCAGCTCGCCACCAGGTCAGCCTTCGCCTGCGGGCCGCTCTCCCTTCGGCTCCCGGATCCGCTGGACGCGCGGACCCCGGCTGCCCCAGACCTCCTCCTGCGGCCCCGAGTCCCCGTGGCCCCCGCCCACAAACGCCCGCCCGGTGCCCGCCTCCGCCGCCTGGACCCTCGACACCACCCGGCTCAGCCTCAGCACCCCCCACACGATCAGGGCCACGCCGACGGCCTCGGGCAGCAGCCACCAGCCGGTCCGGATCCGCTCGTCGAACAGGGTGATGCCGAGCACCAGGCTCACCGTGGCATCACCGATGGTGAGCGCCGGCTGCGACGCGGTAAGCCAGCCCGCCTGGAGCGCGTTCTCCAGCAGCAGGATGGCGCTGACCCCGGTGAGCGCGAAGCCGTACGTCTGCCAGGACTGCAGGAAAGCGATGAGTCCGCCCTCCGCGAACCTGCCCGTGGCGGACTTCAGCAGCGCCGCGGTCAGGGCGTTGCCGACGGCGGAGGCCGCTCCCAGCACGGCGGCGCGGAACAGCGGCGGGCGCCCGGGGCGGGCCATGACGACCGCGGCGCCCATGGCGCCCAGGCAGGCGGCGAGGACCGGGATCCAGCGGACCATGGACGCCTGGTCCGCCACCCCGGAGGGAGCGGCGGAGCCGAGGACCAGGGCGAGCCCCGTGACGACCCCGGTGATCGCCCACCAGGCCGCGCCCGGCAGCCGCCGCTGCATCAGGGGAGCGGCGATCATCAGCGCGAACGGCAGCTCCAGCACGAAGAGCGGCTGCACCAGTGAGATCGGGCCGTTCACCAGGGCGAGCGCCTGGAACAGCGCGGCTCCGACGACGCCGCCGATGCCGATCATCCAGGCCGGCCGGTGGGCCAGCTCGATGAGCAGCCGCAGGCCGCCGCCGTGCGCGACCGTGGACGCCGCCTTGCGCTGGAACGCGGTACCGACCGCATTGCTGGCGGCACCCATGACGGCGAACAGCGCGGCGAGCAGGATCACCCCTCCAGGATGCCCCCGGACGCCCGGAGCGGGCGGCCCCGGAGCTCTCAGAACACCGCGACCGGATTGACCGGCGAGCCGGTCGCTCCCGGCAGCCGGAGCGGGGCGACCACGCACAGGAACGACCAGCGGCGCAGCTCTTCGCACACCGGCACCAGGTCCTCGAACTGAAGGTAGTCGAGCATATGTACGCCCATCGCGTGCACCGCCAGCACATGCACGGGCGTGGCGACGCCCTCCGCCACGCTCGGCGCCACATCGCTGTCGGCGTCGCTGCCGAGCACCGTGACCTGCCGCTCGGCCAGGAACTCCACCGCGGCCGGATGCAGCCCGGCCCGCGAGGCCCCCGACTCCCACGGCCCCAGCTCGCCGCGACGGCGACGATGGCCCACCCGCACGAACAGCAGATCACCGGCGCCGACCCGGATCCCCTGGGCCGCCTCCGCCGCGGCCAGCTCCTCGCCGGTCACCTGATCACCCGGCTCCAGCCACGCAACCCCACGCAGCCGGGGGATGTCCAGCAGCACCCCCCGGCCGACGATCCCGTCCCGCGCCACCTCCACGGAGAGTTCCTCGGCGCCGGCCGGCGTGACACGGGCCGCGTCGACGCCTCCGTGCAGTGTGCCGTCGTAGATGACGTGGCACAGCGCGTCGAGGTGACTGTCCACGTCGCCGTGGATGTTCATGCGGAAGTGATCCCAGGTGTACTGCTCGCCGCGGCTGTCGATGCGCCCCGCGACGGGCCCGGTCATGCGGTGCTCGGCCGGCTCGGCGCTGTCCGGTCCCGGGTGCGTCTCCACGGGCGCTGCGAGGCTCACCTGACGCCCCGTCCGGACCTCGCGGGCCGCGGCGACGACACGGTCGGGCGTGATCAGGTCGAGCGCCCCACGGCCGGCCCGTCCGCCCGGTGAGTGGCGTCGCACTCTGTCGTACAAGGCCCGGAACTCCTGCGCGGTGACCGGAGGAAGGCCGCGGGGGCCGGCCACGTCAGCACCTCTGCTTCGCGTCGAGGACGTCGTCCGGGGCGGACGCCGCCATGATCAGGGACCGATGGGTGAAGACCTGCGTGCGCTGCCGGGTAGGTCGGAGCGTCCATGGCCGGCGATCGGCGGATGGCGGTCCATCGGCGCACTCCGGGCTGTCCGGTCGGCTCCCGGGGAAAGCTATCCGAGCCGGGGGCGGCTCGTCGGGTCCCCCTCGGGTGTTGCCGGAGGATCGCCCGTACGGCGCAGGCGCCGCCGACCGTCGCCGCGGGGACCGGTGACCGCCCGACCTCGACCCCGGTCCGTCTCCTCGCGGCCGTGGGAGTCAGCGGCCGTGGGAATCAGCGGCCTTGGGAGTCAGGCGCCGCGGAGTCACCCCGCCGCGGGATTCTGCGCCGCGGCCCGATCCGCGCCGCCTTCCACACCGTGTTCGCCGAGCGGCCCGACCGACAGCCCCGCCTCACGGCAGTCGTCCACGATGCCGGGCAGCGCCCCGAGCGTGGCACGCCAGCAGCCGACCGCCGCGGCATGGTCCGAGTCGTGCAGAAGCAGGGTGCCGCCACCCAGCAGCTCCGCGCCGGCCGTGGCGCGTACGGAGGCGGGCGTGGCGTCGGCCGTCCAGTCCCTGCCCCACGCCGTCCACAGCACCGGCCGCAGTCCGGTGCGTCGGGCCGCCGCCCAGCGCCCCGACGTGAGGATCCCGTACGGCGGCCGGTACCACCGGGGCCGACGGCCTGCCGCGTCGTGGACCGCGTCCACCGTTCGGACCAGGTCCGCCGTGTCACGAGCCGGAGACGGCAACCAGGGCCGGTCGTGACTCCAGCCGTGCACGGCGAGTTCGTGCCCCCGCGCCGCGATCTCCCGGGTCAGCGCCGGGTAGCGCACCACACTCTCGCCCAACACGAAGAACGTCGCCCGGACGCCGAGTTCGTCGAGCGCGTCGAGGAAGTGCGGCGTGGAGCCGGCATCGGGCCCGTCGTCGAACGTCAGAGCGATGTGGTCGGGGTGGCCCACCCCGGCGAGCCCGGGGAGGAAACGGCGGCGCAGGCCGGGCAGCCAGGTGGCGGCCGGGCCGATGTGCACGGCCGCCACCGCGGCCGCTACCGGCGCCAGGAGGGCCGCCGCGCGCCCGGTGGCGGAGGGGCCGTGAGGACGAGTCATCGGGCAACTGCCTCCTTGTCGTCAGGCCCCCGGGGCTTCGCCGGGCGCCGGGCCGTCGTGGGCGGGGTCGTCGCGGGTGGGTTCGTCGTCGGGGCAGGACCGGCGGGGAGCGGGACAGCCATGGAGCGGGACCGGCACGGCCGAGGCGGCCATGGACACCGGCACGGTGGCGGCCGCCATGGACCGGCATCGTCGTCAGGGGCCGGGCCGGTCCCGGTCCGGACCACCGACCGACGGCCTGCCCGGCGCCTGCTCCCGGGCCGCGGGATCCGGCCCGTCCCGCTCGTTCGGGCTCGCGTCCCAGGCGCCGCCCGCCCACGGGGCGCCCGCCAGTCCGATACTGCCCGCACCGATGAGCGCGAAGCCGAGCACTTCGGGCAGCACCCGCACGCCGAGCGCGATCTGCTCGTCGAACAGCGCCGAGCCCAACGCCACCCCGACCATCGCGTCCCCGAGGGTCAGAGCCGGCTGAGACGCCGTCAGCGACCCGGCCCGGAACGCGCTCTGCAACAACAAGAAGCTGACAACGCCGATCAGCGCCGTCACATACGGCGGCCACTGCGTCAGCACGGCCCCCACGCCCTGCGGGAGCCGTCCCATGACTTCCTTCAGCAGCGCTGCCGTGGCGGCGAACGACACCGCGCTCGACAGCCCCAGCAGCGCGGCACGCGGCGCGCCCCGCACCGCACGGGCCGAGACGACCAGAGCCACCACGGCGCACACCACGGCCACCCCCGCCGGGAGCCAGCGCCCCGGCAGGGCCGTGGTCCGGCCGGGGGAGGGCGCGGCCACCCCCAGGAACAGCGCCAGGCCGGCGGCGAGGGCGGTGAACGCCAGCCAGGTGCGCCGACTCGGGCGGCTGCGGAAGACGACGCTGCCGACCGCCAGGGTGAACAGCAACTCGGTGGCCAGCAGCGGCTGCACGACGGCCAGGCTGCCCACGGCCAGCGCGCCGGCCTGGAACACCGTCGACAGTGCGAGCAACCCGGCCCCCGCCAGCCAGTACGGCCGCCGTAGCACCTGGCCGAGCCAGCGCACCGCCTGACGCACCCCACGGCCGCCCGCGGGCTCGTCCGTCGCCGCCCGCCGTTGCAGCACGGAGGCGGAGGCGTTGGACAGCGCCGTGAGCAGCGCGAGTACGACGGTGAGAGCGCTCACCCGCCACTCATCCGAACGTGGCGGCGAGCCGCCGGTACAGGCCGGGCGCCGCACCGCGGATCCGGGCGGGCAGCCGCAGCCAGCGGGGCACGTACACCTCGTCCCGGCCCCGGCTCACCGCACACCAGACGGCGTCCGCCACCCGCTCGGGCGGCACCAGCCTCGGCCTGGACCTGCGGTAGGGCACACCCCGGCGCTCGAAGAAGGGGGTGTCCACCACACCGGGGACCACGAGACTGACCCGCACCCCGGTGCCGCGCAGCTCGTAGCGCAGGGCGTCGGCGAACGCCGCGAGCGCCGCCTTGGCCGCGGAGTAGACGGCCTCGCCGCGCACACCGACCGCACCAGCCAGCGATCCGACGATCACCACACGTCCGGAGCCCGCTTGGACCATATGGGGGACGAGCTCCCTCACCAGATGCAGCGTGGCGAGCAGATCGACGTCGATCACCTCGTCGATGGCGCGTGGGGGCATGCTGCTGAACTCGCCGGCCCAGCCGATCCCGGCGCACGCCACCAGCAGGTCCACGCGGCCCAGGTGCTCGAGGGCGAACTCGGCCAACTGCCGGCCGGCTCCGGGACGGCTGAGATCCGCGGGGTAACCGGTGGCGGCGGCCCGGTCGGCGACCTGGGCGAGACGCGTCGCGTCCCGCCCGTTCAGCACCAGACGCCAGCCGCCCTCGGCGGCCAGCCGGCGCGCCACGGCGGCCCCGATGCCGGAGGAGGCGCCGGTCACCAGTGCCGTGCCCGGGTGGGCCGCCCGGTCACCGGCGCGTGGCGCGGCGCCGGCCTCCGGGGTCGGAGCCTTCACGGAGAGGGCGGGGACGGATCGAGGAGGGGAGGGAGCATGGGACATGGTGGCTGACCTCGGCTCGGCTGCGACGGCGAACACCGGACGGACGGGTTGCGGCGGCTGGTGGTCGGGTGCTCGTGGCTTCGAGCACTCCTGCGCTGAGAGGGTTTTGAAGCGGACGAGGCGGACGGTGAGTATCCCGCTCGCCACACCCCGAAACCCGTAACACGGGCGTGTTTGGAAAGTACGGCTCGGGACAATCAGTACCAGTGCGTGTATTTTCCCCCGTGCCTCGACGGCGAGCGACGCGAACGTCCACGACCCCGGCCCGCCGCCCGGCGACCGGAGCGGCCCGCGCGACGGAACCGGCCCCCGCCCCCGGAGCCCCGTCCGCATCCCCCGACGGCTCCCGGCGGATCCTCGTCGTGAGCGCGAGCATGGGAGCCGGGCACGACACGGTCGCCGGGGAACTGGCGCGGCGCGCACGGGAACAGGGGCACGAGGTGGACGTGGTCGACGTCCTCACCCTCCTGCCCTGCGGCCTGGGTGCGGGTCTGCGCCGCTTCTACCGGTCCTCGGTCCGGCACTTTCCATGGGCGTACGCCGTCCTGTACCGCGCGTTCTTGCGCCGGGGCCCCGGCCGCCGCCCCAGCGGCGTCCCCCTGGCCCGTCTGGCGGGCAGCCGCCTGACGGACGTCGTGGACCGGACGGGCGCCGATGTCGTCATCGCCGTTTTCCACCTGGCGGCGCAACTGACCGGCCATCTCAGGTCCCGTGGCCGGCTGCGGGTGCCGAGCGCCGTCTTCCTGATCGACTTCGCGGTGCACCGGCAGTGGCTCCATCCGGGCAACGACCGCTACTTCTGCCTCACCGAGCAGGCCGCTCGCGAGGTGCGCGAGGACATCGCCACGCCCGCCGAGGCGACCGGGCCCGCCGTGGCTCCCGAGTTCCTCGCACCGAGTCCCGGCGCCGCGCAGTGGTCCCGCCGCTTCACCCGGTTCGCTCCCGGCCGGGCCCCGGTGATCCTCTCCGCCGGTGCCTGGGGAGCGGGCTCACGGTTTCCCGCCACGGCCGCACTGCTGGCCGCGCACGGCTTTCTCCCGGTCGTGCTGTGCGGCCGCAACGACGCGCTCCGCGAGCACCTCGCCGAGATCCCGGGGGTTCTCGCGCTGGACTGGGTTGCCGACATGCCCGGGCTGATGCGCGCGGCCGGCGCCCTGGTGGACAACGCCGCAGGCCAGACCGCAGTACAGGCCCTCGCCGCGGGTCTGCCGGTGGTGGGATTCCGCCCGCTGCCGGGCCATGGTGAGGAAGGCGTCCGCCGGATGGCCGCGCTCGGCCTGACAGAGCTGGCCGGTTCGGAGTCCGAGCTGCTCGACGCGCTGAACCGTCTCACCACCCGGAGTCCCGGGCGGGACCGCCGTGTCGCTCACGCCCGCACGCTGTTCCGCGCGGACGTCCTGACGCGGGTGACGGAACTCCTGGACGCCTCAGCCGTGTGAGCCGTCCGGGGCGGCCGACCGGGCCGTTGGGCGGCCGATCGGCCGGACTGTTGTGCGTCGGCGGCCGAAAGCGTGCCGGTGTGCGTGATTCACGTACGCCCGGCACGCTCCCCATGGCCTGGGCCGTGCTGCCGTTTCACTGAGGGGTGCCACGGCGGGCGACGCCGATGGTCAGGCCCATGGCTGCCAGGCCCAGCGCAGCCGTCACCGCACCGACCGCGCAGTTGTTCGCGACGATGCCGGCCCGCGCGCTGTGGGCGGCGGTGACCACCCAGGGCGAGATGATGAGCCACACACCGAGAGGGGCGACCACCCATGCCAGGCGGAACATGCGCTCGGGTACCAGGGTCAGACCGAGCCCGATCAGGCCGACGGTGATGCCGACGATCAGATTGTTGACGGCGATGAAGGGTGTACCGGAAAAGTGCACGACCCAGGGCGAGATCGCGGCGTACACACCTGCCAGGAGGATCATCCCCTCAAGGGCGATGGCCCCGCTGCTGGCCGCCGTGCGCTCGAGCCGTTCCCGCATCTCCGCTATCTCGGGATGCGTGCCCATTCCACTGGACTGCTGCGGATACGACATCGCTGTGCCTCTCCAGGAGGATTGATTTTTTCCTTACATAGACCGGTTCCCCCATTCAGGTGGATTTACCCAGTTTTGTCTCATTCGTTGGTCGCGAGGTCGCCGCGCCGTCACCGCACTCCGCCCTCCGTGTCGCGGCGGACTGCGCGCGGCGTTGCGCCGCGACGCGCTCGCGGGTCGCGCAGCGGCGGGAGCGTGGCGGCGCTCCCGGACCGCTGCCCCGGGTGATGAAGACGTTGCGGCAGCCGGCTGACGCGCAGATCCCGCCGGGCGGGCGTTGGTGGCCCCGGACCAGCACGGTCAGGGCCGTACAGGACGAGGCGAGCAGCCATGCGGCCCAGGGGGCGTCGTCGTGGTCGAGGTGGGGGTGCCAGGGGGGTGCCGCCTCCGTGTGACGTGAGGCGGACAGGTCCGGTGTGCCGTCGCAGGGGGCTGTTGAGTGCCATGGCCGCCTCGTCGACACCGTCGGCGGCGAAGACCTGCCGCAGGAGCCCGGCCGCCGCCCGCATTCGGGTGACGTTCTGAGAGGTCAGGTGGATGGGGTCCGTCTCGCCGAAGTCGCGCAGCACCCGGGCGGCTTCGGTGGCTTCGGTCCCTCTGCGACCGGGCGGCTCGCCCCGGCCGTCTGCCGGCGCGGCGGGACCCCACGGAGGCCACCGGAGCGTGAGCGCGCGTCCGCCCGGCGGAAGGCGGCCGGTGGACGCGGCTGTCGTCGTTGCGGGCCTTCAGGCGGTGCGGGTGAGGGCGGGGAGGTAGGCCTGGGACTGTCCCTGTTCGGTGGGGTGGTACGACTCGGTCGGGGCGAGCCAGTTGACGCTGTGGAGCCACGGGGCGACGGAGCAGATCTCGTGGCCGGTGAAGGCGCCGGTGACGTCGACGTAGGTGAACCCGTGGTCCGTGGCCCGTTCCTCGATGACCTTGTCGAGGCGATCGACGGCGCCGTTGAGGGCGGAGCGGGTGGTGTCCGACAGCCCCGCCTTGCAGCCGCCGTTGAGCTGGTACAGGTGCGGGTAGCCGAGGACGACGACATGGGCGCGGGGGGCTTTGGCCCGGATGGCGGCGTAAAGGCGGTCGAGGTCGCCGGGGAGGGCGCCGTCGACGCGGTCGAGTGCCTCCTTGACGGCGTCCAGGCAGGTCGTCGAGGAGTGCAGCACACAGGTCGTCATCACGTGGGAGAAGCCGGCGTCACTGCCGCCGACGGTGATGCTGACCAGTCCGGTGCGGGAGTTGAGCGGGCCGAGCTGGCCGCTCAGCACGTCGAGGGCGCGGGCGCCGTTGCAGGCGGCGAAGTCGAAGCCGGCCGGCCGGTTGGCCGCGGCCCACAGCGCGGGGAAGGAGCGGCTGCTGCGCAGACAGTTGGTGCTGGAGGTGAGATAGCTGCCGGCACCGACACCGGCTGAGTACGAGTCGCCCAGGGCGACGTACCCGGTGGCGTACCCACGAGGAGCGGCGTGCGCCGTGGGAGTTGCGGTGAGCGTGCAGACGGCGGTGAGCAGTGAGCACAGACAGGCGGCGATACGCGAGGGTCTCATGCATTCCGCTTACCACCACGTACCTGGCCCTGCTGCCGACCCGCCGACGACCGTCCCCCCGGTTGAGAGGCGGCCACACCTGTGCTCGCGGAGCGCGGTCGCACGGCACGGCCTCGTGCCGCCGCCGAAGACCGCGGCGGCGCGCCCCCTCCCGGCCACGGACGGCACCCGATCAGCCGTCACCCGACCGGCGACGTTTGGCGCGCCGCGACGGCGCGCTGCCCGCCCGGGTGGCAGGGGCGCCTGCCCGGTGCCGCGGCTGTGGCGGGCAGGGCAGTGATGTGCCCGCCACCGCGCTCGCCCTGACCGACCCCACCACCCGGGATCTCACGTCCCTGGACGTCCGATGAACGCCCGATGCCCTGCCCACCCCCGGTGCACGGCCCGACCACCGCTTCCGTGCACCTGAACTCGGCTGACCGGCGCCCGCCACCGGCCACGACGCCGCAGGACTGCCGCCCGCCACCGGCCGCGACGCCGCAGCGACTGCGGCCCGCGGTGGAGGCGCGGCGGACGACGTGCCCGGCACGGAGGCCGGGCTCCGACAACCGCCGCCGTGCATGGTTCCGGCCCGTGCGTGCGCCCGCTCCCGGGATGCCACCGAACGGCTTCGCTCGGCCGTGGGCCATACTGGCTGGGTTCCGGAGCTGCCGCACGAGGTGGAGAGATGGACACACCACAAGGCACGCGGCAGGCGACCTCCCAACGTCTGCCGGCGGCCGCGTTGGAGGGCGGGCCACTACGGGACCGGGCCGGGCTGCGGGTGGTCGGCGAAATCAGTCTGACGACGCAGCCGGTGTGGGAGCGTCTGCTGGAGGAACTCGTGGGCGGGGACGAGCCGGTGTGCCATCTGGAGCTGTCCGCGGTGAGCTTCATCGACGTCCGCGGCGTCGCCTCGCTCGCGGCGGCGGCCGAGGCGCTGGGGGAGGGGCGGCGCATCGTGCTGTGGCGGCCCCCGGCGAGTCTGCGGCGGACGCTGGAGTTGTTCTGGCCCGAGCTGTCGACGATCGAGGTGGCGCAGTCATGAGTGGCACGACGGTGGGTGACCGGTTCTGGCACCCCGCCCTGTTCTACTCCGGCCGCGACGACTACCTGTCCGGAACCGTGCCGTTCGTGCAGGACGGGCTGGCCGCCGGGGAGCCGGTGGCAGTGGCCGTGCCGGGCGACCATCTGCGTCTGCTGCGGGAGGCTCTCGGCGAACAGGGAGCGGCCGTGCAGTTCCTGGACATGACCGAGGCCGGGCGCAATCCGGGACGGATCATCCCCCGGGTGCTGCGCGCCTTCGCGGACGCCCACCCCACGGGCCGGGTACGGATCATCGGGGAGCCCATCTGGGCCGGACGCACCGCGACCGAGTACCCCGCGTGCGTACAGCACGAGGCCCTGATCAACGCGGCCTTCGAGGGCCGGGCGGTGAGCATCCTGTGCCCGTACGACACCTCCCGGCTGGATTCGGGGGTACTCGCCGACGCGCACGCCACCCACCCGACGGTCATCGAGAGCGGCCAGGAGCGCGCCAGCGGCGCCTACGCGCCCGAGCGGGTCGTCAGCCGGTACAACCAGCCCCTGCCTCCCGCACCCCTCGGCGCCGCCGAGTTCCCCTTCGACGCGACTGCGCTGCCCGCAGCCCGCCGCTTCGCCACCGAGCAGGCGGCACTGCTCGGCCTGGGCAAGGACCGGACGGCGGACCTGGAGCTGGCGGTGGCCGAGCTGACCACGAACAGCGTGGTGCACGGCGGCGGCCGTGGCACCCTGCGCCTGTGGGTGGAGGGCCGGCAGCTGGTGTGCGAGGTCAACGACGCCGGGGTGCACACCGATCCGCTGGCCGGACGCATCCCTCCGCCCTCCGCCCGCCCCGGCGGCCGGGGCCTGCTGCTGGTGAACATCCTCTCCGACCTGGTCCGCCTGCACACCGGCCCGGCCGGCACGACCACCCGCATCTACCTCGGCACGGAGACGTACGGCCACGACGCTCACCGAGCATCCGGCAGCTGACCCTGCGTCCACACCGCCGCACCGCACGGGAGAAGGTGTACACACACGCGGTGACCACAGGAGGCGGCCATGGACCTTCGGCAGCTGGAGGTCGTTGTCGCGGTCGCCTGAGAAGGCGGGTCCAGCGCGGCGGCCCGGCGGCTGCACGTGGTGCAGTCCGCGGTGTCCACCACGGTGCAGTCCCTGGAGCGCGAGCTGGGCACACCGCTGTTCCACCGCACCACCCACCGGGTGTCGCTGACTTGCGCGAGAGGCCTTCCTGCCGGCCGCCCCCGCCACTCTGCAGGCCGCCCATCAGGCCCGTACCGCCGTCGACCCCTACAAGGACGCACTGCGCGGCGAGATCACCATCGGTGTGACGCGGGGCCTGTTCACCGGACTCGCCCAGGCACTGGCCGACTTCCACCGCGAGTACCCGCGGTGCCGGTCCGGCTGCGCCAGGCACCCGTCGGTGACATCCCGCAGACGCTGCGCGACGGCAGCGTGGACCTGGCCGTCGTCGCCCTCGACACCCCCAACTGCGGGAACTGACAGCCCGGTTGCCGGCAGCAGGAGTACATGGTCCTGGTGACAGGCGCGGCGACCGACGCCCGGCCGGTCCAGCGCCGGTGACCCCGGCCGAGGCAACCCGCCTCCCGCTGGTGGACTTCTGCCCCGGCTGGGCGATCCGGTACAAGGTCGACAAGGCCTTCCGGTCGGCCTTCCTCGAACGCGCCACTGACGGGTGCTTCCACCGTCCAGGGACGTGCGGGCATGGATCCGCATGGCCGCAACATGACCAAGACCTGGGGATGGCCGGCGCCGACGCGGGAACCCGGGCCCCGCAAGAAGGCGATGTCACCACGGATGAGGTGAGTCATGGCAGAGCAGAAGTCGTCGTCCCTACCGGCGTCGCTGAGCGCCTTTCCCCGGCCGCTGCGCGACGCGGCCTCGGCCTTGGGCCGGCTTCCCGGCGCCGCGATGGTGGGCAGGGCGGCCGAAGGAACGCTGGAAAAGGTCGGCGTCGTGTCGCCGCGGGGGCGGCGGCTGGCGGTCTACGCCGGGGCCGGGGTGCTCGGCGCCGTGGGCGTGGTCGAGTGGCCCGTCGCTCTCACCGGCGCGGCGGTGGCCTGGCTCACGCAGCCTCGGCCGCAGGCATCCGGGCAGGCCCCGGCCCAGGCGTCCGGGAGCAAGGGGAGTACCTCCACCGCGGCCCGGCCAACGGCGTCCCGGGCGAAGAAGTCCACATCCTCCGCATCCAGGTCGGTGTCTTCCCGGGCGTCCGAGTCGGCGTCGTCCTCCGCGTCCCGGTCGGCGTCCTCCCCGGCGTCCCGGTCGGTGTCGTCCTCGGCGTCCGAGTCGGTGTCGTCCTCGGCGTCCGAGTCGGCGTCGTCCTCCGCATCCAGGTCGGTGTCTTCCCCGGCGTCCAAGCCCGCGTCATCGTCGGCACCCGAGCCGGCCTCATCCCCGGCAGCCAGGCCCGCGTCCTCGAAGAAGCCTTCGGCGTCCTCGGGACGCGAACGCTCCGGCACGCGCCGTGCCCGTACGAGCGGCTGAGGGCGCGTCATGGTCCTTGCGCTGCTGACAACGCCCTCGGCCACCGCTGGAGGTGTCGTGCCGACGGTGGTCCACCTGTTCGAGCAGTCGGCGCCGACCGCCGTGGGCGCGGCCGCCGGAGTCGTGGCGCGGACGGCGCGGGCGGGGGTGCGGGGCGCGGACACCGCGGTCCGTGTCGCCCGCGTCGTCCGGCACGCGCTGCCGGGCCGCCCCCGCCCGTGGCGGTCCGGCACACGCGCGCATCTCGCGCTGCGGCAGGCGGTTCCAGGGGAGGAGCGGCGGGCGGACGGAATCGCCACGAGGGCGCGCCGGGTGGCCGCGGCGCTGGCGGACCACCCGGACGTGGCCTTCGCCTACTGGGACGGCGGGCTGGCCCGCCTGGTCGTGGCCGCGACCGAGGAGGCCGCCACCGACCGCGTGGTGCAGAAGGCGACCGGTCTCGCGGAACGCCACGGCCTGGTCCGGGCGGACGACCTGCCCGAGGAGTTCCCGCATCCTGCCGAGCCCTCCGGGGTACGGGCCGCCGCGACCGCGCTGGCGGCCGACGTGGCCGGCACCGCCGCCGCCGTGATCGGGTCGGCCCTGCGGCTGCCGCCGTCGCCGCGCCTGGTGACCGCGGCCGTGACACTGCTGCGGGAGAACCCGCGCTTCCGCGACCTGCTGCGCGCCCGGCTCGGGCGCACCGGCATGGACCTGGCGCTCGCCTGGGCGAACGCGGCCGCACACGGCGCCGGACAGACACCCACGTCCCTGGTGCTCGACGGAGCACTGCGGTCCTGCCAGTTGGCGGAGACGGTGGCCCGTGCGGCCGCCTTCGACGCGATCCATGACGAGGTCTGTGCGCCGGAGCGGATCAGCGTGCCCGCGGGCGAGGTCCCGAGGCCGCCGCTGCGTCCCAGCCCGGCCCAGGAGTACGCCTCCCACGCCGCCACCGGCAGCCTGGTCGGAGCTGCGGTGACACTGCTGGTCAAGCGCAACCTCGACGAGGCCGCCGAGGCCGTGCTGGCGGGATCACCGAAGGCCGCGCGCTACGGACCCGCCGCCTTCCACGCCATCCTGAGCGGGGCGCTGTCACGGGACGGCGTACTGGTGCGGGACCCGCAGCGGCTGCGGCAGTTGGAGATGGCCGGCACGGTCGTGCTGCATCCGAGCGCGCTGCGCACCGAGGGCGGCGAGGCGGATCCCTGGGCCGAGGCGGTACTCGACGCGGCGCGCCGGGCCGGGCTCCGCGTCGTGGTCGTGGACGACCCAGCGCTGCGGGAGTTCACCGGCCTCGCCGACCAGGTGGTGGACGCGCGGCGTCCGCTGGACGATGTGGTGCACGGACTGCGCGGCGACTCCGGTGGAGTCGTCACGGTCGCCAGGCCGGCCTCGGCCGACGATCGCACCGTCCTGGCCGGGCTGCTCGCCGGCGACATCGCCGTCGCCCTCACGGACCGGGACGCCGCCGTCGTATGGGGAGCGGACGTCCTGGCCCCGCACGGCCTGCGCGACGTGTGGCGGCTGCTGCTCGCGGTGCCCGCGGCCCGGGCCGTCGGCCGCCGGGCGCAGACCCTGGCCCGCTCCGGTGCCGCGCTCTCCGGTCTGCTGGTGGCCGTCGGCGAGTCCAAGGGCGGCCGGGGGCGGCTCGGCCTGCTGCCCGGCCTTCGGCACGTTCCGGTCGACGTGAGCGCGGCGACGGCCCTGGTGTCCGGGGCGCGCGCGGCGCTGGGCGTCGCGACGGCCCGCGCCCCGCGCCCCCGTCCGCGCGTGCCGTGGCACGCGCTGCCGCCCAAGGAGGCCCAGGCCCGGCTGGCGACCGAACAGGCCCGCGAACCGGACCCGTTCGACCTGGTCACGTCCCGGCTGCGCAAGGCGACGCGCACGGCCGGGCGGCTGCCCGCCTTGGCCCCGGCGCGCTGGACGCTCCAGCTCGCCCGTGCGGTGCGCGGCGAACTCGACGATCCCCTCACGCCGGTCCTGGCGGTCGGCTCCGCCGCCTCGGCGATCCTCGGTTCCGTCGTCGACGCGGCGCTCGTCGTCGGCGCGCTCGACCTCAACGCGCTCGTGGGCGGCATCCAGCGGCTGCGCGCGGAACGGGCGTTGTCCGGACTGCTCGCCGAGCAGCAGCAGAAGGCGCGCGTCGCACCGGCGCACGAGGACACGGCGGAACCCACGCGGACCGTGGACGCCGCCCGGCTCAGGCCCGGCGACGTGATCGAGCTCAAGGCGGACGACGTCGTACCCGCCGACGCGCGCCTGCTCCGGGAGGACGGACTCGAGGTCGACGAGTCGGCGCTGACCGGGGAGTCCCTGCCGGTCGCGAAGCAGGTCGACCCGACTCCGGGGGCCCCTGTCGCCGACCGGAGTTGCATGGTCTTCGAGGGCACCACCGTGGTGGCGGGACAGGCCCGGGCCGTCGTGGTGCAGACAGGTGAGAGCACCGAGGCCGCCCGCGCGGTGACGCTCGCCGCGCGCACCCCGCCCTCCGCCGGGGTCCAGGCCAGGCTGCAGGAACTCACCCGCAAGGCACTGCCGCTCACCCTGGGCGGCGGAGCGGCGGTGACCGGACTGGCGCTGCTGCGCGGCACGCCCGTCCGCGAGGCGGTCAGCGGCGGCGTGGCCGTCGCCGTGGCCGCCGTGCCCGAGGGCCTGCCGCTGGTGGCCACGGTCGCGCAGCTCGCGGCCGCCCGGCGGCTCGGCCGGCGCGGCGTCCTGGTGCGCACCCCGCGGACACTGGAGGCACTGGGCCGCATGGACACCGTCTGCTTCGACAAGACCGGCACCCTCACGCAGAACCGGCTGCGCCTGGCCCGTGTCGCCGACGCCGACGGCACGGTCCACGGGGCCACGGAGGCGGCGGTCGCGGGGATCGTCCGGGACGCGGCGCGCGCCTGCCCCCGGCTGAACGGCGGATCCGAGCGGCCCGTGCACGCCACCGACGCGGCCGTCCTGGACGCGGCCGGTGCCGATCCGCAGTGGGAGCAGGCCGTGGGCCTGCCGTTCGAGGCGGCCCGCGGCCATGCCGCCGCGGTGGGCCGCGCCGCGGACGGCCCGCGCACGCTCGTGGTCAAGGGCGCTCCGGAGACCGTCCTGCCCGCCTGCTCCGGACCGCTCGACCACGCCTTCGCCACGGCCCGGACGCTCGCCGGCGAGGGCCTGCGTGTCCTGGCGGTGGCCCGGCGCACCCTGGGCGACGACGAGAAGGAGTCCGACGTCATCGAACAGCCGCTGGACCGGCTGGAGTTCGCCGGTCTGCTCGCGCTCTCCGACGCGCCGCGCGAGACGTCCACGGCACTGGTCCGCGGTCTGCGGGAAGCCGGTGTACGGCCGGTCATGCTGACCGGTGACCATCCGCAGACCGCCCGGGCGATCGCGACCGAACTGGGCTGGCCCGAGGACACGGTGGTGGTCACCGGGGACGAACTGGCCGCCGCGGACCGGTCGGTGCGGGTCCGGATGCTGGCCGGCGCGGGGGTCGTGGCCCGGGTCGCGCCGGAGCAGAAGCTCCAGGTCGTGGAGGCCCTGCGGGACGCCGGACGGGTGGTCGGCATGGTGGGCGACGGGGCGAACGACGCCGCGGCGATCCGTGCGGCCGACGTCGGTGTGGGCATCAGCGCCCGGGGGTCGGCAGCCGCACGCAACGCCGCCGACCTGGTGCTCACCGTCGACGACCTGACCGTCCTGGTGGAGGCGGTCCGCGAGGGCCGTGCCCTGTGGCGCAGCGTCGCGGACGCCGTGGCCATCCTCATCGGCGGCAACGCGGGCGAGATCGGCTTCGGCGCCATCGGCACCCTGCTGTCCGGGACCGCCCCCCTGAGTACGCGCCAGATGCTGCTGGTGAACCTGTTCACGGACCTGTTCCCCGCCATGGCGGTGGCGGTGACGCCGCAGCGGCAGCAGCCCACGACCGACGGGCAGGACGGGGAGGACGCCACCACCTCCGTGGACGGGGTGCCACAGGTCCTCGGGGCACCCCTGATCCGGCAGATCCGGCACCGTGCGCTGACCACCTGCCTGGGTGCGGTGGCGGCCTGGCTGATCGGCCGCTTCACCCCGGGCAGTGCTCGCCGCTCCGGCACGATGGCCCTGTGCGGGGTGGTCGGCACCCAGCTCGCCCAGACCCTGGCCGACCGCCGCGACAGCCCGCTGGTCCGCGTCACGGCCCTCGGCTCCGCCGTCGCACTCGTGGCGCTGATCCAGACGCCCGGCGTCAGCCGTCTCTTCGGCTGTACTCCGCTCGGACCGTTCGGCTGGGCGGGCGTCGCGGCGGCGATCGCCCTGGCGCTGATGGGTCAACGGGCGTTGCCACGGCTCGAACCCGCCATCGCCCGACTGCTGCCGACGGGAAGGGGGTGACCGCGGACGGCCGGTTGGCGAGGAGCCCGTATACAGGTTCTCGACAAGGCCGAATACGAGTTTTCGGCAGGTGCTCACAACCGGACCTACCTCCTGCCCCGCTGACGGTGAGACAGGTCCGACGCGGGGACGAGGCCGAGTTGCTGGGCGCGGAGCACGGTGCTGATGCGGTCGCGGGTGCCCAGTTTGCGGTAGACGTTCTGGATGTGCTTGTGCACCGTCCGGTCGGATATGCCGAGCCGGCGGCCGATGGCGGCGGCGGTCAGCGCTTCGGTGAGCAGCAGCAGGACGGCCGTCTCGCGGGGAGTCAGATCCCAGTCCTCGGCCACGTCCGGCGGAGCGCTCGCAGCGACGAGGCGCTGCCAGCGTTCGAGGAGCTGCCGCTGCTGGTCGACGGCCGCCAGCAGCGGCTGCACCTGCCGGGCGAAGCGGAGCTGGTCGTCCGTGAAGTCCGTTCCCGCGCGGTAGACGAGACACCCGGTGATGGGAGTGGTCGCCTCGGGGAGCGGGATCGCCAGCACGTGATCCATGTCCAGTACCTCGTCGACGAGGCGTGCGGTCGCACTCGCGGACCATGCGTCCCCGAGCACCCGGCCGGCCGTGACCGGCGTGCGGTCGCGATCGTTCGCGTAATGCCCGGCGAACGGAAACCCGGCGCGCAGCAGCCCCAGGGCGGCGTCGTCGAGTACGTCGAAAGCCGCTGCCGCGTCGGGCGCCGTACCTACCGTGCCCGCGCTCTCGCTCCAGTCGTCCAGCTTGTAGACCAGGACCTCGCCGCCGCACACGTCCGGCAGCGTCGCGGCCATCAGGGGCCACAGCCGCCCGGGTTCGCGTTCGTGGAGCGCCGCCATGGCCACCGACAGCATGCGTGCGTAGGCCGTGCCCAGCCCCTGTGCCATGTGTCCATCCCCACTCATCCGGCCGTTCGGGTACGCAGTTCTACCCATACCGGTGCGCGCCCTGGCTGATCCACACTCCAACCGACGCTTCATCGACGTTCCCGGACGCATTCCGGCCCATGGCGTGGGCGGTGTGTGACGGGTGGATCAGACGACCGGGGGGTGTCTGATCCACCTCACGGGGTCGATGGCGAGTGGGCCACCACGGGCTGTGCGGGCCGGCGGCATAGGGGAACGCCGGCCCGCACGGCTGCCCCGCCCACTCCTTGGCCCGGCCCTTGTCTCCGCGGCGCCCGGCCGGTGGCCCGAGCCGGATGACGCTGACCGCAGTGCGCGGTGCGGGGTGATTGTCAGTGGCTCCTCCTACGGTGTGAGCAGTGGGGCCCGGCGGAGAGGCCGCGGGTCCGCTCTTGGGGAGGGGTCTGTCATGTCTGCCGGGTCCGCGGTGTCGACGACGTATCCGGAGCTGTCCCAGGATGGCGGCGGTGAGCGGCCGCCTCCGCGTGCATGTGGTGTCCGAGGGCTATGACTCGTCGTGGAACGTGCAGTTCCCGCGCGCGATACGGGAGCCCGGCGCGCGCTACGTCGTGGACGCCCTGCACGCGGCGGCGGGCGGCTTCTACCGGGTCCGCGGTGACATCCGGCGGCTGCTGTGACCGATGCGGACGCGGATCCGACCGAGCCGCGCCCTCCTTGGAGCATCCGGCGGCCGACTGCCGCTGCTCGCCGGGACGTACACGCCCGTCCGGAACCGAGGGTTCGTGCGTCGGTGGGCGGGGCGCTATGCTCGCCGACAGACCGTGTGATGACAGGTGAGCTGTCAGTCGACATCCGCGCCGGCCGTGCGCACGGTACTCCGTGACAGGGAGGGGCCGTCGTGAACCTGGCCAAGGACGCGCACGTGGATCTGGACCGGGACGTCTTCATGCGTGGTCTGGTCCGTGAGCTCGCGACATCCCTGGAGTCGGTCGTCGGGCTCGAGGAGGCGTCCGGGTACATCAGCCTGGTCGGCCAGTCGGTGGGGCTGCAGATCAACGAGGCCTACACCAAGGCCATGGGCCTGCCACAGCTCAGCCGCGAACAGGTCGCCGACGTGCTGGTCGATCTCAAACAGCGCATCAGGGGCGACTTCTATCTCATCTCCCAGGACGAGCACAGAATCGTGCTGGGCAGCCGCAGCTGCCCGTTCGCGGAGAAGGTGCTCGGGCGGGATTCGATGTGCATGATGACGTCCAACGTCTTCGGCACCATCGCCGCGCAGAATCTCGGATACGCACGCGTCGAGCTGGAGGAGACGATCGCCCGCGGTGCCACCGGCTGCCGCGTCGTGGTGTACCTGGAACCCGAACTCGACCTGGGCGAAGAACTGGGCCGCGAGTACTTCGGCGACGCTCCGGCGGTCGAGGAGGAAGCGGGCGAGGCGGCGCCCGGAACGGGTGGCTGAGATGAACCTGGCGGTGTTCCAGGCCATCGCCAGGCCTCTTCCCCACGCCGTCGTGGTCTGCACCACCTCGGGCCGGCTGGTGACCGCCAATCCGGCCACGATCCGTACGGTGGACACACTCCGTCCCGGAGCGGAACTCGCGGACCTGGTGCTGGACCCCGCCGACCTGCTCCGGCGGATGGCGCAGTGGTCGCGCAGCGGATCCCCGCTGCCCGGCGTCATGACCGTGCGCGACAGCGCCGGCGATCCGGTGCGCCTGCGGTGCCACGGAGGCCGGGCCACCTGGTGGAAAGGCCCCGAGCCGGTCGTCCAGCTGCACCTGTCCCGGCTCGACGTCAGCGACCGCTTCGTGGCACTCAGCCAGCGCGTCAGCCTGCTGAACCAGCAGATGGCCTACCGGCACGCGATCGCCCAGCAGCGCGACCAACTGCTGCGCACCGAGCAACGGGCCCGCGCGCGTATGCAGCGGCTGTACCGGCTCACGGCAGCCTTGGCGGCCGCCACCACCCTCACGGACGTCTGCGACGCCGTGTACAAGTGCGCACCCCAGGCCCTCGACGCCGCGGATGTGAGCCTCGAGCTGCACCCGCGGCGCGTCGTGCCGTCCCTCGGCTCGGCCGACACGCTGCCCGTGACGACGGCCCCCTGGGTGGATCTCGACCGGGTGCACACCGCAGCGGACTCCGCGCCGCTGCACGACGGCGAGCAGCGCCTGCCGCTTCAGTCCGAGGGTGTCACCCTCGGCACCCTGGTCATCCGCCACGCTTCGGGAGCCCAGCAGGACGCCGAGCACACCGTCGCCATCGGCCAGCAGATCGCCCAGGCGGTGCGCAGGGCAGGCCTCTTCGAGCACGAACACCGGCTCGCCGAACGCCTCCAGCGCAGCCTGCTGCCCAACCTGCCACCCGTCGACGGCCTGGACATCGCGGGCGGATACGCCCCCGGCACCCAGCTGGTCGACGTCGGCGGTGACTGGTACGACGTCCACGTTCTCGATGACGAAACCGTGGGCCTCACCATCGGCGACATCGCCGGCCACGGCATCGCCGAGGCCACCGCCATGGCCCAGACCACCACCGTGCTCCGCAGCATCGCCCGGCGCAGCGGTACCCGCCCACCCGCGGTCCTGGCGGAGCTCAACGACTTCCTCGGCACTTACCACCAAGGCCTGATGGCCACGGCCTGCTACGCCGCCTACGACCGCCGCACGCGCACCCTGCGGTACTCCAGGGCCGGCCACCCTCCGCCCCTGCTGATCCACGCCGACGGGGTCAGCCGGTACCTGGAGGGCGCGCTCGCCCCACCGCTCGGTCCTGTCCCGTTCACCGACTACCCGCAGGGGGAGACCGCCGTCCCGGCAGGCGCCACGCTCGTGTTCTACACCGACGGACTGATCGAGCGGCGCGGTCAGAGCCTGGACGTCGGCCTGGAGCAGCTCCTTCAGACAGCGCGCTCGACCGCGGGCCTCGACGCCGAGGGTGTCTGTTCCCTGCTGCTCCACCAGCAGCCCGACACGGAGATGCCGGACGACAGGGCCCTGCTCGCCGTGCACTTCCCCGCGTCGGCCGACTGAACCACACGCTGCTCCCCGCGTCGGCCGACTGAACCACACGCTGCCTGCCCGCACTCCGTGATCGGCCCTGCCCCGAGACGGAGAACCACCCGCCCGGGGCTGCCGAGCCGGTGTCAGGCCGTGGCCTCGCGGATCCGCGCGAGCAGGGCCCGCAGCTCGGCGCGGTCTTCCGCGCTCAGGGCGGCGGTGGCCTCGGCCAGCGCGAGCCGGTCCACCTCCTCCGCTTCGCGGTGGCACTGCCGGCCTTCGTCGGTGAGACGGAGCAGGAAGGCCCGGCGGTCCTGCGGATGGCGTACGCGCTCCACCAGGCCGTCGCGCTCCAGGCTGTCGACGATGCTCGTCGTGGTCCGTGCCGCGACACCCGTCATCTCGCTCAGGTCCCGCATCCGCAGGGGTTGTTCCGCCCGTGCGAGCATCCGCAGGGCGCGGAGACGGGCGACCGAGGCACCGCCCGCCCGCAACCGGGACTCCACGAAGCGGCGCAGCTGGTGCGTCGTCTCGTAGAGCTCGTCGATCAGGATGTCGCTGCTGCCGTGCACTGCCATCCGGCTTCCCCGTTCCCTCGCGATAATCCATTTTATGGGCAGCCTCATAGTGAGTATGCTCAGCATGTGCCCCTGCTCCGCCGTCTCTCCCTTCTGCCCGTCCCCTCCATCCGTCCCGGCCAGCGCCTGGTCGTCCCCGTGATGTGCGTCTGCGTGACGTTCATCGCGATCGTCGACGGAGCGATCACCACGGTGGCGCTGCCGTCGATCGCCCGCCAGTTCCGGCTGACCACCGCCGCCCTGGACGGGGTGGTCGTGGTCTACCCGGTCTGCCTGGCCATGGCCATCCCGGCCTCCGCCTGGCTGGTCGAACGGTTCGGCGCCAAACGCGTCCTGCTCACCGCGCTGACGGGCTTCCTCGGCGCCTCACTGCTGTGCGGCGCGGCCACCGGCCTCGGTCAACTCGTCGCCTTCCGCGCACTGCAGGGACTGTCCGCCGGGGTCCTCTTCCCCGCCTCGGCCTCCTTGCTGTTCTCCACCTTCAACTCCTCGGAGCAGGTGCGGATCTCCCGACACATGATCATCCCGCAGCAGATCGCCCCGGCCGCCGCCCCCATACTCGGCGGCCTGCTGGTGGACCACCTGTCCTGGCGCTGCGTCTTCTACGTCAACCTGCCGGTGGGTCTGCCGGCCGTGCTGTTCGGGCTGCTGTTCCTGTCCGGGCACCGCGGCACCCGGCCCGGCCGCTTCGACCTGCCGGGGCTGCTGCTGAGCGCGGCGGCCCTGGGCGCCGTGATGTTCGGCATCAGCGAAGGCCCCAACCGCGGCTGGTCATCCGCCGGTGTGGTCGCGGCCCTGGTGCTGGGCGCGGTCCTGCTCGCCGCCACCACCGTCTTCGAACTGCGCGCCACCGAGCCGCTGTTGAAGCTCCGCCTTTTCGCGGATCGGCTCTTCAGGGACACCAACCTGATCAACCTGGTGGGTCTGGTGCCGATCCTGGGCGCCATGTACCTCGGCCCGCTCTTCCTCCAACAGGGACAGGGCCGCACCGCCCTGGAGTCGGGCACCAGCACCTTCCCCGAGGCCTTCGGCGTCCTGCTCACCGTCCAGGTCGTCGGGGCCTGCTACGCCAGGATCGGCCCGCGGGTCATCGTCGGCTGCGGCATGGCCGGTGTCAGCGCGGTCCTGCTGCTCTTCGCCCTGTGTGACGAGCACACCGGCCTGTGGACCTTCCGCGCCTACATGTTCCTGCTCGGCCTCGCCATGGGCGGGGTCTTCATGCCGACCACGGTGGCGTCACTGGCGACCATCGGGCGACCGGACCTGGCCCAGGCGTCCACGCTGAACACCGTGGTACGCCAGACCGGAGGCGCCCTCGCGCCGGCAGCGGTGACCACGGTCCTGGTTCTGAGCACTCCCGCGGCGGCCGCGGCGGACCCGCCCATCACCGCCTACCAGCACGCCTACCTGGCCCTGGCCGTGATCGCGGCGGTGACCGCGGCCTTCGCCTTCACCCTCCCGGACGGCCCGGCCCGCGCCGCGGCACGCGGCACCACCGTCACCAACCGGTCCACTCCTTTCCGGCGCCAGAGGGAGAACGCGCGCTAGGCGGTGCCCGCTCCCCGACCCGGCGGACGGCACACCGGTGCCTCTGCCCACCGGGCGCTGTCGCGAGGGCGATCGGTGGCGTTCGGTTCACCCATGGGTCGGCGATGGCGTCGGCACGGGTCTGTTCCTGCGGCATCCCGGGCCGTTCCGGTGTGCTCGCCTCGATGACCCGGGACAGCAGCGCGGCGGTCGCGCAGGTGGCGCCCAGGCTCCGGGCGGGGTTGTAGCTGCCGAACCCGTCGCGGGCGGCGCCGCCGAGGAAGGAGGCCGACGCCGCGCCGACCTGATGGGCGGCGTTGACCCAGCCGAAGACGATGGCGCTGTCGTCGCCGCAGAAGGCGCGGCACAGGGCGATGACCGGGGGGGGACCGTCGCGAGGTCGAGCAGGCCGAAGAGGACGACGAAGGCCGGCATCGGCGGGTCGACCATGACCGTCATGATCAGCGGCAGGCTCACCAGGAGCAGGCCGCGCAGGAAGAAGCCGGCGGCGAGCAGCCGCCGTGCGTCGGTGCGGTCCGTGAGCCGGCCGGAGGCGACGGTGCCCATCACGTCGAAGACGCCGATGAACGCCAGCAGCGTCCAGGCCATGCTGAGCGGCATCCCGTGGTCGTGGGCGGGCGGCACGAAATGGGTTTACACGATGCCGTTTGTGGAGGCCCCGCAGATGGCGAACACCTGGACCAACCGCTCACCCTGGAGCACCTGGCCGCGCGGTCGGCGATGAGCGTACGCTCGCTGACCCGGAAGTTCCGGCGGGAGATCGGCCTGACCCCGATGCAGTGGCTCACCCAGCAGCGGTTGCAGTACGCACGCCGACTGCTGGAGCGTACCGACGAGCCGGTCGATCGCGTCGCGGCCAGAACGGGATTCGGCACCGGGACCGCGATGCGGCAGCACTTCCGTGAGTCCCTGGGCGTGTCGCCGCGCGCCTACCGCAACATCTTCCGGGGCATCGAATGAGGAAAGTCGAATGAGGGGACCCGTACGGACCCTCACGGGCCGGAGGTTCGGCCGACTCCGGCCCGGTAGTGCTCACGTCGTCGGCGAGGACACGCGGCTCGTGGGGTATCCGCCCGCACCGAGCGGGGACTTGTGAGGATTCCGCGAAGCTCACCCTTGCACGGCTTTTTGCCCTGTTTCATCCGCGCGTCGGCAGGTGACCCGAAGCGAGTACGCGTTTCCCAAGGGCACGGACGACTTTTCGATCGCAGGTGACTCTCATGGACAACTGGCGAGACCACGCCGCGTGCCGACACGAGGATCCGGACCTCTTCTTCCCGATCGGTACCACGGGTCCGGCGCTGCTCCAGACGCAACAGGCGAAGGCGGTCTGCCGACGCTGCCCCGTGCAGGAGGAGTGTCTGCAGTGGGCGCTCGACACCAACCAGACCATCGGGGTGTGGGGCGGTACGAGCGAGACCGAACGCCGCGCGCTGAAGCGGCGCGCGGGAGCCCGCCGCCGCTCCGGATGACCCGTGCGGCGCGTCGGGGCGCGCCGCACGGGTGATGCCTCGGCGATCCGCCGGGGAGGTGCGCCCAGCCGGGGGCCGCAGCGAAACGGCGGCCCCCCGGCTGTATTCGTCGATTCCTCCTGGTCCTCACCGCCGCCGGTGCCCCGGTATCGGGAAGCCGTGCGTCAGGCAGGCATGTGCAGCGAGTCCCGGGGTACACGACGGCTCGTCAGCTCGCGCAGGCGGGGAGGCCTGCTTGGACTCGGGAGGGAAACACGTGACGGCAACGACCACGGCGACGAAGGAAGCACACATAGCGGGACTGCCGCAGCTCGCCGACCCGTCCGGGGTTGCACCCAAGGACGCCCGTGCGTTGTCGAAGCTGTTCTTCGACCAGTTGGCGGTACTCGAGGAGGGCACGCCCGAGTACCAGTACGCGCGCAACACGCTGATCGAGATGAACATGTCCCTTGTCCGCTACGCTGCGGCCCGGTTCCGCAGCCGCGGGCCGGAGGAGATGGAGGACATCGTCCAGGTCGGCATGATCGGGCTGATCAAGGCGATCGACCGGTTCGAACTCTCACGGGAGGTCGAGTTCACCTCCTTCGCCATTCCGTACATCGTGGGTGAGATCAAGCGGTTCTTCCGCGACACGTCCTGGGCGGTGCACGTGCCGCGGCGCCTGCAGGAGGCCCGGGTGCAACTCGCGCGTGCCACCGAGGAGCTCCGCAGCCGCCTGGGCCGGGCTCCGACGGTCAAGGAGCTCTCGGACCTGATGTGCCTGTCCGAGGAGGAGGTCATCGAGGCCCGTCTGGCGGCCAACGGCTACAACTCCTCCTCCCTGGACGCCGCCATCAACAACAGCGAGGACGGTGAGACCGCGCTCGCGGACTTCATCGGCACCGACGACCAGGCGCTGGAACTGGTGGAGGACTTCCAGGCCTTGGCCCCCATGATCGCCGAACTCGGTGAGCGGGACAGGCAGATCATTCACCTGCGGTTCGTCGAAGAACTCACCCAGGCACAGATCGGCGAACGCCTCGGCGTCTCCCAGATGCACGTCTCCCGCCTGTTGTCCCGCACGCTCACCCGGCTGCGCGAAGGCATGCTCACCACCGGTTGAGCGGTCGGCCGGCGGCCCTGACCCGCGGTCACGCCGTCGCCCCGTACGCGAGTCCCGAGTGCGGCGGCCACCGCGGGGGCGCCGGCGCTCCGGTCAGCGGGTGGCGAGGAGCTCGAGTGTGTCGATCACACGGTTCGAGAAGCCCCACTCGTTGTCGTACCAGGCGACCACCTTGACATGGCGGCCGTCGACGCGGGTGAGCGCCGAGTCGAAGATCGACGAGGCCGGGTTGCCCGTGATGTCGGACGACACCAGCGGGTCGTCCGAGTACTCGAGGATGCCGGCGAGCGGCCCCTCGGCCGCCGCGCGGTACGCCGCGAGCACGTCGTCGCGGGTCACGTCGCGGGCGACGGTCGTGTTGAGTTCGACGATCGAGCCCACGGGAACCGGCACGCGGATCGAGTCGCCGGACAGCTTCCCGTCGAGGTTCGGCAGCACGAGGCCGATCGCCTTCGCGGCGCCCGTCGTGGTCGGCACGATGTTGACGGCGGCGGCGCGGGCGCGGCGGGCGTCGCGATGCGGACCGTCCTGCAGGTTCTGCTCCTGCGTGTAGGCGTGCACCGTCGTCATGAAGCCGTGCTCGATGCCGGCGAGTTCGTCGAGCACCGCGGCCAGCGGTGCGAGCGCGTTGGTCGTGCACGAGGCGTTCGAGACGATCGTGTGCACGGCCGGGTCGTACGCGTCGGTGTTGACCCCGAACGCGAGAGTGACATCGGCGCCGTCCGACGGCGCGCTGACGAGCACCTTCTTCGCGCCCGCGTCCAGGTGGGCGCGGGCGGCCTTCGCCGATGTGAAACGGCCGGTGGCCTCGAGCACGATGTCGACGCCGAGCTCGGCCCACGGCAGCTGCGCAGGTTCCCGCTCGGCGAGCACCGTGATGCGGCGGCCGTCCACGACGAGGGCGTCCCCGTCGACGGTCACCGGGCGACCCAGTCGACCGGCCGTCGTGTCGTAGGCGAGCAGCCGTGCGAGCGTGGTGGGCTCGGTGAGGTCGTTGACGGCGACGACCTCCAGACCGCTGTCCCGTTCGAGCAGTGCGCGCAGCACGTTGCGTCCGATGCGGCCGAATCCGTTGATGGCGATGCGAGTCACGAGTGGTGTCCCTTCGGTTCGCCACCAGGGTCCCGTGCGGCATCCGCCCGGGACAGCGGCGTGATCGCCAGGGTCCGCAAGGATCGCGCCAAGTGGCAGCCGGGCTACTCGCCCCGGGCGAAGGTGCGCCGGTACTCGCTGGGTGTGGTGCCGAGGACCCGCTGGAAGTGCAGCCGCAGATTGGCACCGGTGCCGAGACCGACGTCGGCGGCGATCTGCTCGATGCTCCGCTCCGAACGCTCGAGCAGTTCGCGGGCCGCGTCGATGCGGGCGCGCATGACCCACTGCATCGGCGTGTACCCGGTGTCCTCGACGAAGCGCCGCGAGAACGTGCGGGGCCGACACCGCCGCATGCCGGGCGAGCACCTCGAGGGTGAGGGGTTCGCCGAGCCGGTGCAGCGCCCACTCCCGCGTGGCGGCGAACCGCTCGCCGAGCGGCTCGGGCACGCTGCGCGGTACGTACTGCGCCTGACCGCCGCTGCGGTAGGGGGCCGCGACCAGACGTCGCGCCGCGTGGTTCGACGCGGCCACCCCGAGGTCCCCGCAGATCGGGAAAAGGCGCGCGCCCCGGCAACACCGTCCCGACGAAGGGCTCGGACGCTCCCGGGGCGGCCTCACCTCCAAGATCCATCTGGCTGGGGAAGGCGGGCTCCGTCCCCTGGCCCTGCTGATCACTCCAGGCCAGTGGGGCGATGCCCCGCAGTTCATCCCCGTCATGGAACGCATCCGTGTCGGCCGCCTCGGCGGCGGACGCCCCCGCACCCGCCCGGACCACCTCGGCGGTGACAAGGCGTATTCCTCCCGCCGCAACCGCCGTTACCTGCGCAGACGGCAGATCAAGCACACCATCCCCGAGCCGAAGAACCAGCGAGCCAACCGCAAACGCCGCGGCAGCAAGGGCGGACGGCCCGCCGGCTTCGACAAGACGATCTACAAGCGCAGGAACGAAGTCGAACGGACCATCTTGGCACTCAAGAACTCCCGCGCCGTTGCCACCAGGTTCGACAAACGCGCCTATGTGTTCCACGGCACCGTCACCCTCGCCTCGATCCGGCTCTGGCTCCGCTCGTGACTCGCACGAGATCTCAGGCGCCGGTCCGCCCGTCGACGAGCTCACGCACGACGTCGAGGTGGCCGTTGTGGCGGGACGTCTCCTCAATGAGGTGGAGGATCACCCAGCGCAGGTCGACGTGGCGGCCGTCGCTGATGGGACGCTTGGCCGTTGAGTTCAGCTCGTGGTCGGACACCAGGCGACGGTAGCGGGCACTCTGCTCCTCGTACTCGGCGAGAAGCTGGGGCAACGGGATGTCGACTGCTGTCCGCATCTCAGGATCGGGATCATCGTCGGTCGCCTCGGTGAGCGGCCCCGCAAGCTCCTCGCCCAGGAACATCACTTGGAACCAGTAGTACTCGACCCACCGCAGATGATTGATCAGCCCGCACAACGTCATCAGCGGTGAACTCGGGAGTGGGGCCTTGCGAGCATCTTCGGCGGATACGCCCTCACACTTGGCTCGCGCGGTATCACGGGCGTAGTCCAGGAAGGTGGCCAGCTGCGTACGCTCGTCCCACGTGGGAGGCGTGTCGGTTCGTTGAGTCATCGCGGGGAGTTTCCCGCAGCTCGGAACGGGTGTCGACTCAATTGATCGGAAGCACCGTCAAGTGCCACAGCACCGGCTGTGCTCAGGGAGAGCCCGGCAAGATCCGCCGGACAGACCCTACTGAAGCTGCTCAGCTTCTCAGCCACGCGGTCACGTCGTGCATTCGAAGGCGACAGCCACGGCCCGTTCCGGCCGAACCGACCGGCCGGGCCTTCTCCGCCCGGCGGCGGTCCTCGTCCTCGCTCGGTGCCATGCGCGGACTCTCCTCGCATCTCGGTCAGTGTCCGCCCCTCTCTCGGATGGGCACGATCCAGGCTTCCGGCGCATCCCTTCACCGCCCAGGGACGGCCCGTGCTGAGCAAATAGCTGAAGAGGTGCAGGGCAGCACCCGGCCGTCTATCAGCCGGCCCGCGAACTCCCGCCGTGGCTGCGTAGGTGAGACCGGAGAGCGCTTGTAGGCGGTTTCGGGGCTCTGGCCGCAGTTCAGTTCCGTGAATCCCCGGGTCAGCGAGGGGAACGGCGGATCGTTCCGGCAGGGGGCCCGCCCGAACGTCCCGGTCGCCGGTCAGGGCTGGATGTTCTCCAGGTCCTCCAGCAGGCTGGGATGCTTGGGCTCCCAGCCGAGCGCCCGCCGGGTGTACGCGCTGGACGAGGGCTGGTCGCTTGCGAAGATCTGGCCGAGGGGGCCGAAGGTCTCCGCCGATACCGACTCGACCGGCAGGCCCAGCCGTCGGCCGATGACCGTGGCGATATCGCGAACCTTGTCCCCCTCGTCGGCCACGGCGTGCCAGGAGGTACCCGCTTCCGCCTGTTCCAGGGCGAGCCGGAAGAGGACTGCCGCGTCGAGCGCGTGCACGGCCGGCCAACGCTGTGCGCCGTCACCCGGGTAACCGGACACCCCGGTCCGGCGTGCGATGTCGGTCAACAGGCCAGCGAATCCGCCGGAGCCCTGGTTGTGAACCGTGCGCGGCAGGCGTACGGCGCTGCTGCGGACCCCGCGCGAGGACAGGCCCAGGACCGACGTGACCGCACGACCGCGACCGCCGAGCGGCCCCTCGGTCATCAGCGGGTCGGCCTCGGTGGAGGCGCGGCCGGGTACGTAGGGCGTGCCCGAGCAGGTGACGAGGGGGCGGTCGCTGCCGACGAGTTCCTCGCCGAGGACCGCGAGGGCGGCACCCTCCTCCGCGACCGACTTCGCCATGGTGTCGGGGCTGCTGAAGTCGTGGTCGAACGCGAGGTGGATCACCCCGTCGGCCCGGGCGGCGCCGGCGCGAAGGGTGTCCAGGTCGGCGAGGGCTCCCCGGAGGGGCTCGGCACCGGCCGCCTCTACGGCCTGCGCGGATGCGTCGGAGCGAGCGAGTGCGAGGACGGTGTGGCCGTTGTCGAGCAGTTCGGCGACGACAGCGGAACCGATCAGACCGGTGCCGCCGGTGACAAAAACGCGCATGGAAAACTCCCCCACGAGTGATGGGACTCTTGTCCCATCACTCTACTGCAGTGATGGGACAAGAGTCCCATCACCTAGGATGGTGACCATGGGTAGATGGGAACCAGGCGCACGCGAACGCCTCGTCGTGGCTGCCGTCGACCTGTTCACCGAGCAGGGGTACGACGCCACGACGGTCGCGCAGATCGCCGAGCGCGCAGGAGTCACCAAGAGCACCTTCTTCCGGCACTTCCCCGACAAGCGCGAGCTGCTGGTGGCCGGACAGGAGACGCTGAGCCGACTGCTGACCGAGGGGATCGCCGACGCGCCCGCTGACGCCAGCCCGCTTGAGGCGGTCGCCGCCGGTCTGGAGCGCGCGTCGAGTGCGATGGGCCCCATGAGCCGCGAGCTCGCGCCTCGCCTGAAGGCGGCCGTCGCCGCCAGCGACGAACTCCAAGAGCGTGACGCCCTCAAGAGCGTCAGCCTCGCGGCCGCGATGACGACCGCTCTGGTCGCCCGCGGCATACCCGATCCGACCGCGGCTCTGGCGGGCGAGCTGGGCGTCCTCGCCTTCAAACGGGGATACGCCCAATGGTCCGAGGGCGACCGTGACGGCAAGGACGACCTCGCCGGGTACATCCTGACGGCCCTGAACGAATTGCGTGCAGCGAGCGCCTCGCTGGGCTGACCGGCAACCTCACGCGCCGTTCACGGAACTGCGGCCAGAGCCGTGGACCTGGACGGCTCCGGCGGTGGGGTGCCCACGCTGTACCCCCGGGCTGACGTCCCAGGAGGTGCGGGAGCGTCGAGCCGATCAGATCGCTGTCTACGCCGGTGCCCCGGCTGCGACAGAGCCCGGGCAGCTCGAGGCGCGGGCACGGGCGACGGCCGAGTGCGTCGGTGGCGGCACTGCATACATTCGGAGAGGATGGCCACTCCTGGCAGGGAAGCGGACTTCTGAGCCGGAGAACGGCCGCGGTGCGGGAAAGCCGATGGCGGCTCGCCGAGGTACTCGGACGGGCCAGGGACATGGACTGGTCGAAGGCCCTGCCGTGGGCCGGGTTGCGCTACGCCCTCGGGGCCGGTGCGGTGCTCGCCGCCGCGACGGCCCTGTGGGGGCCGCGGCCGGGCATGATCGTCGCCGCGGGCGCGGTCAACGCCGGGGCGGTGGGCACCACCCCGGGCTCTCCCGTCCCCGCGCGGCCATGTGCGTGTCGCTGGCCGCGCTGGCCACAGCGGCTTTCCTGGGCATGATCACGGCGCGCACGCCTGCCGTCTCGATTGCCGTGCTCGCCCTCCTCGGAGCGGTCGCAGGGCTGCTAGCCCGTCCCGGTCAGGCGGCTTCCGCCATGGGGGTGCAGGCCATGGTGGGATTCGTCGCGCTGGGCCGGTCCCCGCAGCCGGTCGGCACCGCGGCGCTGCTGGCCGCGGGCATCGTGACCGGCGGCCTCACCCAGATCATGCTGGGGACGGTGCTGCGCAGAGCCACTCTCCGGGCCGCACTGCGGGCGTGGCCGCCCGCACCGTGTCCGCGTACCGACCCGGGCCGGGACCGCCCACCGATCCGGGCCGTGCTGCGGTCGACAGGCCGGGCGCTCACGCAGCCGGATCCGCTGGCCCGCTGGCACGCCTTCCGGCTCGCCCTGGGGCTGGCCCTCGCGCAGACGGCCGCCGAACGGCTGCTGCCGGGCCAGCGGGGCTACTGGATCACCCTGACGCTGCTGAACGTCCTCAGACCCGTCTGGGTCACCACCGCAAGCCGAGGTGTGGACCGCTGGGCCGGCACCCTGATCGGGGTGCTCGCCGTGGGAATCGTGGCCGATGCGGTCCCGCTGCGGGGAGCCGCCCTGGTGGCGGCGGTGACGGTCCTGCTGTGGGGCGCGTTCACGGTGCAGCCGGTGAACTACGGGCTGTTCTGCGCATGCATCGCCGGATACGTCCTGCTGTTCCTGCAAGTCGTGGCCGCACCCCCGGGCGACTCCGCCCTCTACTGCGCGGTCGACACCACCCTCGGTGGAGTGCTCGCCCTCATCCTGCACGCCCGGGTCCGGCGACCGGGCAGTCGACCGAGCCGCGACTGACCGGCATACGGAACAACTGACCGGCATACGGAACAACCGACCACCGAGCGCCCGGATGATGTGAGCTGTTTCTCCCGAATGCTCCCGGGTAGCCGTCCCCCGGAGCCCGGAGCCCGGAGCCCGGAGCCCGGAGCCCGGAGGCGGCGTCGCCCCGCTCCTGCCTCATCCCCCCACAGGGCAGCGAGAGAATGTACCTCGTGGACTGGTACCCGCTGCGGCTGACCGCCCCGGTGAAACAGCACGTCTTCGGCGGCCGTGTCCTGGCCGACCGGTGGGGCCGCGCGGGCCTGCCCGACGGTCTGGTCGCCGAGACCTGGGAGGTCAGCGACGTCGACGGGGACGGCGCGGTGGTGACGGAGGGGCCACTGGCCGGGCGCACCCTGCGACAACCGGTCGAGGTGTGTCCGGAGGAACTGGTCGGACGCGGCTGGCGCGGCGAGCGCTTCCCCGCGCTGACGAAGTTCATCGACGCCACCGGGCCGCTCCCGGTCCACCTGCACGCCGACGACGAAGCCGCCCGCCGCCTCGAGGGCCGCCCCAACGGCAAGACCGAGGCCTGGCACATCCTGGAAGCCGCCCCCGGCGCCACCGCCCTGGCCGGCGTCAAACCCGGCGTCGACCGCGACCGGCTCCACCGGGCCCTGCTGGCACAGGACTTCGACGCGGTCCTGCGCCGCCTGCCGGTACGCGCCGGGCAGACCCTGTACGTCCCCGGCGGGACCCTGCACAGCTTCGGCCCGGGCACCCTCGTCTACGAGATCGAGCAGACCTCCGACATCCAGCAGCACGCCATGCGCCACCGGATGGAGGACGGCTCGCCGATCACGGACCAGGAGTGGCACACCAACCTGGAACGGCTCCTGGACGAGTGGCGGCCCGAGCCGCGCCCCGACTTCCGGTCCGGCCTGAGCGTGCGGGTCGACGACGGCGTCGAGCGCACCGTGCTGTGCGCCGGCCCCCACTTCGCCCTGGAGCGGTGGCGGGTCGGTACCGCCGCGCCCCTGCTGCGCGAGTTCCACACCGCGCTGGTCCTCAGCAACGCGGGGCCGCCCGTCACCGTGGCCACCCCCGGCGGACGGGAGCCACCGGCCCGGGCCGAGAGCCTGTTGCTGCCCGCCGCACTCGGCCGTCTGCGGATGGAGGGACCGGCCGACGTCCTGCTCGGCTACCTCCCCGACCTCGACCTCGACGTGCGCACCCCGCTGCTCGCCGCCGGCCACGGGCCGGCAGCGATCGCCGCACTGGGCGAAGGGCTCTCCCCACCCGGGAATCGCATCCGGTAGGTCGGCGAAGGCCTCCGGCAGCCGTCCTTCGCGAAGCCACTGTTCCTGATGACCGGGCCACGTCCTGGAAGTCCGAGGACAGCGTCAGACATGCGACCGGTTGTCGAACTGGAGGGTGTCTTGCCCTGAGTGGAGCGCGGGCCTTCAGCGAGGCAGGCTGTAGCCATGCGGTCGCTGCTGCTCGGCTCACCTGATCCATCAGGGGCGGACGGTCACAGCGGGGTCCTTTTCAGACTCGCGCAGTGTGTGCCGTTCGTGATCATCATGTTGGCGCTGGGCATCGAGCTCTCGCCCGCACACGCTGTGGTCACCGGTCCCATCCTCGCGGCGATGCCTGCCTTGGCGTCGCTCACGATGGGGCCGAAGGGCACCCTTGCGGCAGCGGCCGGATCTCTTGCCGTCACCGTGATCACCGCGATCCTCCACCAGAGCTGGGGCGGCCAGGCGTACAGCAACCTCCTGTCACTTCTTGTGGTGTCGGTGGCCAGCATCGTCATGAGCAACACCATGCGCATGCGCAGGCAGAGCGAGCTCGACCAGGTTCGCCGCGTCGCCATGGCGGCCCAACGAGTGGTGCTGCCGCCCGTGCCCGCCCGGCTGGGCCCGGTGCAGATGGCCAGCATGTACCGGGCGGCGGAGACGGGGGCCCAGATCGGCGGCGATCTGTACGAGGCCGTGCACACCCGGTACGGGGTCCGGATGATCGTGGGGGACGTCCGTGGCAAGGGCCTGCCTGCCGTGCGCCTGGCCGCCGCGGTCCTGGGTGCCTTCCGGGAGGCCGCGCACTATGACGCCGAACTGGTGGAGGTGACGAACCACTGCGCGGCCGCACTCGAACGGCAGTGCGCCGGGAGAAACGCGTTCGATCACGGCCATGAGGAGGAACGGGCCGAGGACTTCGTCACCGCGGTCGTGGCGCAGGTGTCCGACAGGTCCACGGTCCAGGTGGTCAATCGCGGGCATCCGCCGCCGCTGGTACTGCGCAAGGGCAAGGTCGAGGCCCTGACGCCCACCTCGCCACTGCCGCCGCTGGGCCTGGAGGATCTCGTCACCGGCACTTCCGTCGAGGCGGAGAGCTATCCGTTCGAGCCCGGCGACCGTCTGCTGCTGCACACCGACGGCGTGATCGAAGCGCGCAGCCCCGACGGCGACTTCTTCCCCCTGCACCACGCGATGGAAGCGGCGCATCAGTGCACTCCGTCGGAGTTCCTCGAACAGCTGCACCACGGATTGATCCGCCACACCGGGGGCCGTCTGACGGACGATGCGGCGATGCTCCTCGTCGAACGGCTCCCGGAAGGAGGCGAACAGGGAGGGCAAGCCGCCCCCATGGACGATCGGGACTGACCACCGTCGACGCGGCATGCCGTTCGCGCAGCCGCCGACGGCGAGGCGCCGGGGCGGACCCGCCGCCGTGCGGTCCCCCGGCTTGGGCCGGACTTCCGCTCGGTGCGACCGGCCGCGTTCCGCCCGGCTCGGACAAGCCACGGCAGCAGGACCCTGACCACGCCGCTGAGTTCGTCGCCGACCTCACTGCCGAACTCGGCCGCTTCACAGCCGACGCCGGCCCCTCCAAGCTCTTCGTACGCCAAGTGCACGCCGGTCGTACGGAATCCGTACGCTTCCTGCGCCAGGGTAAGGGGGCAGCGGCCGGCAGCTTGCGGCTCGGCGTCCTGCCGGGGATGGTCAAGCACGAGGACACCCGGACGACCTTGTGGGCCGAAGAGGTGCGCGAGAGGCACGGCCAGGACCTCAACCCCGCCCGCCACATCAAGGACGGTCACATCACCGCCGCCGACAGCGGGGAGTGGGAAAGGGGCTGACCGATGGACACGGTCGGGGACGGCCTCGAAGAGGCCCTGCAGAAGGCGTTCACCCGCCCGGTCCCCAAGAGCGCGGGCGCGCGGATGCGGTACCTCGTCAAGCAGTTGAAGGGCACCAGGCCGGTGGCCGAGCTGCTCGGCATCACGCAGCGAACCGTCGAGCGCTACGTCAAGGACCGCTCAGAAAGCCCCGCCCGGAGCTCGCGGAGCGGCTCGAGCGCGAGGTCCGCAGACGCCGGCAGCCGCAGATCCGCGCCCGGGCCAAGCAGCAGGCCGCCAGCACCACCGGCATCGTCATCGACACCCGCGCCCGCTTCGGCTACACCGCCGCCCCGGGCACCACCGACGACCCGAGGCAGCGTCACCTGACGGTGGCGCTGCCCCCCGAGTTCGCGGCCCGTCTTTTTGACGCCCAGGAACAAGGGGCCACCGAGCAGCAGTTGCGCCACATCGCAGCCGAGGGCCTGGGCGAGATCTACTTCCGTGACCGCGGCCGCCGCGCCCAGGGCCTTGAGGTGGAGTTCACCGACGTGGAGCACGTGGAGTTCGACCTGTAGGCGCACCCCGGAACATCGTCACCCCGGCCCGCGCCCGCGGACACGAGCCGTTCGCACTGGTCGGCCACGACCGCGGCGCGCCGGTCGCCTTCCGCCGCGGACCCGACGCCTTCACGTCGAGGTGGGCGCGTTCGCGTCGCTGCTTCGGCCGATGAGGGCGGCGAAGGCGTCGAGGGTGCGTTGCAGGCCGAAGACGTAGGCGTGGTCGGGATCGTAGGCGGTGCCGTGTGCGGTGCCCGCCGCGGTGCCGACGCGGACGGCGGTGGGGTAGGCGTCGGGGTCGAGGACCCGGTCGAGGAGCGGGGCGTTGACCCGCCACCACTGTTCGTCGCTCATGGCACTGTCGTGCTGGGCGGCCCGGGCGTCGGCGGCGGCGCGGGCGCATGCCTGTACGAAGGTGAGCAGGTAGGTGAGGCAGTCGTCCATGTCGATGTCGCTCAGACCGAGGCCTGCGAACGCCGACAGTTCGTGCTCGTACTTCTGCATCAGTCCGGGGCCCAGCGGGGGCCTGGAGGTGGAGATTGCCGCGGCCCAGGGGTGGCGTTCGAAGAGTGCCTTGTTCTCGGCGGCGACGGCGGTGACGCGTTGGCGCCAGGGCTGTCCGGCTGTGTCGGTGCGGGGCATGCGGGCGTAGGCGGCGTCGAGCATGAGGTCGAGGAGCTCGGCCTTGCCGGGCACGTACGTGTAGAGCGTCATCGGCACCACGCCGAGTTCCCGGGCCACGCGGCGCATGGTCACCGCGTCCAGGCCTTCGGCGTCGGCGATGGCGGTGGCCGCCTCGACCACCGCGTCGATGCTCAGCCCGCGCCGTGGCCCACGGCCCCGGTCGGGGGCGGCCTCACGCCACAGCAGTTGCAGGGTGCGGGCCGGGTCGCCCGCACTGGTTCGGTCGGTAAGCACGGCCCAATCTTCTCGCACCGCAACTCTGTACCGAGTACATTGTACGGCGTATAGAGAAAGTAGGACAGAGAAACCAGGACCGAGGAGCCTCCGTGAAGGTCACTTCCAGTGCCGTGTCACTCAACGTCGCCGATGTCCAGGCGTCCAGCGCCTTCCTCCGCACGCACTTCGGGTTCCATGAGGAGATGGCCGCCGACGGATTCGCGTCCCTGACGCGCGACGACGTCGGCATGAACGTCGTCTTCCTGCGGCGGGGGCTCCGGACACTCCCGGCCGACCAGCGCGACGAGCACGCCGCCGGACTCATCCTCGCCTTCGTCGTCGACGACCTCGAGGGCGAGCTGGCGCGCCTGCGCGCCGAGGGCGTCACGGTCACCATGCCGCTGACCGAAGAAGAGTGGGGCGAGCGCGCCTTCCAGGTGCGGGACCCCAACGGTGTGATCGTCCAGTTGGTCGACTGGAACGCCACCGGTGGAACCGGGACACCCGAGTAGGGCACGAGGCGCGGCCGCGGTCCTCGCCCCACGGCCCGACGCGTGCTGCGTCGAACTGCGGCTTCCAGGTGGTCCTGGACCCGGAACACCGGTTGTCGCAGCCCGGTCGGCATCAGGAGCCCGGTACCGCCCTCCGCCGTGCCTCGTCCGTGGCGATTTGAGGGCAGGTGCGCAGGACGCGCCGGTGGGTGAAACTGCTGTCAGGGCTCCGTCTCCGGCAAGCGCCGGTGTTCGGTGACGATGAGGGGTTTGACACCATGCCCGTGCCGTTCGTACCGGGACCGACGGTGTCGCTCGTCGCGCTCCTGCCGGCCGCGGCGCGTGCCGAGCAGATCCTGGGGCACGAGGGCGATGTTGACGTCCTGCCCGAGGAGGCGGCGGCTCTGGGGCGGGTGGCGGAGCACAGGAGATGGCAGTTCGCCGCCGGCAGGACCTGTGCCCGGCGCGCCATGCGAGCGCTGGGGCGGCCGGCCTCCGCAGTGCTGATCGGGGCGTGTCGCGAACCGATGTGGCCGCACGGCATGGTCGGCAGCATCACGCACTGTCGCGGCTACTGCGCCGCGGCGGTGGCGCTCGAACGCGACCTGGCGGCGGTGGGCATTGACGGCGAGCCTCACGAGGGGCTGCCGGCCGGTGTCCTGGAAGCGATCACCACCCCGCCGGAGACGGCGGCTCTCAGAGACCTGCCTCCGGGCCCCGTCTGCTGGGACAGGGTCCTGTTCAGCGCCAAGGAGAGCATCTACAAGGCGTGGTTCCTTCCCGCTGACCCACAAGTGGCTGGATTTCACCGACGTGTTCGTCACCGTGGACCCTTGCGACGCAACCTTTCATGGGCGCCTGCTCGAGCCCCGCGTCGAGAAGACGGCGCCGGCGCGTTTCGACGGGCGCTTCGTGGTGGGGGCAGGCCTGGTCCTGACGGCCGTTGCGGTGGTGCGGTCCCGGACGCTGCCGGCCGTGCCGGAGCGGTGACAGCCCGGGCGGCACGACCCTCGAACCATCTGCAACCAGCATCCTCACCGACGTCTACGGCCGCCTGCCGGGTGACCGCGCCGACGGTGCGGGACGGGATCCACGTCGATCGGCGTGGGGCCGCGCATTGCCCGTCAAGACGTCTTCGCCGTACAGGTCCTGGATCCAGTTGGCTTGGTAGACGGTGTCGAGATAGCGCTCGCCGAGGTCCGGCGCGATCGCCACCGCGGTGAGGGCCTGCGTGTCGCACCGGGTCAGCCAGTCGACCGCCCCGCTGACCACGGTGCCCGTGGAACCCCCGAAGAGAAAACCGTGCCTTGCCAGGTGATGGCAAGCCCGGATGGTGTCGGCCTCCTGGACTTCGATCACCTCGTCCACGTAGGACGCGTCCAGCAGCGGCGGACGCACGCTCATGCCCAGACCGGGAAGCATCCGGCGTCCGGGAGCCCCGCCGAAGGTCACCGAGCCGACGGTGTCGACCGCGACGATCCGCACGGGTCGGTGCCAGCGCCTGAACCAGCGCGCACAACCCATCAGTGTTCCGGTGGTGCCCGCTCCGACGAACAGGACGTCGAGGCCAGGGAAGGAGCGTGCGATCGCCGGGGCCGTCCTGTGATAATGCGCCTTCCAGTTGTTGGCGTTGGTGTACTGGCTCAGCCACACGTACCTCTCGTTCTGCGCGCATTTCCTACGGACGTAGTCGATACGAGCACCGAGGAAGCCCCCGTGCGGGCTGGGCTGGGTGACCACGTGGACCTGGGCGCCGAGCGCCTCCATCAACAACCGGGTCGACAGGTTGCAGCGCGAGTCGGTCACACACAGGAACCGGTATCCCTTGCTGGCCGCGATCACGCTCAGGGCCACGCCCATGTTGCCCGAGGAGGATTCGACGAGGACCGACTCGGGTGTCATGCCCCCCGCCCGTTCCGCGGCCTCGACCATCTCGATGGCCGGCTTCAGCTTGATGGAACCGGCGAAGTTGAAGCCCTCGCATTTCAGGAAGAGCGGCTGCCCGCAGATCGCCTGCAGGTCGACGTAGAGGTCCTCCTCGTTGAAGCTGTAGGGGTCGGATATGACGGGCACGATGGCCTCCGTGGGTTGCAGCGGCTCGGTGCGCGACGGCGCCGTAGGCGTCTCATCCGTAGCGGTTCAGCTCATGGAAGAAGTCGTCGACGAGGTGCAGTTCTCCGGACTCGGCGACCTGGTCGTAGACGTACTTGCCGACCGCGAGATCGAGTACCCCCAGGCCGAAGGGCGAGAAGACCACGGCCCGGCCCGGCGGCGGGATGGTCCGCCCGGCCATGACGTCATCCAGCGTGCCGTGGAGGAACTGCCGGTTCCCGGTGAGCTGTTCGGTCAGGTGCGGAGATGTGCCGGCGCGCAGGCAGTGCTCCACGTCGTCGACGATGTTGGTCGCCGCGAGCAGCACCGTGGGAGCCAGGTCGCGCAGCGATATGTGCAGCACGACCGGACTGTGCGCGAACCACGCCGGGTCATGGATGTGGGGACGAGCGGCCACCGTGGCGAAGACCACCAGGTCGCTGAGGCGGATGACCTGTTCGGCGCTGTCGTGCACGGTGACGCGCCCGACAGCCCCGGACTGCTCCAGACAGCAACGGAAGGCTGCCGCACTGTCCGCATCCACGTCGAACACGCCGATGTTCTCGAACGACCAGCCGGTGCCGGCCAGGAACGTGTGGATGTAGCGCGCGATCAGACCTGTTCCGACGAAGCCCACGTGGGTGGGGCGCGCCCGGTGCCGGCTGAGCCAGTCGGCCGCCAGCGCGGCCGACGCGGCCGTTCGGGACGCGCTGATGATCGAGCTTTCGAGACATGCGAACGGATAGCCGGTGTCATGGTCGTTGAGGATGAGCACCGCCGATGCCCGAGGGATGCCGGCGGTCACGTTCCGAGGAAAGCTGGAGATCCACTTGAGCCCGTCGACCCTCGTCTCGCCGCCGAGCGAGGCGGGCAGCGCGATGATGCGGGCGGCGGGACGGTCGTGGAGACGCAGGAAAGAGGAGGGCGGGTTCACCGAGTCTCCTGCCGCGTGCAGCCGGTAGGCGGCCTGGACCAGCTCCACGATGTGCTGTTCGCGTCCCTGCAGCACACGCCGCACCTGCGCGCCGGAGACGACGGCGAAGGGAGGCACCTTCAGTGTGTCGGACGGCGTGAGCCGGGGGGCGGGGGAGTAGGTGGTGGTCATGACGTCATCACCTCGACGGTGGGCGAGCAGTCGGCCAGGTGCACTGCGTCCGCCGGCGCGACCAGGACGTCGCGGGGTCCTTCGTAGGGTTCTCTGCTGTGCGCGGTCCGCAGGTTGTCGACCAGGAGCAGATCGCCGTGCTGCCATGGTTCGCGTACGGTGTGAGCCCGGTAGACCTCGTTGATGAGGTCGACGGTGTCCTGCGACACCGCACCGCCGTTGCCGTAACGGGTGGTGAACGGCAGCCCCTCGGCGCCATGGAGATCCACCAGGTACTCCCGGATCTCCGGATCCAGGGTCCATTCGCTGAGGAACGCGATCTGGTTGAACCAACAGCGCCGCCCCGTGAGCGGGTGGTGGATCACGGCGCTGCGGCGTTGCCTGGTGCGCAGGCCGCCGTCCGGTTGCCAGGCGAACTCGATCGCGGCGGTGCGGCAGTAGTCCTCGACGGCCGTGCGGTCGTCGGTTCCGAAGGCCTCGGTCCAGGGAGCGCCGATGTCGTCGTGGTAGTTCCTGACGAGTTGCCAGCCCTCGTGCTCGAACCGCCGGACCAGGTCGTCGGGCAGGGCGTCCAGGACGGTCGGCGAGTCGGCCAGGGCGGTCGCACCGCCGCCGGTGGGCGCGCGCAGACAGGCGAACTGCATCATGCCGGGGAACCGGAGGGCGTAACTGAGCTCGTGGTGCATGCACATCGGCTGGTTGGGCGGCCACTTCGACGACGAGTACACGCCCCTTCCGTAGGAGCGCCGCGCGGCGAACGCCTCCTTCTCGTCCATCAGGCCGGTGGCCACCCGGGTGAAGACGGAGGCTGCCCCGGACACGTCGTGCAGCCCCAGACCACGCACCATGACGGCACCGTGCTCGGTGACAAGGTTCCGCAGCAGGCTCCGGTGTTCGGCCGCCCAGCGGGCCGGATCGCCGGCCGGTCCGGTGGTCAGTACGGCTATGGGGCCGAGCCGGAGGTCCGGATCGACCGGGCGGGTGGTGAACGAGGACGACATCTCGCATCGCCTCCGGCATCGGTTCACGTATCGGTGGAGGGTGACGCGACGCGGGCGTCGAGCAGGCGGGCCAGATCGGCGAGGACCGGATGGAGCGTGAGGTCCTTCAGGGACACCGCTCGATCGAGCCGGATGGCCAGCCGAAGCGCCGTGAGGGACGTGCCGCCGACATCGTCGAAGAAGTGGTCGTGCCGCCCGATCCGGTGCTGCGGGACGCCGAGCACCGCAGCCCAGGCGGCGGCCAAACGCTTCTCCGTCGATGTGCGCGGTGGTTCGCCGGCCTGTGCGGCCGTCGCGCCACACCTGTCGTGGGGCCCCGCGTTGTCGAGCTCCATGGCGAGCGACGCAAGGGCCCCGCGATCGACCTTGCCGTTCACGGTCAGCGGGAGGTCGGTGCGCCAGTGGAACGCTGACGGAACCATGTAGGCGGGCAGTCGCCTGCCCAAGTGGTCCCGCAGGACGCTGTCGGGAAGCGGGGGCGTACCGCAGCAGAAGGCCACCAGGTGCCGGCCCTGATCGCCCGGAGCGAGCGTGACTGCGCCCGCGTGCACGCCCGGTACGTTCAGCAGGGCGTTCTCCACCTCCTCGATCTCCACGCGGAATCCGCGGATCTTGACCTGGCTGTCCCTGCGGCCGAGGAATTCCAGCGTGCCCCCGGGCAGCCAGCGGCCGAAGTCGCCGCTTCGGTAGAGCCGGTCGCCGACACGGTAGGGATCGGCCGTGAACGACTGGCGCGTGCGCTCGGGGTCGTTGACGTAGCCGCGGCCGACGCAGACTCCGCCGAAGACGATCTCCCCGGGAGCGCCGAGCGGCACCAGTGACAGGTTTTCGTCGACGACGCGGACCTGCACGTTGTTGACCGGACGCCCCAGTGGGATCCGTTCGGTGTCCGGCAGCCGGTCCATGATTTCGTGGTTGGTGTCGTCCGACGTCTCGGTGAGTCCGTAGGCGTTGACGAGCCTCACCCCGGGCTGGGCGCGGAACCAGCGTCGTACGAGGTCCTTCTTGAGGGCCTCCCCGGTGACCGACACGCACCGGAGGTCGGGCAGCTCCCGTGGGCACTTCTCGAGGAAGGACAACACGGCGTCGAGGTACGAGGGCACGGCCTGCAGGACACTGACGTGTCCGTCGGCGACGGTGTCGAGGTAGCGCGGAACGTCCTCGATCACCTCCTGCGGAACGAGCAGCGTCCGCCCGCCGACCACAAGCGCCGCCACCAGCTGCCACAGGGAGATGTCGAAGCACTGAGGCGCCGTCTGGGCGACGACCTGCCCCTCACCGATCCCCAAGTCGTCGATCTTGGCGTGGATGTGGTTGACCATTCCTACGTGTTCGCACATCGCGCCCTTGGGCTCCCCGGTGGAGCCGGACGTGAAGTAGATGTAGGCGAGCTGCTCCGGGGACACGTCGATGTCCACGTTGCCCGCCGCGTGCGTCTCCGCGTAGGCCGCCTCGACCAGCACTGTCCGCACCTCGGGCAGTGTCTCGACGGCTTGGGAGAGCGCGCTGGCGCTGCCGGACTCGGTCAGCGCGAGCCGGCATCCGGCGCGGGCGAGCATAATCGCCGTGCGTTCGGCGGGGAAGTTGGGGTCGACGGGCAGGTAGACACCGCCGGCCTTGAGAACTCCCAGCACGGCGGCCGCCCAGTTCAGGTTGCGCTCCGTCACCACCGCGATGACATCCTCCCGGCTCGCTCCCCGCCTCAGGAGCGCCCGGGCCACCTGGTTGGCGTGTTCGTTGAGCTGCGTGTACGTCCACTGGCGGGTCCCGTGCACGATGGCCACGGAGTGCGCGTGGTCCTGCACACGCTGCTCGAACAGTGCGTGGACACAGCGATGGGGCAGCTCTCGGCGGGGCCCGGCGAGTCCGTGGAGCTGGTAGTGGACCTCCTGGGCGGACAGCAAGCTCTGCGGCCCGTGCCGGGCGCTGGGATCGGCGGCCATCAAGGCCAGGGCGGTCAGGTGGTATCCGGCGATCCGGGCGGCGCACGCGGCGTCCAGTGCATCGCGACGGTACCGCAGGCGAAGGACGGGGCCGCTGTCGCTCGGCACCGACATGACCTGCACCACGGTGCCGGCGGGGAGGCTGCCACCTCGGCCGGCGTCGGCTGAGAGGCCGGCGGGGAACGCCACGAACGAGGCCTCACTCGGCGGTCCCGAAAGGTCCGATGCGCCATGGAGTCCCTCGTCCGGGACCTGCCGATGTGTCAGCGAGTCCGTTTCAGCGCGCCGGGCTTCCCCTACCAGCGCCTTCCATGTCGGGGGACGCATCGACAGCCTGCACGGCAGCGTCCGGGCGTCCGGCCGGGCCAGGTAGCAGGTGGTGACTTCCTGCTCGCCGGACAACGCGGCGAGCACCTTGGCGTGCGCCGCCAGCAGCACCGAGCCGATCGGCACGGCCATGTCGTCGGCCAGCCGGTGCGCCGCGGTCATGACGTCCATGGGGATCGCGACGTCGTGCTCGGCCAAGCCCGTGACCGGCGCGCTGCACCAGCGCGGAACCGTGGTGGGCCCACCCCGGACGGGACCGGACCGCTGGACGTCCTCGTCGGGCCGGATCGCATGGACGTTGGGTGCGATGGTCATCGGCTGCACCTTCCTGCATCGTCGCGGCCCTGATCCAGCTCCCGAGCCGGATTCCCGGCCCACCGGGAGTGCGGGGGAACCACCTCGCCCTTCATGAGGAAGGAGTCCGGGCCCAGCACCGCGTCGTCGCCCACCGTCACGTCGTAGTGGACGAGCGCACCGACTCCGACGGTGCAGCCGTGACCGAGGGTAGTCGTCTCGGACTTGAACGTGCCGTCCTCCTGCGAGTGGCACTGGATGGCGCTTCCCGCGTTCAGCGTGCACGCGTCACCGATGGTCACCATCCTCCGCTCGGACATGTAGCAGCCGTCGTCGAACACGCGGTGCCCGATCCGGACGCCCAGGAGCCGCCAGATCACGCTCTTGAACGGGGTGCCGTTGAAGAGGCGGAAATACGACTCCGACGGCACCTTCCAGTAGCGCTCGCGCCACCAGAAGCGGGAATCGTAGATCGAGCAGTACAGGGCACCAGGAGGATGCGACGCAATGACGACCCGCTCGACCAGGACGAAGTACACCACCGTGAACACCAGCAGGAGAACATCGGCCAGTGCGAAAGCGGGCGCGCCCACCAGGGAATAGGTGTCGGCCGCTCCGGCGGCCAGCAGGATGGCACCCAGCACGTAGATCCACCGCACCAGCAGGTACCAGCCCATGGTGGCGGCGTTGTGCCTGTTCTTCGCCGCAAGACCACGGCGAAACACTTCACCGGTTCTCAACCGGTCGAAGCGGCTGTCACGCAGGACCGACCGCGGGATTTCGAAGCTGGGTGAGCCCAGCAGTCCCACGCCTTCCCTGATCGGTCCGTCGACCGGAACCATGACCTTCGTCGCCAGAAGGCAGTTGGCGCCCGTACGTGCCCGCGCCGGATAGGCGATCCAGTTCCCCAGGAAGCTGTGCGCCCCGATCGATGTCGGGGACACCCGGAACGCGGTACTGGAGAAGTCGGCATTCACGATCGACAGCCCGTCGGCAACCATCGTCCCGCCGCCGACGGAAGTCAGGTAGGGGGTGTCCTGCTTCACGAGCGTGCCGAAATTCGAGCCCGTCTGCTCGATACGGGAGAAGTGGTAGCCGATGGCACGCAGGTAGTGGACGATGCCGGAACTGTCACCGAACAGGCGGGTGAGCAGTTTCCTGTTGGTGAGCCGAGCGACAGCCCGGTGCATCGAATGGCGCCAGCCGTACAACGGGTAATCGCGCCCCGGTACGACGGCAAGGCGGAGCACACGGGGCACCAGACCGACGAGCAGGAGGTCGAGCAGCACACCGCCGAAGACGAGTACCGCGGCAGCCTCCGCCACATCGCCATAGAAGGTGGCGCCGGTCAGGACCGCGGGCCCCGGCTCGATGATCGCCTTGAGTCGCGGAACAGTGACCAGCAGCATGACCGTGCCCCCGACCGCGAACGGCACGTACCCGAACAGCGCGACCACCAGTTGCAGAACACTGTGCAGGCCCCTGCGCACCGAGGCGTGCGGTAGCTCGCCGACGACCTGGAAGTTGATCTCGGTCGGCTGTGCCGGGGATCCGTGCCAGTGCTCGCCGTCGGGCACGATCTGCCCGCTGTGCAGCGAGGAGGCATGCCCGAGCTGGGCTCCGTCGCCCAGCACCGTGCAGATGTCGATCACCGTGGCTTCGCTGATGAGCACCGATGTCCCGATGCTGACCGGACCCGTCTGGATCACGCCCGCGTGGCCGCGATAACAGGAGAAGAAGGAGTCCTTACGGATGACGGTGTGCTCACCTACGGTGAGCAGGTCGGTGCAGACAGGCACATGGCGGGAGAGGATGACGGCACCCCGCCCGATGCGGGCGCCCAGCGCCCGCAGGTAGACCGGGTACAACGGCGAGCCGGCGAACAACACCAGCGGGTTCGACGAGATCAGAGCCTTGACGATCCAGAAGCGGACGTACCGCAGGGACCAAATGCGGATCTCCTCCGGTTTCCAGCGACCGATGAGCGTCCATTTCACGAGGATGGGCAGGGTGCACAGCCCCAGGAAGGCGACGCCGCCGAACAGCACCGACCTGACATACACATCGAGCAGGCCCGTCCCGGCGGAGATCCACTCGTACCCCCAGCCCGCGGCCATCGCCACGAGACAGGTGTAGGCGAGGAAGGCGAGGGCCTGAAGGAATCCGCACAGGACGTAGTGCGTCACGCCCTTGGCGCCATCCGCCGCGGTCCCCGGGCTCTGGAACTCCGCAGGCGGACTCTGGGGGAGTGCGGGGCGTGGAGGCGCCGGGCCGGTTACCGATGCCGCCAGAGCTCTGATCGTGGGATGGTGGTAGATCTCCTTCATCGACACGGAGGGCAGATCCCCCCGCTTGCGCAGCCGCGCGCAGAAATGCGCCATCACCAGGGAATCGGCACCGAGGTCGTCGAAGAAATGACCGTCGACCGGTACCTGGTTGACGCCCACCACCTCGGCCAGCACCTCTGCGAGAGCGTCCTCGAGATCGGAGGGCGCGGCATGCCGTGTTCCCGTTGAAGCCATACCTCATATACGAAGCGCCTGCACGAATGTATTGAGATGAGCCAATGCTTTCCATGATTCGGGCATGCCTCTCGGGACGTAGTCGGAGAGGCCCATGCCGTACGGCCCACACCGAGGCGGCCGCACGAAAGGGCCGGCCGTTGTCATGCCCCCCTGGGCCGGCCGGCCCCTCTGCTGTGTGACGTCAGGTCTGCGCCTTACGGGTAACTGACCAGGTAGGCCACGTTGCTACTGGCAGTGACCTGGTTGCCGGTGTTGTCGACGATGTGGTTGATGGTGCCGGCGCCGCCCAGAACCGTGGTGACCATGCTGTGGAACCTCACCGTGGACGTGGTGGGCACCTCGATGGCATGCCCGAGTACCACGGAGGGGTTGTCGCGGAGGTAGGCGTAGACACCCACACCCCATGCCTCGTGGGAGGTGACCGAATTGGCGACCTTGTACGAGGCGTAGCCGGGGTCGCCTCCACTGGTGGTCCAACTGGCCTGGTCGGGCACGTCGTAGGGGGTCTCGCTCTGGTAGAAGTACGTGCGGCCGCCGTTGCCGTTCCAGGTGGTCTGGTACTTCTGGTAGTGCTCCACCGCCAGGCCGTACATGGTCACGTTGTTGCCGTTGACGATCAGCCCGTTGGCGGCCGGGTTGGTCGTCCAGCCCACGCCGTTGGTGTGGTCCGCCCGCCACAGCCACAGGTCGTCACCGATGACGTCGTTGCTGTTGATCACCAGTGTCTGGGTGGCCTTGCCGGCGATGTCGCCGCCGATGCGGAAGAACACGTCGTGCAGCACGATCGGGTCGGCGGTGTGACCGGCGGTCGAGCCGGCCGGCCCAACCTGCATCAGCGTGTTAGAGTTGGTGGTGTTGGCGCTGATCAGCAGCCCCGCGATGTCGATGCCGTCGACATCGGCGGTGGTGATCGCGGAGACGCCGTTGTCCGGCACGAGAGTGGCCAGGCCCAGTCCCAGGACCACCGTGTCGGGGCGGGTGATGTTCAGCGGGGCCGACAGATGGTAAACACCCGGGGTGACGATCAGGTTCTTGCCCGCGGCGAGCGCGTTGTTGATCGTCGTGGCGGTGTCACCGGGCTTGACGATGAAGAACTGGCTGATCGGCAGTGAGGTGCCCGGGGCCGTCCCGTTGACCCAGTCCGGGCCCTGCACATTGGTGCGCACTGACGGAACGAACACCTGCCAGTTGCCCGACCCGTCGACGTAGATGAACGGCTTCTCGCGCATCACCGGGCTCTGGGCGACGGTGGTGTACTGCGGATTGGGGAAACTGGTCGCAGGGGCACCGGTGTCGCCGACGAAGACCATGTTCCAGTTGTGTCCGGTCCAGCCGCCGTCCATGGCGGTGTCCTGGGTGAGGAACTGCTGCTGGGTTCCGGAGTTGATCTGGCCGGAGATGCGGGAGTTGCCGATGTAGCCGCCGCTCGACCAGTTGGTGGTGGTGCCGTGGGTGTCGTCCCACAGCTTCATGCTGCCGTGTACGTCCATGCGCCGGAACGGGTCGGCCTGCGAGACGGCCCACATGGTGCTTCCGGAACCGGGGCTCACCGACATGTTCTCGACGTCGCGCCAGAAGTTCTGGGTGGCGTTGCCGTCGCTGGTGTGACCCTCCACGTGGACGCCGCCGCCCGTGATCGACACCTGGTCAGGTGACAGGCCCAGCCCGGAGACCTGGGTGTAGTAGCCGACGGGAATGTCGACGTTGTACGTGCCGGGGGTGAACAGCAGGGCGTTGCGCTGGGTCCCGAACTCGTTGCTCTGCTGGGTGCTGTAAACGGAGTTGATCTTCGATTGGATGGTGGACACGGGCATCGACGGATCGAACACCGTGACGTTGGGGCCGAAGTCGGGCGTGTTGGGCGGCGGGGTGGTGCCGCTGGAGAGCGTGAAGGACTGGGCGGCGGTGCCGTTGCAGGTGTACTGCTGCAACTGGACACTGTCGGCGGTGGACGCCGACGGCACGTCGAGGCACTTGCCGCTGTTGCGGTTGACGAAGTGGTACGTCCCGGAGGCCTCGGCCACCGGCAGCCACTGCTGGTTGGCGCCGCCACCGTAGAGCCACAGCTGGGTCGGCGCGCCGTCGGCGGTGGAGACGTCGGTCTCGTCCCAGACCTGATTCGGCGCGGACGATGCGCCGATCCGGTAGTAGCCGCTGTCGGTCGCGGTGAACTGCCAGGACTGGGCTCCTGTGCCGTTGCAGGTGTACTGCTGCACGGCGGTGCCGTTGCCGGTGGCCGCGGCACGCGCGTCGACACACTTGCCGCTGCCTGCGTTGACGACGGTGGTGGGAGTGGTGGGAATGGTCGCGGCGCCGGCGCTCGGTGCGGAGACCAGGGCGATGCCGGCGACGGCCGGCAGTAGGAGCGCCGTCGTGAGGGCGGCTGCGCGTCTGCGGTGACGGTGGGGTCGGACGAGCACGGCGAGAACGTCGGTCACGCGTGTCTCCTCGGTCGCGTGGTGGGGGTGATGGGACGGTAGGCGCCGCTCGACGGGCCGTCAATACATATCAAAATATAAGCCGTGAATTATGTTCCCGGCGCCGGCTGCTGTGGGTGCTTTGACCCCAACTGCCCATGCTTGCAACGAGGGTTACCGGACGGGCTGGTTGGGGCGGGGCCGACAGCAGTTGCGGTCGTGCGCGGCCCCGGGTGAGACCGCGGTCTGCTCAGCCGCAGGCGAGCAGACCCGCGTTGACCTTGGCGGCGAGGATCCGGTGCACGCTGTCGTTGACCTGCGTCCGGAAGGAGGCGTCCTGCTTCATCCGGCCCTGCACCGCCTGCGCCATGGCCGGTACGGTGCTCGGCCGTACCGTAAGGATCATGTTCCCGCCCGCCGCGAGGAAGTTCACCGCCCGTTGCGCCGGCGTGTAGGACCGCACCGCGACCGCTTGCCCGAGGTCGTCGGAGATGACCACGCCGTGGAAACCGAGTTCGGTGCGCAGCAGCCGCCCGATGACCGTCGGTGAGAAGACCGCCAGGTGCCCCGGATCGATTTTGGTGTACCTGGCCAGCGAGACCATCACGAACGGCGAGCCGGCCCTGATCCCGCTCCGGAAGGGCGTGAGACTGGCGCTCGATGCCGTCGTCACCGAGTCCACGACGTTCGCGGTGGTGTCGGTGTTGCCCAACACCTGACCCAGCCCGGGAAAGTGCTTCAGCGTGGTCATCACGCCCGCCCGCGCGAAGCCGGCGGCGAAAGCGCCGCTGTGCGAGGCCACCGTGTCCGGAGCGTGGCCGTATTCACGGAAGTAGTGGCCGATGGGGCCGTTGCGGGTGCCCAGGCTCGCCGGTACGACGTCGGCGACGGGGGCGAGGTCGAGGTCGACCCCGGCGGCCTTCAGCTGGCCGGCCCACACGGCGGCCCGGGTGCGCAGCGTCGTGGTCGACCAGCTGCCCTGGGTCAGTGCGCTGGGCATGACCGAGAAGCCAGGGCCGCTCAACACCTGCACCTGCCCGCCCTCTTGGTCGGTGGCGACCAGCATCCCGACTCGTCGCCCGCCGACCTGGTCGGCCTGCCCCCGGACACCATCCACCAGCCTTCTGGTCGCCTTCGTACCGGCGCTGCTGCGCCCTGTCAGCATGAGCGACCCCACATGGTAGTCACGCAGAGTACGCAGCTGCGTCTGGTCGGGGTGGGCCGCGGAGACCCCGCCCATGAAGAGCTGCCCGACCCGTTGGGCGGGGGTCATACCGGAGAAGATCCGGTCGGCGCAGGCGGCGGCGGGCGCCGACGGTGTGGCCGAGGGGGTGGCGGTGCCACGGCCCGGCAGGGGACTCCCGCTGCGAAGGGTTTCCGTGCCGTGGCCGGTGGTGGCGGACGGGAGCGGGGCCTCGGGGTGTACGTGCGTGGCCGGTCCGCCGCAGGCGGTCGCCGCCAGCAGCACGGTGACCAGCGGCACCGCGGTGCGCAGGCCTGCTGAGCGGCGGGCTCCGCGCAGTCGAACACGTGCTGACATGGAAGGTGCTCCTGACGTCGATGCTCTCTTCGGACCACGGGGCCACGGGGCTCCCCGCTCCCGATTCGCTTGTGTTGCGCCGCGTTCGGCCCCCCACGTCTGTCACGCTACGCCGACACGCCTTTGGGCGCGCTGCATGCGGTTGGGGACCACACGGAGCGTGACTGTGCAGGGTTGCCGCTGCACATGACGTGACGGTCGCCCGCCCCGCCGCGGGTGTGGCGGGAGGCGCCAACCAGAAGTGGACAGGTCACTGCCGCCGCGAAGGCCCGAACCCCATCCAGCCCTGATGGACGACGCACCATTGCCGGCCTGCCGACGGCGGACCACGGCGTCCGCTCGTCCTCGCGGGGCCGGGACACCGCGGCCCGGGGTCGGCTTCCCGTCGGTCAATGGCATGCTCGGTCAAATCAAGGTGACTCTCGACCACCCCAGCACCCTGCTGGTGCCGGCCACCGGTGTGTCGGTCGACACCCCGGCTCCAGCGGACGCACGACCACCACCGCCCCCGCCTCCGAAGTCCGTGACTTCGCCTGGGCGGCCGGCCCCTTCACCAAGATCTCCGGCACCTCGGCGGCCGGCACACCCGTGAACGTCTATTCCGTCTCGGGCATCAGCACGGCCGACGCGCAGTCGATGCTCACCACCGCCAAGACCGCCGTGGACGCCCATGCGTCACGTTTCGGGGCCTACCCGTACGGCGAACTGGACGCGGTGATCGACAACAACTTCTGGTTCGGCGGCATGGAATACCCGGGATTCGTCCTCGACCTGGTGAGCACCACGGCGCTCACCCACGAGATCGGCCACCAGTGGTGGTACGGCATCGTCGGCGACGACGAGTACAAAAGTCCGCGGCTCGATGAGGCGTTCACCGACTACGCCACCGACGTGGCACTGAACAAGGCCGGCACGAACTGCTGGAACAGCGTCGCGTGGTCCTCGGCCGCCGAGAAGATCACCAACTCGATGGCCTATCGGGACGCCCACTCCTCCCGGTACTCCACCGTCGTCTACGGTTACGGCAAGTGCGCCCTGCACGAACTGCGGCGCGTCCTCGGCGACACGGCCATGGCCAAACTCCTCAAGGAGTACGCCGCCTCCCACTGGTACGGGATCTCGACCACGTCCGAGTTCAAGGCGGCAGCCCAGGCGGCCTCGACCACGGACCTGACCTCCTTCTGGACACAGCACCGCATCGACGGCTGACCGTGATCCGGTTCGCCGTGGCGAGTCCCTTCCGGCGGCGAACCGGCTCCACCCGGTGAGTCGCCAGTGTGCTGCTGCCGGAGGGAGCCCGATGAGGAACGGCCCCGGGGAACATTGGTACAGCGGTTAACGCTGAGCCGGTAATCATGGTCAGGCCGGCGCACCGAGGGGAGACGGCCACCCGGGTCTTGTCGGCGACCGGTTACTGCCTGCTGTGCATGCTGAGCGTCGCGACGATCGCGTTCGTTCCGGGACTCCTGCTGCCCCGCGGCAGCGAAGCCCTCGGCACCGCCGTGGCCTTGGTGATCGCTGCCCGCATCCTCAACGGCACGCACACCCTGCACGCCGTGCAGGTCGTCCTGCCCATGCACTACTGGCGGAACTGGACCCACCTGTTCGACCCCTCTGGGACCGCTCACCTCGGCACCGGCATCGTGGTCCAGATCGCCGCGATCGTCGTGACCACCTGCGCGGCCGTCCTCGTGCTCCACCGGCGGGACCCGGCGGCACGACACCCGCTCCACCCGCGATGCCCCAGCTCCGCGACGAGTTTCGCCGCTACCTGCCGTGGTCGGCGAGACGGTGGGGACTGCCGCGCCGACCACGGCCAATGCGACGCGCGACTACGCGTCGGCCACGACGATGTAGAACGTCACCGCAGCGAAGAAGGGGCCCCGCGTGAGATGGCTCAGCCAGGCTTCCGCCGCCTGGTCGCTGAAGTAGCCGGCTTCGACGGCCCGCCGAGTGGTGCGTTCCAGGCCCAGGACAGTGTCCGCGACCTGGACGTCCCGGAAGAGCGGTGTGACAGGGATGACCGTGGGCACTGTGAAGCCGCTCTCGGCCGCCAGGCGCGCCAGTTGCCTGCCGATCCCCGCGTTGCGGACCACCCGTTCGGCAACATGGCGGGTGTAGGCGCGCGTCAGGTGACTGTCCGGATGGTCGACGGCCAGGGTTTCCCAGTCGGGCTCGCCCATGACGAGCCGCCCGCCCGGCCGCAGGACCCGGCGGATCTCACCGAGCGCTGTCAGGGGATCTGCGACGTGCTGCAGGACCCGGTCGGTTCGGGCGCGGTCGGCGGTGTGGTCGGGCACCGGCAGGTCGTGGATGTCTGCGTGCCGGACGTCCACCATGGCCTGACCGGCGATGCGTGTCCGCGCGGCGTCGACCATGGTCTGGTCGTTGTCGAAGCCGATGACAGCGCCGGTCGAGGTGACTGCCCGGGCGAGCGCCTGAAGGTCCGTACCGGGGCCGCAGCCGAGGTCGAGCACCCTGTGTCCGGCACGCAGGTCGAGTTCGTCGAGCATCCGCCGCTTGTAGGAGCGGCCGAGATCGCTCGTGGCGAGCCGGTCGAGATAGCTGACGGGATCGGGCTTGGCCGTCTCGAACGCAGATGGTGTCATGCGTCCAGTCGACCAACTACTCAGTCCGTCATATAGGTTGTATCACGACAAAATATGGCTCGGCCGCTCAAGCCGTACCGATGAGCTACTCCGGATCAGTGTCTTCGTTGAAATTGCCCAAATGCACAGGGGCTTGATCAAGGCCCACGGCCGACAGGGCAGCGGGCAGGAGAGAAGCCATCCCCTTCGGTCGGACGGTCTCCGCAGTGGTAGCGAGTTCCGCTGCCGACCACCAACGATGCCCGTAACGAGCCTCCTCCGTCCGGACGTTCATACCGCGGACCTCATCGGCCGTGACGCGGGCAAGGCGGTATTCCTCGTACTGGTCGAAGACGCGGCCGTCGACGCTGAAGATCGCCTGCCGGGTCCAGACAACGGGGCTCAAGCGCCCAACGGGAAGAGACAGCGCCGTCTCCTCCCGGACTTCACGCACGGCAGCCTGGGGATAGTTCTCGCCGTCCTCGACAGCACCACCGACGGTGAACCACCATCGTGCCCCTGGACTGCGCGGATCGCGGCCGCACAGCAGGAGCAGACGATCATCGCCGTCCACCAGGAGAACACGGGAAGTCCAGCGCTGCGTCAGCGTCATGAACCCCGATGCTATCCGCGGAACACATGGGAAGGAGAAGGACTTGACTCTCCCGCGGAGGGCGACATGAAGGTGGGGCCATGGACGGCGGCACCTTTTACTCGGTCCATGGAGCCTCTACCACCTCTACCTGGGCCTGCTGCTCGTCGTCGAATGCGGGCCGCGCGGCTACGGTCCCGATCACTTCGCTTTCTGCCGCGACACTCTCGCCGACGCCATGACACGGCTGCAGAGCCTGGGTTAGCCGCCCGCAGGGCGTGACCCGGGTGACGGGCTACCAGGGTCTGGGCGATGTCACCATCACTTGGTGGGTCCGGTTACGTACGGGGCTGGATCCGACGCCGTCGTGCCGAAGGAAGCTTCGGAGACGTGTTGACCGGGGCCCCGCCCGCTCCACGGGACGCTTCACGGCGCGCGGTCGGTTAGGTGAAGGCCGGAGAGGGCGGCGGGTGTTGCCCAGCCGCGCAGTACGGCGTCGATCGTTGACCGGAACGCGGTCTCGGCTGCGGTGCTGTCGAGAGCGCCGGCGAGTTCGACGGTCACGAGTCCGCGCAGGGCGACCCACAGCGAGACGGCGATCAGTGTGGGGTCGCCCGCGAGGGTGTGGTCCGCCACGGCGCGGTCGATCGCCGCGAGGAGTGGTCGTACGGGATCGCGGTCGCCGGTCCTGTCCGACGGGTCGAGGGACTGCGCGCCGCCGAACAAACCGTGTACAGGTGGCGGTGTGCGCGTCCCCAACCGCGATACGCGGCAGCCAGCGCGTACAGTCCTTGAGGGCGACCTCCATCGCCCCGCAGCTGAGGCGCTCCCGGACACCCGCGATGCCGATGATCGCCGAGTGCTCCTCGACGTCGGTCAGTCGACCGGTCCACCGCGTCAGCCGTCTTCCCTTGCCATGCCCGATGAGTTCCCGGGTCCGGTGGGGTCTACCTCGGCAAAGCCGAAAGCCACGCACGAGCTCTGTGAGGGGATCATGACCACCCGCGCACTACCACCCATCGTCGACGCCGCGACATGGGAGCGCCGACTCCAGTCGCTGCGGGCCCGGGAGAAGGCCGCGACGCGTGAGCTTGACGCCGTCGCCGCCGAGCGCCGTCGCCTGCCGATGGTCGAGATGCCCGACTACGTCCTAGAGGGCGAGGACGGTCCTGTTCGGCTGGCGGACGTCTTCGAAGGCAAGAGGCAACTGATCGTCTACAACCACATGTGGTCCGCCGGCAAGGAATGGCAGTGCGCGGGCTGCACGGGGTTCACCTCGCAGTACACCCGCCTGGAGTTCCTGGACAACTACGATGCGCGGTTCGTCATCGTCACCCAGGGCCCGATCAACGAGGCACTCGCCTACAAGCAGCGGGTCGGCAACCGGATGACGTGGTACTCGACTGCCAACAGCGCATTCGGGGACGACGTCGGCGCACCGCCCGACGGAGGATTCGCGGTGAACGTGTTCCTACGCGACGGCGACACCGTCTATCGCACCTGGCACACCAACGGTCGGGGCACTGAACAGCTCAGTCACACCTTCGCGCTGATCGACGTCCTGCCGTACGGACGGCAGGAGGAATGGCAGGACTCGCCCGAGGGCTGGCCCCAGTCGCCCACCTACAGCCGGTGGGCTACGTCCAAGGACATCGCTGCCCTCTATGGCCCCGGCTCTGGCGGCGGATGAACTGATCACGGCCGATGAGTGGCGCGGGGGCTCGTCGTCCACGCGCCCCCGGGCCGTCTGTGGGCCGTGGAAGGAGGACCCACAGTGGCCAACGACGGCCGACGACGCCGCCGTCACGCCATTGCCCAGGCCGGCCCGAAATAGAGAGACCAGCGGGTCGCTCAGTACGCCTCCGTACATCCGACGCACGGCTGCCAACGCCCCTTCGCTTCTGTCCGACCGGGCCTGGGATGCGGCGTCAGCCGGAAGAGGGCCGGTCGGTGGCAGTGGCCGCCCGGGGGTGTGAGGGTGGAAGACATGTGACGTCCATCGAGGAGCAACGCATGATCGTCACCATCGTCGGTGCCGGGAACATGGCCCGCGGAATCGGTACCCGGGCATTGGCGGGCGGGCACTCGGTCCGTCTGCACGATCGCAAGCCCGCCAAGGCGGAAGCCCTGGCCACCGCGTTGGGCCAGGCGATCCCTGGAGCGGACGTCACGGCGGTCGACGCAGACGCCGCGGCTGATTCCGGCATCGTGGTGCTCGCCCTGCCGTATCCGGCCGGACGCGACGTCGCCGCGGCGTGGGCCGGCGTCCTGGCAGGAAAGATCGTCGTCGACATCTCCAACCCGGTGGATTTCACCACCTTCGACTCGCTCGTCGTACCTCCCGGCACCTCGGCTGCCGAACAGATCGCCGCAGCCGCGCCGGAAAGCCGGGTGGTCAAAGCCTTCAACACCACGTTCGCCGGGCCGCTCGCCACAGGACAGGTGGACGGCCGGCCACTGGACGTCTTCATCGCCGGAGACGACGACACGGCGCGACAGACCGTGACGGACCTGGTCTCCTCCGCAGGGCTGCGCCCCTTGGACGTGGGACCGCTGCGCCGGGCACGCGAGCTGGAAGCCTTTCAGCTCCTGCACATGGCGTCACAGGAACGGCTTGGCCTGAACTGGTCGAGCGCCATCGCGATCCTGCCGTGACAGGCAGGTGCCCGCCGGGGCTCGTTCGATGGTGGGGGAGGGAGGTGCTGACGCATGGCCGGCTGGTTGTCGCCTCAGAACGTGACCGAAGTGACCCGCGCCCTGGACCTGAGCGGGGTGTTCGCCAACGGCACGCTCGGCGGGGTGCTGGCCCGGGCCCGCCGCCTCGACCTGTTCGGCTTCCTGGTCATCGGCATCGTCTCCGGCCTGGGCGGCGGTGTCGTCCGCGACACCCTGCTGCAGCACGGCACGCCCGTGGCCCTGACCGACTACACCTATCTCGCCGTGGCCGCCGCCGGCACCCTGCTCGCCTTCGTGGCCGACCTGAGCCGCCACACCTCTGGCTGGGCCTTCAATCTGCTCGATGCCCTGGCGTTGAGCGTCTGGGCGGTCGCGGGGGCGCAGAAGACGCTCGCCGTCGGTCTGGGCTGGCTGCCGGCCGTGCTGCTGGGCACGATCACGGCGGTCGGCGGCGGTGCCATCCGGGACCTGTTACTGGCTCACACCCCCGCCATCTTCGGCGGCAACCCTTTGTATGCGACCGTCGCGGTGCTGGTGAGCGGGGTGATGGTCCTCTGCAGCCGGCTCGGCGCGCCCACCGTCGGCATTCTGGCCGGGATCACCGCCGGCGTCCTGCTGCGGCTGGCAGCGCTCACCTGGGGCTGGAGGCTGCCGGGCAGCCGTGACTGGCGGCCGGGGGCGTGGCGCGGCCGCGGTTCCTGACCCGACGGGGGCAGACGATCACCCACCGAGGACGAGGAGCAGACAGCCGTGACCCTCAAGGATTCCGTCGACGCCGTGGTTGCAGGACTCGATGACATCCGGTCCGAGCTGGAAGACTTCTACGCGGACCTGCATGCCCACCCGGAGCTGGGCCATCAGGAGCACCGGACCGCGACCCGTGTGGCGCAGCGCCTGAGGGACTGCGGCTACGAGGTGCATGACGGGATCGGCGGCACCGGCGTGGTCGGCGTGTTGGCCAACGGCGACGGTCCGACGGTTCTGCTGCGCGCCGACATGGACGCCCTGCCGGTCCGTGAGGACACGGGGCTTCCGTACGCCAGCACGGCTGGCGCCACGGATGCCTCCGGTCGCCAGGTCCCGGTGGCGCACGCGTGCGGTCACGACATGCACGTCACCTGTCTGCTGGGGGCGTCCCGTCTCATGGCGGCCGCCCGAAGGGCTTGGCAGGGCACGCTGCTGGCCCTCTTCCAGCCCGCTGAAGAGCCCGGGGACGGCGCCGACCGGATGCTCGCCGATGGGCTCGTCGACCTGGTTCCCCACCCGGATGTCGCATTCGCCCAGCACGTGCTCCCCTATCCCGCCGGGCAGGTCGGTACGCGCGCCGGCTCCTTCCTCTCCGCGGCGGACAACATCAAGATCACTGTTCATGGCAGGGGCGCTCACGGGTCGGCTCCGCAGGCCGCGATCGACCCCGTCGTGATCGCCTCGATGATCGTCGTCCGTCTCCAGACCATCGTCTCGCGCGAAGTGGCCGCCACTCAGCCGGTGGTGCTCACGGTGGGCTCCGTGCAGGCGGGTACGAGCGGCAACGTGATTCCGGAGTCGGCCGATCTGCTGGTGAACGTGCGCAGCTACGACGAGGACAGCCGCCGGCACGTCCTGGCAGCGGTGCGACGCATCGTCAAGGCCGAGTGCGACGCCTCCGGGACGTCCCGCGAGCCGGAGATCGAGGAGGGCATCCGGTTTCCGCCAACCGTCAACGACGAAGCGGTGACCCGCGAGGTCGCCGCCGCCTTCACCGCGACCTTCGGTGAACGCGCGGGCACCGTCGAACTGCAGAGCGCCAGCGAGGACTTCAGCCGCATCCCGGACGCCTTCGACATCCCCTACACCTACTGGGCGCTCGGCTGCGTCGATCCGGGCACCTATCAGGCCGCCCGGCAACGCGGAACGGTGGCCCAGGACATCCCGGTCAACCACAGCCCCCGCTTTGCACCGGTCCTCCAGCCCACCCTCGACACCGGCGTCCAGGCCCTGATCGCGGCCTCACTGACACGGCTCGCCAAACGCGACCACACCAGCCCGTGAGGCAACGTGCCCGGGGACGGCTGTGCCCATGACGGCCGGTGCGGTCAGGGCTCTGCCTGGGCCCGGGGTTTCATGTCGTCCTACTCGTTGGTCTTGATCTCCTTGATGGTCAGGTGGGATTCAAGGCGCCGGACGGCGGGCAGGCGGCTGAGCTTGCCGGTGAGGAAGGCTTGATAGGCGGCGTGGTCGGCGACCGCGACGCGGAGGAAGTAGTCAGGACGCCCGTACATGCGGCGGAACTCCCACAGGCTGTCACCCCTCACGCGTCATGACGGGCCGCATCGTGCGGCTCAGGCGTGCAGGTGGGGAAGGCGGCGGTCGAGCCGGTCGGGGAGCCACCAGTTGGCGCGGCCGAGGAGGAACATGCTGGAGGGCACGAGGACGAGGCGGACGAGGGTGGCGTCGAGGATGACGCTCATGGCGAGGCCGAGCGCGAGCATCTTGACGACGACCGTGGGCGAGCTGGTGAAGGACAGGAAGACGGCGGTCATGATGAGGGCGGCGCTCGAGATGACGCGGCCGGTGGCGGCCAGGCCGGTGCCGACGGAGCGGGTGTTGTCGGTGCCGGCGTGCCAGAGGTCGGCGATACGGGAGAGCAGGAAGATCTCGTAGTCCATGGAGAGCCCGAAGACGATGGCGAACATCATCATCGGGACGTACGACTCGATGGGCACCGGCTCGTGCAGACCGAGCAGGCTGCTGCCCCAGCCCCATTGGAAGACTGCGGTCAGCCCGCCGTAACTGGCTGTGGTGGTGGCCAGGTTGAGCACAACGGCCTTCAGCGGGATGACCAGGCTGCGGAAGACGGTCATCAGCAGGAGGAAGGCCGCGGCCAGGACGGTCGCGATGATGACGGGCAGGCGCTGTTGGACGGTGTCGCGGAAGTCGACCTGGGCGGCCGTGGTACCGGTGACATAACCGTGGGCGGTCGTGCCGTGCAGGGCGCTGGGAAGGACGTCGTCGACCAGGGTGGTCACCAGGGCGGTGGTGGACGCGTCCTGGGGGCCGTGGGCAGGGGTGACGGTGGTGGTCAGCAGCCTGCCGTCCGGTGTGGACGTTGGTGCGGTGACCTGGGCGACGTCGGGGGTTCTCCGCAGGGCCTGCTGCAGGGTCGTGACGAGGTCGGATGTTCCGGAGTGGTGGGTGCCGAGGTCGATCACGACGGTCAGGGGGCCGTTGGCGCCGGTGCCGAAACCGGGGCCGGTCGCCTCGGCGATGAGGTCGTAGGCGGTACGGCTGGTGGTTCCCGCGCGGTCCGCGCTCGCGTCGACGTGGCCCAGCCGCATGGACAGGGCGGGGACGGACAGCAGGACCAGAGCCGCTGTGCCGGCGGCGAGGTGACGCCAGGGGTGCCGGGCGACGCGGGCTGCGTAGCGGTGCCATCCGTCGCGATCGCCGGAGGTTTCGGCTATGGGCCGGCGAAGGGCGAGGCGGTCGATGCGACGACCGGTCAGGCTGAGAGCGGCGGGGACGAGTGTGACGGCGGCGGTCGCCGTGATCGCGACGGCGAGGGAGGCGGCGAAGCCCAGTTTGCCGATGAAACTCAGGCCGCAGGCGTAGAGGCCGAGCATCGCCACGATGACCGTCACCCCGGCGATGAGGACGGCGCGGCCACTGCTCGTCGCGGTGCGGGTCGCGGCCGACACGGGGTCATGACCATCCATCAGGTCCTGCCGGAACCGGGTGGTCAGGAAGAGGCCGTAGTCGATGCCGACGCCCAGACCGATCATGGTGGCCAGGGTCGGGGCGGAGGTGGCGAAGGACACGGTGCCGGCGACGATGCCGACGATTCCGAGCCCGGTGCCCACCGCGATCAGCGCGGAGACCAGGGGGACCAGCGCGGCGAGGACGCTGCCGAAGGCCAGCAGCAGCACGAGCAGGGCGGCGACGATGCCGGCGAGTTCGCCGGCACGGTCGTCGGCGGGCTGCCTGGTGACCTGGTCCAGGTCACCGCCGTAGGCGACCTTCAGGCGGGAGTCGCGGGCCGGCTGTGTCGCCCGGTCCAGCTGGTGGGTGTAGTCATGGCCGAGGGTCTTGGCCTCCACGTCGAACCGCACGGTGGTGTAGGCGGTGCGTCCGTCGTCGCTGACCACCGGAGCCGACACGGACGTCACATGAGGCAGGTGGGCAAGGCCCGACAGCGAGCTGCTCACTGAAGGGCTGGACGTCACGGCACCGCTGTCGCTGTGGAAGACGACACGTCCGCTGGAGCCGCCGGCGGTGCGTGAGTGAGCGGCGAGCAGGTCCGCGCCGGTGCTGGACTGCGTCCCCGACAGGCTCACCTGGTCGCTGAACGCAGGTGCCACGACGTGACGACCGGCCAGTGCCGCCGTCAAGGCCAGCACCCAGGCGGCCATGACCAGCACGGGGTGGCGCGCGCACCAGCCGCCGAGCCGGGCGAGGCCGCCGGCTGGTCGGGCGGAAACGGGATGAGCAGGCGCGTCGGTGTCGGATCCAGCAGGCATGGATGGCTCCCGGCAGAGGGGCGGAGGGTTGCTGGCGGGGACACTAGACCAAAACTGTCATGGCTGCCATTTGTCTCGACTGACTTTTGTCATGATTGCCATTTGGCATGCCTGACAAGATACGCTGGCGTCATGCCCACTCCACACGAGTCGTCACCGACCCCGGGACTGCGAGAACGCAAGAAGGACCAGACCCGGCAGCGGTTGCGCACCTGTGCCGCCCAGCTCTTCGCCGAACGCGGCTTCGCCGACACCACCGTCGCCGACATCGCCGCCTGCGCGGACGTGTCCACCCGCACGTTCTTCCGCTACTTCGACAGCAAGGAGGACCTGCTCCTGCCCGACGGCGTCGAACTCTTCGCCGCGGTCGAACACGCCTTCGGGCAGCGCCCCGTGGACGAGCCTCCCTTCGACGCCGTCTGCAACGCGCTGCTGGCCGCCGCCGCCCCTTTCCGGAGCACCAGCCTGACGGCCCTCACTCACCCCCTGGACGGAACCGAACAACTGATCGCGGCGCGGATGATCCAGGCCTTCACCGAGTTCGAGGACCGTCTCACCCACCTCCTCCTCGACCGGCTGCCCCCCGACACGCCGGACGCGGATCTGCAGGCCGCCGTGGTCGCCGGCGCCGCCCTCGCAACCGTCCGCGCCGTTCTGCGCACCCAGCGCAGCCGGCGCGCCGCAGGCACCCACCGGCCGGCCGCCATGCTGCCCCGGGCCTTCGAGATGCTGCGGGAGATGGGGAACGCCGCTCCATGAGCCGCCGACGCCTCCTGCTCGCCACCTCCGCGGCCTTCACCGTCGTGGCGCTGATGGCAGGCAACGCGGTGCTCACGCATCGGGCCGAACAGCGCATCGACCACATCGCCGCGTGCCGCCTGGCTCCCGTCGCGCACGTCAGCGCGACCCTCGACAGCCCACTGGCAGCCGTGAACATGCTGGGCGGAAGCGTCGGCGACGTCGACCTCCGGGCCGACGGCCTGCGACGCAACGGGACGGCCCTGCACCTCGATGCGCACCTGCGCCAGGTAACGACAGGCGGTGCCACCCACGGCGGAAGCGCCACCGTGACCATCCCCTACACGCAGTTGGCCAAGCGCCTGCCCCAACCGGGCAGCGGCCCCCCGTGGACTCCTGGCACCGACGGCACAGGCCTGATCCTCACCGGTGCCGCCGGAACCCCGGGCGTGCCGGTCACCGTCCACACCGACATCGCAGTGCACACCGGCACACTCGTCGTCACACCCACCGAGCTCACGGTCCTCGGGCGCACCGTTCCCGTCGCCACCGTGCGCGGCAACCTCCCCGGCACCTCCCTGGCCCAGCGTCTGAAGCCGCGCGTCATACGCTTCCCCGCGCTTCCCACCGGAGTCTTCCTGACCGGCGCGCGCGCCGCCGCGGACGGCCTCGCGCTCCACCTCCACCTGGCAGCCGGGGCGGCCGGCACCCCTTCCAAGGCCGAGCGCACGTGTGCGGCGAGGTGAGCCACAGCCAGGCCCCACGTGCATGACTTTCGGCCGGTCCGCCCGCTCCTGCGATGCACGACGCCGCTCAGTGACGCCCCGTCGGCTCAGCCCCGTTGCCCGACGCGCATCACCTTTGTGAGGCTGCGGCGTCGGGGTGCAGGTCGTCGAGGCTCAGACGGTGGGCGGGGGGCTGCGGGAGAATGACGTGGCTGGTGGTGTGGCGACGCCGGTCGACATGGAGCAGCTCGCCCGGTTCCATGAGGCGCCAGTGGGGGTTGTCGTCCATGCGCTCGCTGGCGATGACGACGGCGGCGTGGTGGGCCAGATCGGCGGAGTGGACGCGCATGTGCCCGTGACTGCCGCTGTGGTCGAGGTGCCGGGTGCCGTGGTGTCCGCCTACGGGCCGCTGGAGGACGTACAGCTTGTGCGTTTCGGGGTAGCGCAGTGCCCACAGCTCATCGGGGGTGGTGAGGATGACGTTGAGGGCGTAGACGGGCAGGTTCTGGGCCACCCACCGTGCGGCGTGCCGGATGCCGGCGCGGATGTCACCGCGGTGGTGTTCGATCTCCCGCGTGATGAGGGCGAAGAACCGCTCCGAGTCGGTGTCGCCCCGGACCAGCGCGCGGTCGCTGCCGAGGTGGTTGTCGAGCCTGTCGAGACCCTCGATGACTCCGTTGTGCGCGAACAGCCGTCCTTCCTGTTCGAAGGGATGGGTGTTGCGGAGCTCCAGATCACCGGTGGAGGCGAAGCGCACGTGGGCGAGGAAGGTCACCGATTCGACCCGCCGGGCCTCCTCCGCGAAGGCCCGGTCCGCGTAGGCGGCGATCGGTGCCTTGTGTACCTGCGGGCTGCCGTCGGGCCGGAAGTAGCCCAGGCCGGTGCCATCGGGGTCGCGATGGCTCTGGTCGCTGAGGCTGTCCGGCGCGTCCAGCAGCCAGAACGTCGCGTGGGTACGCCGGGGTGCACTGGTCAGCCCGAACAGGCGGCACATGCCGGTCCCCTCTCCTCTCCACACAGTGCCTGAGGCGTCTTCCGCGGCCTGGTCCACATGCCCCGTACCGGACCGCTGGGCGTTGCCCGCGGCGTGGTGTCCGACCGGGGAGGCCGGGCGGTTGGCGGCGGCTGATGTCCCCGGAGCCTGCGCCTTGTACTCGGAGGTATGAGTCGGTGGCATCCAAGCATCCCTTCCGACGGGATGGCCCAGCCCAGAGCGGGTTTCCCGTCCGCACCTCGCCATGCGCCGCCCACCACGATTGCCGAGGCCGGCGGCCTGCGGACCCACGAACAAGCCCGGCCCGCTCCACCACCCTGCTCTGGGGCCCGCGCTCGGCGACCGGGATCCCGGTGGGGGAGAGCGGTGCCGAACCATGCGGTGCCGCACCGCCGTCGTGACCACTCGGGTGCGCAGTCGTCGCCACCCATGGGCGACCACGGCCGGACGGCTGGGGGACGCGGAACGGCGGATGTCGGTTCGTGACCATCGCGGTGGCGGCCAAAATGATCAACGTGCCTTCCACGGCCAGGCCGGCCAGTCCGAGAGGCGCGAGCCAGTGGCCGCGGTCATCGGGTGGTCCGGCAGGCCAGGACCGCGTGAGAGCAGGCATCCGGTGACAGGTCCGATCCCGACACCCAGGGACAGCAGCCAGGCCGCGCGGAGGAGTGTCCCCGGCTGGCGCTGGTCGTGGGCGGCAGTCCGCGTGGACGCGGGCGGGGTCAGCCCCGGCTCCTGGATCATCTGACGGAGTGGTCGGCCGGCCGATTCCTGCTCGCTGTGGCCGGGCGGCTTTTTACGATCCCGTCTGCTTGGTAGCCCGTCGGCATGGGCGGCCCCGAGCCGCCCCAACCGCTCAACCCGGTCATGGAAGATGAAACGATGACAGCCGAAGTGAATGAGATCGTTCTGAGCAAGCAGGACCTTCGTGAGGTCGCCGCGTTCGCCGCAACGTGTGCAGAGGTGGTGCTCGGGATATTCGAGGCCGATCAGCCGGGCGACTCGCGGCCCCGAGATGCTGTCAGTGCCGCGTGGGAGTTCGCCCGGGGCGGCGAACGCGGAAAATCCCTGCGCGACGCAGCGTCGGCGGCCCTCAAGGCAGCCAAGAGCGCGGACACTGCGGCTGCGCGCGAGGCGGCGTGGGCAGCGATGTCCGCCGCGGGCGCCGCCTACCTGCATCCATTGGCCAAGGCCACCCAGGTCAAGCACATTCTCGGAGCTGGCGCCCATGCGGCCAGAGCAGCCGAACTCGTCGCCGACGACGATCGGAGTGTTGGCGCCGGGCACCTTGAGCAGACGGTGCATCGCGCGACGCCCACCGTCGTTGACGTGCTCAAACGATTCCCCGCGGCGCCAAGTGGCGGCGGTCGAGTTGGTGAGTTGATCCGCATGCTGGACGCGGACCTTCGGTCACTCACCTTCGCTGCCTTCGCTGAATGACGTTCAACGTTCACAGGGCGTGGCCTCACATCCGTCAACGGTTGACTTCGAGGTTCGTCAGTACAGGGCGCCCAGGAGACGGGTGGCGCGGGCGGGGTCCTCGGCTCGTGGACGCGTACTCGTTCTGCCACCCGCACAGCCTGGCGACATCGCGCCGCCCGGGCTGGCATCCGAACGGCGCGTCAGCACAACACGGGTATCGGCGCTTGCGTCACTACGTGTCGGCATCACGGAGGCCGACTGCGTCATGCCGCCAGAACGGCTCTGCGCAGACCAGCGTCCCCGTCATCCATGGCTCATGCTCCGGGAGCCTGAGGGCCTGGAACGCGCCACCCGGGATACGCAGGGATGGCTTTCGGAAGCCCAGGCCACCACCGGGCATGAAGCCGAAACGTGAGTAATAGCCCGGATCGCCCTCCAGGAAGACGAGGGGAACAACTCGCTCGGCGAGGATCCCCAGTCCGTGTCGGACCAGGACCGATCCGATACCGCGCTCATGGAGCTCAGGCATCACGGCCAACGGACTGAGGACTTGCACTTCAACCAGCTGCCGAGGGGCATCGAGCAGACTGCGGGTGAACATGACATGGCCGACGACCTGTCTGTCGCGCTCGGCGACCATCGAGAGACCGTTCTCGGGCGTGATGGTGTCCCGCAGGGTATCGACCAGCTCGGCCACGACACGGCCATGGTCGCCGAACGCCTGCAGGTGAACATCCCGCACGGCCTGTCTGTCGCTCGGAAGTTCTTCGCGAAGATCCATGCCCGGAGGGTAGAGACCCCCTCCGGGTGGCTCGCACACAGTTTTCCCCTGAGACCTCAAGTTGGGGGAGGCTCACTGCGGCTCATCGCGCCACCAGAACGATGGCCCGTCGCCAGGACACCCCTGTACCTCCTCGCAGCTGCAGATGGGCATCGGAGGCGCTCACACACTGAATGCCTTGTGCCAAGGCGCTTGCCAGTGAGGGCCGTCTTGTCGCTCGAACGCCATGGACGGTGCCCATGCCTGCGAGGGTGTGGCGTGGAGCAATTGTCCCGGCCGGGGCGACGGCCTGTGGAGCAGTCGGTCACGAGGCGGCTCTGTTCTGGGCCTGCTCGAATTCGGTCAGCGGATCGCCGCCGGTACGCCAGGGCCAGCCGGTGGCGGTGCCGCGGAGTGCCTCGAAGACCGGGCGGGCCTGCTGGCGTCGGTCGGCCGCGGTCAGTGCGTAGGCGAGAAGGTTGAGGTCGGCGAGGGCCGCCGCATGGCGGAAGAACTCCGGCTGGACCCAGGTGCGGGCCGCATGGTCGAGAGCCTGAGCCGCAGGCCCCTGGGACCAGTGATTGCGTGCTACCAGCGCTTCGATCCCGCCTCGGGCGAGGACGGCGTGGTACTGCAGGACCTGCGCGGTGAGTTCCGTTGCCGCGCAGGGCGCGTTCGCGGGCATGCGGCTGCGCAGGGCGTCGATGAACTCCAGCACCTGGATGCGTGAGCCGGCTTCCTCGGGGCTGAGGTAACGCACCATGCTGAGGTACGCCTCGCGGTTCCAGCGGTCGCGTGCCAGCACCTCGTTCCACACCGCGAACACCTGCGACTGCTGCCAGCGCTCAAGGCGGGACACTCCCAGCAACACCACCCAAGGAGTGGGGTCTTGCGGTGCGAGGTCGGCAGCCCGCAAGCAGGTCTCGGTGACCTCGGGCGCGTCCTCCAGGCGCCCCTGGGAGCGGCCTTGTACGAGCCGCTCCCATGCGTGCAGGACGAGTGCGGTCGCGTTGCGAGGCTCACGTGTGGCCCAGGCCGACGGCAGATACGACGGGGAGAGGTACTCCGCCAGTACGGACATGCGGTGGGTACGACGGTCCCAGTCGTCCGTGTCCTGGTTCATGAGGCGGGATATCTGGGCTATGCACAGGTCTGTCGTCGCGATCATGCCGGTTCTGGTGGTCGCCAGAAGGGACTTCAGAAGTCTGCGCAGGGGCTCGTCGTCGAGTTCCGGGGCCAGGCGTGCCCTTCTACGGCGACTGGAAAGAAATGCCATGTCCGTAGGCTAAGGACGACGAGCTGTGACACAAGGTATTGGCCAAGATCGTTATCAGTTACTGCCCCGGCCTTCGTCCACTTCCTCGTTTCGGCCTGACGCGGCCCGGCGGCCGCCACTGGGCTGTCGACCTTCTCCACCATGCCCGGCACCGGCACCCGGTGGCGTTGGACACACCCCGCAGCCGCCGATCGGCTTGGCCGGCCCACTGGCCCGGCAGCGCGACAGGTCCACGAGACGGTACTGGAACCGGGCGACTGCATCCTGCTCCACACCGACGGCGTGGTGGGCGCCGCGACGCGGACGGTGCGGAGTTCGGCCTCAACCGGTCCACCGACTTGATAACTTCCAGACTCCGTTGGCGGCGCGGGCCTGGTCAGTCGCTCGTCCGGTAGTTCATGAACCAGTGGGTGTCGAAATAGCGGGCCATCGTGAACGGGTGGTGTGGGTCGATGAGGATGCGGCAGACGAACTCCGCGGCCTGGCAGTCGAAGGGGACGTCCTTGTTGTCGAAGGACCGGACCACGACGGGCCAACGGTCGGGGTCCTCGCCGTCGGCCCTCCAGCAGTACAGGTCCTCGTGCTCCGTGCCCGCCCAGATGAGCAGCCCGTCCTCCCTGAGGTCCGTCCACGGCTCCTGGTTCAGGTCCAGGTATCCATCGAAGGCGCCCACGCCGAACGTCTCGACCATGCGCTTGTAGTCGCGCGGCAGCGCGGTGCCCAGCCGCGACTCCATCTCCGCCCAGCCCACGTCCGGCTGCTGGGCGGGCTGCGTCCAGCCGGTGATCCGTATGAGCCGCTCCATCCAGTCGACGTCCTCGTCCGGAGCGACCACCAAAGCTTCTGGCACCTCCCTGTGAGCGACTGCCAGGACCGGCCGCTCGACCCCTTCGGCGTCGCGCGCCGTACCCGTGCCGACCCACTGATCCCCGTACGCCCAGGCCCGTATCTTCACGGCCCGGGCCTCGAAGGGAACGAGGAGAGCCGCGCCCCTGGAATCGTCGACCGTCGGATCGGTGAAACCGTCGAGGACGAGGGTGCGCGGGGCGCCGTATTTGCTGGCGAGCAGGTCGGTCAGAGCCTGCGGGTCCAGGCCGAGGGGCAGGTACATGTAGCCGTCCCCCGGGCGGAGTTGGTCCAGCAGGTCGTTGACGGTCGCTTGCGTGAGTTCCATGGCGGACAGTGAAGCGCACCGCACTGACAACGGATGTGCCCGGACGTATCCGGGGTCACTTTCGGATGAGAGTTGTCCCGCAGCACTGGGCTCGTCCCCAGCGCCTGCTGTGCTGCCGACTCGTGCCTCTTCCTGCTGGGGCCGAAGGTGCATCGCACGGCGGCGTGGGAGGCGTGCAGTCCGGAGTGGATCCACGGCCACTCCTTCGCCGTCCGGGCAGCCTGGCGGAACGCGGAACCTGCCGAGCGGGCACTGCCCGGCGGGCTCAGCGCACGTACAGACACGGCCGGCCGGGCAAACATCACACGCGGAGACCTGTTTTCCATGCAAGGGGAACTGGCCGCCGAACACGTGGCAGCGCTACTGCGCCCTCCTTGCCCTGGGCGCGTGAAGAGAGCGATAGGAGCGGCCGCCAAGCGTGTCCTGACCAGATCGAGCGCCGGCTCTTTGGTAGCTGGCTCAGCTACACCGCCCAGCTCTGGGACGAAGGTCCGAAATGTGTTCGGACCACCGGCCTCAGGCGCCACGGCCGTCCAAGTACGCGAACGAATCCGGCGAACCCATGCGGTACAGCACCTGCTGAACCTCGAAAGCGTGATGTCGGTCAGCTGTCCGGGATGAGACCGGTAGCAGCGAGACAGGGCAGGTCGAGCCAATCTCCCGCCATCGATGCCGACTGGGGCCCGGGCCGTCGTTCTCTCACTGTGACCGGAGTGAGCCCGTGGCCTCAATTGAGCGGTGCGCGGATATTCGGCCAGGTCCGATTGCTTTGTGCCATTCGTCGGTAACCCGCCTCCAACCTCACTGAGGCGCGGCTACACAAGAAGGCTGGGGTGGCGCGTTGCCTCCCCGGGTTGGTGATGGCCGGTCGTTGGGGGAGGTTGGGACAGTTGCTGACCATCGACGTTGCGGTTCTGCTCGCAGTCATCGTCTTCTTTCGGCTGCGGCGGCGTACGGAGGCCCGCAGTCGCTTCGACGAGAAGCTGACCGTCGTCATCGTTCTGGCGCTGGGGGTGTTGATCGCCCCCACTCCGGCAGGCCAGGGAATCCTGAACATCCTGGGACAGCTTACGAGCGGCGTGACGCAGGCCAGCCGATGAGTTCCCGCGCGCGCAAGGGCCGGACGGCGACCAGGCGCTCGCCCGTGCGGCGGCGCACCCGCAGGCCCGTCAGGCGGCGGCGCACGGATGACCGGCTGATCGGTCTTCTGGTGGCCGTGGTCCTGGTCCTCGCCTTGGTGGTGGCCGTCGTGAACTGGCTGCTGGCTCACTGGTGGGTCCTGGTTGTGATCGGTGCGCTCGCGGTGCCGGCCGGCGGCGGCTGGCTCCACCTGAGGCAGCGGAGGGCGCAGTGGGAAGCGGTCCGCGCACAGGGCCTGCGGTACGGGCTGGCCCAACTGGACGCCCTGCATCACTCCCGGTTCGAGGACGCAGTGCGGGACTTGATGCGCCGCGACGGCTGTCAGGACGCGGTCCGCGTCGGGGGCGGCGGTGACCTGGGCGCCGACGTGAAGGCCACCGACCCCTACGGGCGACGCTGGGTGATCCAGTGCAAGCACCGGCGCAACGGCCTGGCCGGATCTGCGGTGGGCACGCCTGACCTGCAGGTTCTCAACGGCACCGCCCGCCAGGTTCACGGCGCAGACGTCGCGGTGATCGTGACGAACGGCCGGGTGACAGCGCCGGCTGTCGCCTTCGCCAAGCAGCAGCGCCTCCATGTGGTCGACCGCCGCACCCTCGGTGTGTGGGCGTCCGGCTCGCGCCCCTTGTGGGAGCTGCTTCGAGCCGTCCCGCCGCCCCGCGAGCCGACTGCTTTCTCCTGAGTCCGCCGGCGGTCGCGGTCGGCCTCACCGGCGCCGTCGTGTGCTGTCCCTTTCACTGCCGGGCCGACGTGGTGTTGTATCGCTACGGGTGGTCGCGCCAGCCGTCGTGAAGGATCTCGACGGTGTCGTCCACAGGGCGCCGGCCTGCTGGGGCAGGTGCCGGCCGGAGTGGGCCGCCGGCTGCCCGTAGATCGGGTGCATGGTTCCTGCCTCGGTGGTGATCAGGGCGGTGACCGGTGATCGGGACCGAATACCGGGTGTCGTACCGGGCGAAACACCAACCGTACCGCTCGTCCAGGTCTGGGCTGCTTGCTGCCCGTGGTGGCTGGACCGGATCGGACTGGAACGCCGCCGCCAGTCCGACCAGTTGAGCCGGTGATCCGCGTCGTTGGACGGGCCGGACGACCAGGCCGCGTCTCCCGACCCCGGTGGGGTGGAAGGGCTTCCTCGGGGCTCGTAAACTCATGGCGTGGCATTCATGAGCACCCCCCACTGCTGCTTCCTGTGATCGGAAGGCGTTGAGGGCGATGTCGGACCGTGTCGCCCTCCTTGGTGTGTCTGCTACGCGAACCACCTTCTTGGCACTGCCCGTTCCCTCCTGAGGCAGTGACCTTCTGTGTGTGCGTGCAGGCACGGTGTCTTCCCTTCAGCCTTGCCAGGAGTGCCTCGTGCCCGTGTTGCTTCCCCCTGCCCTCGAACTGTTCCTCAACCTGCTGCGCTGCCCCACATGCCGCACGCCCCGTCTGCACCCCGACCGCGGATCACTGCGTTGCGCGACGGGCCACGCCTTCGATATCGCGCGCCACGGTTACGCCGGCCTCCTGACCGGAACCCGCGCCACCAGCGGCGACGACGCGGCCATGGTCCAGGCCCGGGATCGCTTCCTGACCACCGGAAAATTTGCGCCCATCCGCCAGGCCGTGGCCCGCCTGGCGGCCGACTCCGCACCGGAGCGGGGCACGGTTGTCGACGTCGGGTGCGGTACGGGCTACTACCTGGCCGGCGTTCTCGACCAACTGCCCGGCGCCCGAGGTCTGGGCCTGGACACGTCGGTGCGCGCGCTGCGCTCGGCAGCGCGAGTCCACGACCGAGCCGCCGCAGCGACCTGGGACGTCTTCCGTTCCTTCCCGCTGGCTGACGAGGTGGCCGACGTGGTGTTGGACGTGTTCGCCCCGCGCAATCCAGCCGAGTTTCATCGAGTACTGCGCCCGGCCGGCCGGCTGATTGTGGTCCGTCCCACCGGGCTGCACCTGGCCGAGCTACGCAGCCGGGTGCCTGCGATGGTCAGCATCGATCCGACCAAGGAACAGCGCCTGCACCGGGCGATGGATCCCTATTTCGAGGCCGTCGTTACCGAACGGGTGGAATACCCCATGGCCCTGGCCGGGTTGGAGGTCATGGACTTGGTGGAGATGACGCCGAGCGCACGCCACTTGAGCCGTGTAGACCTGAGCGATGACGGCCTCCTCCCCGACAGGGTCACCGTCTCCGTGCTGGCCACCGCCTACCAGCCTCGGTGACCACGGGCGGGCGCATGCGCCTGCGAACTGACAAGCAATGGGCACGCCTGTCGCCCTGTCTTCCCCGCAATGCCGGGACGGCAGGGTGCCCGTTCGCCGACCACCGTCGCATCATCGACGGGAAGAGCGCGCCCCAACCCTCAGGTCAATAGGCCGTACCACGATGACCCACCGGGTACTTCGGGGCTGGTCGACGATGGGACCTTTAGCCGCCCTGGGGGCCGCCGGCACTTCTGACGCTCCAGCAGAGAGGCGGGATCAAGTCCGCATGACGTGGCGGGCCGGTGACCAGCAGCGACCCTCGGCTTCACCGGGCCGAGCAGATGCCGGTGCGGTCAAACGGAAGACCTTCTGGAGGAACCACTCGGCGGAGTCGCCGTCCTCGCGGAACGGCGGTGCACTGCGCCGCGCACCACCTGAAGAAGAGGGGCACTGCGTCCGTCAGAGCGCGCACAGTGGGGCTGATCGGTCCGTGAGCGCGGTCGAATGCGGAAGCAGGGCCCCTCACGGGACAGCCCTTTCCAGGCGGGCGTCTCAGGCGGGGAATCCGTAGTTGTAGCCCTGAGCGTCCAGCTGGCTGAGGAGGCGGGCGAGAGCTTGCACCGTCTCCGAACGGTCACCGCCGCCGTCGTGCATCAGGATGATCGCGCCGGGTCGCAAGTCCTGGTCGATGTTGCGCAGGATGCCGGCCACGCCGGGGCGCCGCCAGTCGTTGGCGTCGTCGCTCCAGCCAAGCGGCTGCAGGTGGTTGGCGCCGGCTATCTCCCGGATCGTCGGGCTCCAGTCACCGCCGGGTGCCCGGTAGTACATCAGCTTCGCGCCGTTCCCCGCGGCGTTGGTTATCTCACTCTTGGCGTCGACGATCTCGCGGATGTTGTACTCGACCGGCTTGCGGCTCTGCTGCTCGTCGTGATGGACCGAATGGTCGCACAGTCGGTCCCCGCTCGCGACGACCGCCTTGGTCAGGTACGGGTACCTCTGGGCGAGCGGCCCGATCTCGCAGAAGGTGGCCTTCGCGTGGTGCTGGGCGAGGAGCGCCAGCACCTGCGGGGTCCACCGCGGGTCCGGGCCGTCGTCGAAGGTGAGCGCCACGGACCTGCCGCCGCCCTCCACTCCGTGGCCCAGCACCACGTCGGAGCCCGTCGGGGCGCTCGGCACCTGCCCGAAGGCATTCGCCGAGCCGGACTGCGAAGCAGGCCCGGACGGCACCGCGGTGGGGCCTCCGTTGCGGCCGGACTGCGTCCCTCCTGCCACGCGTCCGGATGCCGACGCGGACGGAGAAGCGGACGGAGGAGCAGACGAGGACGACGGCGCCTGGGAGGACGGGTGCGGCCCGGGTGAGGAGAGCTTCGCCGAGGGAGTGATGCTGCTGCCTGAGCTGTCGGGTATGTGCCCGCTTGCGTGCGGCCCGCACGCCGTGAGCACGGCTCCCGCGATCACTGCCGTGATGGTGCCTGCCGTCACCGCTTTGATTCTGGCCGATGCCACAGATTTACCTCCGTCGGCACCACTCGGTGCCCGAATCGGTCTCGTACTGGTCGCGTCGATGCCCAGGTAGGACTGAGCGCAGGCGCGCTGCCGGTCGATGGCGCGGCGGCGTCCGTAGTCAGGTCCGCTGGAGATCTGCGTCCCTGCGTGTCAGCGCCCAGGGGTTACTGGTCGCTCCGAGCGCTCCGAGGGTCGGTCGGGCGACGGGCTCCATCGCCCGGCCGCAGATCCCCCGCTCTCATTGGAGATGGCCAGTACATCCGGTTTGCGCCTGATGTCCGACCACAATAAAGGACGCGTGTCACCTTGCTTAACAATTCCAATATGTGATGAATGTCGCATTGCCTCCTGGGGTGAAAGGGTGCGAGTCGAAAAACAAAACCGCCGCCTTGAAGCCATCGCCTTGAAATCGGGGGTGGATCACCACTCCGGAATGAGTCTTGGCGGATGCCCGCTTATTGGCCATCCCGGTCCGCGTCGTCGACATGGTCGAGGACGAGATCGAAAGATCTCGTCGTCGCAGGCGACCTGATCGGCAACTCTTCGGGGGGCGGACCCCCTCAGTTGATCTCCCCGCCCTGAGATCGAGCGGAGAAGGGAGCCGGCCTGGGCGGGAGGTCGCGCTCGGGCACCACGCTCGGGCGGCGGAGGCGGCCCGCATCGCACCAGGTGCCCCGCCGACCGCACCGCGTGACAGTCGATGTGCCCGCCGTGCAAAGGCCCCTATGTGCATCGATCACGAGCGTTGTCAACGCCGGCCGGCTTGATCATGGCGAAGACCTCCGGTGTGGTGGAGGTGTCGAATCTTTACGCACGGAGGTCTTCGTGTCCCCCCGCAATGCCCGGCCGATCGTTCACGCGGCCACAAGGTTCAGGAGCGCCAGGCCGGCCGGCCGTGCCGCGCCACCCGCAATGCCCTGGTCTTCGATCACGTCCACTCCGCCGTCGACGACCACACCCGCCTTGCTACCGCGAGATCCACAGTGCTGAGCAGGCTGCCACCTGCGCCGCCCTCCTGCGCCGGGCCGCTGCCTTCCGCACCGCCAACGGCATCACTCGCAGGCCGGCCACCCATCAGCCGCGTGAACAACACTGCGCTCACTACACCCTGAAGCCAAAAAAATCTCGGACGGCGATGTCGAGAACCGGTGACTGGCTCCGTCCCCGAGGTGAACGCGACCACAATGGGTCGCACAGCACCGAGGAGAACCACGATGGCCAAGTACCTGCTGTTGAAGCACTACCGCGGCGCTCCGGCCCCGGTCAACGACGTGCCCATGGACCAGTGGACGCCGGAGGAGATCTCGGCGCACATGCAGTACATGCACGACTTCGCGGCCCGGCTCGAGAAGACCGGAGAGTTCGTCGACGGCCAGGCGCTCGCCCCCGAGGGGGCGTGGGTTCGGTACGACGGCGAGGGGCGCCCGCCGGTCACCGACGGCCCGTTCGCCGAGACCAAGGACCTCATCGCCGGCTGGATGGTGATCGACGTCGACAGCTACGAGCGTGCCGTCGAGCTGGCCGGGGAACTGTCGGCCGCCCCTGGGGCGGGCGGCAAGCCGATCCACGAGTGGCTCGAGGTGCGCCCGTTCCTGGCCGCGCCGCCCACCATCACGGAGTGACGTCACCGATGGACGAGGCGCTGCTGAGGAGCCTCACGCCGAGCGTGCTCGCCATCCTCGTCCGCCGCGGGGCCGACTTCGCGGCGGCCGAGGACGCCGTGCAGGACGCGCTGGTCGAGGCGCTCCGCTTCTGGCCCGCGGACCCCTCCCCAAGCTCTTCGAGCAGGGGACGCCCCATCCGGGATGTGAAGGGCTGGCTGGTCACCGTAGCCTGGCGCAAGTTCCTCGACCAGGCCCGGGCGGACGCCGCCCGCCGCCGGCGTGAGGAGCGTGTCGAGGAGGAGCCGGGGCCCGGGACGGCGCCCGCGGTGGACGACACGCTCCGGCTCTACTTCCTGTGCGCCCACCCGTCGCTGACGCCGTCGTCCGCAGTCGCGCTCACGCTGCGCGCCGTCGGTGGGCTCACCACCCGCCAGATCGCCCAGGCCTACCTGGTCCCCGAGGCGACGATGGCGCAGCGCATCAGCCGGGCCAAGCGCACCGTCTCCGGCGTACGGTTCGACCAGCCCGGCGACGTCGCCACCGTGCTGCGCGTCCTCTACCTGGTCTTCAACGAGGGCTACTCCGGCGACGTCGACCTCGCCGCCGAGGCCATCCGGCTCACCCGGCAGCTCGCGGCCCAGGTCGACCACCCCGAGGCGGCGGGGCTGCTCGCCCTCATGCTGCTCCACCACGCCCGGCGCGCGGCCCGGACCGCGTCCGACGGCAGCCTGGTGCCGCTCGCCGAGCAGGACCGCGGCCGGTGGGACACCGCGTTGATCGCCGAGGGCGTCGCCGTCCTCCAGGCGGCCCTGGCCCGTGACCGGCTGGGCGAGTTCCAGGTCCAGGCCGCCATCGCGGCACTCCACGCTGACGCGCCCACCGCCGAGGAGACTGACTGGGTGCAGATCGTCGAGTGGTACGACGAGCTCACGCGCCTGACCGACAGCCCGGTCGTCCGGCTCAACCGCGCGGTCGCCGTCGGGGAGGCCGACGGACCGCGCGCCGGCCTGGCGGCACTCGCGGCGCTGGACGCCTCACTGCCCCGCCACGCCGCCGCGGCGGCGTACTTCCACGAGCGCGACGGCGACCTGGCGACGGCGGCACGGCTTTACGCCGAGGCGGCCCAGAAGGCACCCAACCTCGCCGAGCGCGACCACCTCACGCGCCAGGCCGCCCGGCTCAACGCCCGCCTGCGCCGCTGACGGATCGCACTCGGATTTTCCTGCAGCCTTGCGCGGCCCCGCGGACCCGTCGCGAGACCGGTCCTTTCACAGTGAGTAGGCAGTTCTGGACCAGTTGCCCGACGCGTTGCCGACGAGGAAGCCCAGCGCCGACAGGCGGACCCAGAGCTGATCCGACCCCCGCCGGCCGGGCCCACCGAGGCCCGGCCGCCCCTCCTGCCCACCCACCGAACGGGGTGGACGCCGCAGCGAGGATGTCGCCGAACCGCAAGTTCGTCCGGCCGTCGCCACGCCGAGCGGTTCGCATCGGTGCGATGTCGTGGGACGTCACCGGGGTTTGCCCCTGTCGCACTTGCGCGGTTCGGCGCCCGGCCTTCGATGAGAACCGCCGCTCACTCTTCGCTGCGACAGGCCAACTTGCGTGCGCGCGGCAAGCGGTGAGCGGGACCTGGCCGAGATGCTGCTGGAGGAGGCGTACGACTGGGCCCGGCCGCTCACGGACGACGAGTGCCTGAAGCGCTTCGTGGTGGCAGCGACGTCAACCTGGCCTTCGGCGCGGCGGCGACCCCGGAAGCGGTGGTGGTGACCGAGCAGGCGACGTCCGGGCCGATGTCGAGGAACCGCAGCGTGTCGGCCGGCTCCCGCCACGGGCCCACTTCGACGGCCTGGCGCGTCCAGCGGCCGTAGGCCACGAACCCCAGACGCTGGGTATCCGGCAGCCGCGTGAGCACGGCAAGGTCAACGGCAGTGATCCCGGGCGCGACGGCGAATGCCTCCTTGAGCGTGGCAACGACGTTCGACCCCATGGAAGTGAGCCACCACAGGGTGCGATCCCGCTTGCTCAGGGCCTTCAGAGTGGGGAGCCCGCCGGGGGTCACTCCGGGCGTCTGGTCGGGCAGCGAGTCGATGTCCTGCTGCCGCATCACCACGGACAGGACAGCCCACCGAACTGCTCAGGTGGCTGCGAACGCTTGAAATCATCCCAAGTGGCAAACCCCTCCGGTGGAGGCGGTACGACGTACCCCAACACCTCGCACCAGAAACGAGCGAGACGCTCGGGTTCTGCGCAGTCAAAGGTGACTTGGAACCTCTTGATCGCTGACACCGGCGCACCGTGCCAAGGGGACTTGGGACGCTGCTGCTCATTTCCCCAGGGGATCCGCCCGCACTCCGTCGGGCCCTGGCCACTTTGGACCCCAGGTGGTCGAACCGGACGATCCACGAGAACGACGCGCCCTTGGTGGCGGAGCCCACCGGTGGTCCCCAGGATTCAGGCCTGACCAACTACCGCATACCAAAGATCATCTACGGGACAAACCCTTAGCGCGCCACGCGGTAGCGGAGGTGGACGACTCTCGAGCTGAAGGTGCGGGTCTCGGCGAAGTGGTGGCGGCGGAAGCCCGCACGGCCCGTGGACACCGACCCCGACCTCGCTCACATTCGGCAACTGTGAAGCGTCACGCCGGCGGCCGGGTGAGTTTGGCGGCCACGGCGTCGAGGACCCAGTCCAGGCCGGTCGCGAAGGATGTCTCCGCGTCCACGTCCGTGCCGTCGTACACCGCCTTGGCCAGCGCGGGAAAGCGGCCCGTGGCCAACATTCTCGTCACATGCGGGCCGGAGGCGCGCTGCCAGTCGCGCTTGGACAGGCCCGTGGCGCGCTCGGCCCGCAGGTTCGCGACCTCGCGCCTGATCGCGCCGGTGACGTAGGCGCTGACAGTCTCCACGGCGCGCATGACGGTGTCGATGTCGGCGAGGCCGTCGAGGGCGGCCAGCTTGGCCTCGGTCACGGCGAGGCCGTTCGGGCCAAGGGTTGGGCGGCCGCCGAGCAGGTCGGCGAGCCATTCGTGGCGGAGAGCGGCCTGCCTGGTGCGGTGGGCGAGGATGCGCAGCGCCTCCCGCCAGTCACCGGGCTGCTCCTCGGGGAGAATCTCGGCCTGGACCTCGTCCACCATGAGGTCGAACAGCTCCTCCTTGGTGGAGATGTAGCCGTACAGCCGCATCGGGCCGGCGTTCAGCCGAGCGGCGACCTTGCGCAACGACACCGCCTCCAGCCCGCCCTCGTCGGCCAGCGCGATGGCGGCGGCGACGATCCGCTCCCGGTCGAGCGGCACGGGGCGAGCCGGCGGTTCCGGCCGGTCCCACACAGTCATGGTCACACCGTTCCGTCGCGATGCATTGTATTGCGAGGATACAGTGTATCGGCATGAGACAGCGTATCGCCGTAGTGGGTGGCGGCCCTGGCGGCCTTACCTTCGCCCGTGTCCTGCACCGCCATGACTACCCCGTCGCCGTCCTCGAACGCGATCCGGCCCCCGACGCGCGCCCCTTGGGCGGCACGCTGGACCTGCACGAAGGGCTGGGTCAGCTCGCGCTGGACAAGGCGGGGCTGCCGGCGGAGTTCCAGGCGCTGTCTCGTCCCGAGGGGCAGGCATGCGCATCCTGGACGCGGACGGGACCGTCCTGCGCGACTGGCGACCCCGTCCAGATGACCGGGCCAACCCCGAGATCGACCGCGGGCAACTCCGTGCCCTGCTGCTCGGCCCGCACTTCGACCCCTCACACTTCGTCTGGCAGGACCTGGACCCGGTCGGTTTCCTGTGGGACTTCAAGGACCGCATCTATCACGTGGACTGCAAGGAGTCGGTCAAGCGGTTCAACGGGCGCAATGGCCGCCTCGGCTCCCATCTGCCGTGGGCGGACCCGCGCCGTGGCTGGGACTTCGTCTCCACCGGACACGGAGACGTCCCCTGGGAAGCGTGCTTCCGGATGCTCAACGCGATCGGGTACGACGGACCCATCTCGGTGGAGTGGGAGGACGCCGGCATGGACCGCATGGTCGGCGCCCCGGACGCCCTGCAGTTCATCCGCCGGCTCGTGGCGATCGAGCCGTCGGCCCAGTCCTTCGACTCGGCTTTCTCCTCCGGCCACTGACGACTTCGAAGACCAACGCATCACCTCGCGGTGGCCGATGACCGGCAAGGGCCTTCGGCCGTCGGGATCCCGAAATCCCCTCCGAGGAACACACGACGAGGACCGCGACCCTCAGGTCGCGGTCCTCGTCGTTCTGTTCCTCGATCTGCCGTTCGAAGCCGGGTGGTCGGGGCGCTCGGGCTCGTCGTCCTGGGCTCGGCGACCGTGGTCGTGATTGTTCCGACGCGCACGCCGACGGTCGGTGGATCAGCGGTTGACGCAGCTCTTGGTGCCCTGCAGGGTCCCTCGGCCATCCCCGTCGACATCGATGCCTTCACCTCCCCTGTCGGATCCCTGTCGAAGCTTTCGCCCGTCGCGCTGATCACGGGGTGGCCGTACCTCGGCCCCGCCGGTTGGAGGTCCGGACACCGGCCGACCCACAACATGGGGAACCACCTCAGTGTGTTGATCCTCGTCGGCGGCAGCCGGTGGGCAGGGTCTGCGTGCCTGCGACGGTCAGGCCGTGCGACGGGCCGTCGGCTCGCGGCCCAGCAGACTCGAAGCGGTGACCCGTGCGGATGAGGTATTCGCACCCGCCGGACGGCAGATGGCACACCGATCACCCCGGACGGGTGCGACAAAGCCCTGCAGCTGCGGACGAAACTGCCCAGGGCCGCCGCGGCTGCCGACGGCGAAGGGTGTGGGAACCAACGGCGGATGGTGCAAAACGCTGGTTCCCCTTGCGGAGCTCGGCCGTCGCGCATTCAACTCCCGTACAGAGTACGGCGTCAGGGCGTCAAGAAAGGGTTTGTGACGCAACCTCGTGAAGCAACACCGCGGGGCGGGACCACGCGGTCGTTCCAAGGGGTCGAAGTCGAACGAGGACAGGAAACTTTCCTGTCGATTCTCTTGCGCGCCGCTCTCTTCAGTAGTTGACTGCGCGCTGCTCGGCCGCCCTTCTCTCCCCCCTCAACCGGTCTCTCACCAGCCTCAGTTGGATGGCCCATGCGTATCAGACATCTGTCCCCCCTCGTCGGTTTCCTTGCGGCGGTCTCCCTGCTCAGTGCCGCCCCTGACGCCCAGGCAGCAGCCAACCCCGGTCCCGGCTTCCCCGCCCAGTACGTCGCGCCCTGGGTGGAGACCTGGAACTCCCCGTCCGCCATGGCGAACGCCCAGGCCGCGACCGGCGTCAACCACTTCCACCTGGCGTTCGTCATCAGTGACGGCACCTGCAACGCCACCTTCAACGGCAACATGTCGATCAGCGACGCCGGCTGGACCAGCGCGATCAACAACCTGCGGGCCTCCGGCGGCGACGTCATCGCCTCCTTCGGCGGCGCCGCCGGCACCGAACTCGCCCAGGCCTGCAGCACTGTGTCGGCGCTCCAGACCCAGTACCAACGCGTCATCGACACGCTCAACCTCACCCGGCTCGACTTCGACATCGAGGGGTCGGCGCTGGCGGACACCGCCGCCAACGACCGCCGCAACCAGGCCATCGCGGGCCTCCAGGCGGCTGCCGCGACCGCCGGCCGGAAGCTGGACATCGACTACACGCTGCCGACGAACCCCAACGGTCTCGACTCGGACGGGCTGAGCCTGGTCAACAACGCCAAGTCCCGCAATGTGAACGTCAACCTGGTCAACATCATGACCATGGACTACTACCAGAACGTCTCCGACATGGGGTCGGCCGCCATCAGCGCCGCCAACGCACTCCACACGCAGTTGGGGAACGTCTGGACCACGAAGACCTCCGCCCAGCTGTGGGCCATGGAGGGCAACACCCCCATGATCGGCGTGAACGACTCGCTCAACGAGGTCTTCACCACCGGCAACGCCACCACGCTCACCAACTTCGCCAAGTCCAACGGTATCCAGCAGATCGGCTACTGGTCCCTCGGCCGGGACAAGGCCTGCGCGACCAACGGCACGCTCTCCGACACCTGCAGCGGCACCCCGCAGAGTCCCTACCAGTTCGCCGGCATCTTCGGGGGCATCAGCGGTGGCGGCGGTGGCACCACCCACACCGGGCCGATCACCGGCTACGCGGGCCTCTGCCTCGACGACAAGGGCGCTTCGACGGCCAACGGCAACCCGATCCAGGTCTACACCTGCAACGGCACGAACGCGCAGACCTGGACGGTCAACGACTCCGACCACACCCTCCAGGTGCTCGGGAAGTGCCTGGACGTCACGGCCGGCGGCACCGCCAACGGCACCAAGGTACAGCTGTACGACTGCAACGGCACGGGCGCGCAGGTATGGGTCCCGCAGTCCGGCGGCTCGCTGCTCAACCCGCAGTCGGGCAAGTGTCTCGACGACACCGGCTGGTCCACCACACCCGGCACGCAGTCCCAGATCTGGTCCTGCACCGGCAGCGCCAACCAGAAGTGGAACCTCCCCACCTGATCCGTTCCGCACCGGTAAGACCGGTCTGAAGGGCGAAACCTGCCATGCAACTGCGTCAACTTCTGCGGCGGATCCGCGCCGCAACCGTGCTTCCCGGAACACTCGCGGTCGCGTCGGCCCTCCTCTGCGGCACCCTCGCCGGGCCGGCCGCCGCACAGGACACCGCCGCCCCCCAGGTGGCGGTCGCCGCCTCGCCCACCACCTTCACCCACCCGGGCGTCATGGTCAGCAGACCCCAGCTGGACTACGTCCGCACCAAGGTGCAGGCAGGCGCCCAGCCGTGGGCGTCCGCCTACCGGCAGATGACGTCCAGCTCCTATGCCTCGCTCTCGCGCGTCCCCAAGCCGTGGTCCGTTGTCGAGTGCGGCCCCTACTCCAACCCCAACCGCGGCTGCACCGACGAACGGCAGGACGCCATAGCGGCCTACACCGACGCGCTCATCTGGTACATCAGCGGCGACAGCCGGTACGCCGACAAGTCCATCGAGTTGATGAACGCGTGGTCTGCCGTGATCACCGACCACACCAACAGCAACGCCCCGCTGCAGACCGGCTGGGCGGGTTCGGTGTGGCCCCGGGCCGCCGAGATCATCCGCTACACGTACACCGGCTGGTCCTCCTCGGACATCGGCCGTTTCACGACGATGCTGCGGAACGTCTACCTCCCCGAGGTCATCAACGGATCCAACAGCAACGGCAACTGGGAACTGTCGATGACGGAGGCCGCCGTCGGCATCTCCGTCTTCATCGAGGACCCGGTCAGCTACGACTCGGCCATCAAGCGTTACCTGAACCGGGTCCCGGCCTACATCTACCTGTCCTCGGACGGCCCCCTTCCCAAGACGGTGCCCGGCAGCGGCCTGGACACCTCACAAAAGATCACCAACTACTGGCAGGGGCAGTCGACCTTCGTCACGGGCCTCACCCAGGAGACATGCCGTGACTTCACCCACACCGGGTACGGCATCTCTGCGATCTCGCATATCGCGGAGACCGCGCTGATCCAGGGCCAGGACCTGTACCCGCAGGTCGGTGAGCGGCTGCGGCAGGCACTGGGCTTCCAGACCACCTACGAGAACGGAGCCGCGGCCCCGTCCTGGCTGTGCAACGGCACGCTCAACCTCGGCCTGGGCCCGATCACCGAGCCTGGCTTCAACGCCATGCACAACCGGTACGGCTATGCGATGGCCAACACCCAGTCGTACACAGAGTCGCACCGCCCACAAGGCACCAACAACCTCTTCGTGGCATGGGAGACACTGACCAACGCCGACAACCCCTATGTGGCGTCCGGTACACCTCCACCGCCGTCCCCGACCGGTCCGATCACCGGTATCGGCGGCAAGTGCGTCGACGTCGCCGGGTCCAACAACGCCAATGGCACCGCCATCCAGCTACGGGACTGCAACGGCACCGGTGCGCAGCAGTGGAAGCCCAGGCAAACGGCACGCTCGTGAACCCGGCCTCCGGCAAGTGCCTGGACGCCACCGGGCAGAGTTCCGCCAACGGCACCCGGCTGCAGACCTGGAGCTGCGCCGGCACCACCGATCAACGATGGCACCAGCCGACGTGATACGGCGCGATCGGTGACAGTGACCGCAGGATCATCGGTTCCGTGGTCGAGCAGCGAATCGAATCAGTAGGAGGTGGAGGTGACCGGAGGAAAGCCGAAACTGGCCCAGCTCGCCAGGCGGAGGAGCCAGGCCTGATGCCTGCCTTCCCCCAGCTGGTTGGCCCGACGCGGTCGAGCGCGATCCGGCGTGGTCGACGAACGTCACCGACCGGGGCGGGCGCGGGCTGACCGCGTTTCTGGTCCGACGTCAACCCCCGGTCCGCCGCCGAGGTGGCGGCCGGGGCCACGCGTTTGCCCCGTCATCGCGGTGCGCGTGCGGAATCGGGCGCGGGCGATCTCCCGCTTGGACAGGATCCCGAGCAGGAACATCAGCTCATCCTGCCTCGAGGTCCGTGGAGCCACTGCCCCGCCGGCTCCGGCACCCACACCACGACGCCGTAGCGGTCGAAGAGCGCGGCCATGGTCGCGAACTGCGGTGCCGCGGCCACCCGGCATGGCGGCCGCCGGGACCTGCTCCGCCTCTACCGTGAAGTGCACGATGGGGGGCACACTGCACCTCGACCACGTGGACCTACCACACGAATCCGAGGCCGCCTGCATGCGCCGAGCACGTGTCGGATCCGCTCGCAGGGCCCTATCGTGCGCGACACGCGACCGGACGATCATGATTTCGGTGCGCGACGAGATGAGGAGTCGCCGAAAATGACGCGTCACGCCGAGGCCCCTCGCCGCAAGGCCACGCCGGAGACGGATCCGTACGAAGAACTGAGCGTGCCCATCAGCGGCGGCGAACTCGCCCTGCTGCGCTGGCCCGCGGCCGAACCAGGTGCCCCCGTTGTGCTCGCGGTGCACGGCATCACCGCCAACGCACTGTCCTGGGCCCGGGTCGCCCACCACCTCGCGGGCCGGGCCACTCTGATCGCGCCCGATCTGCGTGGCCGGGGCGGCAGCCGGTCGCTGCCCGGCCCGTATGGGATCGCCGCACACGCCGCCGACGTGGCGGCGGTCGCCGAGGCGTTCGGGCTGCAGGGGGCGGTGCTCGCCGGCCACTCGATGGGCGCCTTCGTCAGCGCGTTCACCGGCGTGCACCATCCTGGGAGGTTCGCCTCGCTCGTCCTCGTCGACGGCGGACTCGGCTTCCCCGCACCGACCCATCTGGACCCCGACGCGCTCCTCGACGCCGTCATCGGCCCGGCGATGCGTCGGCTGGCCATGACCTTCCCCGACCGGCAGGCGTACCGTGACTACTGGCGGGATCATCCGGCCTTTTCCGGCTCGTGGTCGCCGTGGGTGGACGCCTACATCCAACGCGACCTCGTCGGCGCGGAACCGCGATTGCGCTCGTCCTGCGTCCGCGACGCTGTGCGCGTCGACGGCACGCAGGTGCTGTGCGATCCGGAGGTGCTGTCTGCGGTAGGTCAACTGAAGCTGCCCGCCCGGCTTTTGTGGGCCGACCGGGGCCTGATGGACGAACCGCAGGGACTGTACGACGAGCAGCGGTTGGCCGCCGCCGGCCTCGACCCCGCCCGGCTGGCGACGCACCGGGTGGCCGACGTCAACCATTACACCGTGCTCGTCGGCGACGACGGCGCGCGCACAGTGGCCGGCCATCTGCTTGACGCGGCGGGCGCGAGCGGCGGCACGGCCGGCACAAGCGGTTAGCCGGGTAGACCGTCGGCAAGCACGGGGCTTCCGCGTGAAGGAGTTGTTCCGGATGCAGGAGAGTGAGCTATGCGTGTTCCGATGACGGTCGCCGATTTCCTTGAGCGGGCCGAGTTGGGTTTCGCCTCCGACACCGGTGTGGTGGACGAGCCGGATCAGCCAGGTCTGCCGGTACCTGAGGCGACGTATGGCCAGTTCGGTGAGCGGGTGCGCGCCTGGCAGGCGGGGCTGGATGCGCTGGGTGTGGGTGAGCGTGAGCGGGTGGCGGTGGTCAGCCACAACTCCGCCCGGCTGCTGGAGCTGTTGTTCGCGGTGCCGATGAGCGGTCGGATCTGCGTGCCGGTCAACTTCCGCCTCAAGCCCGACGAGGTCGAGTACGTGGTGCAGCAGAGCGGCTCGTCGGTGCTGCTCGTCGACCCTGAGCTGGACGAGGCACTGTCGGGAGTCAAGGCGTGCCACCGGTTCGTCCTCGGGGAGCAGACCGAGACCGAGCTGATGCGGTTCGGAGTAGCCCCCCGACCGTGGTCGGACCCGGACGAGGATGCCACCGCGACGATCAACTACACGTCAGGGACCACGGCCCGGCCGAAGGGGGTGCAGTTGACCCACCGCAACATCTGGGTGAATGGGATGACCTTCGGGCTGCACACCAGGGTGTGGGAGCGCGATGTGTACATGCACACGCTGCCCATGTTCCACTGCAACGGCTGGGGCATGCCCTACGTGGCGGCCGGACTGGGCGTGAAGCAGGTGGTGTTGCGCAAGGTCGACGGCGCGGAGATCCTGCGTCGGGTCGACCGACACGGCGTGACGCTCATGTGCGGCGCGCCGGCGGTGTGGAAGGCCGTGCTGGATGCGGCGGCTTCATGGGAGGGAGAGATCCCTGGCCGTGATCGGGTACGGATCGTGTGCGCGGGGGCTCCGCCGCCGAGCACGCTCATCCAGCGGGTGGGGGAGGAACTGGGCTGGGAGTTCACGCAGATCTACGGCCTGACCGAGACGTCCCCGCTGCTCACGTTCAACCGGTCCAGGCCGGCAGACGCTGCGCTGCCCGCTGGGGAGCGGGCGCGCAAACTGTCCCGTGCAGGACTGCCCGCGCTGGGAGTCAGGCTGAAGGTCTCCGAGACCGGCGAGGTCCTGGCCCGGTCGAACGTCGTGCTGGACGGGTACTGGAACAAGCCGCAGGAGACCGCCGTGGCCCTGGAGGACGGGTGGTTTCACACCGGCGACGGTGGCACGATCGATGAGTCCGACGGTCACCTGACGATCTCCGACCGGAAGAAGGACGTGATCATCACAGGCGGCGAGAATGTGTCTTCCATCGAGGTGGAGGACGCCATCTTCAGCCACCCGGCGGTCGCCGAGGTCGCCGTCATCGGGGTGCCGGACGAGAAGTGGGGCGAGACGATCAAGGCCCTCGTGGTGCTCGCCGAGGGAGCCACGGCGGCCGAGGCCGACATCATCGCCCACTGCAAGCAGCGCTTGGCCGGCTACAAGGCGCCGACGAGTGTGGAGTTCCGCGACGCCATCCCCCGCACGGCCACCGGCAAGATCCAGAAGTTCAAGCTCCGCCAGCCGTACTGGTCCGGCCTGGACCGGAAAGTCAACTGATCACCGGCCTGACGCAGCACGGCGCGGCCGGCATTGGCGTGGTGTCCCCGCTCATACAGTGACGGGGGCGCGCGACAAGACCTCAGCAGCGGTGCGACTCGAGTAGTCGCTGCGGGTGGCGAGTGGCGTGTTCCGTGATCTCGTGGCCGTCCGGGCGGGGCGCGGACCCCGTCGCCGCCCGGGACGGCGGTACCGGCTCGGTGGATTGCGGGTGCGTGCTAACGCCGCGCGCCGCACCCTGGGCAGAAGGCCGCGTCGTCCGGCACGGCGGCGGAACAGGACGAGCACTGGTGACGCTGAGCCAGCTGGTAGCCGCAGCCGGAGCAGAAGGCGGCTCCGCGGGTCTCGGTGTGGCAGCGCGGACACACCAACTGTCGTGGCGTGTGGGGGTCGTAGCTCTGCCCTGCCTGCTGCCCTGCGGCGTACGCCCGTTGTGCGGCCATGTCGTTGAGGCCGCGCTGCTGTGCGGCCATGGCTTCGGCCGCGGTGTCGGGGGCGCAGCGCAGGCACAGCCCCTGCGCTGCGTTCCAGCAGCGTCCGCAGACGTAGTCGGTGCACCGGGCGCAGCGGGTGAAGTGGCCCCGAGCGTTGCTGGTGGCCCGCTCGAAGGCGTGGTCGCGGGCTCGTCCCCAGCCGGCGCCCGCCAGCCCGTCGGCCGCGGACGACAGCCCGCCGCCGCTGCGCCCCAGCAGGCCCCAGGCCATGTCGACACCCTTCCTCAGCCAGGTGGCGGCCCGCTCGCCGGCGTAGGGCTCGAACGGCGAGCGCCAGGTGTCATAGCAGCGCGAGCACGAGAACTCGAACTGGAACCCTGCGCCGGTGCCATTGCGTTCGCACAGGTCGCGGTAGTTGTTGCTGAAGTACATCTCGCTGCTCACGTGGTTCCCCCCACAGGTCGGGCCGTTGGCACACACTGCCGTACGACGCCGGGGAAACGGTACTGGTTCTGGCCAATCGACGACGCGTCCCGGCCAACGGCTGGAGACAACGGTCACGGGGCTGCCGCCGGGCGCGGCCGTGGCGGTCAGCCTCCATGGGACTGCTGTGCCGTCGGGGTCGGGGAGACGGAGGCGCCGGTCGGCGAGGTGGCCTTGGTGGTGGCGGCGCTTGGACTCGCGCTTGTGCCGGCCGAGGGGGTGCTCGGCGATGCGGACGGGGAAGTGCCGGGCGTGGGAGCGGTCGAGGGGGGCGTCCGGCCGAGCGTGGCCAGCACCGCGTCGGTGACCAGGCCGTCGGCGTTCGTGGTGAGCGTGACGGGGTCGGCGGCGCGGAGAAGCCGATCGCAGCCCAGGTTGGTGAACGTCTGGCTGGCCCGTGCGGCCAGGAAACCGAAGAGGTTCGGCGCCATGGCCGGGTCCGGCGAGGGTGCCTTCTCGAAGAGCGCCTTGTCCTTGAAGACACGCTGGATGCCGGCCGGGTCGCGGAAGAGGGCGGTGCAGAAGGCCGCTCCGTCACCGTCGGCGCCGGAACCGACCGCGGGCATGTCGACTCCCGCGCGGTACGCGTTGGTCTTCGCGACACTGCTGCGGCCGTCGACGAGCGTCATCGGATCGTTCTGCGGCACCAGCGCGATGGGAGCCTTCTGGTGTGCCGCGGCGGACAGTTCGTCCAACGCGAGGGCCGATGTGGCCCGGCCGTCGCTGGACTGGTCCGGCGCGGTGAACGGCTTGCAGCCAAGGGCAGGGTCCATGAACTGGGTCAGCAACAGGTTGTCGCTGCCGTTGGCCAGGTCCTTGGGGGCGCGGGTGGTGGCCCACTTGGCCCTGCCGTTGTGCCGGTGGTGTCGGTCGCCCCGGTTGGTCAGCCGAGCGGCCTTCTTGAGTGCGGCCCTGCTCGCGGCGTTGTTCTGGGCGATACGGCCGTGCGCGTCGGCGAGGTAGTGGGTCACCACATTGTCGCTTCCGTCCTGGTCCACCACGGAGAAGTCCCGCGTGGTCGGGCAGGGCAAGCCGTCCTTGGCGGTCCCGAGCGCCGGAATCCTCAGGTGGCCCTTGGCGACCTGGGCGTTGGCGGTGCGGAAGAAGGCCGGCGCATTGCAGTACGCGAACTGGCCGAAGACCGATCCCCGCAGGCCGTTGACGCACTTGGCCTGGGCAAGAGCGTCCGGACGGCCGCTTGCGCGCAAGGTCAGATTGGCGCTGTTGAATCCGAACCAGATGCCCACGGTCGAGCCGCGCGGCACCGAGGGCCGGGCGGTGCGCGCGGCCGGTCTCGTTCCCTTGTCGATCACCAACGGGTTGTAGACCGTGAGCTTTCCGTCGGGGGCGACGATCGCGGCTTCCACGAACGCCGACTGATCGGGATTGGCCTCGTGGCAGGGTCCCTGTGCCGGATCGGTCGCGACCAGTCTGTACGGTGTGGCCAGGCCACGGGCGGTGAGCGGGTTGTCCGGCACCAACAGCGTGCAGTTCGGATCGGGTTTGCCGGCCGCCGCGGGCTGCGCGGCGGCTCCCTGGCTCCTTGGCGGGCGGTGCTGATCACGGCCTTCCGCCGCGAACACCGAACCGGCGACGACGGCGAGAATCACCGGCCCGCCGATCAGCGCGAGCGACACCTTCGACCGCTTCCAGCGTCGGGCGTGCTCCCGCCGCGAAGTACGAGACGACTGTGTCGAGTTCTGGCGGCCCACTGAGCTGCTCCTCACTGTGCGTCGCTCCGTGGGGAGTGACCCACGGTCGCGCGGGCGCACGACGGTCATGACAGTGCGGACCCTTCTCGGCGGGCGGAGGGACGACTCATCCGATCGCCCGGTACGACGGATCCACTCGCGGTACGTGCCGCGGCCACGGGATGTTCAACGGCCGCACCAGCCATTGCCGAACCTTGGTCGAAGAGCGGAGTCATGGAGGCGCACCGGTTGCCGGGCTCCGGGCGGCTCGGCTCCTCGGCGAACTCGCCGGCGCCCCGGACTGTCCCCGCCGGTGACCTGGTTGACGTCAGACCGAGGTGGTGGGGAGGGACTGTTCGGTCCAGATGGACTTGCCGGTGCGGGTGTGGCGGGTGCCCCACCGTTGGCAGAGTGCGGAGATGAGCTGCAGGCCGCGGCCGTCCTCGTCGGTGGCGGAGGTGTGGCGGATGTGCGGTGTGGTCAGGCTGGCGTCGGAGACCTCGCAGATCAGGGCGCGGCTGCGAAGCATGCGCAGCCGGATGGGGCCGCAGGCGTGCCGGACGACGTTCCCGACCAGCTCGCTGACCAGGAGCTCGGTGGTCATGATCAGGTCCTCATCGGCCAGGCCCCAGTCGGTGAGCTGGGTGCGGACCAGTTCACGGGCCTGGCCGGCCGCCACCGGGTCCTCCGGCAACGGCCACTCGGCGACGTTCTCCGAGCCCAGCGGTCGGGTGCGGGCCAGTAGCAGAGCGGCGTCGTCGACCAGCGAGCCGTGGGCGGGCAGGAGAGCGGAGGTGAGGGAGGCGGAGAGGGCGTCCAGGTCGGACGCGTCCGGTGACGTCGGCATGGCCTTCACGGACTGCATGAGGAGTTCGGCGAGGCGGTTGATGCCGGTGGTCACGTCCCTGTCCTTGCTCTCGACCAGGCCGTCGCTGTACAGGGCGAGCAGGCTGTCGGCGGGCAGCAGGGTCTCGAGGGTCTCGAAGGGGGGAGCGGCCACCCCGAGCGGCGGGTCCGGGGTCATGGGCAGGAAGGTGACGGTGCCGTCGGGGTGGGCCACCGCCGGGGGCGGCTGGCCGGCGCTGGCGTACGACAGACGCTGGGTCACCGGGTCGTAGATGCCGTACAAGCAGGTCACGAAGGCATCGGTGCCCAGCTCGCCGACGATGTCGTTGAGGTGGCCGAGGATTTCGTCGGGCGGAAGCTCCAGCTCCGAGAGGGTGCGCACGGCCGTGCGGAGCGCGCCCATGGTGGCGGCCTCGGCCATGCCATGGCCCATGACGTCGCCGATCACGAGCGCCACCCGGGCCGCGGAGAGCGGGATCACGTCGTACCAGTCGCCGCCGACGTCGGCTCCCTGCTTGGCCGGCTGGTAGCGTGCCGCCGCTGTCACCTCGGGCAGCTCGGGCAGCGCCTGCGGCAGCAGGCTGCGCTGCAGGGTACGGGCCCGGGTCGTCGCCTCGTCGTAGAGCCCGGCCCGCTCCAGGGCCTGCGCGATCAGGCCGCTGAGCGCGGTCAGCAGTGTTCGCTCGTCGTCGTCCGGCACCCGCGGTCGGCCGAAGCAGATCACCGCCGCGCCGATCCCGCGTCCGGACACCGCCAGCGGCAGGACGGCCCACGCCTGCCTGTCGTCCTCGCGGGTCAGGATCTCGGTCCCCGGGTAACGCTCCAGGAGCTCCTTCGGGGAAGAGAGGTAGAGGGAGGCGCGGGTACGCAGGGCGTCGCTCACCGGGTTCGTGGAGTCCTTGACCGCCCACAGCCCGTCCAGCAGGCGGGTGAACCCCTCCGAACATCCCCGGGAGCCGACCACGGTCAGCCGTTCGCCGACCACGCCGAGCACGATGAGCCCGGTGGCCCCCAGGGGTGTCATCACGCCGTCGGCCACCGCCGCCATCACGTCCTCAGCCGTGACGGCCTCGGCCAGCTCCCGCGTGATCCGCTGCACCAGGGCCGCCCGCTCCGCGGCCGCCCGCTCCGCGGCGGCCCGCTCGGCCTCCCGCAGATGCCGCTCGGTGATGTCGGTGATGTAGAGCGTGAGGCCTTCCGGCACCGGCACCACACGCAGGTGGTACCAGGACGTCCCGTCCGGCCCCTGCACATCGAATCCGGCCGGTTGGCCCTCGGCCGCCGTGGCCCGGCAGCGTTGCTCCAGCCCCGGCACGGCACCCATCGCGGGAATGTTCCAGAGCAGGGCTCCGGCCACATCTCCCGCAGCGCCCAGGAGCCGTTCGGCGGCCTGGTTGAGGAATCCGATGCGCCAGTCCGTGTCCAGGGAGACGAAACCGTCGCTCAGGTGCCGCAGGGCCCGTCCCACCGACTCGGCGACGGCGTGCGTTTCGCTGCTGTCCCGGAGGGCGCCGATCACCTTCACCGGCGTCCCTTCTTCGTCCGTGATCGTCCGGACACGGGCCTCGATCCAGAGGTATGTGCCGTCCTGGCGTCGGATCCGGTACTCGTTCTGGAAGCCGCCGCGCAACTGGATGCCCGTGTCGAAGCCGGCCACCACCCCTGGCAGGTCATCCGGGTGGATCAGCGCTGCCCACGCCTCGATGCCGCCGCCCATCACCTCCGGATCGATGCCGGCCAGCACCTCCTCGACGGGCCGGTCGGCGGTCAGCTCGCCGGTGCGCAGGTCCCAGGTGAAGGTAAGCGAGGGCACCCCTTCCCCGTCCCACGGGGAGGCGGCCTCCCGCGGTCCCGGCCCGTTCTGCAGGGCGTGCAGCAGGGTGGGGGACGGATTGAGGATCCCGGAGGACTTGAGCCTTCCGGATATCCAGGCCGCCACCTCGTTCAGAAACGCATGCTCCGCCGCGCAGGGCTCGGTGCCCGGGGCGAAGAGGACGGAGAGCGCGCCGCGTCGTCGGCCACCGCCCGGGATGGGGACGGCCAGGTGACCGATGCCGGCGGGGAGCCGGGAAGGCCACAGGGCGGCGGGATCCCGGCCTGGTACCGGGTCGGGCGGGGCCAGGTCGGGCCGCCAGGCGATGGTGTCGTCGCGGGCGGCCCTGCTGGGCGGTGCCACGCCCCGTGCCGGGATGATCAGCCAGGGCCGGGTCATCGACTCCGGCAGGCCACTGTCGGCGACCAGGTAGAGGATGCCGCTCATGCCGCCGCCCGGGAGGTGCACCATGCCGCCCAAGCCCTGTACCTCGGCCACCGCCTGCTGGAGGGCGGTCAGCAGCACCTCGACATCGCGCCGGTCCTCGGCCACACCGTCCAGCAACCCCATCCGCATGCGGTGTCGAGCCAGGGGTTGCAGGGTCTCTTTGGTCCGCGGGCCCTGAGGCCGGTGCAACGGATGGGGGTCGCCGGGCATGGACGGGCCGATGTCGTCGGCATCGCCGCCTCTGATGGTCACCACTGCAGACTGTCACCTCCGCTCACCGCTTCGGTCACCGGCTGGGCCGCATGTGATCGGATGTGAACCTGAGGCGATCCACATCCGTCGAACCCATCCTAATCAGAACAGCCACGGCAATTTCATCTGTCTGGGAAAGCCTCCGGCATCGATCAACACTGTGTGGCGTCGCGTCACCCACCCGTTACCGCCGAGGTTGTCCGCCCGTTGGAGGGGAGGTGGCAGAGGCGGCGCGGCGTCCGAAGCCTCGCTCGGCCGCCGCGTCGGGAACGACCAGGGCCGGTCCGGGCGGATGGTTCATCGAGGTGCGGCAGCATCCTCCACGACGGCACCATCATGCGTGACCAGCACCGATGAGGTACTCGGCAAGCGCGAGGTCAGGACTTCCACCGCACCGGCAGCTGACGCGGGCCCCGGATGAGCATGCCGGGGCGCCAGCTGAGGGCGGCCGGGTGGGCGTCGAGTGCGAGGTCCGGGCAGCGCTCCAGCAGGGCTCGGATCGCGATCCGAGCCTCCATGCGGGCGAGCGGCGCGCCGAGGCAGTAGTGGATGCCGTGACCGAAGGCGACATGGCCGCCTGTGGGTCGCCGGATGTCGAAGCAGCCCGGGTCGGGGAAGCGTGCCGGGTCATGGTTCGCGTCGGCCAGGGCCACGAGGACCAGCTCACCACCGCCGGGGATGACCGTGGTGCCGATCTCGACCGGCTCGGTGGTGAACCTGAACGTCGGCGTCTCCACCGGCCCGTCGTAGCGCAGCATCTCCTCCACCGCGTTGTCGATGAGCATCATGTCCTGGCGCAGTGCGGCGAGTTGGTCGGGATGGGTCAGCAGGGCCAATACGCCGTTGGAGATCAGATTGACCGTGGTCTCATGCCCCGCGACCAGCAGCAGCCAGGCGGTTCCGCGCAGTTCGTCCGCGGACAACCGGTCGCCGTCCTCGTCGGTGGTGCGGATCAGGGCGCTCATGAGGTCCTGGCCCGGGGCCCGGCGCTTGCGCTCCAACAAGTCGGTGAGGTACGTGGCCACCTCACGCGTCGCCGTCAGCCGCGCCCCCGGGTCGGGATCGGTGAGGATCGTGCCGGTCCAGGCGCGGAACGCGGCCCGGTCGAGCATCGGCACACCGAGCAGCTCGCAGATCACCGAGATCGGAAGCGGGAACGAGAGTGCCTCGACGAGATCGGCCCGCCCTTCCGGAAGCGCCACCATCGAGTCGAGCAACTCGTCGGTGATCTGCCGCACCCGCGGCGAGAGCTGCTCGATCCGGCGCGGAGTGAACTCGCGGACGACCAGCTTGCGCAGCCGTTCATGATCCGGTGGATCGGAGTTGAGCATGTGGGATCCCGCAGATGGACTGGGGATCGGGAAGGAAGGCGAGGCATGCTCCCACCGCTTGGACAGCCGCGGATCCACAAGCGCGGCCCGCCCGGCCTCGTACCCGACGACAAGCCAGGCATCCGCACCCTCCGGAATCCGCACCTTGTGCACGGGGCCGCGCTCCCGCAGCGCTGCGTAAACCGGATACGGATCGCGGACGAAATCCTCGCCCATCGCCGCCAGATCGATCACCTCGGCTGCCGCCATTCCTGCCCCCGTCTCCCGGCTCGCTCCGACGCTAGCAACGGGCGGCCCTTCAACGAAGGACGCATCCGGCCGAACCGGGTCGGGGAGAACCGGCGACCGCGGTCGGCGAGGGCGAGCACGGCGACCGCCGCGATCTGTGCGCAGACGTGGCGCACAGATCCGAGGCGGCGGTCGCGGAACCGGTCGCCCGCCTCGACGGGTGTGAGTGAGCCCGCTGAACTGCGCCCGCACATCCTGTGCCGACATGTCGACCCCGTGACCGTCCGACCCTGCGCGGAGCCGGCCCGTCGTCCGTCGCGATCGTGAGTTCCGTCCCCGCGCGGGAGCGCACGGAGGCGGAACTCAGACCCCGCAGTTGTGTCACAGTCAGACGGCGCGATTACCGGACCCAACCGGAGTAGACACCACCGGACTTGTAGGACCGGCCTGCCGGACATGCGGCGTAGGAGCCGCGCTTGTCACCCGCCCAGCGGTGCGGGCCGAAGTAACGGGTGTTTCCCGAACAGTTGACGTAGCCCCAGTACTGCCAGTTGGGACCGTTGCCGTCGCACCATCCACCGGCCCACTTCGTGCCGGCCTTGTGGTAGGGGTAGCACTTCCCGAGCCAGCTGCCGGCCGGCCTCATGCTCCCGCTGCCGGTGTTCTGACGCGCCGGAGGCAGGGCTCCGCCGAGTGATGTCCGCGCCGCGCCGAGCGGGCTGCCTGCCGCTGCCGAGGTTGCGGCCGACGTGAGGGGCTGATGAGCCTGGGCCGGGCTGGAAAAGACAGCTCCTCCCCCGAGTACGAGACCGGCGATTGCGGCTGCGGCAGCGATGCTGTTGCGTGCCTTCAAGGTTCACCTTCTTTGCCGTGGTGTGGCGGCGCGCGACCGGCGCCGCTCGCTTCCATCACCGAGGTTGCAAGCCGCGATCTGCGTGGCCGAGCAACTGCGCAGATGTGGGGTGATTACGGGACGTCCCAGCCTGCGATCTGCGGAAACCCGCGACGAGGTGACGTTCTCCTGGGACGCCCCGGACCTTCATCCGCCCGAGGATGACCAGGCCGGCGGTCCAGTGACGACGCCGACACGGGCGGCCTCGGCGGGCGAGGTCTCGCGCACTGGGCAGCGTGTGACTCACATTCGGTTCCACACGGCTCGCACCCGCGACGCCCTCATCCACTGGGGCTCCGAGACATCGTCCACGCCGTCCACGAACGGAGCGGCGAACCCGAACGTCGTGAACCGCGCAAGCACGCCCGTCGAGAGGGCTGAGCCGCCGCGGCTCGTACCCCGTCAGTTACGCCGTCGGTCCAGGGCGGAACGGCGAGGCCCCCGAGACGCATCCGGTGCGGCTCAAGACGGGACCTGTGCCTGACCGGGGACTCAGTGGGTCTCGGTGACCTTCGCCAGGGCACGCGGGGCGTCCGGGTCCTGGCCGCGCGCGGTGGTGATCTCGTAGGCCAGCAGTTGTAGCGGCAGGATCTGGAGGATCGGCTGGATCTTCTCGGGTATGCCGGAGGTCGGCAGTACGAATCCTGCGGAAGCGGCGTCGACCGCGGACCGGTTCCCGACCACGACCAGGTCGGCGCCGCGGTCGCGCAGCCGGTCGAGCACCGGCTGCAGGGCCTGGCCGCCCCTGCCGTCGGGTACCACGGCGATGATCGGCGAGACGTTGTCGACCATGGCGAGCGGGCCGTGCAGCAGATCCGCGCCGGAGAAGGAGAGCGCGGGGATGTAGCTGGTCTCCATCAGCTTCAGCGCCGCCTCCTTGGCCGTCGGGTAGCCGTAGCCCCGGGAGGTGAGGATCAGCCGCTCGGCGAAGCGGTACCGCGCGGCCAGCCGGGCCACCTCGGCCTGCCGGGCGAGGACCTGCTGGGCGAGGTCCGGCAGCGGCGCGGCGACGGAGGTGCCCCGGGAGTCCGCGCCGTCGCGAAGGCGGTCGACGAGCAGGTACAGCGACAGCAACTCGGCGGTGTACGTCTTGGTGGCGGGGAGCGCCTTCTCCGGACCGGCCAGGACGTCGATGTGGAACTCGGAGACCTCGGCGAGCGGGGAAGCGGCGTTGTTGGTCACCGCCAGGGTGATCGCCCCCGCCTCCCGGGCCGCCCTGGTCGACGCCACCAGATCGGGTGAGCCGCCGGACTGGCTGACCGTGACGACCAGGACATCGGTCAGGTCCTGCCGGGCGCCGTAGGCCGTGGTGGTGGACATCGAGGTGAGGCCGGCCGGCATCCCCAGCAGTACCTCGACCAGGTACTTGGCGTACAGCGCCGCATTGTCGGAGGTACCGCGCGCGGTGAGCAGCACGAAGCGGGGCCTGCGGGCCGCGATCAGATCGGCGGTGCGGTGGATCTGCGGTGCGCCGTCAGCCAGGATGCGCCGCAGCACCGCGGGTTGCTGCGCCATCTCGGCGGACATCGTCCGGCCCGGTCGGTGCTGCTCCGGCCGGTTCTCGGTGGGCATGAGGGAGGACTCCTGTCGGTGGTTATCGGACATCGGTGGCCCGCGCGGCGACCGCGTCCAGCGCCAGGATGACGGCTCCGGTGAGCGGTGCGCTCTCGGTGAAGTGCGCGGGGACCAGCCTCGGCGGGAAGGGCACGGCCCGCTCGAGGATCCGCCGGAGGCGGGGCAGGATCCGGCCCGCCGCGCGGGTCAGACCGCCGCCGGCCGCGATGGTGTCCGGGTCCAGCGCGATCGCCAGATTGGCGAGGTGCACGCCGAGGGTGTCGAGGGCGTCGTCGAGGAACCGGGCCACTTCGGCGTCCTGCTCGGCGAGGGCGAAGACCTCGGCGGTGGTCACCGGGCGGCCGAGGAGCGCCGAGGCCCGGTCGCCGATGGCTCGCCCGGACACGTACTCCTCGAGCGGCGCGCGGCCGTCGGCCGCACCCCGGGTGTCGGCGGTCCCCAGCAGCTGGGAGCCGATCTCGCCGGCGGCCTGGTGGGCACCGCGCAGCACCCGTCCGTCGACCACGGTCGCGGCGGACAGCCCGGTGCCGAGGTTGAGGAAGATCCCGCAGACGGACCCGGCCAGTGCGCCCCAGCGGGCCTCGGCCAGGGCAGCGGCCTTGACGTCGGTCTCCACGGCGACCGTGTCGGTCCCGAAGCCCTCCCGCAGGGTCGCGGCCAGCGCGAGCCGCTCCCAGCCGGGGTTGTTGGGCGCCAGCAGGATGCGGTCCTCCAGGACGATCCCGGGCGAAGCGGCGGCGACCGCCCGCAGTGCGCCGTGGCCGTCGGCGGCGGTGCGTGCGGTCAGTACGCGGCCGTGTTCGACGACCCGCCGCATGACCTGGTCGGCGCCTTGGTCGGCGAGGGTGGGGATGGCGTCCCGGTGCAGGACGGTGCCGTCCGGGGCGGCGGTGGCCAGGGCGGTCTTGGTGCCGCCCAGGTCCACGGCCAGGACGTGGTACGGGGCCGGGCCGCCCCCGGCCGCGTCAGCGGCGGAGACGGCGGCGTCGGTGCTGGTGGTCATGCGGTGGCCGCCTGCTGGACGGTGTCGTCGTCCGCGTCGAGGTACTCCTCGCGGATCTGCTTGTCGCCGAACGGCCAGATGCGCTCCTTGCGGGCCCACGCCAGGAAGGCCAGCCCGCCCAGGGCGACCCAGGCCAGCGACCATTCGATGGGGTGGCGGCCGGGGGCGTTGTGGTCGGCGCGCACATAGATGTAGGCCCACCCGGCGAAGGCCAGGACGCTGGGCAGCGGGTACAGCCACATCCGGTACGGGCGGTGCAGCCGCGGCCGGCGCTTGCGCAGCACGGTGAGCGCGACGATCTGTGAGAGGGTCTGGACCAGCACCATCACGGTGGTGAGCAGCTGGATGAGGGTGCCCATGTCGGTATGACGGCCGATCATGAAGCCGGCGGCGGTGATGACGCCCATGGTGACCAGGCCCACGGTCGGAAAGCCGTGCCTGGGGTGCAGCCGGGCGAAGGAGCGGAAGAAGACGCCGTCGCGCGCCGCGTCGTACGGCACTCGGGAGCCCGCCAGTAGGCCCGCCAGGACGGAGGCGAAGGCGGTGACCAGGATGAGGGTGGTGACGGTCTCCGCCGGGCCGCGGCCCCAGGCCTGTTCCAGGACCACAGACGCCATCGACTGGTAGACGGCGGAATTCGGATCGAGCATCCGGTGCCAGTCGACCGCGCCGAGCACACCAACCTGCAGCAGCAGATAGATGACCATGACGCCGAAGACGGCGGTGACCGTGGAGCGAGGCAGGGTGCGGCCGGGGTTCTTCAGCTCGCCGCCGAGGTAGGCGGCGGTGTTGTAGCCGAGGTAGTCGTACACGCCCACGGCGAGGCCGGCCCCGAAACCGGTCCAGAACTTGCCGCCGAGCAGGTCGAACGCGCCGACCGGGTAGTCGAACGCGTTGCCGGCGTGGAAGTGCGAGTACGCGGCGATCAGGACGAGCGCCACCGCGAACAGCATGACGACCCACATGGCGGTGGTCAGCCGGGCGATGGAGTCGACCCTGCGCCACAGAAGCCACACGATGAGGCCGATCAGGGCGAGTCCGACGAGGTCTCCCGAGCCCGAGCCCATCGACGGCCACAGGTAGCCCAGGTACTGCACCAGACCGACGATGCCCGTGGACATGATCAGCGGGATGAAGAGGATGGCCGTCCACACGAAGAGGAAGGGCATCAGCTTGCCGGTGCGGTACTGGAACGCCTCGCGGAGGTAGACATAGGTGCCTCCGGCGCCGGGCATGGCGGCGCCGAGTTCTGCCCACACCAGGCCGTCGACCAGAGCGAGCACGGCGCCGGCGATCCAGCCGACGATGGCCTGCGGACCGCCGAACGCGGCGACCATCAGGGGGATGGTGATGAACGGGCCGACACCGACCATCTGGCTCATGTTCAGAGCGGTGGCCTGAAGCAGGCCTATCCGGCGGGCCAGGCCGCCGGATGGGGGAGTGGACACGGACACGGTTGCGCCTTTGAGGAGGGGGCGTGGCAGCAGGCGCAAATGTAACGAGTCTTTCTTTACAAATACAAGAGCTGTCGGAGAATGGATTGCGTAGCGATGGGAGGATGGCGTTCATGACAACGACGGTGGGTGGTCCCTCGTACAGCACGGCGCTACGCGGACCTGGCAGCATGCGCCAGGCCAACGAATGGGTCGTCCTGGAGAGGCTGCGGTCGCACGCCCCGGTCTCGGCCCCCGAACTCGCCTCCGACACCGGACTCTCCCGGCCCACCGTGAACCTGGCCCTCGCCCGGTTGGAGGAGGACGGACTCGTCCGGCAGACCGGACGGCGCACCGGGAACGCCGGTCGGGCCGCCCGGCTGTGGGAGCCCCATGTCGACACCGGCCGGGTGATCAGTGTCGACGTCGGCGCCCAGTGGGTCCGGCTGGCCCTCGCCGACCTCGGCGGAACCGTGCTCGACCGGCGCCAGGAGCCGTCCCGCGCCCGGAGTGCGACGGATCTGGTCCACCAGATCTCCCGGCTGGTGGCCGAACTGCTGGAGAGCAACGAGGTCACCCGGGATCAGCTGCTCAGTACCGTGGTCGGCAGCCCCGGCATCTACGACCCCGCGTCCCGTCGGCTGCGCCATGCCTACAACCTGCCCGGCTGGGACCGCCCGACCATCGTGGGCCTGCTCACCGACGAGTTCGGCGACAGCATCAGGTTCGAGAACGACATCGACCTGGCGGCCCTGGGGGAGCAGGCGGCCGGACTCGGCCGCGGCGTCCCCGACTTCGTCTACCTCTCCGTGGGCAGCGGCGTCGGGATGGGGACGATCACCGGCGGCCGGCTGCACCGGGGCGCCCGCGGCGCGGCCGGCGAGATCGCCTTTCTCCTGGTCGGCGACCCGGGGGAAAAAACCCTGGAGGAGGTCAGGCTGCGCGGCGCATTCGAGAGCGCCGCGGCCGCCGATGCGATCGTCGCTGCCGCCCGGGATGCGGGGATGGGGGAGAAGTGCTCGGTCGAGGACGTCTTCACGGCGGCCCGGGCCGGCCACTCCGTCGCGTCGGCGATCGTGGATCGTGAGGTCGACCTGCTCGCCAGGGCCCTGGTCGCGGTGGTGGCGTTGATCGATCCGCAGCTCGTCGTCCTCGGCGGTGGGGTCGGCAGTCATGCGGAGTTCCTGCTGGAACCCCTCGGGCGCCGGCTCGCCGAGCTGGTTCCGCTGCCGCTGCCCGAACTCGCGGTGTCCGCTGTCGGGGAGGACGCCACCGTCACCGGCGGTGTCGCCCAGGCCGTCGACGAGGCCTGGCGTCGAGCCTTCGGCGCGTGCCAGCGGCATCGCCAGGAGGCTGAGGGCGAGGAAGGCCCCTGGCCGCGCTGAGGCGTACGGCAGACGCCGGTTCAGCCGGTGATCTGCCCGGTGCATAGTGCGGGCAGCGCCGCACGGGGCCGCTGAACACCACACTGCGCGGTGCACGGCAGTTCCGCATCGCACCGGTGACCGCCCAGCCCGTCGGCCCATGAGCGAGCGGCGCCCACCAGAACCCGGGCGCTGTGCCGCTCGTCGCCCAGCGGAGCAGGAGTCGCAGCAGATGCTGGTTGCGGTGGGCATGCGGGGGAGAAGGCGTGGAGGGGGAAAAGCCGTGGAAGCAGTGACCGGCCGTCCGCAAGGCTGCCACCATGGGTTGCCCGAACTTCACCGCGCCGCCGCCCGACCGCGAACCCCCCGCCGTCGATGCGTTCCTCTCTGCCGTCGACCACGCGATGAACAGCAACACCTTGCTGCTCACAGCGGAGTGCGACGTACCCGTCGTAGCCGGGAACCGCCAGGATGTCCTGCACGCTTTTCTGCGCAGTGCCCTGTTCGAGCGGTTGATGCGGGCCGCCGACCTGCGCCGCAACTGGTACAACCTGTCGAACGAGTACGACAGTGAGCCCGTCGAGCACCCGCTTCTGCGCGAGGGCTTCCGCGCCCCGGTCAGCCCCCTCGACCATGCAGGCTTCCTGGCACGGCTGCGCTGGATGCTCTGCGAGGCGTTCAGCCCCTACGGCCACCACTACCCGGCGGCGGACGCCGAGCAACTGGTGCGCGGTTTCGCCCGGGAGCTGCTCGGCGCAGACGGCCAGGCATGGTCATTCGCCACTGTCGGCCCCGATTTCCTGCGCTCCACCGGCTACTACAGCGGCGAGGAGCCGCAGCGGCCGGTGTACTTCGACGGCAGCGGCTCCGACACCGCCACGTTCGTCCACCGAGGCCGCACCTTCCACCTGCTGCTGACGAACGGCTCCCCTTGAAAGGGCGGAGGGCCAGGAGGGCTTGGGCGTCGACGGCGAACCGGATTCGTGGACGGAAGCCACCCGCGGTAATCCGCTTGATGCGCAGTCGGTTGGACGTGGCAGGCTTGCGCGGTGATTGTCGACCTGGCCCCCAGTTATCTCACCTGGGACGACGTGGACCCCGCTCGTCATCCCTTCGACAGCGCTTCGGTGCCGCAGGTCGTGCGGTCGCTCGGACCCGCCCAGAGGGTGCCACGCCGCCCCGACCTGTCCCTCGCTGACCCGGCGATGAACAGATGGAGCAGGGACACGGGCCAACCCTGGGCCGACGCCATGTCGCACGCCCTGGCCGAGCACTACGGCCGCTGGACCGCGGGCTGGCGCTGGGCACACGACGAAGGGGACTTCGACGGAGGACCCGTCGGGAACTGGTGCTGTCCCCGGGACTCGATCACCACCCCGGAGGAGACCCGCGCCCGTGTCGTCGCAGCGCTCTGCGAGTGGCGCGAGTGGCTGGAGAGCCTCGCCGGATGGTTCGAGGCCTACCCGCTGAACGTCGCCGACATCGAGGACCAGCGAAACCTGTGGGAACGCGCCGCCCGGAACCTGATCGGGCAGGTGATCGACCGCACCGACTGCGGCAGCGGCTGGTACGGACACTGCCGCCAAGTGCTCACCTGGTTCCTCAGCCGCTGGAGCGTCCCACCCCAGCGGGCGAAGAAGCTGGTCGCGCAGGCCATCGGCGGACGGTTCCGGAGCTGGACCAGCCCCGACCCGGTTCTGGTCGAGGACGTCGCGGAGCGGCTGGCCTTCTCGCTGCGGCCGGGCGACGCCGTACGATCCACCGGGCCCGCGCCAGACCACCTGCGCCGCTGGCTCGCGGTACGCGAGACCGTGCCATGGGACGTAGCCCCCGACGGCGGCGGCGACGAACCAGTGACCCCCGCGCACGACGGCGCGGCAGAAGACATCCGCACCTTCGACCACGCCATAGACCCCACCCGTGCACAAGGACTGCTCACTGCCCTGGAGCTACTGCGGGCCGACGCGGCACGCGGCGCCCTGCTCGACTTCCAGCTAATCCAGGGCTGGCAGCGTCACGTCCTGGGCACGCCGCAGGCACCGCCGTTCCGCGACCAGCCGGCCTTCGCCAAGGGCGGCCGGGAACGCTACGGCATCGGCCCGGACACCCGCGCCCGCCTCGACGCCTGCCTGTCCCAGAGCGCACAGGACCCCGGAAGGCCCCTTCCCCTGACCGCCCGGGCCGCCCGTGCCCATCTCGACGTCTGCTTCTTCCACCCCTTCGACGACGGCAACGCCCGCTCCGCCTTCCTCACCCTCGTCTTCGTCCTCGCCCGCGAGGGCGTCACGCTCGACGACGTCAGCCTGCTGCGTCGCGTCACCTTCCAGGCCGACGACCCCCAGGACGCGCTGCCCCTCACCCGCTACATCGACATCCATCTCAGGGACACCCGCGACAACACCGCATCCCCGACTCCTGGCGAGGGATCGACACATGACTGAGTGACTACTGGACGCTCCAGCGGTGTGGGTGGTGGGGCGCCTTTGGGATATTGGGTTCGCCCCAGCGGCCCACGGTGACGTGGGTCGGCCATGGCCGCGAAGGGCTGGACGTGGCGTGTCAACACCGAGTCGTCATCACTCCGCGGCTTTCACCCTCGTAACGAACGCTGATCACGCGGCCAACGGGCAGTCCACTGGATGCGCATGCCGGTCAGCCTGTGGGCAGGCCGATTTGATCGCGTTCGAGCACGGCGCGGAGTTCCGAGAGGACCTGCACGGCGGCCAGTCCTGAGGGGCCGTCGAGGGTGTCTGCGGTCAGTTCGGCCAGCGTTTCGGTGAAGGTCGCCTCCGCCGCCTCGACGAGTTGCAGGCCGTCATCGGTCAGGTCCAGCAGTGATGAGCGGCGATCCGATGGATTGGTTCGCCGTACGACCCATGCCTGCTTCTCCAGGCGGTCGATGCCCTTACTGGTCGCACCGATACCGATGGCGAACTCGGCGGCGAGGTCCGCCACCCGGGACCCGGGGTGGTCGCGCAGGAAGCGCAGGAACTCGAACTGCGAGGTGACGATCCCGTGCCGCTCGCGAAGACGGTCGTTCAGCGCGTTGTAGAGGCGCGTCTCGCATCGGACGAGATCGGCGAAGAAGCCCGGGAGATCGACCCGGCCACCGCTTGACTTGGATGCCATGGCATATATCTTAGCCTAGATGCCTAGGCATATAGTTCTCTGGCATGGACTTGCGATGGAGGCGACAATGAGCAGGCAACAGCGCGCGGAGATCGACGCGATGGTCCGACGGCCTCAGCCGGAGGGCCCTCGGTCGGTGGAGGAGCTCCGCGCCGCATTCAGGGCGATGATGGGGGAAATGATCGTCCCGACTGGGATCCGCACCCGCACTGCGACGCTCGGCGATCGGCCCGCGGTGCTCGTCGAGCCGGCCGGGACTCCGAAGCCCGGGACGATCCTCTACTTTCACGGCGGCTCTTACGTGGTCGGTTCACCGGAGACGGCGATGTCGCTGACGGGGAACCTGGTGACCAAAACAGGGTTCAGGGCATTTTCGTTGGATTACCGGCTCGCCCCTGAGTATCCGTTCCCGGCCGCGATCGAGGACGGGCTGAGCGCCTACCGCGCACTTCTCGACAGCGGCGAAGACCCTTCGGCGATCGCGTTCGCCGGGGACTCCGCCGGCGGCGGCCTCACTGTCACCACCTGCCTTGCCGCCCGTGACGCGGGCCTGCCCACGCCCGCCGCAATCGTGGCGTTCTCCCCCGGACTCGACATGACCCGGACGGGCGAGAGCATGGACACCAAGGCGGGCATCGACCCGTTCTTCACGCGTGAGGGGCTGGAACACACCGGGGCCATGTACCTTGCGGGACAGGACCCGCACCAGCCCATGCTCAGCCCCGCCACCCTCGCCGACCTGACCGGCTTCCCCCCGATACTTCTGCAGGCGGGCACCGACGAAGTGCTCCTGGATGACTCCACACGCATGGCCGCGCGCGCGAGGGAAGCCGGAGTGGACGTCATCCTGGACGTCACCGCCGACGTTCCACATGTCTTCCAGGCGTTCGCCGGGGTCCTGGACGAAGCCGACGAGGCATTGGAGCGCGCCGCTCTCTTTCTCAGTCAGCACATCCGCCCCAGGGGCACGGCACACACGTCGGCAGCCTGAAGCCCGCAGACGGTCTCCTACGGGCCACGGTCCGCAACCCGGGCCCTGGCTTCCCCGGGGGCCCGTCGGCCACCCCAGCGCCCGGCCGGGTGCCGGTGAACCAGGCAGTTGCTCGTGGCAGGAAGGCCGCGCAGGTCGCGGCCTTCTCTGAGCTGTTGACCATACATAATGCCTAGCCTGGCGTGACGGTGAGTGGTCAGCAGCGAGTGCGTGGCACGGTCTAGGGGGCCGGGGGCCGGGGGCCGGGGGCCGGGGGCCGGGGGCCGGGGGCAGGGACGCGCGTCACGCGTACGGTCGTCGTGAGGTGCTGCGGGGCTTGGACCTTGATCTGCGGCCTGGTGTGCGGGCCGGGATCGTCGGGGGAACGGGGCGGGCAAGTCAACGCTGTTGAAGATTTTGTCTGGTGAGCTGCGTCCGCAGCGTGGCACGGTCCGTCACGGAGGCCGTTTCGGCTACTGCCCGCAGGACGCGGTCGTCAACGATGCCCTCACCGTGCGTCAGCATCTGGAGTTCTTCCGCGTCGCGCGAGGGCTGCCGGATCTGCGCCACGCCGGGGAGGCCATGGAGGTGCTGCGGTTGACGGAGTGCGCCGATGAGCGTGCGGGCCTGCTCAGTGGCAGGACCCGTCAGAAGCTGAACCTGACCCTGGCGCTGATGCATGACCCGCGGGTGCTGCTGCTGGACGAGCCCTACCAGGGTCTCGACTGGGACACCTACCAGCGGTTCTGGGACTTGGCGGCACGGTTGCGTGATGCGGGCCGCTCCGTCCTTGTCGTCTCGCACCTGGCCTATGACGCCGAGCGCCTGGATGAGTTGTGGCGGCTTCAGGGCGGCGTCCTGCACCCGCAAGGGCGGTGCCGGCGTGAGGCGGCACCTGCATCTGTTCGTCACCGCGGCCCGCTTCGACCTGATTGAGCACGCCCGTGACAGGCTCGCCATGGTCCTGGTCGCCCTGTTCATCCCCTCCTGGATCACCTGGCCTACGCCGTCGTCCCCAGCAGGACCGTACCCTTCAGGCTGCGCGCGACCGGCCGACTCCTGGCACCCGCGGGCAACCAGATCACGCAGATCACCGGTGCCATCAACGCCGTCGCCCTGATCACCGGGTTCATGATGTTCGCCGTCACGTTCAACGGCGGCCGCTTCGACCGCCGCCTGGCCAGGGCCGGCTACCCCCGCATCCATCTCGTCCTGGCCAAGACCACCTCCCTGACGCTGGCCTCCGGCACCATCGCCGCCTATGCCACCGCGGTGATCTGCACGGCCTGAATCCCGCGCCGGCCTGTGCAACTCGCCGCGGCCCTGTTCTGCGGCGCGATGACCTACGGGGCGCTCGACGTCGTCTTCGACTCCGTGCTGCGCCGCCGGGAGGTGGAGGGCATGTTCGCCGTGGTCATGACCAGCCTCGTCGATGTCGGCCTGCAAAGCCCCCTGGCCAGCGGCGGCACCAAAAGCGCGGCCGTGCAATTCCTGCCCACTTACGGCACCATGCAGGCCTCCACCGCCGCGGGCTTCACCGACCAACCCCTGCCCGGCGATCTGGCCGTCCAGGTCCTGTGGTTTACCGGCGCCGCGCTCCTGGGCCTGCTTGCCCTCCACCGCCGCACCAAAGACGCCCTGACCACACGGCCACCCTTCCGTCTGCCGTGGCCCACCCCGGCACCGGCAACCCGCGCGTTCAGCCCGGGCCACGTCGACGCCCCGCTGAGCAACTGTCCCGGGTGCGACGGCTCACCCTGATCCTCGACGGGGTGCTGGCCGCAGGCCAGGACGTCCTCCGCCGACCGGTGCAGCCACCCCTGGGCACGCTGCTCAATGTGTGGCGGCCCCTCATGCGCGCAGTGATCCCCTGCTGACCTGTGAAAGGACGCGCCATGTCCATTGCTGTGCCCCCCACCGGCGACACGTACTTTCCGCTCCTGGAGGCCGAGTTGCTTCGCTGGGTGGGCAGCGGCGACAGCCTGCTGGAGCTGGCCTGCCTGGACGCGCTGTTCCCGCCGGGGAAGCTCCTGCGCCCGGTGCTGTGCATGGAGTCGGCCAAAGCCGTCGGCGGCACCGCCGACCAGGTGCTGGCTTTCGCGGCCGGCATCGAATGCCTGCACGTAGCCAGCCTCGTTCACGATGACATCATCGACCAGGACCCGGTACGCCGCGGGCGGGCCTCCAACGCCGAGCAGTACGGCCTCGCCGAAGCTCTGGTAGCAGGCGACGGACGGTCGATGGCCGGAATCGCGGCGCTGCTCAGCCCGGGCCCCGCCGAGCACGTACTGCAAGCGGCACGGGTAGCCGTCCAGGCACTGCGGCACATGTGCCAGGGCATCATGCGCGAAACAGAAATCCGCGGCGACCTGACCTGCGGAGTGCCGACCGTCCTGAACGTCATGCAAGCCAAGACTGCCGTGCTGACCGGCGCCGCCTGCCAGGCCGGGGCGATCCTGGTCGGAGCAATCCCGCATCAGCACCAAGCCAACTGCCGAATTCAACCGTGGCGATGGGGTCACGGTTGTGGGCGCAGGCTCACGCCTGCGTGGTTTTCTGCACCACGCAGGCCGGCGTGGAGGCACCGGGGTCCGTCAACGGCCGTCCGCCCGGGCCCAGCAGCCGGTGAGCAGGACATACGCCACCCATATCACCGTCACGGCAGTCTCCACTGCGATCACCCGACCAGAGCCCCCCCATAGAAGCCACCGCACTTCTCTGCGTATGCGCATGGTCCGATCGTGCACTGATGCGCAGTTCGAGTCACGGGCCGCTGACGGCCCGGACTCTGGGTCACGCTCACCGAGACCAGCCGAAAAAATGGGGCATTGCGGGGCAACGGCGTTCCCTTGTTTCCCCTCTGACGGGTCGACAGCGCCGAGCGGGTACAGCGGCTGCGGGCCGCGGACTATCCGAAGGGGAAACAGACGATGGTTGTGATCAACCGGCGTGCCGCGCGTGCGGCCGTTGTTGCGGCAGCCGGTATTGCGGTACTCGGCCTGAGTGCGGTGACGGCTTCGGCTAAGGCCGATTATGGTTTCAAGGTGGGTCCGCGCACCGTGAAAGCCGGCGCGCGCGTCCACGTGAAGGGATACGCCGCGAAGGACGACGACCTCTTCCAGAAGTTCTGCGTGCAGGAGCGGCAGGGCAAAGCATCCTGGCGCACGGTGAAGTGCGCTCACGGAGCGGTCTTCGACGGCGGTTCGGTCGACACCTGGGTGAAGGCGAAGCACCGTGGCACGCTGCAGTTCCGCGGCGCGCTCTACGAGACGGACTGGGGCTCCAACAAGCTCCACCTGCAACTGGTCACGCCGACCGAGACCGTCAGGGTCCGCTGACCCCGTAGCAGTACCAGAGGATGCCGGGGCCTGTACGAGGTCCCGGCTGTCCCGAGCATCTCCTCCAATACCAGGTTCGGCGGGGCACCGCCCTGGGCATGTGTGAGGATCACCTCGGTGATGACGGAAAGCCTGATGTTGATGTGCTGTGACTTCGCGGGGAGCACGGCGAAACCGTCGACCACGGGCGCACAACGCGCGCTGGCGGCTGCCCCCCGGCGAGCACGCTGAAGATGCTGTTCGCGGACACGCTGCTGCCCCGCTTGCCCAAGGAGACCCGGCACAAGGTGGTGGCGTCCGACCTGGCGGGCATGGGCGTCGGCTCCAGCGTGGTCGGCCTGACGGAGGGGCATACCTACACCGTCCGTGACCTGTGGATCGGTGTCTTCCTGCGCTCGGGCGACGACGCCGCGCGCACGCTGGCCGTGATCAACGGCGGAGTGGCACAGACCGTGAAGGACATGCAGGACCACGCCGACGAACTGCAGGCCCTGGACACCCACGTGGTCAGTCCCGACGGCTACGACGAGCCGGGACAGGTGTCGTCGGCGTTCGATCTGACGCTGTTCGCCCGATCCGGGCTGCAGAAGAAGGACTTCCGCGACTACTGCTCGACCGCGCGTGCCCGCTTCGAGTCCGAGGTGATCCAGAACACCAACAGGCTGCCCAGCGGCGACACCGACGTCCCGGTGTACCCGGGTATCGCGGGCGTGAAGAACGGCAACACCACCGACGCGGGTGCCACCTTCACCGGCGCCGCCGAGCGGAACGGCAAGGTGCTGCTGGTCACCGTGATGAACCCGGCCAAGCACGAGCACAACGAGGTCTACAAGGAAGCCGCGAAGCTGTTCGACTGGGGCTTCCGTGCGGAGGGAAAAGTCAATCCGGTGGGCGAGCTGGTCGCACCGAAGGACGCCGCGGGGGCCGGCACGCGACCCGGCACCTCCGGCCAGGAGGAAGGGACGGGCGGTTCGAACGCCCTGGGGATCGCGGGCGGGCTGCTGATGGTGCTCTCGGTCGGGGCGCTCCTGGTCAACCGCCGTTGACCGCTGCCGGATCTGGTGCGTCGTCGCAAGCGCTCTTGACGTCCGCCAACCACACGTCTTCCAGCGGTGGGGTTGACGTGGAGGATCGCGTTCATGACTTCGCGCAGGTGCGGCGACCGTGCCGCCGAGGTTGAGCCGACTGCGTCGTCTGCGGTCCGTATGTCGGTCGTCCAGGTGACTGGCGGAGGAGGCGGTCAGCGGAAGACGCCGGTGTGACCCAGGGAATAGCGGCCGGGCTGGGGGTAGACGGCCAGCCCGTGGGGCTCGCTACCGACCTTGATCTTCTTGATCAGGTGCCCGTTGGAGGTGTCGATCGCGTAGACCTCCGCGTGGTAGCGGCCCGACAGCCAAAGGATCTTGCCGTCGATCGAAAGGCCGCCCATGTCGGGGCTTCCCCCGCCCGGCAGGGTCCACTTTCCGGTCAGCCGCCCTGAGTGCAGATCCAGCAGCGAGATCGATCCCTCGCCACGGTTGGAGATGTAGAGGGTGCGCGAGTCACGGCTCACATAGAGTCCGTGTGCGCCCTTTCCCGTCGGCAGCAGTCTGGGCGGGGTGAAGCGGTCGCCGTCGAGGACCCAGACGCCGTTGCGGGTCATGTCGGCGATGTACCAGGTCCGCCCATCGGGCGAGATCTTGACGTCCTGCGGCATCCCGGGCGTGCCGGGTGGCTTCAGGTGACCGATCACGGCCTGGCGGGCGGTGTCGATCTTGAGCAGATCGCCGCTGAACTCGCACGAGACGATGAAGTACCGGCCGTTGGCGGAGAAGTCGGCGTGGTTGACCCCGGCGCAGTCGACCGGCACGGCCTTGACCAGTGCCATGGTATGGGCGTCTCGGAAGACGATCTGCCTCAGGTTCGACGCCATGACGACGGCGTACCTGCCGTCCGGGGTGAAGTACAGGTTGTAGGGGTCCTCCACCCGGATCGGAGGCCCGGCTTTGCCGGTGGCCGGGTCGATCGGGGTGAGTGAATTGCCCAGGTCGTTGTTGACCCACAGGGTCTTGAGGTCCCACGACGGCACGACGTGTTGCGGCTCCCGCCCGACCTTCAGCGTGTCGATCACCCGGTAGGTCGCCGGGTCGATCACGGAAACCGTGTCGCTGCGCAGGTTGGGCACGTAGACGTGCGAAGGGAAGCGTTTGACCGCGTCCACCAGATGACCGGGCCGGTCCGCGGCGTAGAGGTCGTGCGGGTCCACGGGCTTGGGCATGCCCGGAAGGGCGGCGGAGGCCATGGGCGCCGGTGATGCGGACAACGTGTCGGAGGCTGGTGGTGAACCGCCCCGGCCGTCGCAACCGGTGGCCCACAGCGGCGCGCAAAGCAGCAGGACAAGGCTTGCCGACAAGGTGAAGCGTCGGCGCCTGGCTGCTGCGAGACGAAATCCGCCCATTGTTCCTCCCATGGCTGATCTCGGACTGCGAGACCCGTCGTCGCATCCGAGCTCCCAGGGCTACAGCCGAAGTGGTGGAATCCGGTGACACGACACGCGGCGCAGTGGGAAGCGGTGAGGCCGCCAGGCCGGCCACCAGCGGCACAGGAAGTCGGAGAGCTTCGGCCTGGTGGCAAAGGTGCGAGGGTTCCCCTCTTGCCCACCTGTCATCGTCGCCGGGCAGAGGCGATGGGTCACGGGGGTGGATCACCGGATGCGCGGGGCCGGTGGTGATGCCAGGGTGATGCTGAGCTGAGCGGTTCCGCTCGAGAGGAACCACCCACCATGGAGATGCCGCACTGCCTGCAGAGGGTGGTCCAGCGTCCGGACGGAGCGCCGGGGCCCCGGCGCATGGCTGGACCACTGACCACTGAGGTCGCGGCCGTGGTCGCGGCAGTCGCGGGCGGCTGCGTTTTCCCCCGTCCCGCGGCCGATCCGGCGGTCACCCGTGCCGCAGCCAGCGCTGCGCCGTCGGCGGTGGCCATGGTGGGCCACACCTACCGGGTACCCGAGCCGCCGCCGGCCGGGACACCGGCGCACTGATCGCCGCCACCGACCACGGCCCCGATGCCCGGCTGGCCGACGCCCGGCGCTGGACCGTGCTCTACCACTCCACCAACGCCCATGGCGTTGACATCCCGGTCAGCGGCACCGTACTCCTGCCACCCGGCGCTCCTCCTCGGGACGGCTGGCCGGTGGTGTCCTGGGCGCACGGCACCACCGGCGTGGCCGACGCCTGCGCCCCCTCTCAGCTACCCGATGTCGGATCAGACGCCTACAGCCAGGAACTCGGCGCGCTGCTGCGCGCCGGATACGCCGTCGCTGCCTCGGACTACCCCGGACTCGGTACCCCGGGCATGCACACCTGTCTCGTCGGCGCCGACGAGGGCAATGCGGTGGCCGACATCGTCACCGGCGCCCACCAGTTGGTTCCCGGCCTGGGGCGCATGTGGTTCGCGGTCGGGCACTCCCAAGGCGGCCAGGCCGCCCTGTTCGCCGCCCACGCCGCGCACCCCACTGGCGCTCAACGCCTGGGTGGGGTGGTGGCCATCGCCCCGGCCAGCCATCTGGAGGCGATGCTCGCCGGGGTGAAAGCCTCCCACGTACCCGGCGAGCTGTCCTTCGCGCTCTACTCCCTGGCCGGGCTGGCGGCCACCGACTCCAGCGACGCGTCGGTGAGCCTGCGCTCGCTGCTGGGGAACGCGTCAGCCGCCACCGCCTCACGGGTCCTGGCCGCGTGCTCCGCCAACAGCGCGCCGGTGCTCAAGGGCTTGGACACCGGGAAGATGCTGCCGCTGAGTGCCGACCAGCTGCACCGGATCGGAGAGCGGATGGGTGCCTACGGCGATCCCGACCGATTCCCTGTCCCTGTCCCCGCACTGATCATCCAAGGTGGGACCGACCAGGACGTGCCGCCCGCCTGGACCGACCAGGTCGTCGCCCATCTGCGCCAGCTGGGCTCACCGTCCGTGCTCGAGCGCACCTACCCCGGGGCGGGGCACGACCAGGTGATCGGCCAGTCCGTCTGCGACCTGCTCGCCTTCCTCAGTGCCCACGGCGGAACCCGGCGCGGGGCCTGCACCACGCCGGACACCGGGACCGGCTGAGCCGCGCCCGCCGAGCAGCTGCCGTGCGCAATTCACGGCGCCCGGCCTCGCGCACCGGCGCCTGTGCTGCGGTGGCCGCCCAAGGTCATGCTTCTGCGAGGACGCTACTTCGGCGGTTGCCGACTGTACCGTCGTGCCTCTGGTCGGCTCAGCGACCGGCCGGTGCCTGTATGTAGTCCTCAAGGCGGGCCACCGCGAAGCCCTGCTCCTGGATGCACTTGAGAAGATTGCCGAACATCTCCGTCATCGTGGCGCCCTTGAGTTCCGCCGGCCCGCGGAAGTGGGCCAGGATGATGTCGCCGGGACGCAGTTTCTTGTCCGGGACCTGGTACTGCAGGGTGCGGATCCGCATGGACTCCCGCCACCACACGATCGCCCGGGGCCCGCACTCACCGACCGCGGTCTCGGTGTCCTTGTTGTATGCACCGTAGGGCGGGCGGAACAGCAGCGGCGCGGTGCCGTACTCCTTGGTGAGCACCTTCTGGTCGCCGCACACCTCTTCCTTCTGGCGGGCCAGTGGGAGCTTGGTCATCTTCGGGTGGTGCAGGGTGTGGTTCTGGATGTGGTCGCCCATCGCCTGCAGCGGCTTGAAGTACGTGTAGTCCGATTTGATGGCATCGTCCATCAGGAACATGGTGATCGGGACTTTCAAGTCCTGCATCATCTGGATGAACCTCGGGTCCTTCTCCAGTCCGTCGTCGATGGAGATGAAGACGACCTTCTGCGAGGTCGGTATGTGCGCGAAGACCGGGACCGGGCCGGTGGGGGAGAGCTTGATGGGTTTGTCGGCCGGGGGCTCGGGGGCCGCGGGCAGCGGTGTCAGGCCCCACTTGTGCCAGGCGGCCGCGTCGACGAAGGAGGGCGTGCTGGAAGCGCTGCGGGTGGGGGCGTCCGGGCCGGTCGCGCCGCCACCGCTTGCACCACAGCCGCTGGCGGCTGCGGCTGCCATGACGGCGCCCGCCAGTGGTACGCAGACCCTGGCTCGCCTCACGCGCTGCTTCACCGTGCCGGGCTCCTCTGGCTGCCGTGCCGTTCCTGACCCTGCTGGGGAAGGTACCCCGCGGTACAGAAGCCGGCATTTCAGCGCCGCATTGTTCAACCTGCGTGCGTCCGCTGCGGACCGGGCCTCATGCCTGAGATGAAGCCCGACGCGCTTCTCCAAGGTGTGCAGGTAGTGGAGCGGGGATGCCCGGGTTCCTCGGGCTGCCCGTCCAGCCGGGAAGATCGTCACTGGACGGCCCGGCAGCAGCTCCTGGCAGGTCGCCATGACGGTTGTCCCGGCCGGGCTGTCGCAGGCCAGTCGCTGTGCACCACAGTCCCGGCTCGCCCATGAGCCTTGTCACCGGCGCCCGGTTGCGCCGACCGAGTGAAGCCGAGGCAGGGGGAGGGGCGGCAGTGCGGCAGGAGCGGCCCATCTTTGAGGCCGACCGGGAACGGGCGGAGGCTTCACCCGCATGGACGACGCACGCTCCCGCGACACCGGCGGAAGCGGCCACGGCCCGGCCGTCGTCCATGAGCTCGTGACCGCACGCACGGACGCATATTCATCGAGGAGAACGCTCCGGGTCCTGGTTGATCGTCCTGCTGCCTACCGCATCGCCTGGCTCCGCGGACGCCGTCGCGGTCGGCCTCACAGCGGCTGACGGACGATCACCGAGGTCGGCCCCCAGTGCCTCGCAGCGGTACAGCGGAGTGTCGAGGAAAATCGGGTCGATGACCCGGCGAGCCGCCCGGATCCGAGCAGTGTCGAGGCGCGGCCCCTGCATGACTCAGTAGCGTAGGGTCGGCGCTGTTCCACCAGCAATTGAGTGGTCAGCCGATTCACGCATACTTTTTTAATGCGCGATGTCGTCATGGCGGGGTGGTCACGAGTCCGGTCCCGGTGAGGCAGCCGTCGAGAATGTCGTGGCGGTATCGGAGCCGGCGCAACCCCCGCCGGACGCGGTGCTCAGGTCTTGCGGGTCGGTGAAGGCCCGGCCGTGGTAGTCCGCCGCAATAAGAACCGGATGCCTTCGACTGCGTTGGGGTCCGGGGCGTTGGGGCGGGAGCTCGTCGACGGCGAGCCGGTCCGTTCGGCGATGTAGCGGCGCATGCCGGCCGTCAGGTGGGCGTCTCACGTTGAAGACGACGTCGCTACTGCTCTGACCGGGAAGGTTCGCCGGGGCGGTAGCTTCGCCTCGATAGTCTGCACGGCATGATCGACTCATACGCGAGCTCTGACGATGCCGCAGTCGCGATAGCCGGGGCGCGGGCCGGCGCGGACGTGGTCCGCAACATGTACGGCCAGCGACTCAACCGCATCGACAAGGGTGCCGGGGACTTTGCCACCGCCGCCGATGTGGAGGCCGAGAAGACGATCCTCGGCGTCATCCGTGCCGCACGGCCCGATGACGCGGTGCTCGGCGAGGAAGGCGGGCAGCAGGGCGCCGCTGACGCTGTGCGCCAGTGGTTGGTGGATCCCCTGTGCGGCACGCTGAACTACGCCGTCGGCAACATGCTGGTGGCCGTCAACGTGGCGCTGCGCGATGGGGCGGCGGCCGTGGCCGACCCGTTCAGCGGCGAGGTGTTCTTCACCGACGCGGCGACCGCCTGGGTGCGGCATGACGGGGCCGACGACACACTGCTGACGCCCACGCCCGCTACCGGATTGGTGGACGTCAACCTGGATCCGCCGTTCCCGAGTGCGCCGGGATTCCGGGCCGTGGAACTGCTGGCCCATCCTGGGTTCATCGAACGTTTCCGGCCGCGCGTCGTATCCACGACTCTGGCGCTGGCCTGGGTGGCTGCCGGCAAGCGCGCCGCGTATGTCACCGATGGCGGCGACCTCTCCAGGAGCGTGCATTTCGCGGCCGGCATCGCTTTGTGCCGGGCTGCTGGCTGCGTTGTCACCGGGATCGACGGTGCCCCGATTGGGGAGGCAGGTCGTGGGCTTGTGGTCGCCGCCGACGACGAGACCCACAGGCTGCTGATGTCGATGATGCGCTGCCGAAGCTAGTGCTGTGACCGCATGGGTTTTCGTCGGGCTGGGTCAGGCTGCGGCCTGGAGGGGCCTGCCGCCCCACCGGATGCCCTTCTCACTACGGATGCGGGCACGTTCACGGCGTTGAGCTGTGAGGACGTCTGGGTGGCGGGCGTTGGCGTTGCGCCAGCGCAGGCGGGCGTGGAGGGCGCGCGTCTGGGCGGTGTGGTTGCGGTGGTTGGAGTTGGCGACGGTGAACGCCGCAGCAGGTCCGAAGTGGGCCTCGATCGGGTTGGCCCAGGACGCGTACGGGGTGAAGCACAGGTTGACCTTGTTCTTCTTCGCCCAGCGACGGATGTCGACGCCTTTGTGGGCGGACAGGTTGTCCAGAATCACGTAGATCGGGGCGCCGTCCGGGCGGGCGGCCCGGATCGACTTCAGCGCGGCCAGGGTGTTCGCGGCACCCTTCTTGCGGCGGTTGACGCCCCACAGGGTGTCGTCGCCGATCGAGTAGCACCCGTGGAAGTAGCGGACCCCGTGGGTGCGGTGGTAAGTTGCGGGATGCCGCTCGGGCCTGCCTTGCTCGGCCCAGCACGACCCGGCGGTGGGCCGGATGCCGAGCAGCCCGAACTCGTCGAACGCGAAGACACGGTCCGGGAAAAGCTCCAGCACCTCCCCGATGCGGTCCAGCTTGGCGTCGCGCTCCGGATCGGGCGATTCCTTCCACGTCTTGGTCCGCTGGAAGGTGACGCCGCGGCGGGCGAGCAGGCACCGTAACGCCTCGCGGCCGATCCGGATGACACGGCCGTGCACTTTCCGCAGGTAGGCGGCGAGTTTGCGGATGGACCAGCGGGTGAAGGGCTGGCCGAGCTTGGTCGGGCGGGTGGTGGCCGTCTGCACGACGCAGTCCTCATCGTCAGGGCTGAGCAGGCGGGGACGGCCTCCCGCCCACCGAGGGTCCAAGCAGGCCAGGCCGATCTCGTTGAACCGGTGGATCACATCCCGGACGGTGTCCTCATCGGCCTGCACCGGCTTCGCGATCACCGGCACCCGGTTCCCGCCGGCCGAGGCCAGCAGCATCATCGCGCGCCGGTAGCGCACCGAACTGGTGCCGCCCCGGCGCACGATCTGCTGCAGTTTCTGCCCCTCCTGGTCGGTCAGTCTGCGCACACGGACAGGCTCTGCCACCACACCCCCAGCAGTCGGACCGAACGTCACCGTACATCCAACGGCCCGGACGACCGCCCCGGCGAACCTTCCCGGTCAGAGCACTACTCACGTACGTGACCATTTCCGGCTCGATCCCAAGGGGCTGCTGGTCGGGAGGTCAGTGGTGCTGGATTCCGAGCTGGTTCGCGGCGGCGTCCACGGTTTGCGCTAGCAGGACGGCGATGGTCATCGGCCCGACGCCGCCGGGCACCGGAGTGATCAGACGGGCCCGGGTGCGGGCGGTGTCGAAGTCCACGTCGCCGACGTTGCCTGGGTTGTATCCGGCGTCGATCAGGACCGCGCCCGGCTTGATGTCCTCACCGCGGATCAGCCGGGGTCGTCCCACGGCTGCTACCACGACGTCCGCTTCCCGGACGATCGCCGACAGGTTCGTCGTGCGGGAGTGGCAGTACGTCACCGTTGCGTGCTTGGCCAGCAGGAGCATCCCGGCGGGCTTGCCGAGAATCGGGCTGCGACCCACCACGACGGCGTGCTTGCCGGCGAGGTCGACGTCGTACGCTTCCAGCAGGCGCATGATCCCGCCCGGGGTGCAGGACACGAAGCCCGGCAGCGCGAAGCTCATCGCGGCGAAGGAATGCGTCGTGACCCCGTCGACATCCTTCTCGGGGGCGATGGCCTCGAACGCCGCTCGCTCGTCGATGTGAGGGCCGCAGGGGTGCTGGAGCAGGATGCCGTGCACCTCTGGATCGCTGGACAGGCCGGCGAGGATGTCGATCAGTTCGGCGGTCGTGGTGGTGGCGGGCAGACCGATATGCCGGGATTGGATACCTGCCTTCTCACACCGTGCTCGTTTCATCCGGACGTACGTGGCAGAGGCGGGATCGTCTCCCACCAGCACCGTCGCCAGACAGGGACTGGTCCCCGTGCGTCGTGAGATTTCCGCCGCCTTGGCAGCAGCCTCTTCGACGATGCGTTTGGCGAGACTGGTGCCATCCATGAGCTGGGCCGTCTGAGTCGCGGACATCATTGCCCTCCAGGCGCTGCTGATCACTCGCCCAGGCGCACGGCAAGACGTCTCGTCAGACCGCTCCCCGGTGGTGCTCCACCTCAGCGCCAGTCACGGCCCACACTGCAGTGTAGTAGACGCACCACGCTCACACTGGCCAGCGTGCTCAGCTGGGGACACTCCTCACGGCCCATCCCCATCCGGACTGACGTCGATTTTCGCCAACGTTCCTGATCCGCCCACGCGTCCGGCGAACTCACCGAAAGCACCGCTACTTGGAGGTACACGAAGTCAACAGGGAGACGATCGACCGACGGCTACGGCGAATACGCGACTCCTGAACATTTGGGCCTGCCAGCACCGAGCTCGGGCACGGGTGTGCGCCAGGTCGACAGGTCCGTCCTGGCCGAGATGAAGACTTCCTGGGAATCGAACATCTTGCTGCTGTCGTTCTTCCGGATGGCAGGGTGCGCATCTGGAAGCCGGTGGTGGCATGACTCAGTTCCGCCTGTCGTGGCCATAGGTACTGGGGGTCCCGAGCCGCCCGGCGATCCCATCCGGGCATTGGCGGACCGCGCATCGGTGCTGGACCAGGATCGATTACTGCAGGGCCTGGCCAATCGTGCCGCCACCGGTGATGTCGCCGACGTCGAGCGATACGCGATCGGACTCGCGGTCGCGAAACGCTTTGGTGATTCGCTCCAGCTCTGGCGTCTGCTGCTTGAACACCGCCCAAGCGCGATCCGTGTGCGTTTGAAGTGGGCAGCCTGCCTGCTTAGGGCTTGCCGGGAATCAACACGTCGGTTTGATCTTGGTGCCTGACGGGGCGTTAGCCTTCACATGAGAAGGGGTGAGCAGCCGCCGTGGATCGTGTCCGATGAGCTGTGGGCGCGGATCCAGCCGTTGCTGCCGGTTGTGCCGCGCCGCACAGATCACCCGGGGCGCAAGCGTCTGGACGACCGGAAGGTGTTGTCGGGCATCCTGTTCGTGCTGTACACCGGCATTCCGTGGGAGTTCCTGCCGCAGGAGCTGGGCTTCGGTTCCGGCATGACCTGCTGGCGGCGTTTGCGGGACTGGAACGAGGCGGGTGTCTGGCAGCGTCTGCACGAGTCGCTCCTGGCGGAACTGAACGCCGTCGGCGCGCTGGACTGGGCGAGGGCGGTGATCGACGGCTCGCACGTCAGGGCGCTCAAGGGCGGCCCAAATCAGGACTGAGCCCGGTCGACCGTGCCCGAACAGGATCCAAGCGTCATCTGATCACCGAAGGGCACGGCATCCCACTGGCGGTATCGCTGACCGGCGGAAACCGCAACGACGTCACCCGGCTCGTCCCCCTGATCCAGGCAGTCCCGCCTGTACGTGGCCGGCGAGGGCGGCCCCGACAGCGACCGGTCAGGCTCTACGCCGACCGCGGCTACGACCACGACACGTACCGCAAGCAGGTGCAGGCCCTGGGGATCACCCCGGTCATCGCCCGCCGTGGCACCGGCCACGGCTCAGGTCTGGGCGTCCACCGGTGGGTCGTCGAGCAGAGCTTCGCGCTGCTGCACTGGTTCCGCCGGTCACGCATCCGCTGGGAAATCCGCGACGACATCCACGCAGCCTTCCTCAGCCTGGCCTGCAGCATCATCTGCCGGCGCCGACTGAAGAAGCTCTCACTCCATCGGGAAACACCATGAGTTGATCTACCGAGGAGGACCAGGCCTGCGCGTCGACGCGTGCCCGGGAGCGGACGACGACTGCCCGGTACAGTCTCTGTGAGCTGATCGGGTACGGGGGCGGCATGAGTAGTTCAATCAGCGAGATCGCAGTCGCAGTTCTGGGCATCGGGGGCACCCTCGCGTCAGCCCTGCTCACACAGCGCACTGCTGACCGTGCGAGGCTCCGCGAGCTGGAACACGCCAGGCAACTCAAGGCCGAGGAACGCGAGTACGCCACTCGCCAGGCTCAGCTTGAAGCGCGAAGAACGTCTTACGCCGCTCTCAACGCTGGTACTCGCGACTACATCACCGTGATGGCGAACTTCTGGCACGCCCTGAAGGCTGGCGAGGTGACAGACGAACTGCGATCGGATCTGGATAGAGCACGCCGGGACCACCGTCTGCGCCATGCCGAGGCCCAAATGATGTTGCCCGATGCTGTGATGGCAGCAGCCAGCACGGTGAACCGCGGCTTCGGTGATCTGTACGGCCTACTGAAGCGGCTCGACAGAGGCCTCGCAGAGGAGGGGGAGGGCCTGGACGTAGCCCAGGAGGACATGAGAAGGCTCTGGGACGCCCTGTGGGAATTGCGCCGCGTCATGCGTGCAGACCTTGGGATCACGCCACCTGAGCAGGATCTCTAGGACAAGTGAGCGGGCAGGGGGGGCTTCGGGCTTCGGCCGGTCCAAAGGCAAGGCCAGCCCAACCGCGAAGCCGCGTTGAGCTCGGCGAGCAGGATCTCGTGCAGCCGCTGCCAGACTTCGGCCTCGTTCCAGTCCCGCAGACGGTGATGGGGCTCTTTGAATCTCCCCATCCAGTGCTCGGGTACTGGCCAGCCCCACTCACGTAGTTCCTCACGTCAGCGCCCCTGCTGTCGGGGACACCTGCTAGGCGGCGATGCTCGGCCGCGGACAGCGGGCGCGATGCGGTGCCCGGTAGCCGGCGGTCGGTGGAGGAGGTCTCACCCCGGTAGCCGACCCTGGAAATCAGTGCAGAGATGACGCCTTGGCTGGTTCTCGTCTCCCTGGCACGCTGCGAGACAGCCATAGGCTCGCTGGTGTGACGGGGGGAAGCATCAGGGCTGCCCTCGCACGCAAGCGGGGGGTTCATCTGGCATGCGGACCATCACCAAACGCGCCATCCAAGGCGCCCTCGCCGCGACGCTCGCCCTCGGTGGCATCGCCGCCGCCAGCGGCACCGCGCAGGCGTACGGCAACACCGACTGGTGGGACGTCAACAGCCTGGGCTACTGGCTGGGCGGTAACAACAGCACCAAACGCTGCGTGGACGACTCGTACGCCCCCAACCTGCCGGACGGCAACCTGCTGCGCGGCTTTCCCTGCGCCCAATACAACTACAGCGGGGGCTGGCAACAATGGAAGGTGATCGCTTTGTCCAACGGCTACGCCCAGCTCCAGAACGGCGCCACCGGACTGTGCCTGGACGACTCCACCCGCTTGTCGGACGGCAGCGACTATCTGCGCGGCTTCCCCTGCTACACCCAAAGCTTCAGTGGCGGCTGGCAGGGCTGGCGGATCGTCAACCGCACGACCGCAGCAGGCTACTACGAGCAGGTGCTCCAGAACGCCGCCACCGGCCGCTGCCTGGACGACTCCAACGCAGGGCCCAACGGCAGCGACCTCCTGCGCGGCTACCCCTGCAACGGACCCTCTCAGGACAACGGTTACCAGGGCTGGGACATCTGGACCTGAACTGACCGACCCCGCACCCACGCGCTGCGCCCCGCGTCCGGCTCCGGCCGGCCGGGGCATGGCCATGCCCCGGGGCGCATTCCCCTTGTGCCCCATGCGTACCGGACTTTGCTGCGCCGATGAACGCACCGACCTGACCGCGCCAGCCTCCTCAGACCGTTGAACGGTCCAACCAACTGGGGAACGGGCCTGGCCGTTTTCGCTGATCCTCATCAACGGCGCCGGCACATGATGCCTGAGTCGAAGCCCAGCGCCTTCAGCACGTACTCCCACTGGATGCCTGTGTGCAGCACGTACAGAATTCCGTGTAGCACACCCCGGTCCGGCAGTGTCGGCGGCTGTCGGTGTGCCACTGACGATCACTGTTGACACCTGGGTCTCCGATCACTACGGAGATCCACATGCCGAAGTCCACCCCCACCACCCCGCCGCTTGACCGTGAGGCCAAGCGGCGCCTGGCCGTCATACGCCACGTCGAAGAGGTCACCGGGAACGTCGCGATGTCCTGCCGCTACTTCGGGATCAGCCGGCAGGCGTACTACACCTGGTGCCGCCGCTGAACCAGAAAACCGCCATCCAGTTCCTCCACTACGTCATCCAACGCCTGCCGTTCCAGGTCGAAGTCATCCAGACCGACAACGGCGCCGAGTTCCAGTCCGCCTTCCACTGGCACGTGCTCGACAAAGGCATCGCCCACACCTGCATCAAGCCCCGCACCCCACGCCTGAACGGCAAGGTCGAACGCTCCCACCGCATCGACGCCGAGGAGTTCTACCGGCTCCTGGACGGCGTCATCATCGACGACGCCGAAGTCTTCAACGACAAACTCCGCGAGTGGGAGGACTACTACAACTACCATCGCCCCCACGGCGGCCTCGGCGGCCAGACCCCCTACGAACGCCTCAAGCAGAAGACCACGACCCAGGCGTAATCGATCTTCGTCGGTGGCACACCGACAGGCGGCCCGGATACGGATACCGGAACCGCCGCCACCTCCTCGGCAACATCGGTTCGATCCGCTCCCACAGTTCACGTCCCACGGCGACGCCCGATGACCTGACCAACCGGTGAAGGCCGGGCGGGGAACACGACGATCGGTTCGGATACCGTCCGAGCGAGGAGACTTCACCGGGGGGGATGCATGAACGCAGACACCATCACCGCGATCTGCGCGGTCGTGATCGCTGTCGCATCGCTGGTCGTTTCGGTCTACCAGACGCACGCCATGCGGCAACACAACCGCCACTCCGTGCGCCCGATACTCCAACTACACCGCGGCTGGCCGACAGGAGGCAGAGCTGGGATCCGGCTCATCAACTCCGGACTCGGGCCAGCGGTCATCGTCGAGAGCACGCTCACCGTCGATGGCGAAGTGATTGGTGCCTGGGACAGACTCAGTGCCGATCGAGTCCGCGACCGCCTGTCGGTGCGCCCATCCGCCGTGACCTTCAGCCAAGGAGAGGTCATCGCCATCGACTACGAACAGTACTTGTTGAGTGTCGCGAGCTACGACCCGCAGAACCACGCCGAAGTCAAGGATCTGATCAATCGGCGGCTCACACTCGAGATCCGCTACGAGTCCTTGTACGGCGGAGAGGACTACACAGTCGTCCTACGCCCGATGCGTTGACGGGGTCACTCCCCGCCATGCCGTCTCGTTCTGGTAGAGGTTATTAGGGCACAGCGGCAATGGTGCTCGGATGGCGACCCACTGCGCCCGATCGTCAGCAGCGCCTTGAGGAACCTGGCCACGGTGCGTGACCAAGTCGAGCGGGAGTTCCGGCTACTGGAGTTGGAGGCAGACGCGTACCGGGAACTGGCAGCGCGCGGCGAGGCCGGCCCGGCAGATCTCAAAGAATGGTGCAAGGTGCTGGCAGCACTCGCGCAGAGGCCGGGCAGCGGCATCACTGCGTGCGGTGTCCTCACCGCGGCTGAGCAGGCACGGGAAGGGATGCCACGGGACGCCGAGGTCCTGGAACTCGTGGCATACGGCTGCCTGTTGACGGGTGACACGGACGGGCTGTCCGATGTGCTGCGATTGCTGGAGCAGGTCGCTCCACATTCCGACTTGCTGGGCGAGTTCCGGTCCTCGCTCACGGACCCCGAGTTCCAGCGGATGGCGGACCAGCGTAAACGTCACATGGACGAGATCATCCGCCGCGCCCATGATGGCGACGAGGATGCTCTGCGGGAGCTGCGCCACGAGAGCCAGAAGTTCCCGGCCAACGAGGAGTACGGCGTCGGTCTGCTGTTCGCCGTGTACGGCCGGGAGCGCGCGCGGCACTACTTCGCGCGCCTTCCAAACGGCACAGGACGAGGAGGACCGGGAGACCGTACGCCTGGTCATGCGGACCGTCGGCGCCGGCAGCCCTGAGGAGGGCCGCCATGGGTGAGCAGGAGCGGGTGTGGCCGCGCTCCTCATGGGTGCGGGCAGCATCCGGCACGCGGCGCCGAACAGCAGCGCCAGCGCCAGCGCGGTCACCCCCGGCCATACGCGGGCCCGCGAGCTGGTTGTTGTGCCCAGCAGGCGGCAGCCGGCGATCGATCCATACGGCCGTCGGCCGGAAGCCCGACACCGGCGCCCACCGGGAAGGCGATCCCACCCTCCCGGAAGAGGTGCCGGCCGCACAGCGTGTGTTCGGCGGATGAGCCGGGCGGGTCAGCAGGGGCGGCAGCCGGCCACGGCGCTGCCCCGGACGTCCAGCAGTACAAGACGGGCGGTGATGCGTTTGCCGACCGGCTCCTGCTGCGCCTCGAAGCCTGGGCGACCGCCATCACGGTCTCCAGTCCGTACTGGCCTGCGCGGCCCGGGTCGGCGGCCCCGGGGCCACCGGCAGAACGGGGTCGCTGTCCCAGACGACCACCTCGATCACGGCGCCGGTGACGCGCAGGTCGAGCAGAACGGGGCCAGGCGCGTACTGGCGGGCGTTGCTGACATCCGATGAGAACCGCGAGACGACATCCATGAAGCCTTCTTCGGCCTCGCCGTTCAGCCACGCGCAACCGCTCCCGTCGGGCGCCACCCTGCTGCTGTCACCGACGGACCGGCTGGTCGAGTGCCGCGGCCAGGACATCGAGACCGGCCTGGACGACCTGGCGGAGCACGCCGCCCGCCTGGCCAGGGCCCCGCTGGACGAGCTGTGCGACGCCCTGATCACCCAAAGCCGGCAGGTGGTCGACGACGACGTCGCCGTCCTCGCCCTGCGCACCCCGGACGACTCGGCTCGATGAGTCGGCCTCTCCGACCACCCTTGCGTTCGGGTGGCCCTTCCAGAGCTCCGGGACGCGCAGAGAATCGATGACCAGCGGACTCGGAGAAGCGGCTTCTCAGCTGGACGACGGGTGCGGCCAGTGCACGAGGCCGCCGCGCGAAGGAGCAGATCGCGTCGCCTCTTCCGACGAGTGGTAGATCTCGTAGCTCTCGCGCATGCCGCTGAGGTCGAAGATCCTCAGTATCCGGCCGGAGACGGACGCGATACGCAGCGAGCCTTCGTGTTCACGGATGCGTTTGGTGACCGCCACGATCACGCCCAGCCCCATCGAATCCATGAAGGGGACGAAGCCCAGGTCGAGGATGAAATGGCGATGACCCCCCTCGAGAAGCTCGATCACCGCTTCACGGATCATGGGCGAGGTGTGGGCGTCCAGATCACCGTCGACCTCGACAACCGTCCAGCCGTTCACCAGGTCGTAGCTGGCCATCATGCTCTCGTTGCGGATGATGGTCGTTCGCATGGCCAACCCTCTTCACGTCTCCGGACGGCGACAGCCGCATAGCCGACGTCCCGAGTGTCCGTCACCGGTTCTTGGTGAGCCATTCGGCGAGGACGGCGGCCTGGCTGCGGTCCACGTCCTTGGTGGCTGTCAGCAGCACGAGCTTGCCGTGCCCAGCCAGGTCACGCAGATGCCCGGCTGCCTCGCGGTGCCCGGCGTCGCGCAGTTCCGCCAGGTAGCGGCGCCGGAACTCGGTGAAGCGACTGGGCTCATGGCCGTACCACTTGCGCAGTTCGCTCGACGGGGCGATGTCACGCAGCCACTCGTCCAGATGCGCGCTCTCCTTGCGCATGCCCCGAGGCCAGACCCGGTCGACGAGCACGCGTTTGCCGTCCTGCGGCGAGGTCTCCTCGTAGACCCTGCGGTATGCGATCTGTCCGACCATGACAGAGCCCTTCCAGATCGGTCGGCCGACCCGCCCGCGACTGCGGATGGGTGGGCGCGTTTCCCCCACCGCGTGGGCGGACGTCCATGCCTCATTCATTTTATCGAGCCTCGCATCCGGAGCGCCTGCATCGTGACGCACACGGTGATCTTGCTGGAGGACCGGCGGTGGTTGGCAGGCGCACAAGATGTGCCTGGTCCAGCTCAGAGACCGCCCTGGCCGCTGCCTGATATGAGAGAGCACGGGAGCGGTGTGAGACTGAGCGGGGAAGGGGTGATGCCCGTGTCGGACCCACCGCACGCCTCCTCCGGTCCCGACGCCGCCATCGACGAGCATCGGTTGGAAGAGCTGATCATCGAGGCGCAGACGGCCCTGCCGGTCGAACTGCCGGCCCTGGCGAACCGGTGCGCCGCGGCCCTCGGCCTGGAGACCGCGCTGATCTACCTCGCCGACCTGCAACAACGGCTGCTGATCCCCCTCGCCGAGAACTTGGAGCCGCTGGCAGTGGAGGGCTCGTCGGCCGGGTGGGCCTACCGCACACTTTCCCCGCGGGTGGGCGATACCGACGACGGATTGATCGTCTGGATGCCGCTGGTGGATGGGGCGGAGCGGCTGGGCGTGCTGGCGGTGGGGACCGCCTCGCTCGACGGGGTGCGGATGCGTCGCAGTCGGATGCTGGCCCATCTGTTCGCCATGCTGGTCACCTCCAAGCGCGCCTACAGCGACTGGCTCGCCGCCCGTACCCGCACCGCGCCCATGGGGTTGCCCGCCGAGATGCTGCGGGCCTTCCTGCCACCCCGCACCATCGGCAGCGTCAGGTGCGTCTCGACCGCCGTCCTGGAACCGGCGTACGACATCGCCGGCGACGCCTTCGACCACTCGGTGGTCAAGAACGTGCTGCACACCATGATCCTCGATGCCATGGGCCACGACCTGACCGCCGGCCTGACCACGTCGGTCGCCATGGCGGCGGCGCGTAACGCCCGCCGCGGCGGGCACGACCTGGCCGACGTCGTCGCCTCCGTCGACCAGGCGCTCGCCGAATGGCTGCCCGACCAGTTCTGCACCGGCGTGCTGTGCCGGCTCGATGCCGAGACCGGGGTGCTGCGCTGGGTCAATTGCGGTCACCCGCCGCCCCTGCTGATCCGTGCGGAGCGGGTGCTCGCCGGGGCGTTGGACAGCATCCCGCAGCCGCCGATCGGCCTGGCCGGTCCACCGGCCCAGGCAGCCCGGAAGGTCCACGAGACGATCCTGGAACCAGGCGATTGCGTCCTGCTCTACACCGACGGTGTCGTGGAGGCCCGCGACGCGGACGGCACGGAGTTCGGCCTCGACCGGTTCACCGACTTCATCATCCGCTCCTCCGCCGCCGGCCAGCGCCCCGCCGAGGTACTGCGGTTGCTCATCCACGCCATCCTCGACTACCAGCGCAACCAGTTGCGGGACGACGCGACCATCCTGCTCTTCGAATGGCGCCCGCAGTACCAGTGACGCGGTCTGCGCCGACCCCGGCCACGGCCGGGATCTTGTCCTTGTCGAGGTCGAGGGCCTCGCACAGGTCGCGGGCCCGCAGCGGCTTCCGCGCCTCGGCGAAGGCGGCGAGGATCTGCTGGTAGGCGGGGCGCTTCAAAACAGTCATCACTCCACGAAACCCCATCTAGAGGCCTCTAGGGGTCATTTTCACCTGTGACGTGTGCTTTTGCTCTGGGTTTTTCGACCGGGGTTGGCGTCTTGGCGGGTCTGGTGGAGTGCCGGCGTCCCGGCCGCCGGGCAGGGCGCGGACGCGGCGAAAAAGATCGTCGGCCGCAAAACGGAGCATCGTCACCGACACGCTCGGCCTGCTCCTGGCTGTGCTGGTCACGGCCGCGAGCGTGCAGGACTCCGTCCCGGCACACACCTGATCGACCGGGCGAGGCCACCATCTCCTGAAGTCGAGGGTTGGGCCGAGGAGTTGGAGTCGGTCTTCGCGCTGGTGGCGGGCAGGTTCGGGTGGGCGGACCTGCGGTGGCGGATGCGGGCTGCCCGTCCGCGCTCGCGGACAGCACCTCAGAACTCGAATACATGGAGTTCGACCGGCGTGGCGCCAAGCTCCTCGTCCAGGTCCTGACCGAGCGCGAGGAGAAGAACAGGGTCGCCATCGCCTCCAATGAGTCCTTCGGCGGCTGGACGAAGACGTTCACCGATCCTCGTCTCTGCGCGGCCATCGTCGACCGGCTCACCTTCAACGGAACGATTGAGACCGGCACCGACTCCTACCGGCTCGCCAGCACCCGGGCCCGCACCGAGGCCCCGTCAAGGACGGTTGACTGTGCTGCCAGCGCGTTGGTCCTGCCGGCCCGGCGGCAGGACCAACGACATCACAGCTCGTCATTCAGCAGCGAATACATGAACACGTCCCGGCGTTCGTCCCCCACCTGCTGCCACTTTCGCAGCAGCCCCTCACGTCGGAACCCAGCACGCTCGGCAGTGCGCAGGGAGGCCGTGTTCCACGGCTCCACCCACAGTTCAAGCCGGGGAATCCGCAGATCACGCAAGGCCCAGCCGACCACTGCGTCGAGGGCAGCCACGGCGGCACCCTGACGGCGCCCCGACTTGACGACCCAGTAGCCCAGCGACGCACGGCCCTGTGCCAGGTCCCTCAGCCACAGCCCCACCTGTCCGACCGGTCGGTCGTCAGAGGTCACGATGACGAACGTGTACCCAGCCCTTGTGGTCGCCCGACCCCACTGCCGTTCGATGAACGCGACGCCCGCCGGCTCGGAATAGGGCGACGGCACCGTCGTGATCAACGGGATGTAGTCGTCTTCCGACGCCTCACGAACCAGCGTAAGGTCCGAAAGGCGCCACGGCCGAAGCGTGAATCCACCACCAGCGGCGAGTTCAGGCACGTCAAGAGGTTGCTCCATCCGCCCATCCTGCCGAGGTTCCAGACCGGTCCGCATGTAACAAGATTCCGGGTTAAGGCCCGACAACGCAGATGAACCGCTGTACCAGCCGCGGGAGGCCGAGCAACCGCCCGGTTCCGGACGCCGCATTGCCGGGATGTTCAGCCGAGCAGCGCGTGCAGCGCCGTCTCTGCGACGCGGCTCAATTCGTTGCGGGTGCGTCCTGCGGCCGCTTGGACGGCGATGCCGTCAGAGATGGTGTGGACGAGTGCGGCGAGGTCGGCCGGCGTGTAGCCGGGCGGCAGGTCGTCGGCCTGTTCCAGTCGTCTGCGCAGCGCCGCCTCGCCGGCCTTACGAGCAGCAACCGCGTTCCGCCGGACCGGCTCCGAATCGGGCCCTCCGGCGTGGACGCTTTTGACGCACAGGCATCCGTGCGGCGTGTCCCGGCCCGCGGTGAGGTCGATTGCGCCGTGTATCAGGAGCCGGACGACCTCGTGGACGGTGGGCGCGCCCAGCGCGGCGGCGGCGTAGCCGCCGGGCCCTTCGAGGTAGCGGGCGAGGACTTTGCCGAAGAGTTCCTCCTTGTTGCCGAAGGCGGCGTAGAGGCTGGGTTTGTTGATGCCCATGGCGGTGGTCAGATCGGTCAGTGAGGTGCCCTCGTAGCCCTGGCGCCAGAAGACCTCAAGGGCGCAGTCGAGGGCGGTGTCGGCGTCGAACGAGCGTGGGCGCCCCCCGGGCATCGTGTCCTCCGTTGCTCTCCGAAGTTTTATACCTATCGGTACGTTACGTCTTGCGCCGGCTTTCGCCCCACCTCTAGTTTTATACCGGCAGGTACACAATTAGGGAGTGGTGCATGATCCGAGTCGGAGTGGTCGGGGCGAGCGGATGGGCGGACGGGTCGCACCTGCCCGCGCTCACAGGGCTCCCCGAGTACGAAGTGACCGCGGTCGCGACGACCAACCAGGCCAGCGCGGACCGCGTGGCCGCGGCGCACGGCATCCGGCACGCCTTCGCGGACGCCGCCACGCTCGCCGCCCACCCCGACGTAGACCTGGTCGTCGTCTCGGTGCGTGTGACCGGGCACGCCGCGGTGATCCGCGCCGCACTGGACGCGGGCAAGCACGTCGTGTCCGAGTGGCCGCTGGCCGTCGACGAACAGGAGGCACGCGAACTGGCCGAGACCGCCTCGGCGTCGGGCGTACAACATGCGGTCGTCTTACAGGGCCGTCATTCCCCGAGCGCCGCGTTCGTTGCCGACCTGCTCGCCGAGGGCCGCATCGGCACGCTTCAGTCGGCCGTGGTCGTCGCGGCAGGCGACCCCTTCGGCGGCAGCAGCATCCCCGCCGAACTGGCCTGGAGCCTCGACCCCGCCGCGGGGAACTCAATCCTCACGATCATGGCGGGCCACTTCCTGGCGACCCTGGAACGAGTGGCGGGCCGGTTCACCGAGGTCTCCGCGCGACTGCCCCGCATGCACGAACGCGTCCGTGTCGGCGACACCGAGCGTACCGAGGTCAACGCAACCCCCGACCAGGTACTGGTGCACGGGCTGCTGGAGGGCGGCGCCACCGCGTCGGTGACCATCCACGGCGGCAACGGGCGCACCCCGGACGGGTTCCTGCTGAAGCTCGCGGGCAGCACCGGCACCCTCACCGCCACCCCCACCGAACCGGGGTCGTTCATCCACTGGAGCGACTGGGAGATTCGGGTCGACGGCGAACTCCTGTCGGTGCCCGAGTCCTACCGGACCGTACCCGCCGGCATCCCCGCCGGCCCACCCGCCAACATCGCGGCCCTCTACCGAGAGGTCGCCGCCGCCATCACCGAACGGCGCCGGCCCGACCCCGACTTCGCCGCCGGCCTGCGTCACCACCGGCTCCTCGCTGTGATCGAACGCGCGGCGGCCACCACGACCCCTCAGGAAGTCCACTGAACCCTCCGATACCCACCACGTCCACCAACTGCTGAGCGAGGTCGCCCCCGGGGGCAACCCCCCGTCGGGCGTGTGGCTTCGGCCAGTGCGGCCTGTGGGTTTGGGGTTGGTGCTGGTGAGAATTGGTGGTGCCGGCAGCTTGCGGCGTCCGGTTTTCCGCAGGGCGGCTGGGGATCCGTGGCGTACCAGCAGCCAGGTCACGGCGGGGTGGCCCAGGCGAGGGCCCAGGACGCGCTCCAGGCTGGGGTGGAACCGGGTGAGCAGGCCGCGTATCCGGTTCGAGGTGCGGGTCGCCTCGGCCGCGAGGTCCTGGTCGAAGCCCGCCAGCACGGTCAGCTCGGCGGTGATCTGGTCGGTCAGTGCCAACGAGCGCAGGGTGTGCGGCATGGTCCGTGCGGTGTCCGCGATCACCGCGGTGTCCTTCGCGTCGGTCTTCGCCTCGCCCGGGTGGAGATCGGCGATCCGCCGCATGGACAAGGCAGGTAGGCGCCCTTGCAGCCGGCGGCCCGGGCGACCGTGGCAGGGCTGCGATCGAGGCGGGCTGGTCCACGATCACCAGCACGGTGCCGAACTTCGCGGCCGGCCTCTCGAAGACGGCCCGCAGCTTTGGCTCGCTGTTGGGCAGCGCTTGTCGAAGACCTTCCCGGCCGGGGTCAGCCCGTCCCCATGATGGGCGCTCTTGCCCACGTCCAGGCCGAGGAAGACGCCCACGTCGTCGATCTCGTCCAACTTACCTCCCGACCGGGACTCATCCGGTGTCGGCCAGGGCATTGGCGTCGTATACGCGCATCCACGTCATGCAGACCCGCCGCCCGCAAGCGGCCAGGCATTGCGCCGGGCCAGGCGGTGGTCGGACCTCTCATCAGCGTCTCCGACGGCGCCTCCCGGGCCCGGTGACACCATCCCCCAGGTCATCCGTTCGACAGGGGGACAGTCATGCCGGGCCCGGAGGCCAGCGGTCCTCTTGCAGGACCGCGGAAAACATCACGGGGGCCGTCCCAGACCCCACCCCGCGGCTCATCGCTCCCGTGGGGGGCTGTCCCAGACCGCCGACTGGGCGGAGGTGCCTTCGGCGGACTGAAGGACCGTGCGCACCACGTCGTGGTGGAAGCGCCGGATGTGGGACTCGACCAGGTCGCCGGCGCGTTCCACGTCCCCGGCCGCGATGGCGTCGTGGATGGCGTGGTGTTCCGCGCGCAGGCGGTCCCGTTCGTCCTCCCAGTCCTCCAGCCGGTGGAAGGATGCCAGGAGGGTGTGTCGCACCGCGTTGCGTACCGCGACGGTCAGATCGGTGACCAGGCGGTTGCCCCCGGCCTCGGCGATGGCGACGTGGAAGCGTGTGTCGTGGTCGTTGAACTCCTCGCGGGAGATCTCGGGCGCGTCCATGTGGGCCAGGCATTCGGCCATCCGGGCCAGGTCCGCCTCGCTGGCCTGATCGGCGGCGAGGCGGGCGCTCGACCGCTCCAGCGCGGCGCGGGCCTCCACGACGTCTTTGACGGGAAAGTTCGCCAGCGCGATGTGCAGCCGCAGCAACTGGGTCAGGCCGGCGCTGGGCATGGCGGCGATGACGCTGCCGGAGTCGGGGCCGGTGCCCACCCGGGCCCGCAGCACCCCCTGGGCCTCCAGCACCCGCAAGGCCTCGCGGATCGCCGCGCGGCTGACCCCGAGCAACTCGACGAGCTCCCGCTCGGTCGGCAGCCGGTCCCCGACACGCAGCTTGCCGGCCAGGATCTGCTCCTCGATCCGCGCGAGGACCAGCTCGTAGGTGCGCGACCGCGGCACAGGTTCCCAGATCGTCGGCTCAGCCATGAAAACCCTTCTCGTCGAGGTGGGGGCGAGCCGGTGTCCGCCCGCCCGGAGTCGATGGTATCCCGATCTGCCCATTAGTTGGTCAGACCAAAGGAGGAATTTCGTGTCGCCCCCTGGACGAGCGAGGGCGACAGACCTAGCTTTGAACTGTCCAGGCTATGGTCTGACCAAGGTAGACGAGGGTCCTCCATGTACCAGCCCCACCTCTCGCCAGTCGCAGGCAGCCTCGCGTTGTCCGCTCTCGTGGCCGCAGTTCCCCTGCTCACCCTGTTCGTGCTGCTCGGCGGTGCGCGGCTGCGCGCCCACTGGGCCGGGCTCGCCTCCGTCGCCGTTGCGGTCGTCGTCGCGGGCTACCACATGCCCGCCCGCCTCGCGCTACTGTCCGCGGGCGAGGGCGCCGCGTTCGGCCTCTTCCCGATCGTGTGGATCCTGGTCACCGCAATCTGGCTGTACCAGCTGACCGTCATGACCGGGCGTTTCGAGGATCTGCGCCAGGCGTTTCACCTGATCAGCGACGATCCTCGGGTCCAGGCGATGATCATCGCCTTCTGCTTCGGCGGCCTGCTGGAAGCGCTCGCCGGATTCGGCGCCCCGGTGGCGATCACCGGCGTGATGCTCATGGCCCTCGGCTTCTCGCCGTTCCGCGCCGCGCTCACCGTCCTGGTGGCCAACACCGCTCCCGTCGCCTTCGGCGCCATCGGCATCCCGATCATCACTGCCGGCGGTCTGACGAAGATTCCTTACACCGAGATCGGCGCGTACGTGGGGCGGCAGACGCCGCTGCTCGCGCTCTTCGTGCCGCTGCTGCTGGTCGCGCTGGTCGACGGCCGGCGCGGTGTCCGCCAGACCTGGCCGGTGGCCCTGGTGTGCGGGGCGGTCTTCGCGCTGGCCCAGTTCACCAGTTCCAACTTCCTCTCGGTCGAGCTCACCGACATCATCGCCGCACTCGCCGCCCTGGCCGCCGTCGTCGTCTTCCTGCGCCTGTGGCAGCCACGCGGAGGCGAGCAGGCCCGCGCCGATCTGAGCGCAGTCCACCCGCAGGCTTCCGACGGCCCGGCAGGCTCCGCCCCAGCACCCGGCCCCGCCGCCGCGGTGGGCACCCGGATCCGGTCGGAGGCGTCCGGCACCACCCAGGGACCGTGGGAGGCGATCCCCGGCCCCCGCCTGTTGATGGCATTCCTGCCCTACCTCGTGGTGATCGCCGTCTTCTCGGTCGCCAACCTGGTCAAGCCGGTGCAGCGGGCGCTGGCCGCAACGACCGCCGACATCCACTGGCCCGGTCTCGACGGCCAGGTCCTCACCGTTGCCGGCAAGGTCAGTTCGACCACCGTCTACCACCTTCCGTGGCTGTCCTCCCCGGGCACCCTGCTGCTGCTGTCCGGCCTGCTGGTCACCGCCGCCTACCGCATCACCCCGGCCGCGGCCGTCCGCGAGTTCGGTGCCACGCTCTTCAGACTGCGCTGGGCCGTGCTCACCATCGCCGCGGTGCTCGCCCTCGCCTACGTGATGAACCTCTCCGGCCAGACCATAACCATCGGATCCTGGATCGCCGGCACCGGTACCGCCTTCGCGTTTCTCTCCCCGGTACTCGGCTGGCTGGGCACCGCCGTCACCGGGTCGGACACCTCCGCCAACGCGCTCTTCGCCACGCTGCAGCAGACCGCCGCAGCCAAGGCCGGCCTGTCACCGACGCTGCTGGTCGCCGCCAATACCTCCGGGGGCGTCCTCGGCAAGATGATCAGCCCGCAGAACCTCACCATCGCCGCCACCGCCGTGGGCCTGGCCGGCCGGGAGTCGGACCTGCTGCGCGGAGCCGTCAGATGGAGCCTGGGCCTGCTGCTGGCGCTGTGCGCGCTGGTCTACCTGCAGTCCGGCGTCCTGGCGGGGATGCTTCCGTGAACTTCCGAACTGGAGTGACCATGCGCACCGCGTTGTTCGTCACCTGCCTCAACGACACCCTCTTCCCCGGCACCGCCCGGGCGACGGTCAGGCTGCTGGAACGGCTGGGCTGCACCGTCGACTTCCCGGCCGGGCAGACCTGCTGCGGCCAGATGCACTTCAACACCGGATACCAGCGCGAGTGCGTGCCGCTGGTCCGCCGCTTCACGGAGGCCTTCGACGGCTATGACGCCGTCGTGACCCCCTCCGGCTCGTGCGCTGCCATGGTCCGCGAATACCACGGGCGGGTGGCCGAGGTGGCCGGCCAGCCCCGGCTGGCGGCGGCGGTGCGCCGCACCCCGCCGGTGTACGAGCTCTCCGAATTCCTGGTCGACGTTCTCGGTGTGGTGGACGTCGGCGCGTACTTCCCGCACCGGGTCACCTACCACCCCACCTGCCACACGCTGCGGATGCTCAAGGCGGTCCGCCAACCCCTCGCGCTGCTGCGGGCCGTACGCGGCATCGACCTGGTGGAGCTGCCGTCGGCCGCGGAGTGCTGCGGCTTCGGCGGCACCTTCGCGCTGAAGAACGCCGACACCTCTGTGGCCATGTGCGCGGACAAGGTCCGGCACGTCCTCGACACCGGAGCCGAGGTGCTGTGCGCCACGGACAACTCCTGCTTGATGCACATCGGCGGCGCGCTGACCCGGCTGCGCACCGGTGTGCGCACCCTCCACCTCGCCGAGATCCTGGCGTCCACCGAGGGCGAGCCGGCGTCCGCGCCCCATACCGGGGAGGAGGTGGCCCACCGGTGAGCGGCACGACGTTCCTCGGCATGCCGGCGTTTCCTCGGGCGGCGCGCGACGCCCTCGGCGACGCGCAACTGCGCCGCAACCTCGCCGAGGCGACCCGCACCATCCGCGACAAGCGCGCCGAGGCGGTCGGCGAGCTGCCCGACTGGGAGGAGCTGCGCGAGGCCGGGCGGGCGGTCAAGGAGCACACCCTGCGCCACCTGGATCACTACCTCCTGCAGTTCGAGGAGCGGGTCACCGCCGCGGGTGGCAGCGTGCACTGGGCCCGCGACGCGGCGGAGGCCAACCGCATCGTGGCGGACCTGGTACGGCGGACCGGCCGGAGCGAGGTGGTCAAGGTCAAGTCGATGGCCACCCAGGAGACCGGCCTCAACACCGCGCTGGAGCAGGCCGGGATCCGCGCGTACGAGACGGACCTGGCCGAACTGATCGTGCAGCTCGGCCAGGACCGGCCCTCGCACATCCTGGTGCCTGCCATCCACCGCAACCGCGCGGAGATCCGGGAGATCTTCCGCCGCGAGATGGGCACGGGCACGGCCGGCGACGACCCGGGGGACGCCGGTCCCCTCGGCGACGAACCGCACGAGTTGGCGGAGGCGGCCCGGCGGCACCTGAGGGAGAGGTTCCTGCGCGCCCAGGTGGGCATCTGCGGCGCCAACTTCCTGGTCGTCGAGACCGGGACGGTCGTCGTGGCCGAGTCGGAGGGCAACGGGCGCATGTGCGTGAGCCTTCCCGAGACCCTGATCTGCCTGGCCGGCATCGAGAAGGTCGTTCCGCGCTGGCAGGACCTGGAGATTTTTCTCCAGCTGCTGCCCCGGTCCTCCACGGGCGAGAGGATGAACCCCTACACCTCGAGCTGGACCGGGACGGCCGACCACGACGGGCCCCGGGAGTTCCACGTCGTCCTCCTCGACGGCGGACGCACCGCAACCCTGGCCGACCCGATCGGCCGGCAGGCGCTCAACTGCATCCGCTGTTCGGCCTGCCTCAACGTCTGTCCGGTCTATGAACGGGTGGGCGGGCACGCCTACGGGTCCGTCTACCCGGGCCCGATCGGCGCGATTCTCGGCCCCCAACTGCGCGGCACCGCCTCCGCGGTGGACCGTTCGCTGCCCTACGCCTCGACGCTGTGCGGTGCCTGCTACGAGGTGTGCCCAGTCAAGATCAACATCCCCGAGGTCCTGGTCCACCTGCGCGCCCGCGTGGTGGACAGCAAGCGTCGGCGCCCGCTCCCGGGATGGGAACGGCTGGTGATGGTGGCGGCGCGCTGGACGCTGTCCTCCCCGCGCCGGCTGGCCGGGGCGCAGCGCATGGCGGCCGCCGCGGCCCGGCTGGTGCGCCGTGACGGGCGGATCCGTCGGCTGCCCGGCCCGCTCGCGGGGTGGACCGACGCGCGCGACCTGCCGGCTCCCGCCCCGGAGAGCTTCCGTACCTGGTGGAGGAGGACGCACCCATGACGGTTTCATCCCGTTCGACCGCCCGCGAGGAGGTACTGGCCCGCATCCGGAGCTCGGTGGGCGACTCGTCCGCGGTCGAGCAGAGCTACGCGCAGCTGCCGCGCGGCTACCGCAACGCGGGCGGGGGACGCCCGTGGGAGGCCGGGTCGCCGCAGACGGTCGCGCTCTTCTTGGAACGCCTCGCCGACTACGGGGCCTCGGCACGCCTGGTCGACGCGAGCGCGGCGCCTTCCGCGATCGCCGAGGCGCTCACCGGGCGGAGTGTCGGCACGGTGGTGGTTCCGCACGGGTTCCCCGAGCGGTGGCGCGCCGGCCTGGCCGGGGTTCGCGTGCTCGATGACGACCCGCCCGTGGGCCTGGGCGCGCTGGACGCCGTCGACGGCGCGGTCACCACCGCGGCAACCGCCGTGGCGGCCACCGGAACGTTCGTCCTCGACGGCGGCCTCGGACAGGGGCGCCGGGCGCTGACCCTGGTGCCCGACTACCACCTGTGCGTGGTCCCGGCCGAGCGGATCGTGCGCTCGGTCCCCCAGGCCCTGGCCCGCCTGGACCCGGCCCGGCCGCTGACCTTCGTCTCCGGCCCATCGGCCACCAGCGACATCGAGATGAAGCGGGTGGAGGGCGTACACGGCCCACGCACCCTGGAGGTCCTGGTCGTCGCCGCCGAGCCACCGCCCCCGCCCGAAGACCACCGGCCCATCGACGATCCCGCGGAGCCGTGATGTCCATGCGCCATCTTGCACGTCATCTCCTTCCCGTGGCCCGGTGCGAGCCGAGCGCCCGGGCGGACCGGCCCTCGCCCGCACGACAGCGCAGGTCCCGAGGCGATCCACCCCCGAGCAGCGTGGCGGTGTGCGCGATGCGCGCCGAGTGCCGCGCGGCCGCGCTGGCCCGGTCGTTCACGGTCACCCAGCTCAGCCGGTGGCACGTGGGGGAGGAGGTGGCCGACGCCGCCCGCATCGTGGTCTCCGAGCTCGTCACCAACGCTGTGCTGCACAGCGGCGCGACCGGGGTGACCCTGCGCCTGGACTGTACCGCGGAGAAGATCGTGATCCGCGTGCAGGACGACGGGATCTGGCGGGGGCAAACCCCCGCACACCACTACGACCCGGCCGGGCAACTCGCCGAGACCGGCCGAGGCCTGTACCTGGTGCATGCGCACGCCACCGACTGCGGCGTGCAGCGCACCCCGGCGGGCTCCTGCGCCTGGGCATGCCTGCCCCGACCAAGGAGCGAGCAGTGACCCCGCAAGTGCCCGGCAGGCCCCCCTTCGACCCCCGCGCAGCGCACCGGGCACGCCTGCTGCTGCGGATGCACCCGGCACAGGTGGCGGCCGTGATGGGGGCCGCCCACGGCCTGCACGTGACGCCGCTGACCGTGACCCGCTGGGAATCAGGCCTGCAGGCGCCCACCGAGAGGGAACTGACCGCACTGGCGGGGGCACTGTGGTGCTCCGTCGGCGATCTGATGGCCGCGCCGCGCACCGCACGCGAGCACCGACTCGCCCGTGGGACCGCGGCCGCCGACGTCGCGCTGCGGCTCGGCATCACGCCGGCAGCCTACGAGGAGATGGAACGAAGCGGCCGCTGGCATCTGACTCGGGCTCAGGCCGCCCGGCTCACCGAGACGCTGGCGCTGCCGCTCGCGGCCCACCTGGAAGTGACCGGCCGGGCCGGCCGACTGGCCGAGTTCCTGCGCCGCGCGGTCATCACCCGCTGGCAGGGCTACGTGCGCCCGGTCCAGCGCCTGGTGCCCGGCCCGCGCCCCCGCATCGAAGGAGCCCTCCGCCACCTGCACGCCCAGTACCAGTCCCTCACCGGCACCCTCGACTGGGGCGCCGACACAATCACACTGAACCCCGGCGAGGACGCCCGGGCCTTCCTGGACGAGATCGTGGAGGTGTTCTGTCGAAGACTGGAGGCCGGGGAGACGGCGTAGGCGCCGTGGCAGAGCGATCCATTGCAGTCGTCGTGCGGAAGGCCCTCCGCGCGACGACTGATGAGGCGGGGCGGACCCGGTCCGTCCCTGTCAGTGGGACGGAGGACGTGGATGGCGGTGGCGGCGGCCCGGGGTCCGCCGCTCGGTCCGCCGCGCCCGCGGCCGCGGCCGCCGCAGCGACTGGGGGCACCCCTGCCCGTCATTGATCCCGGAACCCGGCCGACCCGCGTCGGCCGGGTTCCGCAACTGCTCCGAGCCTTGGCGGCGGAGCCCTGCGCGTCGACTCCAGCCGCCGGTCGCTACGCAGCAGTCCTGGCTTCAGCCCTGCTGGTGGGAACCTTCGGTTCCAAGCCTGGCGCCCGGGTACAACCTCCGGCAGGTGAATACAAGGGGCGGATGAATCCCGGGCGGCTCGCGGCTGTTTGACGTCTCTTCATGTCCGGTCGGCTGTACCGACGCAAGAGCTCCCCTACTCTCCTACCGCCTGATCAGGAAGGGCCCTGGTCGGTGAACAACCTCCACGCATTTTCCGCCGCTCACTCAGGAGGTCTCCCGTGTCCCTGCTGTCGCGCATCAAGCGCTCTCGTCGGACGCTCGCCTTGGTCGCCGCCCTGCCCGCCGCTCTGGTCGGGGTGTGGGCCGGCGCCCCGGCTGCACAGGCCGCCACGCTCCCCGCCCCCGACCACGTCGTCGTGGTGGTGTTCGAGAACCACGCCTACGAGCAGGTCATCGGCAGCTCCAGCGCCCCGTACCTGAACAACACGCTGGTGGCCGGTGGCGGCAACCTCACCCAGTCGTACGCCATCACGCACCCCAGCCAGCCGAACTACCTGGACCTGTTCTCCGGTAACAACCAGGGCATCACCAACGACAACTGCTACACCCCGCAGTTCAGCAGTGCCGCGAACCTCGGCTCCGAGCTCCTCGCCGCGGGCAAGACGTGGGGCAGCTACAACGAGGGCCTGCCCTCCCAGGGCTCCACGGTGTGCACCAAGTCCTCCACCAAGTACGCCCAGAAGCACAACCCGTGGTTCGCCTTCAGTAACGTGCCGCTGAACACCGCTTACACCTTCACGCAGTTCCCGACGGACTACACCACCCTCCCGAAGGTGTCGTTCGTCATCCCGAACCTGTGCGACGACATGCACGACTGCTCCATCACGACCGGCGACAACTGGCTGAAGAACAACCTCAGCGCTTACGCCACCTGGGCCCAGAGCCACAACAGCATCCTGGCCGTCACCTTCGACGAGGACGACAGCACGCACAACAACCACATCGCCACCGTCTTCTATGGTGCGCACGTGGCGCCGGGCAGCTCCACCTCGACGCAGTACAACCACTACAACACCCTGCGCACCCTTGAGGACCTGGCCGGGCTGACCACCCACGCGGGGGCCGGGGCCAACGCCTCCGACATCACCGGTATCTGGAACTGACCTCGGGCGGGCTTTCCGCAACACCGTTCCGCAGCGGTGAAAGAGCATCAGGCCGCCGCCTCGCAGGAGGCGGCGGCCCTGTCGACACCGGGGACAGCGCAATCCCGTAGGGCGCGGGCCGTGGCAGAGTGTGGCCGATTGCACCGGTCACGGCTGATTTCCCCGCATGGCCGGGAGACGGGGTGAGGGGCGGAACCTGCCCTGCCCGGTCGTGGTTTCGAATCCCACCGGTTCCCGCATCCGCCGAAACAGACGCCTTCGACCACGGGCTGACGTGGTCGTGCCGAAGGTGGCCGCCCAGAGGTGGGGACGCCGGTGTTGCGAACGGTCCTTGGGGTGAATTGGACCGCCGAGTCGATGAGCCTCGTTGGCGCGATGTGCGCGGGGCCCGACTCGATCGAGGATGCCGACCGGCTGCGGCACGGCGCGATGGAGCGGCTGTTCGGCGAGGTGCGCGGCCTCGACGCCGGGGATACCCCTACGCGCGTTCACCCACGGTCATGACCACCATGAGCCGGGTGGATCAGGGGCGCCGCAGGCCCCCTCACCAGGCATCAGCCACGGGCGGCCGAACGATCGCACCCGAACCAGGGATTAGAACTCGGTCGTGGTCGGTGGCCGACCACACCTGCTGCGCCAGGGGTGCGGGTGATGGGTGGATGGACTGATGGTTCTCACGGCGCCGAAGGGGTCCATTTCCCCTGGACGCTTCATAGGTTGCTCCCCAGGCGGATATTTGCGTCGCGACTGTCGTCTGTGGAAAAGCGTTCGACCCCCGGGTTGGGTCTGGAAACATGCCGCGCATGGAAGTCGCGGAATATGCGCGTTGTGACGCGGGGCGAAGACAGGATGGCCGGCCCTGCGTGAGCAACTCGCCGGGCAGGGCGTTCAACTCCGTGCCCATACGGTCAAGGGCAGACCGGGCACCCGCCTCCACCTCGTCGGCGGCAACCTCCCCGGCCCTGATCAGCTCAGCGAGACCCACCGCGATCCACGGGTGTGCCTGACCACGCCTCGGTGGTCAGTGCCACGCGGAGCCCCGCAGGCGGTCGGCCAATTTGATCAGGACGGCCTCGGCCAAAGCGCCGTACAGCCGGGCCAGATGGGCGGCGCCCGTGCCGCGGCCGGCCACTGACCGCCCGCCGGCTCGGGCTTGGTGACCCCAGTCGACCAGGACCGCGCGTCCGGGGACTCAACCTTGGGGAAGCCCTCAAAGACCGGCCGTGCGCCGTCCGCACCTGGCTCAAGCGCCCCCGTCACTCTGCAACCGAGCGCGGTGGGAGGGATCCGGTAGTGACGTGGACGTTGCCGGAGCCGATGCTGAGCGCTCGAACGCGAGGCGCCCGGCGGCGTCCCATACGACCAGCTTGCCGTCCAGCGCGGAAAGTCGTGCGTTCAGCCGTTGTTGGAACCACGCATTCAGGCCCAGGCACCTGAGCTACGGTTGTCGGCTGATGACTGCTTGGGGGGAAGACGGGCGACGAGGAGATTGTGGCTACGGTCCGTGCTATGCGCGGGGAGGCGCCTGAATTATGGGCATCTGATGGTGGGACGCTCGCCCGGGACGTCGACACCCTGATTGCGCGCGCGGAAGCCGGAGACCAGGTGGGCGAGGAGATGCTTACCTTGCTCACAACGGATCCCGCGCTCCGCGACGAGCTCAGGCACCGTCTGCTGGGGGGGCGAGGACACCTACCGCGAGGCACTGGGAAGCCCCTCTACGCCGATGCGCTGCACACACCCCACCTCACGGCTGCCGACCTCTGCCGCCGCCACCTCGCAGCTGCCTCCGAGAAGGAATGACCCGTCAACCCGGCGAACCTATCCGGTTGGAGAAGAACTGGCGCAGCACCACCAGCCGACGCTTGCGGGCATTGGGCAAGACCGCCGGGAAGGCTGCGATGTCGTGCACGTCCACCAGGGCCCAGTCATCCTTGCCGCGGTGCTCGGTCAGGAGGCGGGCCAGGTCCCGCAGGATGCGCAGGGCGGTTTGGGCGTCTCCGTCGTGACCATCTCCGTAGGTGCGCCGCGCGTCGCCATGGCCAGCGGTCGGCGAATTTTCTGTGGCCGGAAAGCAACATGATGAGTTGGGACATCTATCCCGTTGTGTGAACCGGCATTTTATGACCTCTTCCAGAGGCCGATACGGTCGATTCATGGAGTGGAATCTTCCGACGGCCGAGGAACTCGTGGCTGCCTTGCGTGCCGGTGAAGTGACCTCGGTGGAGCTGACCGACGAGGCGATTGCCCGTATCGAGCGGGACGACAAGATGATCAACGCGATCTGCGTGCGGGACTTCGACCGTGCGCGGGCCGCCGCGCGCAGTGCCGACCAGGCGCGCGCCCGCGGCGAGGATCGGCCACTGCTCGGTATTCCGGTGACGGTCAAGGAGTCCTACAACATCGCTGGGCTGCCCACGACTTGGGGCATGCCGCAGTACCGGGACTATGTGCCGGCCGAGGACGCGGTACAGGTGTCGCGGCTCCGGGCCGCCGGCGCGGTGGTGCTCGGTAAGACCAATGTGCCCTTGGGGCTGCAGGATCTGCAGAGCTTCAACGAGATCTATGGCACCACCAACAACCCGTGTGATCACGATCGTACGCCGGGCGGGTCCTCCGGCGGATCAGCGGCGGCCCTGGCGGCTGGATTCGGCGCGCTGTCCCTCGGCTCCGACATCGCCGGCTCGCTGCGCACCCCCGCGCACTTCTGCGGCATCTACGCGCACAAGCCGACACTCGGGCTGGTGGCGAACCGCGGTATGGTCCCGCCAACCACGCCGGCATTGCCGGTCGACCTCGACCTCGCCGTCGTCGGTCCGATGGCGCGCACCGCCCGCGACCTCACGCTCCTGCTCGATGTCATGGCCGGGCCGGACCCGCTGACGCTCGGCGTGGCGTACGAGTTGACCCTGCCGCCCGCGCGCCACCGGCGGCTGAGCGACTTCCGGGTCCTGGTCCTCGACGAGCATCCGTTCATTCCGACCGGGTCCGCTGTGCGGGCGGGCGTGAACCGGGTGGCCGACGCGCTTGTCGACGGCGGTGCCCGCGTCGAACGGCACAGTCCGCTGCTGCCCGACCTGGCCGAAGCCGCGACGCTCTACACGCAGTTGCTGTTCTCGGGCTCCGTTGCGCGTTTTCCCGTCGAGGCGTACGAGCAGCTGCGGACCCGCGCCGCCGCACTGAGCGCAGACGACCAGAGTCTCGACGCGGCGCGGCTGCGCGGGATGGTGTTGAGCCACCGCGACTGGATGGAGGCGAACAATCATCGAGAGCTCCACCGTCACGGCTGGCGGCAGTTCTTCGCCGAGTTCGACGCCGTGGTGTGCCCGATCACGCCGACTCCAGCGTTCCCGCACGACCACAACCCCGATCTGTTGGAACGCCGGCTCGACATCGACGGCGTCGAGTACCCGTACTTCGACCAGCTTGTCTGGGCCGGTCTGGCCACCATGCCCGGCCTGCCCGCCACCGCCATACCAGCGGGCCGGACCCCTGAGGGCCTGCCGGTGGGAGTGCAGCTCATCGGTCCGATGTTCGAGGACCGCACCCCGCTGCGGCTGGCCGAACTGCTCGAGCAGAGGATCGGCGGCTTTCAGGCACCGAGGTAGGGCGTAACCACCGGGTGTCAGTCGAGGATGAGGAGCGGATGACGAACGAGGGCTGGGGCTGGTCCTGACGCTCGCGACCTGACACGCGGGACCGGCCATGCCGGCGGGCTGTCCAGTCGCCTCGTCAGCCGGATCGTGTTCGCATCAGACGCGAAGCCTTCGCGTCTGATGGGAATACCGAAGATCCGCCATGGATGTTGTCTTTCCACTGACCAGCGGGAACAACCACTGGACCACCTCGACTCCGACGAGGGCACCAACGCCGGCTCCCGAACAGTGCGGCCACTTCAGACCGACATTGACCAAGCCCGACGCCGCGACCCGCGGTGACAACTCACCAACATCCGCGGTCAGTTCCCGCCGTCACCATCAGGCGTTGCACGTCACGGAACTTCCATCTGCGAGCGTGCTGGAATCAGGTCGGCGATCACGCTCGGGACTGTAAAACGTTCGGTATAACTCCCGATCATGGGGAATGTGGCTTCGTTCACTTCTTGCGACAGCGTTTGTTGACGAGTTCTGACGTCGTTGCCCGGCCGAGGACTCCGCGGATCGTCATGAGTTTTGAAGGCACCTGCTGATGCAGCCGAGTCGTGTCGCGGCTCGCAACAGGGCTGCCACAAGGTTCCAAGATCGCTTGACCTTGCCCCAGCAGGAAGGACAACAGTGTCTCCGTAGATCACATGAGCGGGCGGTATGTGCTCGCCAGTCGGCCAGACGAAGAGGGGGAGTCCGAGTGACGGCGACATGCGTCATTCTTGATATTGGTGGCGTGCTGGAGATCACGCCGGAAACGGGGTGGGTGCAGCGGTGGGAAGAGCGGTTGGTGTTGCCGCCGGGCACTGTGCACGAGCGGATGCGCGACGTGTGGCAGGCCGGGAGCATCGGGAGCATCAGCGAACGAGAGGTTCACGAGCAGGTGGCGGCACGCCTGGGGCTCGACGCGTCCCAGGTGGAAGCGTTCATGGCGGATCTTTGGGCGGAATACCTGGGAACGCCTAACGAGGAACTCATCGCCTATGTGCGAGGGCTGCGGGGAAGCTGCAGGCTGGGCATCCTGAGCAACAGCTTCGTCGGTGCCCGGGAGCGGGAGACGGCGCTGTACCACTTCGACGAACTGGTCGAAGAGATCGTGTACTCGCACGAGATCGGCATCGAGAAGCCGGACCCACGTGCCTTCGAGGCCGCGTGTGCCAGCCTGGAGGTGCGGCCGGAGAACTGCCTCTTCATCGACGATTTCGCCGTAAACGTTGAGGCGGCCCAGGTGGCGGGCATGCAGGCGCATCTGTTCGAGGACAACGCCAGGACGATCACGCGGATCGCAGCTCATCTGGACTCTGTTCCTCGGGTTGCAGGGCGTGTCCCGCTCGGATGACGTCGGCCTGGTCGGCCTTCAGCGGTTGCCGGCCAGGCGGTGGAGCGGTTGGTCAGCCCGCTTCTGCGTGTTCGGCTCGGGCTCGGGTGCTGGCCAGACGGTAGGAGTCGGTGCCGGTCTCGATGATGGTGCCGTTGAAAGTGAGCCGGTCGACGATGGCGGCGCACAGACGGGGATCGGTGAAGGTCTTCGTCCAGCCGCCGAAGGACTCGTTGGAGGCGATGGCGACGCTGTTCTTCTCCTCGCGCTCGGTCAAGACCTGGAAGAGGAGCTCGGCGCCATGCCGGTCCAGTTCCATGTATCCCAGTTCGTCGATGCAGAGCAGGCCGACGCGGCCGTAGCGGGCGATGGTCTTGTTCAGCTGCTTCTCGTCGGCGGCCTCGACCAGCTCGTTCACCAGCTGCGTGGCGAGCGTGTAGCGCACGCGGTAGCCTTTCATGGCGGCCTCGGTGCCCAGCGCTGCTCGACCAGCTCATTCAGCTCCGCCAGCGAGGCGACATCGGGCACCGGGGTGAAGTGGTTGCGCCGGAAGTAGCCGATCTGCCCCTCGACCCCGACCTTCTCGTGGGCGCCGTCGATGCCGGGCCTGCAGTAGAAACTCCCGATCCCGAAGTGCGACTTGAAGGCGATCCACCGGTCCGTCTCCACCCTGGCCCGGCTCAGCCCCAGCCCCCGGGCAACAGCGGCCTTCAAGTTGTCGTAGCGGACCTTGCTCCGTGGGACACCGCCCAGCGCCCGCAGGGCGTGCACGTGCCCTTCGAAGAAGGCTTCCTGGCCGCAGGAAGCGAAGACGCGGTGGACGGCTTTGCCCGAGTACGACAGGCGGAAGGAGAACAAGCAGCAGGTCACCAGTTCGCCAGCGAGGCGCACGCTCACGTCACCAAAGTCGACCTCGGCCTCCATACCGGGCTGGTGCGTCTGTGGCACGAACGCCTCCAGCGGAGCCTTGCCCGACTCCACCAGAATCCGCGGCTTCCGGTCCGCGACGTAACGCCGGACCATCTGGTAGGAGACATCGGCGCCATGCTCGTCGACCAGTCGGTGGTAGATCCTCGTGACCGTGTGCCGCTGCTTGCGCGGCGCATCCAGGTCCGCCCGCAGGATCCGTCGATCAACGACTTGTACGGATCCAGCGCCGTCGGCCGCGGCGGCAGCTTCTTCCGCGGCTCCGGCCAGACCGAGTCCACAGCCCTGCGGACCGTCCGCCACGACACGTTGTACTTGCGCTCGATCTCCCGCATCGTCATGCCGCCGCGGTGGTCTCGCCGGATCGCCGCGTACAGCTCGACCTTCGACATCTGCGGCATGACCAGGGCCTTTCACCAGGAACACCCCGATGCTGCCCAGGCAAGAACCCCCGTGCCGTCAAAACTCGTGAACATCACCCGACCGTGGATCCGGGTGCCTCCCAAACCCGTGAACAACTGACGACGCAACTCGTGAACAAAGCCACCGAGGCCCGTCAACAAGTCTGGCTCGGCGAGGTCGCCGGCCTGCAGGAGACCCTGGCCGCCCTGCGCGCCAAAACCCAGCACGCCGAACACCTCGCCGCGGCCGACATCAACCGACAGCCCAGAACAACTGACCTGAGCGGGCAGACCATAAGCGGACTCGCACGGTCGGCCGACGGCCCCTGGCCCGGCACTGTGCGCCGCCCGCTCCAGTCGGTTACCGGCCGGGATGGGCGAAACCGCGTGCTGTCGGCTACAGCCTGAAAAGGGCGAACCCTCACAGATCGCAAACCCGATGGCGGAGGAGCACCCCAAGGCGGCAGATCGGGTTTTACAAGCTGCGGAGTGGATGCGCCACTCGACAACATATGCTGGTCACCGATATATATAGGTGGCATGAGTGACCGACCGCTTCAGGAGCCGACGCTGCTCCTGCTCACCGCCCTGGCCGACGAGCCCAGGCATGGTTACGGACTGATCCAGGAGATCGACGCGATCTCCCAGGGCCGCGTGCGGATGCGCACCGGCACCCTGTACGGCGCGCTGGACCGGCTGCTCCAGCAGGGCCTGATCCGGGTCGAGCGCGAGGAGGTCGTCGACGGCCGGGCCCGCAAGGTCTATGCCCTTGCCGAGCCCGGTCGCTCCACGCTGGCCGCCGAGATGGAGCGGCTGCGCGCCGTCGTCGCCGAGGCGGAACGCCGGATGGCCGCCCGCAACGCCCCCGCCATCCGCCCGAAAGGTGCCCTGGCATGACGGAGCAGCACCCGCCGCGCCCCCTCCGCTGGGCCCTGCGCTTCCACCCGGCCGCCTACCGTGCCGAGCACGAAGCCGAGTTGAGCGCGATCTACGCCGAGGCCACGAAGGACGCCGGCCCACTTGGCCGACTGCGAGAGGCGCTCGACGTCGCCGGCCACGGCCTGCGGCGGCGCACCGGCCTCGGCTCGGACCGGACTGCCGGTCAGGTCCTGGCGCATGCGGCACCGCTGACGGTCGCCGTCGCGACGGGCGGCAGCGTGGCGAACCTCTTGTGGTTCGTCGCCCCCGGCATCCGGATCCCGCGCTCCTCCTCACTCCCGGGCATGCTCTTCCTGGCCAACCAGGGCCTCATGCCGCTGCTCTGGCTGGCGGCACTCGCGGCCGTCTGGACCGGGCGCTGGAGTGTGGCCCGGGCACTGGTCGTGCCGGCGACGGTGCTGCGGCTGGCCGACCTCCCCCTGCTCCTGCTTTCCCACCTCTTCGCCAGCACCTACGCGGGCGCTGCGCTGAACCTGATCGTGCCGTTGCTCACCGGCGCCGTCGTCCTCGCGGCACCCAGGGACCTGCTCGGCCCCTCCCAGCCACAGCGCGCCGCGATCGCCGGCACCACCGCGCTGGCCGTCGCGCTGTGGGTGGCGCTCCTCGTCAGCGCCTACTACCCCCTGAAGGGAGGCCCGCTGATCACCCATACACTCTGGGCCGGGGCCTTCGCGGTCGCTCTGCTCTTCAGCAGGCGTGACCGGTTGCTTGCCGCGGGTCTGGCGGTGGCTCTGCTTCCCATCGCGCTGCAGATGACTGCGTCGCTGCTCTACCCGCTTACCCCCGCGGGCGTGGGCGCCCTGCTCGTGGTTTTGCTCAGCAGCACGGTCTCCGTCCTGCGCGCGCGCCGGCGCCGCGCCCAGACAACCCCACCGAGCGCGGCATAGCGGGATCCGCGCCCGGTCGGCGGCCCGGATCGGGCCAGAGCTTCGGGCCTTTCACGGCCTTGGCTGAGCGATCCGGCCGGTCATGTGGTCGTATCCACCCGAATGGGGTATGGCCAGACGCCGCTGAGTTGGCCGTGACCGAATTGATCGCACATGTCGTCCGATACCTTCCACCGGTGCAAGTGTTGGTGCTGCAGGGGAGTTCATGTGTAGGTTTTCCCAACTGCTCTCGGTACGCGCTGTGTTGGCCCATGATGCGGAGCGGAACCGTGGGCTCGCCTTGCCGGACGCGGTGCTCGATGAGTGGGGTGGGAGCCGGGGCCTTCGGGCAGCAAGAGGGTGTGGTCCGAATTCCGGACCACCTGACGACGGGGAGACGACTGACAGTGTTGGCGGAGGCGATGACGGCGGCTGCGGCGGCTGGCGGCACGGCGGTGGTGCAGGCAGCCGGCACGGATTTCTGGGCCTGGTGCAGGGCGCGCGGGGCGCGGCTCATCGGCCGGGGTGATCCCGCTCGTGAAACCGAGGCGCTGGAGCGCTTGGACCGGACCGCAACCGCCCTGGCGGCAGCCTCGGACGACGAGCGGGAGCGGGTCGGCATCGTGCACGCACGGCTGTGGCGGGGCGAGTTCGCCTCGCTGCTGGAGTCCCTGGGGGATCAGGAAAGGGAACGGGTAGCCGCCGAGCTGCGTGCCATCGCAGGCGAGTTCGGATCACCGGACGCGACCGCCGGAGGGGTGGTGTCGGGCAACACGTTCAACGGCCCGACCAACTTTCAGACCGGCAACCACAACCATCAGGAGAACAAGTTCGGTTCCGCGTGATGAGGCGTTCCAGGTCCCGTGGCCCTGGTGGGGTCTCGAAGAGCACGTTCAACGGCACGACGAACATGGTGGTCGGCGATCACGGCACCATGGTGGTCCACAACCACCTGACGCCTCAGACTCCACTCGACGCCATGGCCGAATCGCTGGCCGCCGCCGTGGAGGAGGAGTGGAACAAGGAGGCCGGACTGCGGCGCCTGAAAGCGCGGGTCGTGGACGAGACTCCGCTGCCCGTGCGGTGGGAGGTGAGCGGGCGCAGGGTGACAGACCGGGCCGCCGGAGCGACCGCCGAGGGTATGAGGCACAACTTCGGCCCGCTACCCGGGCTGAGTGTGGTCACGCGCGAGCAGCTCCTGGAGGGCGGTGGCCTGAAGGAACTGCACGAGGTGTACGGCGGGCTGGCCTCCGGCCGGATTCTGCTGGTCGGCCGTGAGGCGGCGGGAAAGACGGCAGCCTTGGTGCTGTTGCTGCTGAAGGCACTCGAATACCGGAGGGAGGCCAAGCCCGAGGACCAGCGGCGCATCCCTGTCCCGGTGCTCCTGCCCCTGGAGGGCTGGGATCCCAGGAAGGAGAGCCCGCTGGACTGGGCGGCGGCGCAGATCGCGCGCAAGTACCGGTTCCGCGGGCCCGAGGAGGCACGGCAGCTACTGAAGGAGCGCCGCGTCGCGCTGTTCCTGGACGGACTCGACGAGGTCGTGGGCAAACTGCGGGGGGCCATGGTGCGCGCCTTGGGATCCGCGCCCTTCCGGATGGTGGTGACGTCGCGGGTCGACGAGGCCGAACGCACCGCCCAGAAAGCGCGGTTGCGTGGGGCTGCCGGCTTGGAGATCCAACCGGTGAAGTCAGAGGCCGCCGCCGAGTACCTGCTCAACCAACTGCCGGACCCGCCGCCGCCCGCCTGGCATCGGCTCACCCGCAGACTGCTGGAAGAACCCGACAGCGCCGTTGCCCAGGCGCTCTCCAGCCCGTTGGCGATCAGCCTGGTGCGGGATGTCCACCGTGAAGACGACCCGGTCGACGAGCTGCTCGACACTGCCCGCTTCCCCGACTCCCGTACGATCGAGGATCACCTCCTCGACCACGCGGTCGCGGCTGCATACACCCCAGGGTACTGGGATCCCCGGCCTCGTCACTCCCCAGAGACGGCCGAGCGGACGCTGCGATTCATCGCTGCCCGGCTCGCCCAAGAGGGAACCGGCGATCTGTCCTGGTGGCACATTCCGGGATGGGCGAACCCCCGGCCGAGGGCGGTCGTCGTCGGCATCGTGGTCGGTGTGGTGTACGGGGTCGTCAACGCCCTCGGCCTATGGCGGGCGTCCGGCGCCTTGTCCGCTTGGGTGGCGGGACCGCTCATGGCGGTCGCCGCCGGGTGCGTGGCAGGGCGGCAGGCAAGCCTCCTGGCTGCCCGGCAGCCGCTGCCCAGCGCCGGATGGCGGGACATCTTCTCCCCGGCGACCCTCAAGATGGGTTTGGGGGTCTGGCTGGGCATCGGGCTCCTGAACTGGTTGTTGGGCCCGCACATTGTGGACCCGCCGATGCCGGTCTGGCTCGACTTGCTCAGTGCGCTGCCGCTTGGCTTCGCCGCCACCATGGCAAGTGGACCCGGGTATCAGCTCATGGCCGGAGGCTTCATTCTCGCTGTGGGCTCCGGAGCGTGGTTCGACGGCCTGCGAAGAGGGCTGACCCGACGCACGGTGACCGAGAGCCGGTCGATCGGCCCACGGGACGTGTGGCGGCACCACCTCGGGCTACGGCTGGTGCTGGCGCTGCTGTCCGGACTCGCCGTGGCACTGTTCTTCGCCTGCCTCATGGGCTGGGCCCACGGGCTGCACAACGGCGTTGCCACGGGTCTTGTGGCCGGCCTGTGGGCCGCGTTGTTCGCCGGTCCTGCCGGCAACCTCGCCGTGGCCACCGCCCTCACCGCCGTACAACTGGCCTTCCGGGAGCGCACTCCTGTGCGCCTGATGGCCTTCCTGGAGGATGCCCACCACCGCAACCTGTTGCGGGTGACCGGCCCCGTGTACCAGTTCCGGCATGCCCGGTTGCAGGAACGTCTGACCCGGCAGGAGTGAGAGTTGCCGCGGGGGCCCCTGATCCCTTCGTCCAGGGGCGAGTGCCTGCCGGACGGGCTGACGCGTAACTCAGGGCGGCAGCCGACCTGGAGTTCAGCACCGGCGACCTCGACCCGGAAGCCGAACTGACGACGCGGGATACCCGCTGGCAGCTGTGGGCGGGCAACTCCCTCGACCGGCCCCTCTGGAAAGCCACTGCCAGCGTCGTCGCCGGCTGCGAGCTCAGCGCCTTCGCCCACGGCTTCCTTCCCGGCGACACCTAGAGCGGCCCTGAGCCAGTGGTCGGCAGCGGAGAGGCCGGGCCAGGAACTTGCCGCACGCGTGGACGCCGTCATCGGCGAACGGGACCGCCTGCACCGCAGGCTCGCGAGGTACGGGCTGCCCGTCCTGTCCGGCCAAGCCAACTTCCCCTGGTTCGCCGCCGGGCCGGATACCGGCACCGACCGGATGGTGCACGCGCTCAACACCGCGCGGATCCACATCGGTCACTGGGCCGCGGAGGGGATACGGCTGACGGTCGGCCGTCCGGAGGACGAGGATGCGGTGCTGTCCGTCCTGGCACCGGCGGGAAAGCGGCCCGGACCGGTGAGCGGGTGACCGCGGGTCGCCGTCGGCGTGCGGATCAGCGTCGAGGTCCCTGAATTCGGCAGCGACATCGCGGAGTTCATCGCGGTCGGTCAGGTGCTCACCGGGACAGTGTCGGAGGCACCGTCGCCGGGTGCCGTCGCCGTCGAGCGCGAACCGAGCATGGCCGACCGGCTCGCGGGGCGCGAGGGCGCGTCGAGCGGATCGAGGTCTTCCTCGGCGAGCAGCGTCTCGTGTTCGACCTGGCGGGCACGCATCGCAAGGGCGAGGCGTGCAAGGAGGTCCGCGGCGTGGTGCTCTCGCGGCGCCCGGTGGCGCTCGACGAGTGGGTACGGGAGCTCGCAGTTGCGGTCACGGCCCGGGCACAGTCCGACACGCGGGCGCGGGCGACGCTGGGGCGGCTTGTGCTCGGGGTGTAACGACGTCGCCTCCCCACCGACTCGTCCGCCAGCGGGACAGCCTGGCACACGTTGAGGCAGTAGGCACCCTGCAGGTGGTGCCGGCACAGCGGGCGGGCTTGCGGCTGGGACCGTCGGCGAGGCGGACCTCTGTCCGTGCTCGTACGGGTTCCGGCCGAGCGGCGTGCGCACGGCGCGATCGCCGAGCCACGGCCTTGGTGGGCAGCCCTTGCGCTGCCCACCAAGGCTGGAGGGTGGCCGTGGGATCAGTCGCCCTCATCGGCGAGGGCCGCCAGTTCACGCTCCACGGCGCGCTGGTGCTCCACTGCCTCCTCGCGTGCTTTCCGCGGGCTCCAACGGCCGGCCATGACGAAGATGAACGGCAGGAAGAACACCTGTCCGGCCACACAGACCAGCCACCAGGTGCGCCACTGTTCCGGCCCCTGGGCCGCGGCGCTCTTCACCTGGGATCCGTAGCGTTGCAGCAGCGCCAACTGCGGCTGGGCCTTGCGCACGGTGGCCAGATCGTCGGCCCCGACCTCTCGCACCGCCCGAGCCGCCAGTGCGGGCGGGACCGCGGTCGGAGGGTACGCCTCGAGTTCGGCGAAAAGCCGCGGGTGCGCGTCGATGACGGCCAGAGCGGCGGCGGCCTGGACGCTCGCGGCCTTCACCTGGGCACCATGCTCGACCAGCGGCGTGGCCGACGTGACCACGACCGGGACGAACGCTGTGGAGATCGCGACCACCGCCCGGATGATCCATCCCCACACGGCCAGACCGGTCGCCGTGGCGGCCGGGTTGTGTTTCTCGACGGTCTCGGTGAAGCTCGCCATCCAGGGTGCGTAGGTGACGCCGGTGAACACACCGATGGCGACGAACAGTGCGGCAAAGGTGTAGTAACCGGTGCGCTGCTCTGTGGCGTGCAGGGCGAAGAGCGTGGTGACCGCGATCGAACCGACGGCTCCGGCAACCATGAACGGCTTGCGCACCTTCAGCTTGTCGGAGACCAGCCCGGCCGCCAGCAGCGCGACCGCGTTGGCCGCCCAGTACCAGTTGGCCAGCCCGTTGGTGCGCTGCTCGGTGTAGCCGAAGGTCGCGGCGAAATAGACGACGAAGTTTCCCACAGCGCCGAAGTAGAGCAGGAGGAAGAGGCTGACAGCGGTGGCCGAGCCGACGACGTCCAGCCGCAGCATCTGCCGCCAGTGGCCCTCTGCCGCCGTCCTCGGATTCAGGCCCTTGGCCCGCGCTTCGACCAGCGCACGGTCGCGGAGGCTGACCATGATCTGATCACGCAGCCGGGGCGACAGCTCGCGCAGCCCCACCAGCGCCAGAACGAAGACGGCAAGCCCGGCCCAGCCGGAGTAGCGCAGCTCGTCCTGCCAGCCGGCGAAGGACAGGGTGCTGCTGGTGACGACGGTGACGACCAGGCTCCCGATGACCGGGCCCATGGTCCAGTAGCCCATTGCGGTGGCTCGGCCGAGTTGTGGGGAGAAGTCCCGGATCAGTGCCGGCGTGGCCACGAGCACGATGCCCTCGATGAAGCTGAGGCAGGCGAAGAGCACCAGGTGGTCGGCGGATCTCCAGGCGCCTGATCTGTCCTGCCTCGGTGGTTGGTCGGGCAGCCGGCGAAGTCGAGCCGTTTTTTTGATTCACGGCTCGGTGCGGCTGGTGCTCGTTGTCGCACAGGGCATCGAGCAGAGGGCGCTCGTCTCGTAGGAGGGTGCGCTCCAGGAGGACGTGCACGGGGAGGGCGGTCCTGCGCGGCGCTCGCGCCCGCCGGAGCGCGGGTGCTGGGTGCCGGGTGCGGTACCGGACGGGTCATGATCCGGCTCGCGGAGCTCGGGTACGACTGTGGCGGGGGCGATCTTTTGATGCGTGGATGCTGGCAGTGGCGCAGTGGCAGGCGGCCGAACTGCCTTGGTTCCAGGCCGATCTCGTCGGGTTCGAGCCGAGCCTGATCGGCATCGCGGCGGACTTCGATCTCGTGGTCGATGCGGGCCAGATGCTCCCGCTGCTCGACTTGGGGCAGCCGCGTTGTTCCTTGTGTGGCTGGGGCGTTGTCGGCGTAACGCGCAGATCTGCTCCAGCACAACTGTCGGGGCGTCCGGTGTCTGGTTTGTCATGGCTTGCTTCATCCCCGTGCTCAACTGGTGGTTCCCGCGCCAGGTCGTGCTGGACATCGAGCGCGCGAGTGCTGGGATGTAGGGAAAGGCCGGCAAAGCTGCTTTGGGCGCAGCTCGGATGGAGTGATCGTTCGGGCAGGTTTCGTCAGGTCGCGGCTGAGCGCCATAGCCAGCGGAGCGCATCGGGGAGTAGGACTCCGCCGTGGTTGGGGCTGTGGCCACCGTCGCCGAGGACGAGACGGAAGTCGTAGCCTGCTTCCGCGAGAGCGGCTGCCACACGCAGGTTGCCGGCGAGCCAGTTCTTTTCGGGCCTGTTCCAGTTGAGGTCGCGGTGGCCTGCTTGCATGAAGATGCGCAGTGGTTTGCGGGGGGCGTTGAGGATCAGGGCAGGGTACGGGTTTCCGTTCGGCATCTGCGTGAAGCTGGAGAGGTAGCAGATGACTCGCCGGAACTTGTCCGGGCGCATCCACGCGGCCGTGAAGGCGCAGTTGCCGCCGCTGCTGCCACCGCAGATGCCCCATTGGTCGGCGTCCTTGGCGATCGAGTAGCGCCGTGTGACCTGGGGGATGATCTCAGCCAGGAGAAAGGTGACGTAGCGGTCGTCGAACGCGTCGTACTCGGCGTTGCGGTTCTTCGATTGTTCGGCGTTATTGAGGACGCCGGGGTCGACGAAGACGCCGATAGTGACCGGGATCTCGCCGCGGTGGATGAGGTTGTCCAACACGATGCCGCCGCGGACCTGCCCGTCCGGGTCCAAGTACCACCATCCGTCCTGGAACACCATCAGCGACGCGGGTTCGGAGGGGTCGTATTGCGCGGGCACATGAACCCAGTACCGCCTCGTGGTGCCGGGGTAGATCGTGTTCTCGCACCAGTCAAACTCCACGGTCGAGCCGGCGGGGACGCCCGGTTGTATGCCCGAATCGGGCCCGTAGGCGTAGCGAACGTCTTGCTGGTCGATGGGGAGCGGACGAAAGGGCAGCTCGATGGTCACGTCCGCACCCTAGAGATGCTGTCCGATCGTCTCAAAGGGATTGTGTACGGTTTGTTCGGATCGACGGCCGCGATCAAGAGGCGAGGGGTAAGTTCGCTGGTCGGGGGTGGGGTGGAGGCGTTCGTGCTCGCGGTCGGCGTGGTATCGCCAGTAGGGGTCGAGGTCGCCGTTGGAGACGACGGCACGCAGTCGCAGGACGGCTTCGGCTCCGGGAAGGCCCCAGCACGCGCCGGTGATGTCGAGGCGGTCGGCGATCAGGTGGCGGCAGGCACCCTCCACCGCGCCGGTGGCGAGCGGTGGTCGCCCGGTTCCAGCGGCGCGTTCGGCAGCGGCGGTCCCGGCCACGTGTGAGCCCGCCGCCGACGCCCTCGATGGCCGCCTCCAAGCCGGGCAGGTCAGGGGAGACCGGCTGTCGCGTCCTCTAACGCCAGGTCCGGGCGAAGCCGCAGCTATGACACCTGTCTGAGCAGCCCGCCCGCGTGCGCTGCTGCAGCGGACCTCCCGAAGAGTCTCGGCATGACCCGGCGGGCCTTGGCATCCGCGCAGGCCGGAGATGGTCTGGTCGGGCACCCGGTGTGTCCGGGGACGACCGGGTTGCTTGCGGACTCCCGCGCCCGACTCATTCCGTGATCCGGAGGCGTGTTTATGCCCTTTCGTGGGAGCTGCCCTGGCTGCGCGGGGTGCTGGCGGCTCCTCGCTCAGGCGCGGTGACCTCCGGGCTCGGTTGGCCCTCCGCGCTTTCGGATGACGAGGTGAGGAGGCCGGGGCGGATGCGGCGACGGTGCCATCGGGTCTTCGCCAGGAGCGCCGAGCCGCAGATCACGATGGCGAGCCCGGTGAGCATGCCGTACAGAAGAGGCCCTGGACGGGTGATCCCGGAGGTGATGAGCAGGCCGGTGGCAGCGGCCGGGGGGTGGTGGGCACAGAACAGGGTGAGTATGAACAGTGTCGCCCCGACCGCGAGTGCTTGTGCCCCGATCTGCGGCAGGGTGTCATGGTGCTGTTCCAGCCCCGAGGGCTGGTTCCACAGCCCGAAGGCGGCGAGACAGGCAAGTCCACAGGCGGTCGCCGCCGTGTGCCCCATCACCGCGTCCCTCACCCGGGGACCTGTTCTCTCCGGGTGTGCCAGGAGGAGGTACGCAGTCGGCCCCAGGGTCGTCGTCAGCAGGATCCAGCCGATTCCATGACCGATGAAGCCGTTGGCTGCGAGCAGTGCCGCGGAAAGGAGCAGCAGCCGACTGCCCGCGGACAACCGTGCCTTGAACGATGGCGGGCGCCGGGAGGGCGGCCCATTGTGCCGGGTGTTCTCGTGGGACGGTCCACTCGCTTCCGGGTGGAGCTGGAGAGCACGACCGTTCTTGTCAGCCGGTGTGGTCATTGGCAGTCCTGGAACAGGTGGGAGTCGCCGGGGCACTCGGCGTCGTCGTTCTGGGGCCATTGCGGCGCTATGGAGCCCGCTCGCCATTTCTCCCGTCAGCGGGAGTCGGCGGAGACCTGCACGGGTAGAAAACCAACGATGGCAAAGTCGGGCCTTCCGGACAAAATGAGAGCATGTCTACTCGCAGCATCGACTGGGAGCGCCAGGCCGAGTCGCCGAGCGAGCCTTCCTGACCAACGGCGGGCGTCGAAGAAGACCGCTGCTCGGCGAACGAGGCCACAGCGCGAGTGCGGCGGCGGGGAACCAGGGACTGTCGCAACTGTGTCGGTGCACCGATCCGGTCTCTCGCATGCACGCGGTTGGCGAAGGCCCGCGACCGCTACGCCGTTCAGGTGGAAGACGTCAAGACAGCTCGGAGAAGCGGCCGCACCGCTCGGACGGGGGCCCAGCGGCCCCCTTCGGCCCGTTCATCCCGGTCCCCAGACCGGAGCCGGCTCCCATACTGCTGGCGTCCTACCGAGGTGAGGTGGAATGCCGGGCATCGTACCGGCGGTGTATGTCGTTCCGGCTCGAACATCGCCTACCGGGACCCGGTGGCGCCGGTGCCGGGCACGACCCAGCCGCTGACCGACGCCGAACGTGAGAAGTTCGACAAGTTCGTCGATGGCCTGGAGCCCCTGGGCTTCGGAAGCAACCCCTCGAATCCGAACAGGCCGGAGGACGCGTGCCGGCTGCGGACCGCCGGCTATCCGGAACGGAAGGTTCCTTCGGGTCCCGGCTCGAAGAGACCGTTCCAGGCCGCAGATGGTATGCGACCGGCAGAGGGCTACATGCTCGACTCGAAGTACGTGGACGACGAGAAAGATGCTGGCGCAAGCCGGAAACGCTGAGCAACCTGGCCGATACCTACCGCAAGGAAGCCGCGAAGCGGTGGAACAAGAGGCGTCTTTCAAGGGCCTGGACGAGGGCGATGCGACCCACGGCTCGTTAGATCGAAGGGCAGACGCGGCCAACTGATCCGCCCTGCGGAAGGCAAACCTGCTTGTCCTGAGTGGGGGTCCTCGTCGACGTCTCGGCAGATGGCCTGGATTGCCGCATCGCTGTGGGGGAGCACCGCGTCCCACAGGCGTATGGTCCTGTCGTCGCTGACTGTGGCGACGCGACGAGACTGCGGTGGCGCGCAGCGCGGCCCCACCGGACGACCAGCCAGTCGATGGTATGGGAGTATGGTTCATTTACGTGGCAGGTTCTCGGACCAGTTCCGCGGCCGGTCCGACCCCCGCGTTCGGTGCCGACCTGCATCTGGAGCTGCGCGGACCCGGGCTGCGTGCAGGGCTCACGGACGCCTTGAGGGAGGTCGTGCGCACGGGGCGTCTGGCGCCCGGCAGTCGGCTGCCGGCCTCCCGCTCACTCGCTGCGGATCTCGGTGTTTCGCGTAACACCGTGGTCGAGGCCTACACCGAGCTGGTCGCTGAGGGCTGGCTCACCGCGCAGCAGGGCTCCGGGACCCGGGTGGCCACCCGGGTCGAGCCGCGCAGGGCCGCGTCTGAGACTCCTCGCCGGAGGCCGGACGAGCCCCGTCCCGGGTATGGCCTGTGGACCGGTGCACCGGACCTCGCGAACTTTCCGCGCTCGCAGTGGCTCACTGCGGCCCGCCGGGCTTTGACCGCCGCGCCACACGATGCCTTCGGCTACGGCGACGCCCGCGGCCGGATGGAGCTGCGCACCGCACTCGCGGACTATCTGGCGCGGGCCCGCGGAGTGTACGCAGAGTCGGATCGGATCGTCATCTGTTCCGGATTCCACCACGGTCTGGCGCTGATGGCGCAGGCGCTCAGGGCGCGGCGGGTGCGAGGGGTGGCAGTCGAGGCCTACGGACTCGACCTGTTTCGCGACCTGCTGGCGAGTGCCGGTCTGCACACCCCGCCCCTCTACGTCGACGACCATGGCGCACGCATCGACGACCTCGCGCGACTGGTCGAAGTGGGGGCGGTGCTGATGACCCCGGCGCACCAGTACCCGACGGGGGTCGCGCTCCGCCCGGACCGGCGCACGGCAGCCGTCGAGTGGGCACGTGCCGCTGGCGGCCTGATCCTGGAGGACGACTATGACGGGGAGTTCCGGTACGACCGTCAGCCGGTGGGGGCCCTGCAAGGCCTCGATCCGGAGCGGGTGGTGTACTTCGGTTCTGTGAGCAAGTCCCTGGCACCGGGGGTACGGCTCGGATGGATGGTGCTGCCGGAGGAACTCATCCCGGAGATCGTGACGGCGAAAAGGCACGGCGACTACATGACGAGCGCCCTGGAGCAGCTGACGCTTGCGGAATTCATCGTCTCGGGTGCGTACGACCGTCATGTGCGCTCGATGCGGCTTCGCTACCGGCATCGCCGCGATCAGATGGTCGAGGTCCTGCGCCAGAGGGCTCCTGCCATTCGTGTGACCGGGATGGCTGCAGGGCTGCAGACGGTCCTCGAACTCCCGCGTGGAACCGAAAGCTCGGTGGTCCAGGCTGCGGCCCGGCAAGGTCTGTCGATCAGGGGGTTGACTCAGTTCCGCTACGAAGTGGCGGACTGTGGATGGCAGTTGCCCGAACGGGATGCCCTGGTGTTCAACTACGCGGCGCCCTCGGACAGCGCGTGGGCAGGCGCACTGGACGCACTGTGCCGGGTGCTTCCCTAGAAGGGGTTCCGAGGGCGGAGCGGACGCGCCTCTGTCCGTTCGGGAGCGTCCCTGCTGAGCTTCGAGGTGCTGGGGCTGTCGGCCTCAAGCGCCAGGCCGCCCGTGCCGGAGTCGGGGCGATCTCTCAGGCGGGAAGGCGTGTTGTCACGATCTCGCTATTCCGTTCCAACGCACTTCTCCACGGTGGCGAGTGCGTCGGCGGCGGTGTCGGCGGCGAAGACCAGCTCTCCGAGGGGCAATGGCAGCAACCCCTGCTCGTCCATTCGCCGGAGCTGGAGTGTCAGCCTGCCGTGGCAGCCCGCCGTGTTCAGCAGCACCACGGGGTCGTCGAACAGGCCGTGCTTCCTTAGCTCCAGGACCTCGGTCACTTCGTCCGACGTGCCCATGCCGCCGGGCATCACCACTACTGCGTCGGACACGGCGGGAAACCGTGCCTTGCGTTCACCGAGATCCCTGGCGAACGTCATTGCGTCGGCGTCCTTCCCCGACCCACTTCCGGAGAAAAATCGACCGAGATCCCCGTGCGCCGCCCTCCCGACGCCTGTACTCCGTTGGTGACGACCTTCCTCAGCCCGGTATCGGATCCGCAACACACCAGTGTGTGGCCGGCCCTGCCGATGAGCTACCCGAACTCGCGGGCCGGCTGGGTGTAGAGCTCGTCGGGGTCAGCGGCTGAGAGGAAGACGCCGATGTTCATCGCGGTGGTCACTGTCTCGGTCGTGACCGGACCGTATGCGCGCGTCCCTCCACAGGTGTGGACCATTTTCTGAGCAAAAGACCGGGCCACTTCGCGTCGAACGGCCAGGCAGGCCCCTGGGCGGCCATCTGTCAGAGCGTTGGCACCGCCAAGCCGGAGCGCCTCGTCGCATGGTCGGAGCGCCAGGGCCGGGAACGGGTTGGTGTCCCAGTTCCGTAGATCGCGATCTTGCTTGGTCCGCAGAATTGGTCTGGGAATTTGTCATAGAAATGGACCATACTCCGGAGCCACTGGGTGCGTAGCGTTCCACGCATGAGTACGAACGAAGCACGCGGAAGCCCGCAGCGCCTCCCCGAGCACACGCGCCGTCTGCAGTGGGCGAAGCTCGCCCGGAGGCCTCAGGCCATGATCCGCCTGGACACGGCACCGTGATGGTCTCTCCCGGTGGCTCACGTGCGCCTTCCCCGGGCGCAGCATCGTTCCCTACGTGGGGGCCCAAATGGCGGGGACGGGTCTTGGGCGCCTGGTGTGGGGCCCGCGGTCTCCTTCCCGTCGATCGCCTACGCGGCGATCGTGCCCGCGCCCTGCCACAGCCCGCGTCAGTCTTTCTCGCCGAGGCCGGCGGCATGACGGTCACCATGCTGGCGGCCGGGTTTTACATGGCTCATGCCCGCTGTGTCCGCCTGGTGCCGTACGTCATCGGACTGTCTGTCCGTTGCGCTGGTGATCGCTCCGCCAGTGAGCTCTGTCCTGCCGCATTCGCTGGGCAGACCACCGATCCGCGGATCTGTCTGGTGGCTCCGATTCTGGGGGCCCTCGGGGTCTGGCTGCACACCTTCTCAGCAGTCGCCGACTGACGCGTGAGGTGCGGGTGAGAGCAATCGGGGAGTCACCGGACGGCCGTGTTGCTGCCGTCGGTGTCAGCCGACGGCCCGTCGGCTGCACCCAGGCCCCACAGGGGTCCGCCGGTGCACGTCTGACGGGCCGAGACCACCGCCGCAGCCACCGTCGGGGGCAGTGTGAATGGGCTGTGGCCTGCCGTGCCTGGTAGCTCACTCCTGCCCTGGACCTATCCATCCACCAGACAGCCGAGCAGTTGGGGGACCGCATCGCCGGGGGGACGTAGAAGGGAAGAGCAATGGGTGGTTCGGCAGAGACAGCGGTCTCCGAGGCTCAGACGGCCATCGAGACAGTCTGCCCAGCGATAGCTGTCCTCGACGCGCAGGGGACGGTAGTCGGATGGTCGCAGGCCGCTCAGCGGCTCGTGGGCTACTCGGCCACGGAGGTGGTGGGGCAGTCCGCCTGTGTCCTGTTGGTGGCCGCTGACGACCGAGCGAAGGCTTCACAGGCCGCACAGGAGAGCACCCTCCGGAGCTGCTGGTCCGACCTCGCGCAGGTCCGCCACCGCGACGGCCGCAGCATTGACGTGCGCCTGTGCGTGTCTTCACTGACCGGGCAGGACGGCCGGGACTGGTGGTTGGTCTGCGCGACCGACAAGGCCTCGCTTCCCGCGTGGCCGGCCGAGGTCACAGTGGCGGAGCCGCTCCCCGCTGGGCTGCCGCTGCCGAGCCGCCTGCCGATCGGTGTCGTCGTACGGGACACGCACCTGCGCTGCATCCGGGTGAACGACACCCAGGGCTCCAAGGACGGCATCCCTCTCCCCAAGCGGCTGGGCCGCAGGCTGACGGAGGCAGCGCCCGGGACGGAGGCCGAAACGCTGGAGGCAGTGATGCACCAGGTGCTGCAGAGCGGCGACCCGGCGATCAACCTGGACTACCAGGCCTTCCTGCCGGCGAATGTGCGAAGCAGCCGCATATTGACAGCGTCCTACTTCCGCCTCGACGACGCGCACGGGCGCGCGCTGGGCGTGTGCGTCGTGAGCGTGGACGGCACCGACAGCCGACGGGCGCGAGAGCGTCTGGCAATCCTCGGCGAGGCCAGCAGGCGCATCGGCACCACTTTGGACGTCATGCAGACTGCGCAGGAACTGGCCGCCCTCGCCGTGCCGTTCCTCGCGGACTACGCCACCGTCGACCTGGCGGAGTCCGTCCAACACGGCGAGGAGCCCTTGGACCATCTCGGCCCACAGGACGAGCGCATCCCCGCCTTCCGCCGTGCGGGCCTGGCCTCGATCCACCCGGGAACGCCGGAGTCCCTGTTCGCTCGCGGAGAGCCGGTCGTCGTCCCGCCCACTTCGCCCTTCGCCGGTGTCCTGCGCTCCGGGAAGTCCCACTTCGAGCCGATACTGGACACATCCCCGGGCACATGGCTCGACCACCACGACCCCGCGCGGGCGGAGAAGATCCGCGAGCACGCCATGCACTCGTTGATGGTCGTCCCGATCCACGCCCGAGGCGCAGTGCTGGGCATGGCGGTCTTCGTGCGGACGGAGGACCCCAGGCCGTTCGAGGAGGACGACCTGCTCTTGGCCGAGGAACTCGCCAGCTGGGCAGCGCTGGCCCTGGACAACGCCCGCCAATACGTGCGCGAACGCTCCGCGGCTCTCGCCCTGCAGCGCCTGCTGCACCCCCACCGCCCCACGGGCGGCTCCGCCGCGGATGTGGCCTGGCGCTACCTGCCGGCCGACAGCCACCACGGCATCGGGGGTGACTGGTTCGACGTGATCCCCCTCTCCGGCGCCCGCGTCGCCCTGGTCGTCGGCGACGTGGTGGGACACGGCATCAACGCGGCGGCGAAGATGGGCCAACTCCGCACCGCCATGCACACCCTCGCGGACATGGACATGCCTCCCGACGAAGTACTGTCCCGCCTCGACGAGCAGGTCATCCGCTTCACCGAGGCGGAAGACCCCCGGCACCCGGCCACCACCACGATGGCCGCCACGTGCCTGTATGCCGTCTACGACCCGGTCACCCGTACCTGCACCATGGCACGGGCCGGCCATCCGCCGCCCGCGGTCATCGACCCGTACGGCCACGTCACGTTCCCCGACCTGCCCGCCGGAGCACCGCTCGGCCTCGGACTGGTCCCCTTCGAGTCCGTAACGTTCGAACTCGCCGAAGGAAGCGTGCTGGCCCTCTACACCGACGGTCTGATCGAGGCCCGCGACCAGGACATCAGCGCCGGCATGAACCGTTTGCGCGCGGCCCTCGCACGGCCCGACCTCGCATTGGACGATCTGTGCTCTTCGACGGTGGACACGCTCCGGGCCAAGGCGCCGAGCGACGATGTCACTCTGCTTCTCGCACGGACCCGCTCGCTGAGCGCGGACCAGGTTGCCTCCTGGCAGTTCCCCAGCGACCCGGCCGTCGTCAGCCGTGCCCGAACTCTCGCCGCCCGGCAGCTGACCCAGTGGGGACTGGAACACCTAGCGGAGTCCACGGAGCTGATCGTCAGCGAACTGTTCACCAACGCCATCATCCACGGCAACGGCAACGGCAACGGCAACGGCGATTGCAACAGCGACCGCACGATCGGCCTGCGCCTCATCCGGCACGAGATACTGACCTGCGAAGTCTCCGACGCCAGCCATAGCCACCCGCTTGTGCGACACCCCCGCTCCACCGACGAACACGGCCGCGGCCTCTTCCTCGTCACTCAACTGTCCAGCCGATGGGGAACCCGCCACACCCCGGACGGCAAAATCATCTGGGCTGATCAGCGACCGCCGGCCAGTGCGTGAAAGCACTTACCCGCCCAGCCCAAAGCGCTTGGAGGCCAGTGCCTGTGCCCCGAGAAGACCGTCAACTCGGTAGGCACCATTTATGTGGCTTGAGAGCGGACGTACGCTCCCACACCACACCAGCGGTAGCCCGGTGTCGGGGTGGAAAGTCCCATCCGGCCTTCCCGCCTTGTTCGCCAGACTCCAATGGCGCCCCACCCGCTCCTGGACGCGGTCAAAGTACCGGGATTTCCTCCCAAAAGGACATCGGTCCGTCGAGGTTCTGTCACTGATTGCCCTCATCCATACCGGTCGGTCACGCGCCGACGGACCCACCGGCCATGTCGGCCATGTCGGCCATGCCGGCCGTATCGGCCCGGTGCTGGCCGCCGTCGCATGCCGGATACCTGCGAGAAGCAACGACACGACGGTAGAGATCCACTGACGTGATTGATAGATGCGCTCTTCGGAAAGCCAGACGGGGGAACAGTCGTGCAAGCCATCACCGCCGATCGCCCAGCCGCCCATCGTCCGGCCCAAGGACGGGCGGGCGCTGTTCTTCGTCGTGGAACCCGACCGCGCGCGTCTCGCGGACCCTGCGCAGCGGGTCCGGGACGGGCGGCTCGACCTGCGGGTCGGCGCGGTCCGCCCGTTGGCCGAGGCAGCCGCCGTCTTCGCCCCTGAGCGGCGCGTCATCGGCAGGACGATCACCGGGTCGCCGATGATCCCCAGTGATCACAGGGCGTAGCAACTTCGTGATCACCGGGAAGACGTTCAGCAGTTCCGACAGCACCCCGGTGCACTCCTTGTGTGACAGAGGGGACCGAGTCCGAGCTCCGACTCGGGGCGGCCGCGCCGTGACGGCCGGGTCCACCGAGTCAGGAAGCCCGGCAGGTCCCGTTGCCGAACGGGGTTCGGGCGAACCACGTCCGCGCCTCGTCGGCGGACAGGACGCAGGTCAGCTCGGCCGTACCCGGGAGCAGCGGGAAGAACCGGTCGGTGTTCCAACGGCGTTGATGCATCGGCTCGTCCAGCACGAGCAGGCGGCATCCCTCCACCACGGGGATGTCGCCGGGCAGCCCCTCGTTCGTGCCGTGTCGCGTCCTCCATCAGCTCCTCGAACCGGGAAGGGGGCAGCAGGCCCTGACTGTATTGACCTGAAGCGTTGTTCACACGGCTGATCGGTGGGTGGCCGACCGTCACGCCGCCGGGGCGGGCAGTTCCGGTGCCTGGCTACTTGGGGGCGCGTCAGGAAAGGATCCGCACGAGTGCGGAGAGCGCTTGAGGCCACGCAGCGTCGGAGGGCACTCCGTATCCGACGACGAGGGCATCGGCCATGGCGTTCGGGGACCGTTCATGGCGGTACCTGGACAGGCCAGCCACTTTGAGGCCCTGCCGGGTTGCCGACTGAAGGACCCGCTGCTCGGTCCCGGGCGGCAAACCGAGCACGGTGTGCAGGCCGGCCGCTGTCCCGATGACGCGCACTGCAGGGGCGTGCTGGGCCAGGGCTGCGACGAGAGCGTCTCGGCGATCGCGGTAGCGCCGACGGGCAGCACGTACGTGACGGCTGTAGGCGCCGGAGGTGATGAATTCCGCCATCGTCAGCTGGCTGAATACCTCGCACGAGTCGATCTGCCCCTTGGCCGCCACGGCTTCCTCAGCGAGCGTGGGAGGCAGCGCCATCCAGGCCAGCCGCAGGCCAGGAGCAAGGGTCTTGCTGGCGGTACCCAGGTAGACCACGCAGTCCGGGTCGAGTCCTTGGAGCGCTCCGACAGACTGGCGGTCGAACCGGAACTCACCGTCGTAGTCATTCTCCAGGACCAGCCCGCCGGTCCGTCTGGCCCAGTCCACGACGGCCGTCCGGCGATCGCGCTGCAGCGCCGTGCCCACAGGGAACTGGTGAGCCGGTGTGAGTAGGACCGCATCGGTGCCGACGGGCGGCACCGGGTCGGTCCCGTGGGTGTCCAAGGGAAGCGGGAGGGTCTTCAGCCCAGCAGCCGCCAGCAGGCTGCAGTACCTGTCTGGGCCGTAGGACTCGACGGCGACGTTCCTCGCTCCCCGCCCGGCCAGGACTGCGCTCAGGATCTGCAGGCCGTGGGAGACGCCGGCGCAGATCAGTATGTGATCCGGACTCACGTACACGCCCCGGGTTCGAGCGAGATGGTCTGCGAGTGCGGCCCGTAGCTCCGGCCGACCGCGGGGGTCGCCGTAGCCGAGCGCTTCGTCGGGGGCCGCGGCCAGGGCGCGGCGTGCGGCTTTCAGCCAAGCTGCACGAGGAAAAGCGGTGAGGTCGGGGTTACCTGGGATCAGGTCGTAGCAAGGGGCACCGGACGGCTCGGCGGCCGAGCGCTCCAAGATCGGCCGAGAGATCATCCTGTCTGCCACGAGTGTGCCCGAGCCTCTGCGGGCGGTGAGCCATCCCTCGGCGACGAGGTCGGCATAGGCGTCAGCCACGGTGTTGCGGGCAACGCCGAGGTCGGCGGCGAGCCGGCGGGAGGAGGGCAGCCGTGTCCCCGGGGCCAGGCGGCCGGTGCGGACAGCTTCACGCACGGCTTCGGCCAGCGCACGGCGCACCCCTCGTCCAGCTCGTACCAAATCATGGTCAAAGGCCTGCCGTAGCTGCACCGGAGTGATCGTGGTGCGGGCGCCTAGGGGCCCGACAGTGGCCGCGTTGTTGATCGGAACATCGACCGGGCCTCCGGGCAGAAGGTCGCCGATGGCCGTGGTGCGGTGGTCGTCCTTGGTCAGATCGGTGGTCACGATGCGAACCTCAACACTCGACGCACTTCCTCTGATGGCGTTGGCGGTTTCGTCGAGTTGGTCGGTGGTGAGGGCGAGAAGGATGACATCGAGTCCGGCCCGGGCAAGTCCGGTCGCGATCGCTGGGCCAATACCGTGGCCAGAGCCGGTGATCAGTGCGGTCATGCCAACAAGCCCAGCTGTCACGCATAAGGGTTCCTTTCAACGCGGTGTGCGGGATGGCCTCTCCCACGCCCCGTTGGACACGACGCGACTCCGATGAGCGAGAAGGCCTACCGGATTGCGTCTGCACCTGTGTGATGAGCGTCGATCCTTCGCGCCGCCTTACCGAACTTTCGCTGTTGCGCTTTTCCTCGATGCCCTCGCGCCCCACTCCCTATCGGTCAGCGTGGTAAGACGCCGAGGGCCGGCGCCGCTATTACTGTCGAACCGAGAAGGCCGTGCAGGCGTGGACTGGATACAGAGAGGCGCCGGATGAAGGCGATTGTGGTGACGGATCAGGCTGCGGGAACGGCCGGGATGAGGCTGGTGGAGCGGCCCGAGCCGCAGGCAGCGCTGAACGATGTCGTCGTTCAGGTTCATGCGTCGGGATTCACTCCGGGTGAGCTCACGTGGCCCTCGACCTGGACCGATCGCTTCGGCCGCGACCGGACTCCGTCGATTCCCGGGCAAGAGCTGGCCGGAGTGGTCACCGCTCTCGGCTATGGCACGACGGGGCTGTCGGTGGGCCAGCGGGTGTTCGGCCTCGCGGACGGGCATCGGGGCGGCACCCTGGCGGAGTATGTGGCGATCGAGGCGCGCAACCTCGCGCCGCTGGCGGCCGACGTCGACTTCACGGTGGGCGCGAGTCTGCCGATGCCGGGGCTGACCGCATGGCAGGGACTGTTCGAGCACGGCCGCCTTCAGGCGGGGCAGAGCGTCCTCGTGCATGGGGCGGCCGGCGCAGTCGGGGCGATTGTTACGCAGCTCGCACGAGAGGTCGGCGCCTACGTCATCGGCACCGGACGTACCGCCGATCGACAGACGGCGCTTGACTTCGGTGCGAGGGAGTTCGTCGACCTCGAGAACGACGCCCTGGAAGACGTCGGCGAAGTCAATCTGGTGTTCGATGTCATCGGCGGAGACATCGGGAGGAGGTCCGCAGGCGTGATCCATGCCGGAGGAACGTTGGTGTCCATCGCCGGGCCGCCCGAAGCCCGGCCCCCGGACGGCCTGGCGATCGACTTCGTCGTCGTGCCCGATCGTGCCCAACTGGGTGAGATCGTCCAGCGGGTGCGGGACGGGCGGCTGCGGACGAACATCGGCAACATCTCGACCCTCGATGACGCCGTTGCGGCCTTCAATCCGACCGAGCGGATCACCGGGAAGACGATCATCAGTGTTCGTCCATGAGCGATACGCGCCCATCGATGCACGCCGCCGGCCGACGCTGTCCGGATCAGCCGGCTGCGTTGACCGGTGGTGCGGCCGACGCGCCACCGCGCGGCACAAGACGAGTCGAGAAATCCGAAAAATGACGGCCGGGACTATGCACCCGGCTGGAACGCTGGATTCAAGTGCCGCCTGCATCTCGATACGCATGCGCGTTACATCCCACGCTGTCCGGGCGAGCCGTTGAGGTGCCGTCCTGGAACGCGTCGACGTTGATGATCGCATCACTCCACCACTGCAGCACACGGAATGATTCCGCCACAGCGGCAATCTCCCCACAGGTAGCCTCCTGTCGGCTGGTGTCCTGCTTTGCGCCCTGTCGCATGCCGCTGCTGGTGGACGCGACCTGCGCTGCGGCAGATAGTGTTGTTGAAGGACGACGAGGTCATATCGCTCGACGATGGGTAGTGAGCGGCAAATGGACGCCTCGGACGAACTTCTTCAGATGGCTACACCGTCGGCTCTTTTGACCCCGGACGGTGTCATCCGCTCCCTCAACGCCGCGATGGCCACTCAACTGGGCAGGCCGCGGGAACGGTGCGTGGGTCATGGCTTCATTGATCTGCTCCCCGAGGACCAGCGCATCTCGGCGGAGGGCCTGCTGACGCACGGGGCCACGACGAAGAGGCTTGCGATGCGTGTGCTGGAATTTCCCGGCACGAGCACCGCATCTGTGGTCTGCCTCGTCGAGGCGCGAGCGGTGACGGATTCCTCGAACGGCGAGCGGCTCGTGTGGGTGCATTCGTTGGACGCGGGACACGACCTCGGCGGTCTGCTGATCCCATTCCAGCTTGCGGCGAAGGCTGCCGACCTCGGCCTCTACATGTGTTCCCCCGATGAACACCAGGTGGAGTGGCTGGGTGGCTCACCCGCCCTGGCCGCGCTCTTCCCACAGGCGTCGGTGCCCCGGTCCGAAATGATCAGGCGAGTGCACCCTGATGACCGGAAGGACGTGCAGCGGCTCGTGCGCCCGGTCGCCGCCCAGTCCCCGTGGATCAGGTCTCGGTTCCTCACCGAGCACGATGGCTGGCGTGTTCTCGCAGGCCAGGTTCGCCGGATCCAGTTGGGATACGGCGGCCCCGAACGGGTCTTCGCGGTGATCCGCGACGACACCCAGTCGGAGGCACACCGCCAAGAGACGCTGGCAGAGGCGAGCGCGGAGCGGGAGCGCGCCGACGGGATCACCGCGTTCTCCTCCGCCCTGTTCAGCGCCGCCACCGAGCAGGAATTGCAACAAGTCGTCCTCGCCCGGCTTGCCGCGGCCGTCGGAGGTGCCGGCGCCCTCTTCGCGCTCGTCGACGATGGTCGATTGCGGGTCTCCTCGGATGCCGGGATCCCCACGTGGGAGGTTGATGCTCTGCTCGGCCTGTCGCTGGATGAGGACCGACCGTTGCCCTACGTGATCCGTACCGGTCAGGCACAGTTCTTCCGCAACCACGAGGAGCTTGCTCGCCGGTGGCTGCATGACGACCGTCTGCCCCTGGCGCGCGCCACCCCCGGCACCGCCTTGTCGATCACCCCCCTCAGCCCGGTGGGCGACCGGCCGCTCGGGGCCTGGGCGGTGACGTACGACAGTGAGCACCCTCCGTCCCCGGAGAAGCTCGCCTTCATGACGGCTCTGGCCGAATTGGCAGGCCAGGCGCTGAGGGCCATCAGGTTGCAGCAAGCCCACGTCGAACTGTCCATGGCGCTCCAGGAGAGCATGCTCCCGACGCTGCCGGAGCACCTCCCGGGCCTGGAGATCGCCGCCCGCTATCAGCCCAGCCGGGATGGGTTGGATATCGGAGGAGACTGGTATGACGCGTACTTCCTACCCGACGGTGCGGTCGCATTGGAAATCGGAGACGCTCAAGGGCACGACGTGGATGCCGCGGTTTTCATGGGCCAGGTGCGCTCGTCCATGCGTGCGATCGCCGCCCACGAGCCTGATCCGGCAATGGTGCTGACGCGTACCAACGAGTTGCTCGTCGCGATGGACGCGCCACGCTTCGCAAGCTGCACCATGCTGCACCTCGATCCGCATGACGGACAGGTCATCGGCACCAGCGCAGGCCATGTGCCACTGCTCCGCGCGCGCGACGACGGCAGCCATACCATCCTCACACTTCCCGCCGGGCCGGTCCTGGGAATCGTGCCCGGCACCGAGTACCCAGAGGAGACCTTCACTCTGGAGGAGGGCACCGCGCTGGTCATGGTCACCGATGGGGTGGTCGAAGGGCCGCGCCTGACCCTGGACGCCGGACTGGAGCGAGCGGGAGCGCTGGCCGGTCGAGCCCTCCAGGACCGGCTCGGCGTCGAGGCGACCGCAGACCGAGTACTCGACGCGGTGGCCGCGGTGGACCACCTCGACGACGTGGCCGTGCTGGTCATCCGACGCGCATGAGACTCGATGCGGCTCCCCGGCCGGGAAGCTGCCCTCCGGCCATCATTCACCGGCGCAGCGCCCAGGGAGACTCCCCTGACGGCTCGCTTGGCGAGGTGCGCGAGGACGGGATCCGCGGCGACCAGATGGTCGTAGGTCGCTGTATCGCGAAGGGCATGGCTGCTGCATGCTCGGTCGAGTGCGCGGCTCCGGCAGGTCGTCGCCGCCCGGGAGGCCCCACAGAAGGACCTTGAGGTCCTTTTTCAGGCCTGCTAACGTACGCACCGGTAATCTGGCCAATGTGGCGGAACAGGCGCGTGGCAAAAACGACTCCCGGCTGACTGAGCGCGGGCGGGCGACTCGAGAGCGCATTCTGAGGGCTGCCGCCGACATGATGTACGTCAAGGGCGTGTCTTCCACGACCCTCGACGACGTCAGGGCGGCCAGCGGAACGAGCAAATCCCAGCTCTACCGCCACTACTCCGACAAGGATGCACTGGTGCGGGACGTTGTCGCGTTGCAGGCCACAGAATTGCTCAAACGTCAGCACCAGCTACTGCAGCGACTCAACTCCCTCCGCGGCCTGGAGCGCTGGCGGGACGCAATGGTCGAACACAACGCGCTCCGAAACGGAGCGTACGGCTGCCCGCTCGGCTCCCTTGCAAGCGAGCTGGCCGATCAGGACGAAGAGGCGCGCAAAGCGATCGCCCGGCACTTCGACAGTTGGGAGGAGCTGCTCGAGGCCGGGCTCGAGCGGATGAAGGACTCGGGAGTCCTCCGTGTTGACGCGGACGCCGGAGAGCTCGCCACCGGCCTCATGGCCGCCCTGCAAGGCGGCTACCTCCTTGCGCAGACGGCCCAGGACGTCAAACCCATGAGGATCGCGCTGGACATGGCGATCGGCCATGTCAAGGCCTATGCCGTGCTCGCCGAGGACGTCAATCCGCCGGAGGGGGGCGTGGGAGGGCGCTAAGCGGTCTGGGGCGAGGCGGCGCCGAGAAGTCTCGGCGCGGCGCCACGGGCGGTTGCATCGCAGTCCCCGGTCCCGTCTGGACTTTCACCGCCTCCTGGCGGGCGGAGGCGGCCCGGCTTGGGGGGCTTGACGGCGGGAAGAGGCGGTTCGTCCGCACGCTCTGTGCCCGCATGAGGCCTCAACCGCCAACCCAAAGCGGCGGCCCCCTGCAGCGAAGGCAGGTCTCCTGCCCGCACGAAGGGACTATTTGGTCCTGAAAATTGGCCGACCTGCGGTACGTTTGGGGAGAGCGGTCCTCTACGGACAGCCCAGCAGCCAAGCCTCACAAGGATCTCCAGGGCGGTAAGCACTATGCACGTGGGCGTCCAGTTCCCAGCGCTCGGCCCGGTCCTGCTACACAAACAGCGGGTCGAGGCCGGAGCCGGTCAACCGAGGCAGTGCGTCGTGCTGGCTGCGCTGTTGCTCAAGACAGGCAAGCCTGTAAGCCTCTCGCAACCGGTGGAGGACGTGTGGGGCGACGACGCCCCACCACCGGCCGTAGGCTCCGTGCGCACGTACGTCCACAGGCTCAGCCGGGCGCTGAGGGGGCAGAGTGACAGCTCCGTGAGCCCGGTCGACGGGGGCTACCTGCTGCACACCCAACGGGACGCTCTGGACCTGAACAGATTCAACGTTCGGTGTCAGCCCGTCGCCGGAACTGCAGCAAGTCCACGAGCGTATCCGTCCGGACGGTTCCAGCTCTCGCACAGCGCCGACCAGCCGAAGGGCGCGCCACAGACGCCCCCGCATCACGCTCCGGCTCAGCTCCCAGCCGCCCTGCCGAGCCTCGTCGGCTCCGAGAGAGAGCAGGAGCATGTCGAGCGCTTGGTCGCCGCTGCAAAGTCGCCGTCCTCTGTGGCCATCTACACGGTCAGTGGACTGGCCGGCGCCGGAAAGACAGCTTTCGCCACCACCGTCGCCCACCATCCAGCCGACCGCTTCCCGGACGGCCAGCTCTTTGCGGACCTGGGAAAGCGTGCCCCACGACGCGCGAGTCCCTCGTCGAAATGCGCCGGAAACCCTGTCCGTGAAATCCCAGGCTGCCTGCACGGCGAAAGAAAAAGACAGCGACATGGCGTAGAGGTTGTGTAGAAAATCTCGTGATTGGCTTGTTCGCGCGAAATTACCTGGAGATTGAGAACCATGCATTCTGCGGATGTTGGAAAGACGTGCCGCACGGCTCCGGATGGACCTGCCGGAACCAGTGGCAGCGCCCCGGAAGCAGGGCCCGCCACGGGCCGAAGGCAGCTCGACCCGGAGTCCGCCGCCTGGGTGCACGCGCTCGAGGGCGGTCGTGGGCCGCAGTACGAGCAGGCCTGCACGCAGCTGCACGAACTGCTGGTGCGGATCGCCATGGACGAAGTGTTCCGGCGGGGCCCTCGTTACCGCATCACCGGGCCCGAGCTGAACGATCTCGCGCACCAGGCGGCCGCCGACGCACTGATGAGGATCACGCACAAAATCCAGGAATTTCGAGGCGACGCCAGGTTCACCACATGGGCGTTCCGATTCGTCGTGCTTGAAGTGTCCAGCAAGCTGGGCCGCCATTTCTGGCGTGTTTCAAACACCCGGTTCGACTTGGACGAATGGGCGCAAGTTCCCGACCGCTCCGGTGTCGACCCCGTCAGCCACTGGCAGGCGCGAGAGCTGGTCGAAGCGGCGCGCGACGCAGTCGAGACAGTACTGAGCGCCCGCCAGCGGCAGGTCTTCACCGCCGTCTTCAACGGCGTCCCCGTGGAAACGCTCGCCAGTGAGCTGGAGACGAACTGTAACGCGCTCTACAAGACGATGTTCGACGCCCGTAAGAAACTGCGAGCTCAGCTGACAGCCAGCGGACATCTCTGCGCTGCGGGCTGATGCAGCGGCGGCGACGTCGGCCGGGCAGCGCTGACGAAAGGGCTCTCACCAGCCGCGGGCGGGTCAGCGACCCGAGGTCGCGGGTGTGCGCGGCGCCGGGTACACCGACCCGCAGATCCTGGCGATCGTCGCGGTGGCGGTGGAATTCCTGCTCACCAACTTCATCGACAACGTCATCCAGGCCAACATCCCCGCCGTCGATACGGCCGCGGCCCAGCGATCCGCCGATCGCTTGATCGCCGAAACCCTAGACGGGTCCGCGCACCCAGCCCGGTTAACCCCTCAGCGACCCAACGATCCTTCAGGAAGGCTCGAACATGCCTGGCAGGCGGCGCCCAGGGGTCCGCCTGGCCGTTCGAGGCGAAATGGTCCGATCTTTTGCTCAGAAAATGGTCCACCCGTGTGGGCGGACGCGCGCATACGCTCGGGCCATGACCAGCGCGGATTTGGCCGCCTGCGTCGCGCCGCCCGCGTCACTGTCTCTTTACCTCCGTCGGCTTCCGTCACTGTTGCCGGCGTGCGGGCGCCGCCGTTCGTGGCGGCCGTGCGGGAGACGCCACCTTGGACCTTGGCCGGGCGGTCAGGGCACTCGGATCGATGGAGGAGTTGATCACCTTGGACGGACAGGAGCTGCAGAAGATCGCGGGCGACTGCACTGTGGAACTGCCCGGCGCCGACCTGGAGCATCGTTTCGGCCCCGACTGGGAGGTCTACAAGGTGCGCGGCAGGGTCTTCATGCTCATGACCGACATGCCGGGGCACCCCGTCGTGATCCTGAAGGCTGATCCGGACGCCGCGGCAACCCTGCGTGAGCGGCACGCAGACATTACCCAGGGCTATCACATGAACAAGAGGCACTGGATCACGGTGGAAGGTGGAGGCACCATCGATGAGGAGCTGGTGAAGGAGCTCGTGATCGACTCCTACCGTCTCGTGGTCGGCGGGCTTCCCAAGTCCGAGCAGCCCGTGGATCCGCACACCTACGGCCCCCGCGCCTGACCTTCGCCATGCCCATCAGCGGCGTCCGGGGCGGTTCAGAAGGACACGTTCTCGGCCTGCGGCAGCCGGGCCCGGCAGGAAGGCCGGCAGCAGATGCCAGTGGTGACGACCGCGGTGACGAACGGGCCGTCGTGACGTCGGTCCTTGTCTGTGACCGCCTGATAGCAGCTGCCGAAGTCGGTGTGCCTGGTCCGCCCTGTTCCTGGGTCGAACAGGAGTGCCGAACTGACCTCAAGTGGCAGCGGCCGCCTGAGAGTTGTGAGCGAACACGCTTGTGGGGCGGCGAACGTGGGCTCAGTCGCGAGCGAAGGATTCGATGTGGTCCAGGGCCATGTCCAGCGCGACGGCCATCGGCTCGGAGCTGTGAGCGCTCTGTGCAAGCACGTAACCACCCTGCAGAGCAGCCAGCAGACCAGTAGCCAAGCGTTGTGGTTCCGTGTCCTCGGCGAGTACGCCGAGGACACGGAACCGGGTCCGCGTTTCGACGAGCAGCCGCCGCCAGGCATCGAATGATGCGTTGAGCGCTTGGCGGGACTGCTCATCGTTGTCTGACAGCTCAATCGACATCGCGCCCAGCGCGCACCCGTACGAGCCGTCCTGCAGTGAGTCGGCCTGGACCAGGGCGTCACGCCGGCGACGCAGACCGGTGAGGGTCTTCACGCCGCGCAGGCGCTGTTTCTCGCGGGCGAGGACGAACTTCGACTGCACGTCGACCACGGCGTGGATCAGCGCGAGTTTGTCCTCGAAGTGGTTGTGCAACTGCGAGTTACTCGTGCCGCTCGCCAGCCGGATGTCATCGAGCGTAGTGGCGTTGACGCCCTTGACATAAAACAGCTTGGCCACCGAATCAACGATCCGTGAACGGGTCTCCAGGCCGCGTGGCGTGCGGCGAGTAACGCTGGTTCCGGGCACGGTGCCCCCCTCGGGCATGTTACTCACTCGTGCTGCTCGGCCGCGGAGTACGTCACGACCGCGGTTCCCTCGATCTCCAGGCGGAGACCGGGCCCGATCAGTTGTGGCACCACTGCGAGCACATAGGCCGGTCGGTGAGAGATGACGTCCTTGCGAACCTTCACGCAGGCGTCGATGTCGTCGCGGTCTGTGAGCCAGGACCGGACCTGGACGATGTCGCTCAGTTCGGCGCCCGCGCACCGCAGCGCCGCGCACACGTTGTCCGAGGCTTGCCCGGCCTCCTCGGCGAAATCCTTCGGCAGGGCTCCGTCCGGCCGCAATCCCGGGGTGCCGAACAGGACGACCTGCAGGGCGCCGGCCGGGATGGCGACCGCATCGGAGTAGGTGCCGATGTGGCGCGACACCTGGTGTCGGTGAACTGTGTTACAGCGGTCATATCAGCGATAACCCCCTCATGGACAGACGCGACAGGGAGGCGGCAGGCAGGTCCGAGAGATCTTGCGCTCGCTTCAGTCGAGCCTCAGTCAACGATTGGACCAAAAAGTCCGTCAGTATCAATCGATCGGGCCTGAGCCGGACGGGCTCGTGGCGGCTTGAACTCGCTCCTTCCGGCCGACCGCAGGGCTCGCGGCGTAGCCTCCATGAGGCGTTGAGCTGCGAATTTACTGATCCGATGCGACATTGACCCGCTCGCAGCCGGCGCGGCGGACTCGGCCCGCCCGGGGGAGGGTTGCGTAGAATTTTCTGGTCTGTATAGTCCTTCTTATGCGGGTGTCCGGGGTGGCGAAGCGATCCGGAACTCGGCGCCGACGGAGTCACAACTCGCAAGGCGAGTCACCAGGTGCCCGGCGCAACCGACGCCACCGGCCAGTTTGCGGCCCGCGCAGCTAAGGCCTGCGGGGAGCTCTGAAAGCACTACGAGCCCGACCTGGGCTCGACGACTACTCACACCCCGACCGGAGGTCGATTCGCCGTGTCACGACTGAACGTTCCCCCTCTAGAGGATGTGCCCGCCGGCGCGCAGCGGATACTCGACAAAGTTGGTGCGCAGCTCGGCTTCGTCCCGAACATGTTCAAAACCATCGCGTCGAACCCCACCGTTCTCGAGGCCGTCACGACACTGCAAGGCGCCTTGGGTCGGGTTCTCGATGCGAAGACGCGGCACAGCATCGCGCTGGCCGTGTCGCAAGCCAACGGCTGCAGTTACTGCCTGGCGATGCACACCTACGTCGCGACCGAAGTCGGCGGCATGTCAGGCGACGACATCGAACTCGGCCGCGTCGGGAGCTCGGTCGATCCCAAACGCGCCGCGGCCGCTCGCTTCGCCCAACGGGTGGTCGACAGCCGCGGGCGGGTCAGCGACGCCGAGCTCGCGGGTGTGCGAGGCGCCGGGTACACCGACCCGCAGATCCTGGCGATCGTCGCGGTGACGGTGCAATTCCTGCTCACCAACTTCATCAACAACGTCAACCAGACCGACCTCGACATCCCCGCCGTCGGCTCGGTCGATACGACCGCGGCCCAGTGAACCAGCACCCGGAGCCGACTACGCCCGGCGCGGTGCACGAAAGCGCGACCGAGCATGTGTTCCGCTCCCGGCACAAAGTCGTGCCGGCACAGGACGCGGACAAGATCGCCGACATCTATGCGGCAGAGGGCGTCAGCGGAACACCCACCGCCGTGCTTCGGGAGACCTGGGGCGCTGCCGTGTTCCAGGGCCGCGAGCCGGTCCGTACCTTCTTCGCCGCCCGTCGCCGCGCAGGAGTCTTCGAGGACTGGGTGGTGTACCGGGACCTACCTCACCGACGGGCGCCAGTTGACCTGCGAGTACCCGCGCCAGACACCGACGGGCGAACAGACCCGCCTCGTCGGGTCCACAGACATCGTCCACGGACTCATCGCGCGTCCTCTCGTGTGTGGGGGCTGGGTCGGCTTCAAGAAGCTCCACGCCGCCGCCCACAACACCCCACCGCCGGTTGATCGCCGGAACCCTCGACGCGGCGTAGGCACCCAGCCGGCAAACCTCTCACCGACTCACGATCATTCAGGAAAGGCCGACATGCCGGGCTCCGAACTCTATGAGAAATTCATGGCGCTGCACACTCGTGACGGTGGCCTCGTCATGCCGAACGCATGGGACGGCCTCTCGGCGCTGATGCTGGCCGATGCCGGCTTCGAGGCGATCGCGACATCGTCTGCGGCGATCGCCGCCACGCTCGGCCGACTCGACGGGCGTCACGAAGTCACCCGCGAAGAGCACCTTGAGCATGCGCGGCTGCTCGGCCGCCTCACCGGGCTGCCCGTCAACGGAGACTTCGAGGACGGTTATGGCGACACGCCTGAAGACGTCGCCGCGACCGTTGAGGCCGCCGTGGAGTCCGGCCTGGCCGGTATCGGAGTGGAAGACACCTCGGGCGATCCCGATCAACCGATCCGCGACTTCGACGAAGCAGTCAATCGCGTACGTAGCGCCGTCGACGCTTCCAAGGGGCGCATCGTCGTTACCGGCCGCACCGACAACTTCATCCAGGGACGGCCCGATCTTGACGACACCCTTCGGCGTCTGACGGCCTTCGCTGAGGTCGGCGCGGATGTGGTCTACGCGCCGTTCCCACCCGACCTCGACGCACTCGTCGCGATCGTCACCGCGGTCGCTCCGACACCGGTCAACGTGCTGGTGTCTCCGTCGGACAAGGTGCTGACCGTCGCTGAACTGCAGCAGGCCGGAGTCAAGCGCATCAGCTTGGGTCCGTTGCTCTACACCAACGCGATGGGGGCGCTCGAACAGGCTGCGAAGGCGCTCCTCGCGGGCGACCTCGCCTCGGCGACGACAGGTATGAGCTTCGCGCGCGTCAACGAGCTGCTTGCCCGCGGCAAGAACTGACCCAAACACCACGAATAGCTGACTCTTCACCTAGCGATTGCAAGAAGAAGGCATGTTGACATGAATCTCGACAAGCTCATGAACAAGCACCTCACCAGGTACTTCGACCCCAGCAAGACCATCCCGGAGGAGACACTTCAGCAACTGCTGAGGTTCCTGCGCTCGACGCCGTCGTCGACGAATGTACAGCCCAACCACTTCTACGTCCTCGCCACGCCCGAAGGCAAGGAGCGGCTGGCGGCCAACCTGGGCGAACGATTCCAGGACAACAGCGAGAAGATCCTGAACGCCTCACACACCGTCATCCTCACCACCAGGGCGGATCTTCCCGACAGCCACCTCGAGGCGGTGTTCGACAAGGAGAGGGTCGACGGCCGGTTCCCCGACCCGGCAAAGCAGGCGCTGTGGGAGTCAATGACCCGCGACTTCCTCAATCTGCGCAACTACGGCTACAAGGACCTGAACCACTGGATGGAAAAGCAGACCTACCTGGCAATGGGCCTGACCATGATGGCGGCTGCCGAGCTCGGCGTCGAAGCCATGCCGCTCGAAGGGTTCGACCCGGCCAGTGTCGACAAGGCATTCAAGATCCGCGAAAACGGACACACCACGACAGTGCTGCTGGCCCTCGGCTACCCCGACCCCAAGAAGGTGTACAACAGCCCGATTTCGCGCTTCGAACCCGACCGGCTGTTCACCTTCCTCTGAACATCCCCGGCACCGGGAACGACTGCGGCCGAAGTCCGCAGGCCGCTCCCACCTCGGTCCTCGATGTCGGCCCACCCGGACAACCAGATCGGCGACATCGCGCCGCCCGTCATCGGACCCGCGCGATGTCGGTCGTGGGTCGCCGGCCGCAGCGCCGCAATCGTTGGTGGCCTGGATGACCCAACGGCGTGGGTGGACCTCCAACCCGCCCGGCATCGGGTTCTCCACCTGCACCGTGCGGTCGTCGAACGGCTCGGCGAAGAACTGCTGGTGGGTGGCGTCGACGAGATCCGGACCGCGCCACAGAGCGCCACGATCTCGCCGACGTCGATCGAGTCGGGCAGCACCGCTCGCAGCGCCTCGACGTCCACGGCGTACCGCACATCGAGCGCCGCGGCATCTGCGGCACGCCCATGACCTCAACAGGTTCAAGCAGGTGGCGGTGAGCGAAGGCGGCGCGGACCGGCGACCTGCCGTCGGCGGCCACGCAGCTGTCCGACGCCCCGGGGATGTGGAACCGGTCGGTCGGACTGAGTGAGAGGACAAAGATCTACTGTGAAGGCGTGCGGAATGTCCAGGTCGACACCGTTGCCTGCTTTGGGTTTCCGGCCCGTACCTCCTGGTCGGTCGGACTGAGTGAGAGGACAAAGATCTACTGTGAAGGCGTGCGGAGTATCCGGGGCCGAGAAGGAAGTCGCCCTGCTGGAGTTGCCCGAACCGTCATCTCCCGGGCCCGGTCAGATCCTGGTGGCGGTTGAGGCGGCCGGGGTCGGCCCGTGGGACCAACTGCTGAACGGCGCCGGCTGGGACGTGGGGCTGCGCCCCCCGGCGGCGCTGGGAGTGGAGGGCGCTGGCAGGGTGCTGGCCGTCGGCGCGGGTGTCACCGGGTTTGCCGTAGGCGACCGGGTGCTCGCGCACGAGGCCCCGCTGCCCGGGGGAAGCGGCTTCTGGGCCGAACGCGTTCTGATCAACGCGGATCACGCGGCAGCCTGCCCACCCGGCCTGGACGCCGTGCACGGGGCGGCACTGCCGGTCAACGGGCTCACCGCGTTGCAGGCCCTGGAGAAGCTGGACCTCAGCCGAGGACAGCGGCTCCTGATCACCAACGGAGGCGGGGCCACCGGAGTGCTGGCCATCCAGCTTGCCGCGGCCAAGGGCATCGAGGTGACCGCGACCGCGTCTGCTGCCGCCGCAGAGCGCCTGCTCGGTCTGGGAGCGATGGAGGTCGTCGACTACCACGAGCCGAACTGGTCGGCCAAGGTACGCGGCGGGTTCGACGCCGCCCTCATCATCGCCACCGGCACGGCGGACACCGCTCTGCCTTTGGTGAGGGACGGCGGCCGACTCTGCTCCCTGACCTCGGACGCGCCTCCGGAGGAACGAGGCATCACGAGTTGGGACCTCTACGTCGAGCCCAACGCCGCCCAGCTTGTCCAGCTGGCGGAGCGGGCCGTCGCAGGAACCTTGAAACTAGCACCGGAACCCCTGCCACTGAGCGAGGGACCGGCTGCGTTCGCCCGGGTGGTTACCGGACGGGCCGGTGGTAGGAAGATCGTGCTCACCCCAGCATGACCCGACCGGGCACCGCCCGATCCCGATGCCGGGCCACGCATCCCGCCAGGCGCGATCGAGAAGTCGTCAGGCTGAGATAGGAAGGTTCACCAAGCCGCAGCCGATGGAGCCGGTTGCCAGGTCTCGGCGACGACCCGAAACGGACTCACTGACGGCGTATCAAGCTGACCCACTTGGTGATCTTCATCTGATCCTGGCCTTGGTGATCAAGGTCAGGAGGGATGAGGTGATCCATGTGGAAGACCGGGCAGAGATCCGCAGGCTGCACCGGGCCGAGCGGATGCCGATCAGTGCGCTCGCCCGGCAGCTGGGTCTCGAAGAACACTGTGAAGCTCCGGGAACGGCTGGCGATCGCCACCGCGGAGTACAACAATTGCACCTGGTGCCTCTCCGCCCACACCTGCATAGGGGCGCGCGTCGCCAAGGTCGACGCTGGGGAACCGGAGCGTGCGTTGCCTGCCACGCGGAATCCGCCGACCCGCAGGCCGCCGCACTGCCGGCTCTGTCCGACGCGTCCTGCGGGCGCGGCCACATCGACGAGACGCAGCTCAAGACTGCCCGGGCCGTGGGCGTCATCGACGCCGAGATCGCCGAGGTCTGCGAGGAAGAACATGAGCGAACCGCATGAAATCCAGGCAGGCGTGTCCTACGACGTGGTCGTGCTGGGTGCAGGCCCGGTCGGTGCGAACGTCGCCGACCGCGCCCGTGCCGCCGGTCTCTCCGTAGCGATCGTGGAACGGGAACTGGTCGGCGGCGAATGCTCCTACTGGGCGTGCGTGCCCAGTAAGGCGTTGTTGCGGCCGGTCATCGCGGTCGCCGACGCCCAGCGCGTGGACGGTGCCCGGCAGGCCGTCACCGGCCGGCTCGACACCGATTGCGTCTTCGCCCGCCGCAACCGCTACGTCTCCGACTGGGACGACACCAGACAGGCTCTGTTCCTCAAGTCCATCGGAGCCGACCTCTTCCGCGGCCACGGCCGTCTCGACGGGCCCCGACGCGTCAGCGTCACCCGTGACGACGGCGCCCGGCAGATCCTCACGGCCCGGCACGCGGTGGCCATCGCCACCGGCAGCCGGCCGGCGTTGCCCGACATCCCAGGCATCGAGGAGGCCCGTCCCTGGACGAACCGACGCGGCACCGACTCCAGCACCGTGCCCGCCCGCCTTGCCATCATCGGCGGCGGCGGAGTCGGTATAGAGATGGCCACCCTCTGGCAGGGCCTCGGCTCCCAGGTCACCCTGCTCGCCCGGCGCCGATTGATCCCCCGCATGGAACCCTTCGCCGGCGAACTGGTCGCCCAGGGATTGAGCGAGGCGGGCGTGGACGTGCGGATAGGCGTCCAGGTGACCGCCCTGCGACGCCCGGACCCGGAGGGGCCGGTCACCCTCGCCCTCGACGACGGCGGCGAGCTGGAGGCCGACGAGGTCCTGTTCGCCACCGGTCGCACCCCCGCCACAGACGACATCGGACTCGACACCGTCGGCCTCACCCCCGGCTCCTGGTTGGACGTGGACACCACCTGCCTGGTCCAGGGTGCCGACGGCGACTGGCTGTACGCCCTCGGCGACGTCAACCACCGCGCCCTGCTCACCCACCAGGGCAAATACCAAGCCCGGACCGCAGGCGACGCCATCGGCGCCCGCGCCGCCGGCCGCCCGCTGGACGACACGCCCTGGGGCGACCACGCCACCACCGCTGACCAGCACGCCGTACCCCAGGTTTTCTTCAGCGACCCAGAGGCGGCCTCGGTGGGCCTGAGCGCCGAACAGGCGGAGCGCGCCGGATACCGCATCAAGACCGTCGACCTCGACTTCAACGCCGCCCAAGGCGCCGACCTCTACGCCGACGGCTACCAGGGCCACGCCCGGCTGGTCGTCGACCTGAACCGGGAAATCCTGCTCGGAGTGACCTTCGTCGGCCCCGGCGTCAGCGAACTCCTGCACTCGGCCACCATCGCGGTCGCCGGCGAGGTCCCGCTCAAACGGCTCAGGCACGCGGTCGCCCCCTTCCCCACCGTCAGCGAGATCTGGCTCTTCCTCCTCGCCGCCTACAAGCGGGATCAGGAGACGCCGTGGACCACCGCTACCTGACGCCCTCGCCTCCCCCGACCGGGCCCTCGACAGCGCCGCACACACAGCACTGGCAGCCACCCGGCGATCCGACCTGTCGGCGATGGCCGCAATGTCAGCCGGTCCCGAGCATCACCGGGGCAGTGCTCGACCGCTTCCCGCAGTCCGCGCTGACCACGGCCGTGGCGACGCAGACGGTGGCCATGCTCGGCCTGTACTCGGCCGGCACCGATCCGGTGGCGGCGGTGGTGTTCCTGACGCTGATGGGCGGTGCGCTCGGGCCGGTGTTCATGACGACCCAGAACGCGATGCTGCACTGTGCCCCGGGCCGCACAGATATCGCACTCGCAGCCAACTCCGGTTCATACAATGCCAGAATCGCGGCGGGCGCCGCGCTCGGGGGAGTGATTCTGCCGTGGGCCGACGTGCGGGACACCTTCCTGGCCGGCGGGCTGCTGACCCTCGGGGCCTGCGCGATGCTGCTCGGCGGGCGGCTGCAGCGTCCTGGACCGGAGTCCACCACGTAGTAACCGGCGTCACTGCCCGGTTGGCGGCCTCTTTGTCCACTGACTGGTGCGGGGGCTTTTCCGGGTGAGGCGCCGGGTCATCGTGGTGATGAGTGCCCAGTTCAGGTGGGCTTCGGAGTGCTGGGGCAGGCGTTCGTAGTCGCGTGCGTTGCGGCGGGCGTTCATGCACCAGCCGATCGCGCGCTCGACTTTCCAGCGACGGGGCAGGACGACGAAGCCCTTGACCCCTTTGGGGCGGGAGACGATGCGCAGGGTGAGCCAGAGGCGGTCGCGGGCCCAGTCCACGAGGTCGCCGGCGTAGCCGCGGCCGGCCCAGATCCGGGTGATCTGCGGCTGGGTGAGGCGCAGGCGCCAGAAGACGTCGCGGGCGGCGTCGCGGTCCTGGATGTCGGCGGGCGTCACCGTGATCATCACGGGCAGGCCGAGCGTGTCGACGGTGATATGTCGCTTGCGTCCGTTGATTCTCTTCGCGGCGTCGTAGCCGCGGCTGTGGCGGCCGACGGTGGAAGCGCCCTTGACCGACTGGGAGTCCACGATCAGTGTCACTGGATGGAAGCAGCGGCCCTTTCCGGTACGGATCCTGCGGCGGAGCTGGTCACGGATGTAGGTGACGACTCCGGCCCGGTTCCACCGCCAGAAGAACCCGTAAACCGTCTCCCACGGCGGGAAATCCGCAGGCAGGGCCCGCCACTTCGCGCCGTTGTCGACGATGCGGCGGATGCCGTCGACGATCTCCCGCCAGGGCTATTTCTCCGGGTGTCCACCAGTCTTGGTCTGGCAGGCCGGGACGGGCAGCAGGGGTTCCAGGAATGCCCATTCGGCGACGGAGGTGTCGGAGGGGTAGCGGCGGCGACGGGTGGCAGCGGGCATGGCGGGCTCGGCAGGGTGATCGGCTGCGGGGGCTATTTGGAGAGCTGGGCGAGGGTTGCGCGGACACCGGTGAGCTGTGCGGTGGCGAGCTGGGCCCATTCGTCGTCGGGGTAGCGGGCCAGGTGCGGGTCGAGCGTGCCCGTGATCACCCGGGTGAGGCGGCCGAGGATCTGCCGGAACTGCCGCTTGTCGTACTCGATCCAGTCCGCGGGGTCGTCGGAGAACATGAACCCCTCCCGCCGTGTCCATGTGATCGGCGTCAGGTTCTCCGCGGCAACGACATCGCGGACGTGTCGGATGCCGCGGCCGACCTGTGAGCGGGTCAGGCGGGTGGCGGCCATGAGCTGGTAGGTGTGCAGGCCGGCGGGGCGTGCTTCCATCAGGGCGACGCGGACCAGGTCGCCTCGACGGCTCGACGTTGGTGACGGCCCGCACGTACTGGTGGCCTCATGAGGGCCTGCGGGTAGCGCACCGCAGTGCCTACGAGCCGTCCACGGGTCAGGTGGACGGCGGGGATATGCCTACGGTCCGGCGATCAGCCAGAGGATGAGGACGGCGTTCAGGCCCTGGCAGTAGCGGTAGACGACGGAGATCCCGCGGCCGCCGGTCTGCTCGGGCAGCAGCACGACGACGCGGGACTCGCTGCGCGGGTCGGCGTCCGGCAGGCCGCGGCCTTGTGCCGGGCCGTCTTCGAGCGAGCGGCGGACGCTCTTGACGGCGGCCCGCTCGGTCGGGCTGAGTTCGGTGAGGATCTTCTCGGCGGGGTCGCTGAAGAAGGCGTGGGTCACCGGGCGGCCTCGACGAGCTTGCGCCGCAGTTTCGGTGAACCTGGCGTACACCCCGAATGCGACCGTCCACCGGGCGAACCAGTCCTTCATGCTGACGACGCTGCAGATCCACGCGATCGAGGAGGGCCGCACCGGAGACGTCCGCTTCGAGATCGACTTCAATGCGACCCTGCCGCAGGCCGCCGGGTACCCGGCGTGTGCCCAGGAGACGGAGGACATCACCATTGCCAAGAGCCGGTGGGAAGAGCAGATCACACAGCTGGGGCCGTCCGCGGCGTTCGAGATGGCCGTGCCGTACCCGGTCGGCGACCCGCAGCGTGCCGAGGTGGGCCAGACGCTGAGGGAGGCGCAGCGGCTGCTGACCGTGGGGGAGATCAGGGCGTCAATCCTGGAGGTCAGGCGTGCGCTGGAGTGGATCCAGCAGAACGTCGCCTGGGATGGGCCCGGGTCGAAGAAGCTCGCCAGCCAGTGCAACCAGACCGAGCGGTGGTGGCGGATCCAGGACGCCCTCCACGGCCAGACGTGCGGCGCTCTGCACAACGACGCGGTCACCAAGGACTTTGTCTACGACCGGGCTGAGGCGGAGACACTCCTGGCGATGACTGCCGCACTGCTGCGGAACGCGCCCGGCACCAACGCGTGACGTGGCGGCCCGACGCCGAGCTCCAGGCGCTCGACGTCCCCACGGCGTCGGGCCCCGCTCCAGTGCCCGGACCCGTTGGGAGCCAACACCCCAACTTGGTCGGGAGCACCGGGCCACCTACGTGATCCACCCGGTTGCTGCTCTGCCCCTACCCGACCCCGGGCTTGCCCCGGCCGCAGCGCACCTTGCGCTCCCGTGCGAGCTCGGCAGTGTCAGAAGCTGAACGCGCCCTCGGTGAAGATGAGGAGAGGCCCCGAGGCCTACTCATAGGTTGCGATCACGCAATGGCGTGCCACATATCCTTTCTTTCCTGTCGACAGAGCGACCGGCAGCCAGTCCTTGTACACGGGAGCACCGCTGTAGCATTGGTAGGCCGGGCCGGTGACGTACGAACCACAGTTTGTGGTCTGGTGCCAGCACCAGGGCCCGTCTGGGGCTTCGATCGTCTCCTGGATCCAGTTGTCACCGGGCTGCAAGTGGACGTTGATGTAGCCGGGGTTGCCGCCGCCGGTCCGCGGTACCGCATACCAAGCGCCTGCCGCTTCGGCTGTTCCCGTGCTGGCGACCACCCCGCCTACTGCCAGGGCGGTCGCCGCTACGATGGTTGCGATCTGTCGCATGCGCATATGGATGTCTCCGTTCCGGTTCAAGTGATACGGGGCGCTCAGGTGCTGTGCCACTGGGCCTGTTCACCGACGTCAGGACATGGCGCCCTCGGGTTCCCGCCGAAGCTCCTTCAGTTTTCGTGAGCTCGCGGGGTGGAGGTGTGCCGTTTACTGTGCGCGGTGTCACGGAATGGCGCACACGATCTGAGTCGGGTGGGACACGGCACCGGTCGAGCAGTCGGTCTTGAGGTTCCTGAAGTACCGCGTCCAATCCCTGTTGATCTTGACGTTGATCTCCACGGTCTGGTTGGGCTTGAACCACCAGTGAGGCTGGTGTCCACATGTTCCTGTGTCGTAGAGCATGAAGTTCGGCGTGTGCACGTACTGGTTGTTCTGGTTCCACCCGCCGACGTTGACGGGTCCTTCAAGGCCGCCATCCTCACTGCAGATGACAACCTCGTAGTTCCGTTCCGCGGCGTTCGCGGCAGGGCTGAAGACCATGGCACTGGTGATCACTGCCGTGGCCACTCCCCACGAAGCTAGGCACTTGCGCACTATTGATCCCCTCGGCATCGGCTGGTGGGTCATGCGACTCCGCCGCCTGCTGCGGAGAAGAGCAGGTTGCGGTTCCACGGCGATGTTCGTGTCGTTCTGGGTCGCCTAGCAACGTCTTTCCACCACGGTGGAAAGGCCCGACGGTCTACCCGGAGATCACCTAAATTGCCTGGAAGGCGTCTTACTCTCGATGCGCCTTGTGGAGTGTGCTGACGCAGGTGGGCATGCTGCGTATTCACTTCACTGCGCAAGACCTCGCGCGTACCAAGATCGCCTGCCGGCCGAGCCCGATGTGGGAGGTGCTCCTGAGCCTGTACCTGCTGCGAGCATCGCACGGTGCGGTCGTGTTCGACCGCTGGCGGCTGGAGGCTCGGCGGCGGCTGCGCGGGGCCATGCAGTTCCTGCAAGTTCTCGTGCCTGTATTCGGCTCTTCCCCCGACTTTTTGACACCGGCGGGTGACGGCACACTCGAATGCGGGATTGAAACGATGCTGAGTACCCCAGGTGATCGATTACGGACCGATATGGCTCTGATCGCACGGGAACGGACCTTGCCGGTCTGGTCCGCCGATCTCGCCCGTGGCCGGCCTGACGTCTTGCGGGCCCTCGGCGGCGAGATACACCACTACTTTCACCGGTGCCTCGCCCCTCACTGGGACCAGGCGCGGCAGCACGTCGAGCGGGACGCAGCGAGCCGGGTGCGCACTGTGGCAGAGGGCGGTATCGAGGCGCTCCTGGCCACGCTTGTGCCCGGTGGCCGCTGGGTGCCGCCGGTGTTGGAACTGCAGTACCCGGTCGACCGGTGCATCCAGCTCGACGGCAGAGGACTTCTCCTTCAGCCCGCCTTCTTCGACCACCCCTCTCCGTCCGGTCAGTGCGCCACCACGCTGGTCGACCCCAGCCTGCCCCCTGTGCTGGTTTACCCTGTAGATCACCCATATGGTTGGATGTCCACAGCTGAGACACTCAGCTCCCTTTCCGTGGATCCGCTGGATGCCTTGCTCGGCCGCACCCGGGCACGCGTCTTGCGAGCCATAGCCGACGGCCCGTGCACCACGAGCGAACTCGCCACGCGGGCCGCAGCACCGCTGTCGACGGTGAGCCGACACGCCTCCATCCTGCGCGACGCCGGGCTCATCACCAGCCATCGGGACCGCAACACCGTGCTGCATGTCGTCACCCCCCTTGGCACCTCCCTTTGCCAAGGGCATGCCCTGGGGCCGACAGTGGGGCCAGAGCCGCGGGAATCGGCGTCGGCACATGCGCGACCGGCCGGAGGCGAGGGTGCGGCGCCACGGGGGGAGCGCCGCACCCTGCGACCAGCGTAGCGGCGTGCCGCTCTGCCCGAGCCGGTTTGTGCGACGCCCGGGGGTTCCCGTACCCATGACTCACCTCGGTGAGTTTCTGAGGTGAGTTGGCTCGTGAGGAAGGCCCCGGACTTCGCGGTTCGGGGTGGGAACACCGGACGACCTGCTACCTGGTCACGAGTCGTATGCCCAGGACCGGCCGGTCTGCCGGTACTGCTCGATGGGGATGGGCTCGACGCCGGGCCGCATCCGGTTCAGGTACAGCATCCCGTTGAGGTGGTCGATCTCGTGGGCGATGAGCCGGGCAAGCCCCCGCTCGTACACCGTGGTGACCGTGGTGCCGTCCAGCGTCGTGGTCTCGACGGTGATGCGCAGCGGGCGGGGGACCATCCCGCGGACGTCGAAGAACGACAGGCATCCTTCGTACTGCTCGTCGGTGTCGTCGGAGTCCTCGGTGACGCGGGGGTTGAGCAGCACGATGGCGCCGGCGCCCTGGTCGGGTGGCTGGACGGCGGCGGCCGCGCGGCCGATGCCGATCTGCGGGGCCGCGAGTCCCATGCCCTTGGCGAAAAGGTGGACCCGGCCGATGCGTTCCATGGAGGCGAACAGCGCTTCCACGGCCTGCTCGGCGGCCTCCCGTTCGGCGGGCAGGTCGAACGGTCGGGCTGCCTCGGTCAGCACCGGGGCGCCGCGCCGGACGATGCCGAGGTTGCGCATCTGCTCGCTGGGCCGGACCTGGCTCACCTGAACTCCCCTTGATTCACGTTCTGTTCGGGACGGGCCCGGAACCTCCATTCCAGACGATAGCGAGCGTGCAGAGCCGGGCGGCCGGTCGACCAGGTGAAGACGCGCATGCCGTCCTCCTCGCGTCGGCCGGGAGCGCTGGGCAGGGGAGAGGCCTCGGCGGTCATCGAGGTCTCGGTACCAGAAGGTCAGGTGCCGACCCGGGGCGCCGCGGCGACCTTCTTGCCCGCCGGAGTGAGCGCGGTGCCGTGATGCTCACCCTTACCGACATCCAGACCGAGATAGACGTCGACCTCGTCCGTACTCATTCAGCCCCTCCCCATCCGTCCCCTCTCCCGACCTCTGCGGCATCAGCGTGCCGGCATCCACGTTACGAAGGCCTGGCCCCACCCGGACTCGGGCGCGAGCGGTCATGCCCCTGATCAGCGGTCTGCCAATGCCTCCGAGTCCCGGTGACACCACCTTTTCGACCATGATCGACAGGGGGCCCAAGTCATACCGGGCCCGGAGGCCGGGAACCCCATTGCGGGGCCACGAAAACGGTAATGGGGCCACTGGCCGGACCGAATCCGACCGCGGCAAGAACGGATCGAAGATCCACCTGATCACGGACCGGAACGGTCTACCGCTGTCGCTGGGCATCTCCGGCGTCAGCATGCATGACAGCCTCGGCCTGAAGCCGCTGGTCCGTGGGGTCCCACCGATCCGCTCCCGGCGTGGCCCACGCCGCCGGCGACCGGCCAAGCTCCACGCCGACAAGGGCTACGACTACGACCACCTGCGCCGATGGCTCCGCAAGCGCGGCATCCTCCACTGCATCGCCCGCAAAGGCATCGAGTCCTCCAAGCGGCTGGGCCGTCACCGCCGGGTCGTCGAGAGGACCGTGTCCTGGCTCGCCGGCTGCCGACGCCTGCACCGCCGCTACGAGCGCACGGCCGAACACTTCCTCGCCTTCGTCGGCATCGCCGCAGCCCTCATCAGCCACCGCCGACTCACCAACTGAAACGAGGTCTAAAGCGATCGCCTGGCGTGGGTACGCTGGCCCGGGGGACCTCAGGGCCGACGCGGCGGCCATACCGCCGGGGCCCTCAAGAGTTCCGCAACTCCACGACCGCGCCGCCGCACCCCCTGGAGCCGTCGTGACCGCACCGCGTGCCCGAGCCGTGGCCGCACTCGGCTGCCTCACCCTCGCGGCACTGTGCCTGAACGCCTGCGGCACGCCGACCGCCCGGATCGAGAAGCCGTCGTCGGCGACCTCGGCGCAGAACGTGGGCGGGATGCGCGCCCTGGTCGCCGCGGCGGAGAAGGAGGGCAGGGTCACGGCGATCGCGCTTCCGCGTGACTGGGCCGACTACGGCGGCCTGATCGACGGCTTCGAGAAGAAGTACGGCATCAAGGTCACCGTGGAAGATCCGTACGCGCACAGCGAGGACGAGATCAACGTCCTCAGGAGCAGCGGAAACCGGCCGACCGCCCCCGATGTGATCGACGTCGGCGACACGTTCGCCCGAGCGGCGGCACGGCAGGGTCTGCTCGCGCCGTACAAGGTCGCGTCGTGGGACGCGATCCCCGGCAACCAGAAGGACTCCGGGGCCCGCTGGTCCAACAACTATGGCGGCTACATCTCGATCGGCTGCGACACCCGGCGCGTGAAGCCCTGCCCCCAGACCTTCGCCGATCTGCTCAAGCCCGCCTACCGCGGCATGGTGGCGCTCGAGGGGAACCCGACCCGGGCTGAATCCGCCTTCGCCAGCGTCTATGCGGCCGCGCTGGCGAACAATGGGTCGTTCGACGACATCCGGCCCGGCCTCGACTTCTTCGCCAAGCTGAAGAAGACCGGCAACTTCAATGCCCTCCAGTCCACCTCAGCCACGATCGAGGCCGGCCGGACGCCCATCAGCATCAACTGGGACTACCTCAATCTCGGCTACGCCGACCAACTCCGCGGCAAGGGCGTGAACTGGCAGGTCGCGATCCCCTTCGATGGCAGCTTCGCCCAGTACTACGCACAGGCGATCAACAAAAACGCCCCGCACCCGGCGGCCGCCCGCCTGTGGCAGGAGTACCTCTTCAGTACGGAGGGCCAGAACCTCGGGCTTCACGGCTATGCCCGCCCGGCCCTCATGGACGTCATGCAGAAGGACGGCACCCTGGACAAGGCCGCCGCCGCCCGGCTGCCGACGGTGGAGGGAACGCCGCAGTTCCCGACCGACGCACAACTGGAGAAGGCGAGGCAGGCCGTCGTCCGGGGCTGGACGACGGCCATCTCCGGCTGACCGGCGATCGGCCGAGGCTGCCAGGCGATCAGCCGGGGTTTGGTGCCCTGGCAGGGCCGGCCACACGGACGCCGGCTCCAAGCCTCCACCTCGGCTTGAATCCGAGCTCGGTCCTTGCGGAGGGCACCGCAAAAGATCCTCCCGGGCGTTTGGCCATGGCGAAGGGCTCTCGTCGTGCAGCGGTGACCATGAGTATTCACTGTGACTCCTGCATTCGTGCAGAGACTGGTTTTCCACGCCGATGGTGCACATTGGAAAGATGCACGTGGGGCAGCGCGTCGCCCTTCTACGTCAGCTGTGGCAGTCGAGACATGCGCTGGTGGCGATCCCCCTTGTGCTGATCATGGTGATCACTCTGGTGGACATACACTCCCCGGAATCCGTCCACCTCGGCCCGCTGCTCGTCGTCGCCCCGGCCATTACCACCGCCTTCGCCGGCTACTGGCTGACCGGACTGATCGGGGCACTGGCGGTGGGAGCCCAGGTCATCATCGCTGTGCTCCACGGCGGACTGGCCACCACCAACCACATCTCGCAGATCATCGGGCTTGCGATTCTCTCGGTCTTCGCCGTGATCGTCTGCTTCGTCCGTGACCGGCGCACGGCGGAACTGGCCCAAGTGAGGTCCGTCTCCGAGGCCGCCCAGCGGGCCCTGCTGCGCCCGCTGCCCGACCGGATCGGCTCCCTGCACGTCGCATCCTCCTACCTGGCCGCCGAGAAGGAGGCCTGCATCGGCGGCGACCTGTACGCGGTGGCGCACACCGGTGACCACACTCGCGTGATCATCGGAGATGTCAGAGGAAAGGGACTGGCCGCGATCGGGGAGGCGGCCACGCTGCTCGGCGCATTCCAGGAGGCCGCCCACCACCACGTCAGTCTGCCGGGCCTGGCGGAGGCGCTGGACCGCAGCGTCTGCCGCTACCTCACCGGATTCCCAGAGGCGAACGGAGAAGCCCAGGAGCACTTCATCACCGCGCTGCTGGTCGAGATCCCCGACCACAGCCCGATATCACAGGTCGTCCACTGCGGACACCCGCCACCCCTGCTACTCCGGCACGGACACGTGACCTCCGTGACAAGTCTCTACCCGGCGCCTCCGCTGGGCATGTGGAGGCTGGGCCCGAAGACCCATGCCGTGCACACCTTCTCGTTCCAGGCCGGCGACACGCTCCTCCTTTACACCGACGGCGTCGTGGAGGCCCGCGACAGGAGCCGAGCGTTCTACCCGCTGGAGGAGCGGCTCCCCCTATGGGCCAAGAGCAGCCCCAAGACACTTGTGCAGCACATCGAAAAAGACCTTCTTGCCCACGCCGACGGGGCTCTCGCCGATGACGCCGCCATCCTTGCCATCCACCGCGCACCCGCGCCACACACGGGCCCCCACGTCAGCGATCTGGTACATGGCGACTTTCACGACCACCGCGCCGGGGCGTGACAAGCGCCCGGGGACCCGCGTCCCGACGGCATCCTGCACCGGGTGGCGTCAGTTCTCCCAGACTGTCCGCCCCTGACCCTGGTTCGGGCATTTCTGTGACCGGGCCGGATGTCGACCAGCACCGCCGTCTCCGGCAACAGCAGCCGAATAGATCCAGTGGAGCACAGACGGCCCCGGACTGACTCACCGCCCACAAAGGCGCGTCGATCACCAGATCGGCGGCCTCGGGCACAAGCCCAGGGTGTTCCTGATGCGTCCATGCCATGACGGTAGTGATGGATCCTGGGCTTGTTGTGCGGGCCCGTGAGTCGTGCTTGGCTCGCCCGATGAACTTGCTGTTGACGGCGAGTGGCCTCCGTAACGAATCGCTGCGGGATGCGTTGCGGGAGATGATGGGTAGGCCATTCGGATCGGCGAACGTCGTGTACGTTCCCACGGCATCACTCGCCGAGTCCGGGGACCATGGATGGTTCGTCGCTGACATGAACCGGCTGCACGGCCTCGGCTGGCGGGAGTTCGACGTCCTGGAGCTGAATGGCCTGCCCCGGCGGATGGTGCTCGACCGGCTGCTCCACGCCGACGTCATCTATGTGGGGGGCGGCAGCCATTACCACCTCGCGCGCAGCATCACCGGCAACGGCCTGGCCGACGGCTTCCTGGAGGCGCTGGAGAGCCGGGTCTATGTGGGGTTCAGCGCCGGATCAATGATCTTCAGCCGTAATCTCACCGGACACTCTGCCGACGTCATCGGTGACACCACGGACCTCCACGTGCTCGGCGCGACGACCGTGGAGCCGCCGTTCGGCCTCTTCGACTGGTATCTCAAGCCTCACCTGTACTCACCGGATTTCCCCGAGCGGGACGACGCCTGGGCTGATCGCATCGCTGCGCGGGCGGACTTCCCGATCTACTTCATCGACGACGAGACGGCCGTTCGCGTCAGGGACGGCAAGGTGGATGTCATTTCTGAAGGCCGGTGGCGGTTCCATCCGTGACTCAATACACGCGGTAGGGCGCCCGGACAGGCCAGTGCGGTGCCCAGGGGCGCACTGATCCGGAGCTGCCGAGGCGATCACCTGATCCGCCATCGCGTGGCGGGTGCGCAGAGATCTCACCTGTTGGCAGAATGCCCTGGTGCAGCCTCTGCCGGTTCCCTGCCCCGCGCACCTCATCCCGGATGCCACCGGCACCGACGCCTTCCACGACGTCTACCGCAACGCCATGGCGCACAACGCCGTATTCGTCGCCATCGAATCCGAAAAGCGCCAGCGGTGGACCGTGAAGGCGGACACCCTCACCGCCGGCTCCGGCGACGCGGTCGCCGATACCGTCAACGAGGCAATCCGGGACGCGATCACCCGCCTGGTCCACAGCCACGAGGTCGACCTGGACGCCTACACAGGGCCGGTCTACTTCATGATGCACGGCGTGCGCAGCGAAGAACGCGCCCGTGAACTCGCGGCCGCACTCCACGCCGCCCTCTACGGCAACCTGGAACCCCTGGCCCGCGCCGTCCCTCCCGCACCCTGACGCGCACGCAGCTCCCACGGCCCGCACCTGTGTGCACGCGGCGTACGGGCACGGGGCGGCTGCACCCCTGGGAGAACGGTGCAGCCGGGCGGGCGGTCCCACAGGATCCGCACACTCCGCGGGATGCGCAGGCGCCGCCGGGGAATCGGGCCCGCCGCACCGCTCGTCCGGGTGGTCATCCTGCGGCCCATCCGACTGCCGGCCAGCTGCCGCACGCCAGCTGCGCACCACCAGTTCCCCGAACAGCTCATACACACTCACCTGGGCAGGTCACGCAACACGACGGACACCACCGCGAGGATCACGGTGGCCACCGCGATGGCGACTATCACCGCCCGTCCGTTCCACGACGCCAGCCGCCTCATCGCTCGTCCATGCGCGCCGGCATCGGTGTGACTGTCCGACCAGGGCGGGAGCCAGTACACCTCCAGAGAGGCCGCAAAGGGCTGCGCATCACCGTTGTGAGCATCCACGCACTGCCAACGAACCGTACGGCTCGTAGGCTTCGGCCATGACCGAGATCCACACTCCGACGCCCCGCGACGCCTTCGAGCTGCTGCTGGCCGGTAACCGGCGCTTCGTCGCCGGCACCCCTGAGCACCCCAACCAGGACGCCACCCGCCGCGCCGAGACCGCACCGTCCCAGCAGCCCTTCGCCGTGCTGTTCGGGTGCTCCGACTCCCGGCTGGCCGCCGAGATCATCTTCGACCGCGGCCTGGGCGACCTGTTCGTGGTGCGCACCGCCGGCCACGTCATGGGCCCGGAGGTGCTGGGCAGCATCGAGTTCGGCGTGGACGTGCTGGGCTGCCCGCTGGTCGTGGTCCTCGGCCACGACTCGTGCGGCGCGGTCGGCGCCGCGTGCGCCGCGCTGGAGAACGGCATGACGCCGGCCGGGTACGTCCGGGACGTCGTCGAGCGGGTGACCCCCAGCGTGCTGGCCGCGCGAGCCGCCGGACAGGTCGAACCCGATCAGATCCTCGCCGAGCACATAAGGCACACCGCCGACCTGCTCCTGGACCGCTCCCGGGTCCTCGCCGACAAGGTCGCCGCCGGGCAGGCCGCCGTGGTGGGCCTGCGCTACCGCCTGGCCGACGGCAGCGCACAATTCGTCGCCGCCCGCGGCCTCGACGCCACAGTCCCCGCAGCGTCCTGACCGCCCCGGCCGTGGCTGCTCAGCGCGATTTGCCGCAGCCGCAGGACACGGGATGATCTTGATGGTTCAGCAGGCCGCAGGCAGGGGCCGTCGGCGATGAGGGGCTTTCAGCCGCAGCCTTTGCCGACGCCGTATGCGTCGTCGCCCTCGGGAGCGAGGTGCGTTCGGCGAGTTCGCGGTGAGCCGGAACAACGCTGTGAGCCAGAACAGGCCGGTCGCCTGGCAGGCGGGTGGGTGTAGCCGGGGTCAATCGCTTTCAGCGATGAAGCCGGCCAGAGCGGCAGCGACGGCGTCGGGGTGTTCGTCCGGGATGAAGTGGCCTGCGTCCGGCACGACGATCCCGGTGGTGTTGTCGGCCCACGGCCGGATGGAAGCTGCCATGTCAGGGATGGAACCGTGGCTGCTGGAGATCCCGAGAACCGGCACCGTCAGGTGGTGCTGTTCAAGGGCCTCGTGGTTCTTCCGCGCCGATTCAGCGGCGTCCCGGTAGTAGGCCAGGGAAGCGCGGAGTCCGCCGTCAGCGGTGATGGCCGCGGCGTACTGCTCGATCTCGGCGTCGTCGAAGGTGTCGGAGGCGAGGGTCTTGGCCTTCAGGAACCAGCCGACGTACTCGCGTTCTCGGCCCGTGAGCAGTGTTTCGGGCAGGTCGGGCACGAGATGGAATGCGAAGTGCCAGGTCTTCCACGCCACCTCGGGGTCGGTCGGGATGGTGTCGGGGAGGGTGATGCCCGGGATACCGGCGTCGAGCAGTGCGAGGCCGTGCAACCGGCTCTCGTGCTTCAGGGCGAGGGAGAAGGCGACCCAGGCGCCGATGTCGTGGGCGGCCAGCCAGTATGTCGACACTCCGAGCGCTTGCACCGCGGCGTGGACGTACGCGGCGACCGTGTGCGTGTCGTAGCTGCCGTCCGGGCGTTCGGAGTGGCCTTGGCCCGGCAGGTCGATCGCGATGACGTGGAACCGGTCGGCCAGGCCGGGCATCACCTTTCGCCATGCCCACCAGGTCTGCGGGAATCCGGCGAGCAGCACGACGGCTGGGCCGTTCGGCTGACCGCCCTCGACCGCGTGAAGCCGGACGCCGCCCGCGTCGACCCAGCGGTGGGTGAAGCCGGCCAGGTCGTGCAGGGGCAGGTCGCGGACCGGGTTGTCGGGGACGCGGGCGGTGGTTGCCGGGTCAGTCATGGTTTTGCTCCATCGATATCGGGTGTACTGGTTCGGTATGTCGGCCGGGGCGGGGCCGGGCACGAGTTCCGAGCAAATCGACTATTTGGGGTGTTCAGCGCCATTATTGACTCGCCCTGGGTATCCATTCGGAGCCCGTCTTTGAGAGCGCGGGACACAGAGCCACTCGGTGCGGCGGCCGCTCAGGCCATGGTGGTGGCTGGGCGGCTGAGTGCGCTCGCGAGGGTTGTCGCAATGACGGCGACGGCGAGGATCAGGGTGGCGACGTCCTGGTTGATGGTCTGGTCGAGGAGTCCCAGGGCCAGCGTGGGAACGATCGTGCCGGTGTAGGCGACCAGGAAGTACGTGGAGAGCAGGTCCGCCCGGCGCCGCGGGACGGCGAGCCGCTGGGGGACCGCGACGCCGCGGCGGAAGGCCAGGCCGATGCCCGTGCCCGCCAGGAGCGTTCCGGCGGCGAACGTCGGCAGTGACCGTGCCCACAGCCCGGCCTCCAACACTGCGACGCCCGCCACGAGGAACGCCGACGTCGGCCGGCGCCCGGAGGTCCACCGCTCCGGGGCGGCCACCTGCGCGATCAGGGCGACGATGAACAGCAGACCGACCTCTGCGCCGACGGCTGCGACGTTGTGGACGTGCAACTGTTCACGGAGAAAGGAGGGCACCAGCGACGAGAACAGTCCGCTGACCGCGAACGCGGCGAGGACAGCCGTGGCGGCCCTCAGGAACTCGGTCCGGGCTGCCCGCCGGTCGGGAAAGGCCGGGCGGCGCACGGACATCGCAGGGCGCTGCCGGGACGCGACGGTCTCCGGGGTGACGATGACGGCCACAAGCGCTGGGACCAGGCTGGCGAGGTAAGCCCAGAACACCAGGTGCGTGGGGGTCGCCCCGTAGTGCCCGAACAGGCCCGCGACAATGGTGCCCAGCCCCAGCCCGCCCATGTTCGCCGCCGTGGAGACGGTCGACACCAGTCGGGTGCGCTCGGCTCCGGCCGGCTCGCCCAGTGCCGCGGTCCCTGTGGCGGTGAAGACACCGGTGCCCAGGCCGCACAGGAACCGTGCTGCCAGAAGGGTTCCGACATCGTGCGCCAGGAGGAACAGCGCTGTGCTCGTGGCCGCGGCGAGTACAGCGGCGGCCAGGAGAGGACGGCGGCCCACACGGTCGGACAGCGACGCGAACACCATCAGCGCGAGCACGGTCCCCACGGCGTAGACGGCGAAGACCAGCGTGGTGGTGAAGGGCCCGAAGCCCATCTGCGGCGCCCAGAGCACATACAGGCGCCCAGAGCACATACAGCGGAATCGGCAGCGTCCCGCCCAGCATGACCACGGTGTACACGGCGGCTACGAACCAGATCCCGGCGCGCGGTCGGCGCCCGCCGGCAGGCGGAACAGCCTGTACGCGGGTCCCTGACGCGATGTCGTCGATCATGGTGCGGCCTTTCGGGTGCGACAACCGGGACCCTCACGCTAAGCATCTTGGACTGATCGGTCAAAGATATGTTGACCGATCAGTCCAAGATGCGAGTAGGATCACACCAGGGACGTACAGAAGGAGGTGGACGCTGTGTCCGGCCGGAAGCAGTTCGACATCAGCGCGGCCCTGGACCAGGCCATGCGGGTGTTCTGGCAGCGCGGGTACGCGGACACCTCACTCGATGCCCTCGGTTCGGCCACCGGCCTCGGCCGCGGCTCCCTCTACGGCACCTTCGGCAACAAGGAGACTCTGTTCGGCAAGTGCCTGGACCGCTACGCGTCGATCTACGGCGCGCGGTATGAGCAGGCGCTCGCGGCGCACCCCGGTGACCCGGTGCGGGCCATCGAGGCATTCTTCGACGTCGTCCTCAGCCGTATCGCCGACCCGTCGGTCCCCGTGGGGTGCCTCATCGCCCAGTCCGCCGCGCAGTCACTGACGCTGAAGGAGGAGAACGGCATGCAGGTGCGTGGCCTGCTCGACGCACAGCGCCAACGGGTACGTGCGGCACTGGCGGACTCCTCGACCGACAGCCGGACGCTCGACGAGCTCGCCCTGTTCGTCGTCGCCATCAACCAGTCGCTGGCCGTACTGAGCCGTGCCGGCACTTCGGACGCCGAGCTGCGCTCCGTGGCCCGACTCGCATGCACAACGGTGGCGGACACCATCGCCCGGGCGGCATCCAAGGACGTCGGCCAAGGCTGACGGGCACCGGCTGCGCCGGGACTCGCCCTCTGCGACCCGGCATGCCCACAGGTACTGCCGCCGGCGCGATGCCGAGACGGTCGGCGCTCTCGCGGACGGAGTGCTCACGGGCGTGTAGCGACGCAGTGACTGGCTCGCCGTCGGTCCACTGCCCAGCCGACGCCGTGGCGAGCCTGGACCATGGTCTACCGCCTGGTGGGCAGAGGCGGGAGGCTCGGGCGGCGCCTCCGCCCACAAGCAGTCGGCCGCCTGGGTAGGAGCCTCGAAACTCGCCCTCGGCCTGCTCCTGGTCCTGTTCGGCGCCCGGCACCGCGCCGACGCGAAGGTCTCCAGACAGCCCCGGTTGCCGCAGCGGCAGACGGGGCCGGATTGGTGGCGCCGGCGCCCCGTCGACCCCTCCCAGGCGCAGTTGCCGAACTGGCTGGCCGTGGTCGACCAAGTGTCACCTGACAGGCCATTTCATTTGGGCAGTCTGCGGTAGCAGATGAGTGTCGCTGCGAGGGCGGTGAAGGCCAGGAAGTGGCTGGCCTTGCGTTCGTAGCGGCGGTGTAGCCGTCGGCATCCGCTGAGCCGGGCGATGGAGCGTTCGACGACCCACCAGTGCCGGCCCAGATGTTGGGAGCTCTCGACTCCGCGTCGGGCGATGCGAGGGATGATGCCCCGCGTGCGCAACCATTGCCGCAGGTGAGAGTAGTCGTATCCCTTGTCGCCGTGGAGTTTGGTCGGGCGTCGTCCGCGGGGGTCCGCATCGGGAGCGGATGGGCGGTATCCCGCGGACGAGGGGATCGAGGGCCTGGCTGTCGTGCAGGTTGGCGCCGGAGATGGCGATCGAGAGGGGCAGCCCGTTCCGGTCGACGAGGAGGTGGATTTTCGATCCGTTTTTACCGCGGTCGGTCAGATTCGGTCGTGATACGGATCTCCAGGTCCCTTGGTTGCTGGAGATCGCCGTTGACCGGGACGAGGTCCTGCGGACAGGCGGACAGCACGATCACCACATCCGTGAGCGCCCGCAGGAGCACCGAGTCGCCCGGACGGCTGACCGGCGCGCTAAACACGATGTCACCGTCCGAGTTGACGGGCACATTCATGAACAAATTGAGTGGAGCAGGCACCGGGGTCATGAGGTCCGGGAGGCCGGACTCGGCGAGGGCTCGGTGGTAGTTGTCGCTGCAGTTGTCGTGGTGTCCTTTGTGTCCCAGTTGCTGGTAGCGGACGGGGTCACAGGCCGGGATCAGGGTGTCGTGCACGCCCGGAGAGGTGTCCTCGGCGATTTGAAGGACGGGCCTGCGTCGATCGTCGACCAGCTCGTCACCGGCCTTCACCATCAGGCGGCCCAGCACGGCGCGCGTGTGCGCCATCGACAGCCCGTGCTGCGGTTCCTGCCTCGCTACTGCCCAGGTGTCGACCACTTGGCTTCCGTACGTGTTGATCACACGCAGTGTTCCGCCCTGCGGTACCTGGAAGGCCGCTCCTGTGCGTGCGACCAGCGTCGTCGTGACAGCCACGATCCCTCCTCGGTGTTCAGACCGAGGCGCCTTCGTTACCGCCCCGGACTCCTATAACAGACAAGCTAGGACATCGCACACAAGAGAGGGGCCGCGCGATAGCCAGCCAGGTCCAAGGACGGGGCTGTCAGAGTCATTCTCAATGGCCGGCGACACGGGGCGGACTGTCCAGAGTGTTTATCACAGGCCAGCCATCTCATTTGGTGTGATCTTGCGGGATGCTGGCGGAATTTGAGTGAGCTTGTCGAGCGGTTGGTGCCGGACCGTTTGTGGGAGTTGTTCCAGCGGGTTGCGCCGCCGGCGCCGACCCGTCCGAAGGGCGGTGGTCGGCTGGTGGTCGGCGTCGAAGCCATGGAGATCGCGAAGTCTTGGCCGCCATCGTGTTCGTGGCCACGTCAGGCTGCACGTGGAACCAGCTCCCTCCCGGGTTCGGTCCGTCTGGGGTGACCGCGTTCAGGTGATTCACCGAGTGGTCCGAGGCTCGTGTGTGGGCCAAGCTCCATCGCCTGGTGCTCGACCATCTCGGTGGTCAGGGCGAGTTGGACTGGTCGTGATGCGCGATCGACTCCGTCAGCGTCCGTGCGGTCAAAGGGGGACCCTGACGGGACCGAATCTGACCGACCGCGGTAAAAACGGATCGAAAATCCACCTCCTCGTGGACCGGAACGGGCTGCCCCTCTCGATCGCCATCTCCGGCGCCAACCTGCACGACAGCCAGGCCCTCGAGCCGCTCGTCCGCGGTGCCGAACGGCAGGTCGCCGGCGCGGGCAAGCACGCGGCGTCCCCGCGGTTCGCGGAGAACGTGCCGTTCACCGCGGCGCACGCGGTGGATGCGATGGAGTGGACCAACGACGACTGGCCGGTGGCGCACGTGGCGGCGATCGCCTGGCCGGCGGTGAAGGCGGGGGAACCGCTCACCGTCCTGTCGCTGGAACCTGAGCTCTACACGGGCACCGGTATTACTCCCCTGAACCCGGCCTGACCTTCCACCGGGCGAGCCTGCGCCGCCGGCCACCCGCCGGGGCGGCTTCCGTACCCCCGCTGTGCTGTCAGGGCCGGTCGGCCTCGGTCTCCCGGCCGGCCTCGGTGCCGCCGCGGTCGAACCGCAGGGGCGGATACTCATCCGTCATCAGCGCCGCGTACGCCGCCACCCGCAGGATCCACCTGTCGACACCAACGATCGTGTCGAACATGTGCCTGGGATAGCGGCCCGTGAACAGCAGCATCGTTCCGGGCCCCACCAGGCTGGAGACCACAGCGGCGATCACCGCCAGCAGCCAGATCAGCCCACCCCACCACTCGGCCAGACGGAGGGCCAGGGGGACGAGGGCCAGGAACAGGTAGTGCGGCAGGAGCAGCAGCCAGGACTTCACCAGCACCAGGCCGCGTGACAGCCGCTCGGGGTGGGCGATCTCCAGCCGTGCCGGATACCCGGGCACGGCGCCCAGGCTGAACGGCGGATAACGGTCGGTGCCGAGCGCCCCGAAGTAGTAGTAACCGACCCGCCAGGACCAGCGCAGCACGCCCGTGGTGAAGGCGAACAGGATCCGCGGGTACCGCCCTGTGAACAGGATCGTGAAGAAGGCGACCACGCTCGCCGCGGCGAAAAGGGGCCACAGCGCCGTCAGCACCAGGTGGTGGGGGATGAGCAGGACCGTCTTCACCAGCCACAGCCAGCGCGACAGCGGCTCGTCCAGTTCGGCCTCGACCTTCACCGAGCGGTAGGGCGCCCGGCTCGTGGCGCTGGCGCGAAGGTCCTCGAGCGTCCGCACACACCCAGTGTCACACCCGGGATCACTGGACGTAGGCCGGGGAAAGGGCCGCGGTGCTGATGCGCCGCGGCTTTCCCACACCGTCCGCCGGGACCTGGTACAGGTCCGCCCGTAGTCGCCCGGCAGGGCGTAGACCAGGGTGTGGTCGTCCCGCCGGACCGCCTGGTCGTCCACGCTGCGGGACTCCGCGAGCGGTGTCTCACGCATCGTGCGCAGATCCGGGACGGACAGGCGCCAGGGCGTGTCCTTGGGAAGACCCTTGACCCGCTTCTTGTACGCGATGCGCGTGCCGTCGGGGGGGAGGGACGGGCCCTCGACGTTCTGGTGGAGCGTGGTGACAGTGCGGGCGCGCAGGTCGCCGCGGACCAGGTAGGTCGTGCCCCCGGTGGCGAGCGTCGTGTAGAACGTGCGGTCGTCCGGGGCGAAGGTCACGACCCAGAAGTCCACGGCCGACGCGTGGTACGTCCTGCCGTCCTTCCGCAGGCCCTCGTCTCACGCCTCACACCCTCACACTGCACCCCGCTCGCCTGGGGAAAACGGGCTGTGTGCCACATAGGAGCAGCCGGGGCGGCGTCGCGTCCCTTCTGCTCTTACTGGTGGAGGTGGTGCTGGCGGGTGGTGACGAGGGTGCACCATCGAGTGCGGGTGGCCTGTTCGCCATCCAGCCAGTGCGGCGGCGTGTGACCGTCGGGGAGGGCAATGCCGGCCATGGAGGAGGCGATGTCGGTGTAGTAGGCGTAGTCCCCGCTCTGGGTCTGTTCGCGCAGCCGGGCAAGGGTGGCGGCAAGTGCGTCGTGGTCGTCGAGGACGGCCTGGTGGAGTGCGGCGGCGAGTTCGAGGGTGGGGGCCATGGAGGTGAGGCCGGCGACGTCGAGCTCGGTGCGCAGGGTGCGAATGCGGTCGTCGAGCGCGGGATCACCGGCATCGCGGATCAGAGCGGCGATGGCCGGCGTTGATCGTGGTGGCGCGCAGGTCGAGGTTGGCGAGGAGCTGGTGGGCGAGGTCGATTTCGTCGTCGGCCTGGTGGGGGTCGTGGAAGGCGACGGCGAGGGCGCGCAGGGCTTGGTTGTGTGCGGCTTCGCCGGCTTTGGCGTGCTGTTCGGCTTCCGTGCGTCCGGCGAGGTAGGCGGCGGCCGCGCGTTCTGGTTTTCCTTGCAGCCACAAGAGGTCGCCCAGGACGCGCTGGTGGCGTCCTTCCCAGCCCAGCGTCTGTGCGGCGGCGTATGCAGTGGGGAAGTCTCCGGCGAGCCGGGCGGCCTGGGCAAGGCCGCGCCGGGCGGCGGGGCCAGGCGGCCGCCCTTGTCGGCGACCTGCTGGTATCCGCGGCGTGATTCCTGGCTCTGCCCGTGTCGCGATAGGCCTTGGCCCGGTAGTACAGGGCCATCTCCTCGAGTTCGGCGGGCAGGAGGCGGGTGTCGAGGACGCCGGTCAGCCGTTCCACGGTGCGGGCGCGGTGTTCGTGCTGGCGGCGGGTGAGGGCGCTGCGAAGTTCGACCAAAGCGTCAGCCGGCCGTGTCCAGGCTGGTGCGATCGCCGGTGTCGGGCGGGGCGATCGGCTCCCAGACGGAGTCGCTGATGTAGGCCCAGGCCGCGTCGGTGAGCCAGCCCAGCTCCAGGCGGTGGGTGCCGGCCAGGCGCAGGCCTTGGCGCAGGCAGCCGACCAGGAGAAGCCGGTCGCGGTCGGATCCGTCTCGCCACTGCTGGCCGAGGGCAGTGAAGGCGCGTTCGGCGGCGCGCTGCCAGTCGGCGCGGCTCCACGGTCGTCGGTGTGGTCGTCCGCGCCGCGGATGGTGGAGCGGATCAGGGCGTGCAGGTGGTAAGGCCAGAGCCCGAAGGGGTTCTCGCGGACGAAGGGACGCCCGATCAGCCGCATCGTCGGCGCCTCGTGGGCGAGGCCCGCGGACCGGGTGGCCAGGGGGAGGTCGAAGGCGTCCAGGAGGCTGACCGAGCGCAGGACGTGGCGCTCATCAGGGGTGAGGTCGGCCAGGGCGCCGACGGTACTCTCCCGGTCGTCGAGGGGACGGTGATCCGCCTGGACATCGGCCACCTGCCCAGCGGCGCAACACCGAAGCCGGTCCGGCTGTGGTGGTCAGGCACCGACGCCACCGCGGTAGACGCCGACCGTCTCTGGCAGGCCTACCTGCGGCGCTTCGGCATCGAGCACACCTTCCGCCTGTTCAAACAGACCCTCGGATGGACCTCCCCAAAGATCCGCACGCCCGAGGCCGCCGACCGCTGGACCTGGCTGGTCCTCGCCGCCTGCACCCAGTCGCGGCCTTGGATCGGGTCGGACGAACTGTGGTCGCTGATCGAGCCATTGCTGCCCGAGCCGGGGCCGAAGCTGGTGGAGGGCCGGCCCCGGGTGCCGGACCGGCAGGCGTTGTGCGGGATCCTGTTCGTGCTGCATACCGGCATCCAGTGGGAGTACCTACCTTGGCGATCCTGGTGATCGCCGCCGCCGACTTGCACGTCCGGGACCTGGCCGAGCGACTCGGGGTGCCATGCCAGGCATCTTTCCCGGCGCAGACCGCCGCAGGCGTCAACGCCGTCCTGGACGCGGGTGCGGGCCCCTCCGCTGCCTGCTGAGGGAGATCGCGCGCACCGCCCTCCCGGGCTGCCGGACACAGGACGTGGGCTCCGGACCGGACCAGGCCGTCGAGGTCCTCATACAGGCGTTTGAGGCAGGTCCTACCGGCGGTCCCACGGGCGGTCCCACGGGCGGTCCCACCGGGCGGTGCTACCGGGCAACGGGGGCGAACAGCGCAAGCTGGTCCTTGACCCAGGGGTCGTACACCGCCAGGCGCTTGGCGGCCGCGGGCTCGAACATCGCCAGCTGGCCCGCGACCCAGGGATCCATGTGCTGGTGGGCAGTGTGCTGGGAGCCGCTGTGGTCGGTGGCGACCGCGGTGGTCCGGACGGGGAGATGCCCCGGCGTCTGCGGAGAGGCCGCCATCGCTGAGGCTCCGGTGGCGAACACAGCGCCTCCGGCGACTGCGGCACAAACGCCCGTGGCCGCGATATGACGCATCAGCTTCTTCATGATCTTTCCTCCTTGAGCGGCCCACCGATCACTGGCTGCGAGCGACCCATCTCGTGAAGCGAGCCGCTCGAGCGGTGGGAAACACGTCGGCCTGTGAGCAGAAGCATCAGGTCGGTGTGCCTACCCACTCGCGTTCCGCACACACCGCGCCAGTGGAAAACATCCGGCGGCCACCAGCCCCGACGAGTTTCCACAGATCGTTGCCTGGCGGGTCCTGGTACCGCAGGCCGAACACGCCCGCCCGCACAAGGCCTACCGGCAGCGACTCGACACCTGGAACGCGTGGCGACGGCTGGCCGCCAGGGCCTGACGGCCCTGCCGTGGGAGGGGCAAGACGACCGTCATGACGATCAACAGAAAGGCCGATGCGGCGCAGGCGTCCTGGCCGCTCCGGGCCGAACCACCGCCTCGGCGCTGGGCGCACGGCGACATCACAACGCTCCGGGGCCTTTGTTCGGCAGCACCCGCCGAACCCCGCCTGCCCCAGTAGAGACCACCGCTACCACCGGCCTGACATCCCGTCACCTGATCTGTGATGTTCGGCATATAGGCATGTTGCGGTCGGTCGCCTGCGGTGTCGAAAACAGGCCACGACCAGCATCCAGGCCCGGCGTGCCGTCACCCAGCGTGCACAAGCGCCGTGCGGACGAAGGGGATTGGCCATCGCTTCATTGACAGTGCCTGGCGCAGGGTTTTTACGCTGAAACGTTGACTCCTGCAGGTCTGCTCACTCGCCCAGGCGTGGGGGAGGCAACAGGCCATACCGCCAGATCAACGGGGGAGTGGTCGGCACAGCTCCAGCGTCTGCCCCGCTCGCTCCGGCGCGGTCGGCGTGTCCTGACCCGGGGCCGCCGGCCCGTCGCGGAGCCGTCGGGGCAGATCACTGGCGCCGCCGGGACGATCCACCCATGAGCAATGCCAGTTGAACAGCGACACATGCCGGTCGGGTAGAGAAAGGGCAAGTAATGCGGGTGCTCGTAGTGGACCACGACACCGCCTGCGCACGGTCTGTCGTCCACCTGCTGAGAAAGAACGGCTACGCTGCCTGGAGCGTGGGGACCGGTGCAGCGGCGCTGGAGCTGCACCACCAAGCCGACCTCGTGTTAATCGACCTCGGGCTGCGGGACCTCGACGGCCTGCAGGTCTGCGCGGACATCCGCGCCGCGGCGGACACGCCGATCATAGCGATCACGGAACGCACCACCGAACTCGAACGCGTGCTGTGCCTGAAGTCCGGATGCGACGACTGCCTCGACAAACCCTACGGCGTGCAGGAGCTGATGGCCCGCGTGGAGGCCGTGCTACGCCGGGCCCGCCCCGCCATGAACTGCAGCCGCATCGTCCACGGTCCGCTGCAGATCGACGTGGCCCGGCGTGAGGCCTACCTCTCCGGCAAGCAACTCTCCCTCACGCGCAAGGAGTTCGACCTGCTGCACACGCTCGCCTCCCGGCCCGGCACGGTCTTCAGCCGCAGAGAGCTCATGGCGCGTGTGTGGCAGAAGAGTGTCGCGACCACGGCAGGGCGGACGATCGACACCCACGTCAACAGCCTGCGGAACAAGCTCGGCGACAAGTCCTGGATCCTCACCGTGCGCGGTGTCGGCTTCCGCCTCGGGCGGGGCATGACCATGGCGGCCTGACCGGCGGTGCGGTGCGGGGCCGGGGCCCCGCACCGCACCGGATCACTGGCCGTACGGCCGCTTGCGGCGCGCCTCGCGCAGCGCCTCGGCCCACCAGGTGAGCTGGTCCATCATGGTCTTCGCCGCGGCGGCGGGCGCCTGCGGCTCCTTCAGGTCGCCGTTCTCGTCAAACCTGTCCCAGGCGTTGTGGAAGCTCACCTGCTCGCGGATGGTCACCGCGTGCAGCTCGGCGAAGACGGGCCGCAGGTGCTCGGCCGCGCGCAGGCCGCCGGCCAGACCGCCGTAGGAGACCAGGCCGACCGGCTTGGCCCGCCACTGCGTGTAGTGCCAGTCGATCAAGGACTTCAGCGAGGCCGGGTAGCTGTGGTTGTACTCCGGTGTCACGACGACGAACGCGTCCGCGTTCTCCAGGCGGGGCGTCAGTTGCGCGAGGATCTCGGCGGTGCCGCTGTCGGGGGACTGCGAGAGCACCGTCGGCAGGGGGTGCTCGGCGAGGTCGATGTAGTCGACCTCGATGTCGCCGCGCTGACGGGCTTGGTCGGCGAACCACCGCGCAACCGTAGGACCGAACCTGCCCTCCCGGACGCTGGCGCAGATGACCGCGAGACGCAGAGGGGACGTGGACATGCCTCTCCTTACTGGTTCTTTGCCGGTGACTGACGGTCACCGGCGACGGTGATGGGTGAAGGTGACGTCGAAGTCGGCGAAGGGGTCAGTGGGCGGGCGGTCCGGACAGCGCCCGGAGGTAGGCCTCCTCAGGCTGTGCGCCGGTCAGGGCCGTCCCGGTGTCGAAGCGCAGCAGCGGGACCTGGCGGACGCTCTCGGCGCGGACCTTGGCGAGTTCCGCCGCGAGGTCCGGCTCGTCGGGCTCGTCCGGCGCGCCGCGCCGGACGCCGGCCTGCGCGGCCAGACGGTCCAGCGTGGCGGCGTCGCCGATGTTCGCGCCGTCGGTGAAGTAGGCGCGGAAGAGGCGTTCCGCCATCGCTTCCGCCCGTCCCTGGCGTCCGGCCGCGGCGAGGAGCCGGTGGGCGGGGAGGGTGTTGACGAACACCGCCCGGTCGAAGTCGAGGCGGAGGCCTTCTTGAGCGCCCACGGCCGCCATGTGCCGCGTCATCCGCTCGGCCTCGGTCCCGAAGTCGCGCCGGTGGCGCTCGGGCAGCGGTTCGCCCTGGGCGGGGGCTTCGGGAGCGATCTGGAAGGGGCGGAACACCACCTCCACGCGGTCGCCGTCGGCCCGCCGCCGCGCCGCGGCGCGCTCGAAGCGGGTGAAGGCGAGGTAGGAGTGGACGCAGACGAGGTCGAGGACGAACTCGACCCGCCGGGTGGTGGGAGTGCGGGGGGAATGCGGTGCCATGGTCGCCTCCGGTGAACACGACGTCGGTGTGCGCAGGGGCTGCCGGCGGCCGGGTGGGGGCATCCGGGGCCCGTCACCCCGTCCGGTCGGCGGCGCGGTCGGGCCCGGCGGCCGGCGCCTCCCGGTGCTCCTGGTGCTCCCCGCGCCCCCCGGCCGGGGCGCCCGCCCGGCCGGGGACCGCCGTGCGCCGTCGGCCGCCGACCAGGTACCCGGCGGCGACCAGCAGCGCGCCGGCGGCTATGGCCAGGAACATCGGCTGGATGCCGAGGACCCGCACCAGCGGCTGGGTGACGATCGGGGCCAGGAACTGGCCGAGGAAGAGCGCGGTGGTCAGGAAACCCGTGTACCGGCTGCGTGCCTCGGGCGGCGCCTCGTTGACCACCCAGCTGTTGAGCGTGGGCATCAGCACGCCCAGGCCCACGCCCATCACCAGGGTGCCCAGCGCCAGGACGGCGACGTGCGGGGCCAGGAAGAGCACCAGGTAGCCGACGGCGATGGCCACGAAGGCCGTGGCGACCAGGCCGTACTCGCCGGCCAGGCGCCGGATGGCGGCGAAGCGCAGCGACACCAGGCCGGTGGTGAGTGTCTGCACCGCGATGACCGCGCCGGAGGCCACCGAACCGGCGTGGAAATGGTCCTCCACGAGGAAGGGGACCTGCACCGGCACCGAGTAGAAGGCCACCTGGCCCAGGAACATCGCGGCGAGCGCCGCCGCCACCCCCGTGGCCGGGCCGCGCAGGGCTCCGGACGAGGAGGGGCCCGCGGCCGGCCGGGTGCCGGCGGCTCCCGGCCGGGTCTCCGGCAGCTGCGTCAGCGCGGGGACGACGAGCGCCGCGCCGAGCAGGTAGACCAGGAAGACCGTACGCCAGCCCAGCCCGGCGAGTGCACCGCCGCCGACCAGCAGCAGCACGCCGCCGAAGGCGCCGGCGGCGGTCTGCCGCCCGAGCAGCCGCTGGCGCTCGGTTCCGTCGTACAGGTCCGCGATCATGGCCACGCTGTTCGTCATGATCAGGGACACGCCGAGCCCGAGTACGACGCGGCCGGCCAGGATGCTCACCAGGTCGGGCAGGTAGAAGCCGGAACTGCCGCCCAGGGCGAAGGTGAGCATGCCCGCCACCAGGGCCCGTTTACGCCCGAGGCGTTCGGACAGGGCGCCCGCGAACGGCGAGAAGAGCACGATGGCCAAAGCGTGGGCGCTGGTGATCATCCTGGCCAGCAGGTCGACGTCGGCGGTGTCGGCGAACGCGGCGCGGATGCCGGGTATCGCGGGGGACACCACGGCTCCGGCCATGATCGTGAGCGTGCCGGCGAGCACCAGAACGCCCGCCCGGCCGGGCCCGCCTCGGCGGCCGTGTTCGTTGACTGTCGGGTCGGAGCGCACCTGTACCTCTCCTCGGTGACAGCTTGTGGTCGCTTGCTGTGCTTGCCACCGTAAAAGTTCAACTTAAGTTGAAGTCAAGCGGTGGCTGTCGGTCACGTCGCGGGGCGCTGTCCCCATGCCGAGAACAGCAGCGTCGTGACGTCGCGTGCCTCGGGCCGGTCCAGCCCGGCGATGAACTCGCCGAGCTGCTCGGCGCTCACCCAGCCGTTGTCGACGAGCGGCTGCCCCTGCAACTCCAGGCGACGCCGTATGAGTTCGTTCTCGTACTCGCCCTGCCCGGGGCCGAGGGGCCGCAGGTGCAGGTCGACGCGGGCCAGACCGAGCTGCGCCAGCCGGGCGGGCAGCCGGCGGGCGAAGCGCATGTCGGCGCCGTGCAGGTCGAAGGTCCGCAGGTACGCCTCGATGACCGCGCGCCCCACCGGCGTCGCCGCGTCCTCGGCGGGCAGGAAGTAGAAGTCCTCCACCACCAGCCAGCCGCCCGGGGCGAGCCAGCGCACGGCGCGTGCGAGCAGCTCGTCGGGGGCGCGCAGCACCGACAGCACAGCCCGGGCGAGGATCAGGTCGAAGGACCCCGGGGCGAAGTCCTCCTCCTCCACGTCGGCCTGACGTACCATCAGGCGTGGGCTGCGCGAAGCGTCCAGCAGGCTGGTGTCCACGTCCACGGCGAGCACGGAGCCCTCGGGTACCTGTTCGGCGAGCCGGTACGCCATGGATCCGGCCCCGGCGCCCAGGTCCAGGCAGCGGGCGTCGGGGCGCAGGGCCAGGCGGTCGATGATCTCGCAGGTGAGCGGGTCGTAGTTGCGCTCCCACAGCTTGGACAGAATGGCCTCGGACTGGTCCATGGTCGGTTCCTCCTGAGAAGTGTGTGTCACGGGATCACCCCTTCCGGTCGCTGCGGTCGGGGTTGGATACGTGGGCGCCGGTACCGCCGTCGAGGCCGGCGAGCACCTCCTACGGCGCCCATGGGGCAGCAGTCGGCGACGGACCGGGCGAGCCGCACCGAGCCGTCGTCGTGCAGTTCGCTCTCGACGGGCACGGCGTGCCCGGCACCGGTCAGCCGGAACAGGGCGGGCGACGTGGCCCGGCACAGACCGGTGCCCCGGCACAGCCGCGGATCGACGCGCACGGTGGCGCGCGCTTCGGTCTGACAGGCGGTCATGCCGCTCCCTCTCCGGCGGCGCGGACAGGGAGCCGGACCAGCCGCCGCATCGCCCAGTTCTCGATGTGGCGCAACTCCTCGCGCGGCACCGCCAGGGCCAGTGAGGGGAACCTGCGCTGCAGTGCCGGGATGGCCAACTGCCCCTCCAGGCGGGCGAGTGCGGCCCCCAGGCAGTGGTGCAGTCCGTGGCCGAAGCCGACGTGGTGCGGCCCGCCGAGGCGGAGGCCCGAGCCGGTCGGGGTCGGGGAACCGGCGGGGATCGCGGTTGGCGGACAGCAGCGCCGCGATGACCGGCGCCCCGGCGGGCAGCACCGTGCCGCGGAACTCCAGCTCCTCGGTGGTCACCCGGAACAGGGCCGTGGTCAGTGCGCCCTCGTAGCGCAGGAGTTCTTCCAGCGCATCCGCCTCCAGGCCGGGCCGCTCGCGCAGCAGCCGGGCCTGGCCCGGGTGGCCGAGCAGCGCGAGCACGGCGTTGCCGACGAAGGCGCGGACGGTGTCGCTGCCCGCGAGGATCACGGCCGCCACCATGGCGATCAGTTCCTCCTCCTCCGTCAGCCGGTCCTCGTCCTGCCGCGCTTGGATCAGCGCGGAGGTCAGGTCGTCGGCCGGGCTGCGCCGCTTGAGGGCGACGAGCTCCTCGGCGTAGCCGCAGATCCGGGCGAACCCCTCGGGCGCCTGGTCCATACGGGCGGCATCGGACGGGAAGGCCTGGGCGAGCGCGTTCACCAGCTTCCGGTGCCGGTCGATGAGCAGTCCGAGGATCTCCCCCATCACCGTGGAGGAGACCGGGCCTGCGTAGTCGTCCATCACGTCGAACTCTCCCCGGGCGCACAGGCGTCCAGGACGGAGGCCACCACCTGCTCCACGCTCTGCCGCCACTGCGCGATCCGGCGCGGGGTGAACGTGCTCATCGCCAGCCGGCGCAGCCGGGTGTGCGGGGGCGGATCGACGACCGTCACCGCCTTCTCCGGGACACTCTCCGCACCGCTGACCAGGCCGGCCTTCTCGAACTCCGCGTTGCCCCAGGTGCCGTCCTCCGAACTGAACCGGGGTTCGGCGAGCACGGCCTTCACGTCGTCGTACCGGGTCACCAGCCACGTGCGCACCCCACCCACCGGGAAGGCGAACTCGTGCACCGGGGCGTGGTCGCGGAGCCAGGCGAACACGGGATGCGGGTTCTGGAAGTACGCGCTGCCGAACAGCGGCACGGGCGGGGCTGCCGATGACGTCATTCCTGTTCCTCCCTGCTCCACGGGAAGTTGAAGTAAAGGTGAGGTTCTTCTAGCGTGGTGCGTATGCCGACCACCACCCCCCTCCCCAAGGAGCTGACCATCGGCGAGCTGGCGCGGCGCAGCGGCGTGACCACCTCGGCGCTGCGCTTCTACGAGCGCGAGGGGCTGATCCGCAGCCACCGCACGGCCGGGAACCAGCGCCGCTACTCACGGGACACCCTGCGCCGGGTCGCCTTCATCCGCGTCTCACAGCGGGTCGGCATCCCGCTGAGCGTCATCCAGGACGCCCTGGCCGTCCTTCCCGCGGACCGGGCGCCCACCCGGGAGGAGTGGGCCGCCCTGTCGGCGCACTGGCGGGCCGACCTCGACCGGCGCATCCAGCAGATGCTGAAGCTGCGTGACGACCTCGACGACTGCATCGGCTGCGGCTGCCTCACCCTGGAGCGCTGCGTGCTGGCCAACCCCTACGACGTGCTGGGCGAGCAGGGAGCGGGTCCGCGCCGGCTCCAGGTGGACTGAGGGAGCCGGCCGGCGCAGCCTTGCCGGTCGGCCGGGCGTTACGCTCCGCGGCGAGCCGCCGGGCGGCCAGGCACTCCTCCAGGAACGCCAGGGCCCGCAGATGGTACGCGCGGGCGGCCCAGCCCAGGCTGACGTTGTGGCCGGCGTCCGGCAGCCGGTCCACGCGGACCCGGGCCGCCGGGAGCAACTCCGTCAGCTCGGTCAGTGCCTCCTCGTCGTGCCGCCACCAGCGCTCGTACTCGGCGAAGGTGAACCGGACCGGGACCCCCACCCGCGGGGCCAGCTCGGGAAAGATCCGCGGCCAGCGCCGGGCCTCCTGCTCCTCACGCTCCGGCATGGGGCCCACCAGCGCGGCGGCGAGCCGGAAGGTGTGCGCCGGGTACAGGGCGAGCGGCCCCCAGTGCAGTGCGGCCGTGCGGCGGTCGTGCAGCGAGGCGAGGCGCCGCGGGTCGACCGCGAAGCGGTGGCCCAGGCCGCAGATGTCCAGCCCGATCAGATCGGTGCCGGTCGCCGCCAGCGCGAGGGCGAGCTTGCCGCCGTAGGAGTGGGCCACGACGAACACGCCGCCGCCCAGCGGATGGCGCAGGCCGAAGTCGGTGAGCGCCGCCCGTACGGCGGCGCACTGCTCCCGCAGGGTCTGCCCGTGCGGCAGGTGCGCGGCCGAGCGGCCGTAGCCGGGGCGGTCCAGGGCCAGCACGGTGAATCCGAGCCGGGGGCCGAGGGCGAGCAGCGACAGACCGGGGTGGGCAAGGCTGTGGAAGTAGCCGGCCCGCATCCCTCCGCCGTGCAGCGCCACCACGGTCGCCCGGGGCGGGCCGTCCGCCGGCAGGCCGAGCAGGCCGGAGAGCGGGACGCCGTCCGCGTCCAGCACGGTCTCCCGCACGGGCGGCGGTGCGGCGGCGACTGTGCCGCCCGGAAGGTCGGTGGTGATCGGTTCAGAGATCATGGTGCTTGCGCCTTCGCGCGTCGTTCGGTCGGTGGGCGGGGGCCGCGTCAGTCGATGCCGCGGACGATGTGCGACTCGGCGGGGTCGGCGTCCCCTGTTCCGGCCAGGAGCGGCACGGGCGGCCGGCCGCCGGCCGGTTCGGGAACCGGCTCGTCCGGGTGCGGCTGGGGCGTCCGGCCGGGCCGGGCAGGGGATGCCGCGGCGGGTGGGCCGGGGCGGAACAGCAGGTCGGTCACGGTGTCTCCAGAGAGTCTCAACCTGCGGCCGCCGACGGGGCGCTGGTCTCGCAGGTCACGGTGCACACGAGGTACTCGGGCGGCGCGGTCTCGAACCGGGCGACCTCGCTCTGCCCCTCGGCGATGCGGGGGTCGGCCATCCACGCGTCGTAGGCGGCGCGGTCCGTCCACATCGGGTAGTTGACGAAGGTGCGCCGGTCGGGGCTGAGGTAGGGGGTGGCGGAGATGAAACCGGGGAAGTCGCGCTTCCACGCGCCGGTGCGGTGCAGCAGGCCCAGCACCTCACCGGCCTGCTGAGGCCCGGCGAGGTGGCGGGTGGCCACGGCCACCACACCGGGCGCCCGTCCGGCCGCGGGGCCCGCGATGCCGCCCGCCGGGGTGCCGGCAAACACCGCGGCGGAGACCACCCCCGGCCGCCGGTCCAGGTCGCGCAGCGCACCGGCCCGCGGATGGCCGAGGTAGGTGCGGTAGCCGGCCTCGTCGCGCCACCGGGTGTGGTGCACCACGGCCCTGCCGTCCAGGGCGACGTGCACCCGCGACAGCAGGAATCCGGGTGCCTCGCCGACCCAGGCCGCCACCTCCCGGGCGACGAGGCCGGCCAGGGCGTCGGCCGTCGCGGCGCCGTCGACACGCAGCACCTCGAAGGCGGCGGCGTACGTGGGCACAGGGGTCTCGGGTCCCGGCTGCGGGGCCGGTGAGGGGTGCGTCGGGGTCATGGGGTCTCCAGGTTCTGTCTCTCTCCTCGGGCGGCCGGGCGGACGCGTGGTCAGCGGAAGGCCTCGGCGTGCTCCTCGGCCCACTGCCGGAAGGTGCGGGCGGGCCGTCCGGTCACCTGGGCGACGACCGAGGAGCCGACCTCGGGCTCCCGGGTCAGGCGGGCGAAGTAGTCCAGCGCGCCGTCCGCGTACGACGGAGGCCAGCCGGCCGCCACCATCTGCTTGCGCGCCTCGTCCGCGTGCACGTCCTGCCAGCGCAGGCCGCGGCCGAGCACGTCCCCGATGATCTGCACCTGCTGCTCCTGGGTGAGCACCTCCGGGCCGGAGACGAGGTACTTCCGCCCGGCATGCCCGTCCGCCAGCAGGGAGCGGGCGCCGACCTCGGCGAGGTCGCCCTCGTGCACCGGCGTGCGGGCCGCGGCTCCGTAGGGGAAGCGCACCACGTCGCCGGCCCGGATCTGCGGGGCGAAGCCGAGCGCGTTCGCCATGAAGCCGGTGGTGCGCAGGAACGTCCACTCCAGCCCCGTGCGCTCGATCAACTGCTCGAGGTAGGCATGGCAGTTGTTGTCGACCGGTTCCAGGCCGATGTGCACGCCCACGGAGGAGACCAGCACGATGCGTCGCGTCCGCTCCTCGATCCTGCGCAGCACCTCGGGCGCCGTGCGCACGTCCAGGGTGAAGAAGGGCCACATCCAGAACACGCCGTCCACGCCCTCCAAGGGGGTGTCGAGGCTCTCCGGCACGGCCAGGTCGCCGTGGTACACCTCCACGCCGTCGGGCAGCCGCGTGACGTGCGGGTCGTCCTTCAGGACCAGGGCCCGCACCCGGGCGCCCGCGCGCAGCAGGTGGGCGCAGGCGTGCGGACCGACGTTGCCGGTGGCCGCGGTCACCAGCACGGTGGGCTGTGCAGTCATCGGGTCACTCCTCGGTGGTCGATGTGCGGGATGCGGAGATACGGGGACGAGGGCGCGGTCAGATACCGGCCCCGGACAGCGGCCGGGTGCGGCGCGCCTCGTTGCGCCAGCTGCGCGCGCTGCGGTGGTTGAGCGCCCGCTCGAGCCGGCGCCAGGTGGCCGGGCGCCGGTGCTGTGCGGCCGGTCCCGCTCCCGCGGCGGCCGGGCCGCGGGCGTGCAGCAGCAGGGCCACGGTGAGCGCGGCGAGCTCCTCCGGGCCGGCCTCGCCCCGGGTGACGCGGATCAGTGGGGTGGCGTCCGCAGTCCGTTCACGGTGCATGCGGCGGTGTTCCTTCCGTTCCTGCGTGCTCACTGCGGCGGGTTGCCGTGCTTGCGGGAGGGCAGGTCGGCGTGCTTCTCGCGCAGCATCGCCAGGGCGTCGACGAGGACCTCCCGGGTGCGACGCGGGTCGATGACGTCGTCCACCAGACCGCGTTCGGCGGCGTAGTAGGGGTGCATGAGCTGCGCCCGGTACTCCTTGATCTTCTGCTGCCGTACGGACTCGGGGTCGTCGGCGGCCTGGATCTCCCGCCGGAAGATGACGTTCGCGGCGCCCTCCGCGCCCATCACGGCGATCTCGTTGCCGGGCCAGGCCAGCGCGAGGTCGGCGCCGATGGAGCGCGAGTCCATCACGATGTACGCGCCGCCGTAGGCCTTGCGCAGCACGACCGAGACGCGGGGGACGGTGGCGTTGCAGTAGGCGTACAGCAGCTTCGCGCCGTGCCGGATGATGCCGCCGTGCTCCTGGTCCACGCCCGGCAGGAAGCCCGGCACGTCCACCAGCGTCACCAGCGGGATGTTGAAGGCGTCGCAGAACTGCACGAAGCGGGCCGCCTTCTCGCTGGCGTGGATGTCGAGGACGCCCGCGAGGACGGCCGGCTGGTTGGCCACGACTCCGACGGTCTCGCCGCCGAGCCGGGCCAGCGCGCACACGACGTTGCGGGCCCAGCCGGCGTGGACCTCGACGTACTCGCCGTGGTCGGCGAGCTCCTCGATGACGGCCCGCACGTCGTAGCTGCGGCCGGGGTCGGCCGGCACGATGTCGAGCAGGGCCTCGACCGGACGGTCCTTGGGGTCGTCGCACGGCGTGCGGGGCGGCAGTTCCCGGTTGTTGGCCGGCAGCAGCGACAGCAGGTGGCGCACGTCCTCCAGGCAGCTCGCCTCGTCGTCGTGGACGAAGTGTGCGACGCCGGAGGTCTCGGCGTGCACGTCGCCCCCGCCGAGCCCGTCATGGGTGATCCGCTCTCCGGTGACGGCCTGCACCACGTCGGGTCCGGTGACGAACATCTGCGAGGTGCCGCGGACCATGAAGACGAAGTCGGTCAGGGCGGGCGAGTAGGCGGCGCCGCCCGCGCAGGGGCCGAGCATGACGCTGATCTGCGGGATGACGCCCGAGGCCCGGGTGTTGCGCTCGAAGATGCCGCCGTAGCCGGCGAGTGCCGTGACGCCCTCCTGGATGCGGGCGCCGGCGCCGTCGTTGAGCGAGACCAGCGGAGCACCCGCCGACATCGCCATGTCCATGATCTTCTGGATCTTCTGCGCGTGCGCCTCGCCCAGGGCTCCGCCGAAGATGCGGAAGTCGTGCGCGTAGACGAAGACCGTGCGGCCCTGCACCGTGCCCCAGCCGGTGACCACGCCGTCGGTGTAGGGGCGTTTGTGTTCCAGTCCGAAGCCGGTGGCGCGGTGCCGGCGCAGCGGTTCCACCTCGTGGAAGGAGCCCGCATCCAGCAGCAGGTCGATCCGCTCGCGCGCGGTCAGCTTGCCCTTGGCGTGCTGCCGCTCGGTGGCGGCCGGGTCGGGGCCCTGGAGCACCTGTTCCTTGAGGTGCGCGAGTTCCGTGAGGCCGTCGCGCTCCGGGGCGTCGACGGACCGGGAGGTTGCTGTGGTCATCGAGTCGCAGCTCCTGTGGTTCTCGCCCGGCGGCAGGCGCGCCGGGACGGGTACGGGGCCGGGAGACGGTCGGGTACGGGCAGGGACGGGTTCGGGGCGGGGACGGCTCGTGGCTCGGGGCGGGTCACGGGCGGGCGGCCGGGTGCGGTCCGGCGGTGCGCCCGGAGGCGGAGCGACGCACGGGGCGGTGCGCCATCGCCGCCACCGGTCCCAGCCCCCCGAGCGCGACGACCAGCCATACCGCGGGCCGGTAGGCCCCGGCCGCGGGTGAGCCCGGGGCGCCGGAGGACAGCAGCAGCGCCGTCACCAGCGCGGGTGCGAGCACGGCGGCCGTCTGCACCGCGGTCTGGTAGTGGCCGGTGGCCGCCGACCGGTCCGCGGCCGGCACCCCGGCCGCCGCCTGCACGTTCAGGGCGGCGAAGCACAGCGCGAAGCCGATCCCGACCAGCAGCATGGCGGGCAGGACGTCGGTGGCGTACGCGGGGTGCGGGGTGAGCGCCCGCAGGTAGAGCAGGTGGCCGAGCAGCGGGGCCGGGGCGCCCAGGGCGATCAGGCGGCGGGTGCCGAACCGCTCGATCAGCCGCCCCGAGAGGGGCGCGGTGACCGTCAGCGGCAGGCTCGCGGGCAGCAGGGCGAGCGCGGTGCGCGCCGGCGACCAGCCCTCGGTGGTCTGCAGCTGGAAGGTGGCCACCAGCAGCAGCCCGAGGTACGAGCCGTTCAGCGCGACGGCACCCAGCACCGCCCGCGCAAGGTCCCGGTGGGCCAGCAGGGCCGGGCGGAAGAGCGGGTCGGCGGCCGTTCGCTCGATCACGAGGAAGGCGGCCAGCAGCGCGGCGGCGGCCGCGAACGCGCCGATGACGAGCGGGCTGCCCCAACTACGGCCGGGCACCTGGACGATGCCCGTCACCACCGCCGCCAGGCCAACGGTCAGCGTCGCCGCGCCGGCGAGGTCGAGGCGGCGCGCCGGGCCGGCGGAGGCGCTCGCCGGGATCAGCCGCAGCCCGAAGGCGAACAGGACCAGCATCACCGGCGCCGGGAACAGGAAGGTCCAGCGCCAGTCCGCCTCGGTCAGCGCACCGGACAGCAGGAGCCCGCCGGTGAACCCGCAGGCGCCGACGAACGCGTACACCGACACGGCCCGGGACCGCGTGCGCCCCTCCGGGAAGGCCGTGGTGATGATGGCCAGGCCGGTCGGCGCGGTGAGCGCGGCGCAGAACCCCTTCACCACCCGGCAGGCGATGAGCAGGACGGGCCCGCCGGCCAGTCCACCGGCCACGGACGCGACGGCGAAGACCACCAGCGCCGACAGGTACACCGGCCGCCTGCCGAGCCGGTCCACCACGCGGGCGCCGAACAGCAGCAGCGCGCCGAAGCCCAGGGCGAAGCCGGTGACCACGCCCTGCAGGACCGTCAGCGACAGGTGGAGATCCCGGCCGATGGACGGCAGCGCCACCATCGCCGTCGACACCTCCAGGGAGTCGATCAGCATGTTCCCGGCCAGGACCACCAGCAGGCCCCACTGCCCGGCGTCCCAGGGCCCGGGTGCCGCGTCCGGGGAGCCGGCCGGTGCGTGCGTCGAGGATTTCACGGAGGGCTCCGAAACAGAGTCGGGGGTGTTCCGAACAGGGGTGACGGTGAGGGGGCGGCCCCCGGCCCCCGGCCGGCCGCGACCGTACGGCGGCCGGGCGCAGGGGCGCCGCGGCGGGTCAGCCCAGCAGGGTGCCGCCGGTGGCGTCGAGGAAGGCGCCGGTGACCCAGCGGCTGTCGTCGGAGGCGAGGAAGGCCACCACGTCGGCGACGTCCTCCGGCTCGCCGACCCGGTTGAACGCGGACAGCCGGGCCATCTGCTCGACCGCCTCCGGCACGTCGAACAGCGGGTTGCCGTTGCGCGTGATGCCGGGCGCGACGCTGTTGATGGTGATCCTACGGGGCGCCAGCACCTTCGCGAAGTGCAGGGCGAGTTGTTCCACGGCTCCCTTGGTCATGGCGTAGGCGATCTCGTCCGGGTTGGCGAAGCGGGTCAGCCCGGAGGAGATGTTGATGATCCGGCCGCCCGAAGTGAGGTTCGCCAGGGCGCGCTGGACGATGAAGAACGGCGCCTTGGCGTTGACCGCGAACAGCCGGTCGAACTCCTCCGGCGTCATCTTCTCGACCGGCACGCCACCCATCCGGCCCGCGTTGTTGACCAGGATGTTCAGGTCGGTCGACCCCGTGCGCTCCTTCAGCCCCTGCTCCAGGGCCAGGAACAGCTCGTGGACGTCGCCGGGCACGCCGAGCTCCGCCCGCACGGCGAAGGCCCGGCCGCCGTCCTTCTCGACGGCCGCCACGACCTCGTCGGCCGCATTCCGGTCGGTCGCGTAGTGGACGGCGACCAGCGCGCCCTCGGCCGCCAGCCGGACGGCGATCGCCCGGCCGATGCCCCGACTGGCCCCGGTGACCAGCGCCGTCCTGCCCGTGAGCCTGCCCATCTGCCTGTCTCCTCCTTCTCCTCGGTGGTGCCGGTCGACTCCTCGGTGGTGTGCGTCGACGCGGTGCTCTGCGGTGCCGGGTCGCGCGGCGCGTGGCCGCGCCGTCGTGCGACCACCGGCGGTCTGTGGCGCGGCCGCGGGCGGGCCGAACCATGTCTTGAGCGCGGCGGCCGGCCCGTCCTCGTCGGAGGCGGACGCCGCCCAGACGACGTGGCCGTCCGGGCGCAGCAGGAACGCGTCCCCTTCCAGGTCCGCTCCGCCTGGCGCGGGCTCGGCCGCCACCAGGTCCACCCGGTCCAGCCAGGGGCCGCACGCCCGGCGCAGCTCCGTGTGGCGGTCGACATCGCCCCTGAGGTCCAGCAGCAGCCCGCGTCCCGGCCGCAGCAGCGCGGTCGTCGTCGTGGGACCGTGGCCGGTGATGAGCGGGACCGGCAACAGCCGGGCGCCGATCTGCGGGTGGGGGTCCCGGCCGAGGTCGTAGCGCACGTCCAGGCCGCTGATCGTCCCGGCGAGGTGCCGCCGTACCCGCTCGTGGCCGCGCAGCTCGGCCAGGACCGAGCGCATCGCCTCCACCTCGGGGCCGCCCAGCAGCAGGGTTGTCTGGGCCTCGATGCCCTTCAGCACCCGGGCGCCGACGGCATGCCGCTCGTGGTGGTAGGTGTCCAGCAGGCTCTCCGGCGCCCGGCCCCGCACCACGGCGGCCAGCTTCCAGCCCAGGTTGACCGCGTCCTGCAGCCCCAGGTTGAGGGCCTGGCCGCCGACCGGCATCTGCTGGTGGGCGGCGTCGCCGGCGAGCAGGACACGGCCGGCGCGGTAGTGGGCGGCCAGCCGGGAGGCGTCGCCGAAGGCGTTGAGCCACAGCGGTGTGCCGCCGCCGATGTCCTCCCCGGTGACGTGCCGCCACACCTCGCACACCTCGGTGAACTCGGGTGCGCCGGTGCGGGGCCGTGGCGCGCGTCCGTGGGCGTGGACCATCACCCGGGTCACCCCGTCGCCCCGGCGGGCTGCGATCGCCAGGCCCTTCTCCAGCCGCTCGAAGCGCCGGTCGGGGATGTCGATGCCGGCCACGTCGGCGCGGAACAGCTCCCGTACGGCGTCGTGCCCGGGGAAGGCGATGCCGGCCAGGCGGCGGACGGCGCTGCGCTCGCCGTCGCAGCCCACCACGTACCGGGCGCGCAGCCGCACCGTGCCGCCGGGCCGGGCGGCCTCGACCTCCACGTGGTCGGGGTGCTCCGTCAGCCCGGTGACCTCGTGGCCGCGCCGCAGGTCCGCGCCGAGCGCGCCGGCCCACTGGGCGAGGATCGCCTCGGTACGGGTCTGGGGCACCTTCCACTGGCCGGGGTACGGACCGGGCAGCGTCAGGTCCAGCGGGATCCCGCCGAAGTGGCCGCGCACGTCGTTGGGCAGCTCTCCGAACCTCTCCAGCAGGCCGCGCTGGTCCAGCAGTTCCATGGTGCGGGCGTGCAGGGTCGAGGCGCGGGACTCGGCGGTGGGCTCCGGCAGCCGCTCCAGTACGGTCACCCGCGCGCCGCCGGTGCGCAGTTCGCCCGCGAGCATCAGCCCGACGGGGCCCGCGCCGACCACGACGACGTCGGTGTCCAGCGTGTGCCCGGTCATGGTCAGTGCCTGTTCTCGGCGTAGTCCTTGGCGTGGTTCAGGGTGGCGCGGCTGTTGGTGCTCAGCGCGCCCTGGACGTAGGCGCGGGCGTCCGCCAGGGTGGCCTGCGGCCCCAGCACCTGCGCGATGTTGTCCGTGTTGAGCACCACGGTGTGCTGCGAGGTGGCTGCGACGTCGCCGCTCTCCTGCTCCGTGAACGTCCAGATCCCGGTGTGCAGGGTCATCAGCGCCGGCAGCGTGACCTGCTTGTAGGCGATCCGGTGGTGCGGAAAGGCCACCCGGTAGGACTTCGTGGTGTGCGTGGAGCCGTCCTTGGCACGGGTGTCCATCTCCAGGACCTGCAGGCCCGGAGCGGGTTCCTCGAAGCGGACGCGGGCCACGTGCGGCAGCCGCTCCTGCCACAGGTGGGCGTCGTTGACGAAGTCGTAGACGTCCTTGGCGGAGCCGGCGATGCGCACGGTGTCCTCGAAGGAGAACGCGATGTCCTCGGCCCCGTGGGCGAGTTCGGCGTTGGCCTTCAGCGCAGCCAGCTCCGAGCGGGAGTTGCGGTCCACCGCCTCGTCGATCCACTGCAGGCTGCGCGGGTCGTCGTCGACCGCGCGGTAGTCGTGCAGCAGCCGGATCCGGGACCGCGTGTCCGACAGCGGCTCGATGATCCAGATGCCGCCCATGGCGGCGACCGGTGGGGCGGACACCTCCTGGCGGAAGGTGATCCGTAGGTTGTCCGTGTCCAGGGTGCGGCGCGACGTCCAGCTCTTGGCCTCTCCGTTGGCCGTGGCCCAGATGCGGATGCGCTCCTGTGCGGCACTGCGCTCGACGTGGTCGACGTAGATGGTGGGCGGAAAGATCCGGGGCCAGTTCTCCACCTCGGCGATCAGCCGGTAGACGGTGGCCGCGGGGGCGTCGGCGGTGATCTCGTGTTCCACCTGACGGCTCGTCATAACTGGGTACTCCTCGTGGGAATCGGACGACTGTCCAGGCCGGCCGGGGATCAGAAGTTGCCCAGGCCGCCGCAGACGTTGAGGGCCTGCGAGGTGATGGAGGCGGCGGTGTCGGAGGCGAGGTAGGCGACGAGGCCGGCGACCTCCTCCGGGGTGGAGTAGCGGCCGAGCGGGATCTTCGCCGTGAACTTCTCCAGGATGGCGTCCTCGGTGGTGTCGTAGGCGGTGGCGTAGCCCTGCCGGACGCGCTGTGCCATCGGCGTCTCCACGTAGCCGGGGCAGACGGCGTTGACCGTGATGCCGGTGGGGGCGAGCTCGTTGCCGAGGGCCTTGGTGAAGCCGACGACACCGTGCTTGGAGGCCGAGTAGGGGGCGCCCAGGACGACGCCCTGCTTGCCGGCGGTGGAGGCGATGTTGATGATGCGGCCCCACGTCTTCTCGCGCATGCCGCCGGTGTTGAGCACCTCGCGGGTCATACGGAAGACGCTGTTGAGGTTGGTGTCGATGACGTCGTCCCACAGCTCGTCGGCGATGTCGGCGGTGACGCCGCCGCCGGAGCGGCCCGCGTTGTTGACGAGGATGTCGATGGCGCCGAAGGCGTCGACGGCGGCCTGGACGAAGCGCCGGATCGCGGCGCCGTCGCGCACGTCGACGGCGCTGCCTTCGGCGGTGACGCCCTGCTCGCGCAGCTGCTTGACGGTGGTGGTGACGTTCTCCGCGGTACGGGCGCCGATGTACACGCGATGGCCCCGGGCTCCCAGGGCCCTGGCGACGGCCAGGCCGATGCCGCTGGTGGCTCCGGTGACGACGGCGACTCGCGAGGTGTGCTCGGTCATGGCTTCTCCGGCTGGGTGCGATGCGGACGGTGGGGCCGCCCGGGGCCGACGGTGCGGGTGCAGGCCCGTCCGCCCCGGGCGGGGACGGGGACGTCAGGCGGCGGCGGAGGCGCCGAGCTGGGCGTTGACGAGCTCCAGCAGTGCGCGCGGCGTCTCGGCTTCGGTGACCGACGTCTCGTCGAACGTGATGCCGTACTCGCGCTCGATGCGGCTGCCGGTCTCCAGCAGGGCCAGCGACTCGTAGCCGAGTTCGTCCCAGCGCCGGTCCAGGATGTCGCCGTCGAGGTCGACGCTCTCGTCCGCGCCGGCGCCCTCGAGGAGGATGCGCTTGAGGTCGTCGATGGTGAACTGCACGGTTCCTTGCTCCGTTTCGTCGTGCTGTTTCGTCGTGCTGTGAGGGGATCTCCGTGGTGCCGAGGAGGTGTTTCCTCGTGCTGAGGGGGAGAGAAGGGAAGACGGGGGCGGCTGCCGCAGGAACCTCGTCAGGCGGCCCGGACGACCATGGCCGAGTTGAAGCCGCCGTGGCCGCGGGCCAGCACCAGCGCGGTGCGCAGCTGTGCGGGGCGCGGTGCGCCGGTGACCAGGTCCAGGCCGTAGTCGGCGACCGGCCGGACATTGACGGTGGGCGGGATCTGCCCGTCGGCGATCGCCAGCACGGCCGCGGCCAGGTCCAGCGGCGCCGCACCGGAGTACAGCCGCCCGGTCATCGTCTTCGGCGCCGTGACGGGGACGCCCCGGGTGCCGAACACGGCCGCGAGGGCCTCGGCCTCCGCGCGGTCCTCCGCCGGCAGGCCCGCCGCGTCGGCGAACACCACGTCGACGTCCCGGGCGTCGGCCCCGGCGTCGGCCAGTGCCAGCTCGATCGCCCGCTTCAGGCCGCGCTCGCGGCCGCTGTCCGGCGCGGGGTCGAACGTGGACCCGTAGCCGGCGATCTCGCCGTAGGGCCGCGCGCCGCGGCGCCGGGCCGCCTCGGCGTCCTCCACGACGAGGATCGCGCCGCCCTCCCCGGGGACGTGGCCGCACGCCTGCGCGTCGAAGGGCACATAGGCGCGGTCGGGGTCGTCGCTGGCGCTGAGCCGGCCGCTCGCCAACTGGGCCACCCAGCCCCACGGGCAGATCGAGGCATCGACACTGCCGGAGACGATCAGCGGCGTGCCGCGCCGGATCTGCCGACGGGCCTGGGCGACGGCGTCCAGACCGCCGGCCTGGTCGCTGACCACCACGCCGCTGGGCCCCTTCATGCCGTTGCGGATGGAGATCTGGCCGCTGTTGACGGCGTAGAACCAGGCGAACGACTGGTAGGCGCTGACGTACTGGCTGCCCTTGCTCCACAGGTTGCGCAGCTCGATCTGGCCGAACTCGAAACCGCCGCAGGAACTGGCCGTGACCACACCCATGTCGTAGGCCGGCAGTTCGTCGGGCCGCACCCCGGCGTCGTCCAGCGCCCAGTCCGCGGCCACGAGGGCCAGCCGGGTCATGCGGTCGGTCTGCGGCAGCAACCTGCTGGGCAGGTGGTCCTCGGCGACGAAGCCGCGCACCTGGCCGGCCAGGCGCGCCGGATAGCGGGAGGCGTCGAACCGCTCGATGCGACCGATGCCGCTCTCGCCCCTGAGCGTGGCCGCCCAGAACTCCTTCGTCCCCAGCCCGTTGGGCGCGGCGACGCCCAGGCCGGTGATCACCGCGGTCGCGGTCATGCCGCCCTCCTCTCGGGACGGGTGAGGACCACGGCGGTCTGGAAGCCGCCGAAGCCGCTGCCGACCGTCAGCACCGCGTCGGTGCGGTGCTCCCGGGCGGTCAGGGGCACGTAGTCCAGGTCGCATTCGGGGTCGGGGGTGTGCAGGTTGGCCGTGGGCGGTACGACGTTGTGCTCCATGGCCAGCGCCGAGGCGGCGATCTCGATCGAGCCGATCGCGCCCAGCGAGTGGCCGATCATCGACTTGATGGAGCTGACGGGCACGGCGTAGGCGTGCTCGCCCAGGCTCTTCTTGAAGGCGGCCGTCTCGTGCCGGTCGTTCTGCTTGGTGCCCGAGCCGTGCGCGTTGACGTAGTCGATCTCCTCCGGGTCGACACGCGCCTCGTCCAGGGCGACCCGGATCGCCTCGGCCATCTCCGCGCCGTCCGGCCTGAGGCCGGTCATGTGGAAGGCGTTGCAGCGGGAGGCGTAGCCGGCGATCTCGGCGTAGACGTGCGCGCCGCGCCGCCGGGCGCTCTCCAGCTCCTCCAGTACGAACACCGCCGAACCCTCTCCGAGCACGAAGCCGTTGCGGGTGCCGTCGAAGGGCCGCGAGGCGTGCTCGGGGTCGTCGTTGCGCGGGGTGGTCGCCTTGATGGCGTCGAAACAGGCCATCGTGATCGGCGAGATCGGCGCGTCGGTGGCGCCGGCCACCATGACGTCGGCGGAGCCTTCCCGCAGGAGCTCCACAGCGTGGCACACCGCGTCCAGGCCGGAGGTGCAGCCGGTGGACACCACGCTGGTGGGCCCCTCGGCACCCACGCTCCAGGCCACCTCCGCCGCGAACGAGCTGGGCACGAAGTAGTTGTACAGGTGGGGCACGGCGTACTCGTGGTCGACGAGTTCCAGCCGCCCGGCGTCACTCACCACGCGGTACTCCCAGTCGAGACCCATGGTGGCGCCCACCGCGCTGCCGACGGTGACCCCGACGCGGTGCGGATCGAGCTCGTCCGGCTCCAGCCCGCTGTCGCCGACCGCCTCGCGCGCGGCGACGACGGCGAGCTGGGCCGCACGGTCCATGCGCCGCACCTCCTGCGGGCCCAGGCCGTGCTCCTCGGGGTCGAAGTCGATCTCGGCCGCCACCCGGGAGCGGAACTGTGCGGGGTCGAAGAAGGTGATGCCGCGGGTCGCGGTGCGTCCCTCGCTGAGCAGGTTCCAGAAGTTCTTGACGCCGATGCCGCCGGGGGCGACGACACCGATGCCCGTGATGACCACCCGACGTGCCGTCACGCCGACGCCTCCCAGTGGTAGAAGCGGGTGGCCATGGCGTCCTTGGGCGAACGCCAGGTCGCCGGGTCGTAGGCCTCGATGTACGGCTTGAGGTCCTCGCTGATCCGGACGAACCGCGGGTCCAGCTTGGCCTCCTCGATACGGCGGCCGCCGTCGTCGGCGTCGAAGTCCTGCAGGTGGAAGTAGAGGCCCCGGAAGTGGAACAGCTGGCGGCGCCGGGTGCCCATCCGGTGCGGCATGTCGGTGCGGTCGAACTCGCCGAACAGCTTGGCCACGTCGGATGCCGAGCCCGGGTCCATCCGTGCCACGATCAGCGTGCTGTGCATGTTCCTTGTCTCCTCACGACTCACGACCGGTTCCGGTCGTCCCAGTCACTCCGCGCAGTCCGGTCACAGCGCGGGGCCGAACCAGCGCTCCAGCGCCATCGGCAGGTCGCCGTGGCTGCCGGGCGCGGCCCAGGCCACGTAGCCGTCCGGGCGGACCAGCACGGCCGAGCAGCCGGCCAGCCGCTCCACGGCCCGCTCGCCCCGAGGGGCCGCCGTGACGACGTCGACCCTGTCCCGCCAGCCGGCCGTCCGGTGGCGCAGCACCGCGTTGTCCTCCAGATCCAGCAGCACGCCGCGCGCCCGGTGCAGGGCCTGTGTACTGCCGGTGGCGGTGCCGTCGGGGCGGACCAGGTCGACGTGTGGCATGCGGCGGCCGAGCAGCGGGTTGGTGCCGCCGCCGACGTCGTAGCCGATCTCCAGACCGCTGACCATGGCGGCCAGGTGACGGCTGACCTCGGGGTACTGGATGAGCTCGGTCATCACATCGCGCAGCGGCTGCATCTCCGGGCCGCTCAGGAAGAGCAGGCCCTGGGCCTGGGTGTTCATCAGCAGCCGCCTGCCGACCTGGTGGCGCTCGCTGTGGTAGGTCTCCAGCAGGCCCTCCGGGGCCCGGCCGCGCACCACGGCGGCGAGCTTCCAGCCGAGGTTGACCGCGTCCTGGATACCGGTGTTCATGCCCTGCCCGCCGGCCGGCAAGTGGATGTGCGCGGCGTCGCCGGCGAGCAGCACCCTGCCGCGCACGTACTCGGTGACCTGGCGGGTGGCGTCGCCGAAGGAGCTGACCCACACCGGCTCGCCGTGCGAGATGTCGTCGCCGGTCAGCCGCTTCCACGCGGCGGCCACCTCGTCGTACTGCGGCGGCGCGGTGCGGCGCCGGGGAGGCGTGCCGCGCTCGCACACGATGAGCCGGGTGATGCCGCCCGGCAGGTGACCGACCATGATCATGCCGCCGGGAAGCGTCTCGCCGATCATGCGCGGTTCCAGGTCCAGGCCCCTGACGTCGGCCAGGAACATCTCCATCGTCGCCGCCGTGCCGGGGAAGGCGAAGCCGGCCGCCTTGCGCACCGTACTCCGGCCTCCGTCGCATCCCACCAGGTACGGCGCCGTGAACCGCTCCACGCCCTGAGGACCGCGGGCTTCGACGGTGACCGAGTCGCCCTCGTCCTTGACGACGACGACCTCGTGGCCGCGTCGTATGTCACCGCCCAGTTCGGTGACCCACTCCTCCAGGACGCTCTCGGTCTGCGACTGGGGGATGGTCTTGGCGGCCTGGTGGGCGCCGTCCAGCACGCCGAAGTCGACGGGCAGGCCGCCGAAGTGGCCCTGGTTGCTGATCTCGATCTCCCCGAACCGCGGCAGCAGTCCGCGCTGGTCGAACACCTCCATGGTGCGTGCGGTGAACCCCAGGCCGCGGGACTCGCCCGTGCGCCGCTCGAGACGTTCCAGGACGATCACGTCGACACCGGCCAGGCGTAGTTCACCCGCCAGCATCATGCCGGTCGGTCCCGCACCGGCGATTATCACTTCGGCGTCCATGTGCCTCTCCTTGGCCATGAGTCCTTTCCTTTGGATTTCCTCGGTTTTTCCGGTCCGGTCACGGACCGGCGGCCCGAGGGAGGGAATCGGTGCGAGCGGCGTGGCGATCGCGCGTGCCGGAGTCCCCTGGCCGGTTCAGTAGGAATTCCGGCCGGTAATGTCGGTGAGAAACTCAGTCCTTGATGTCGCAGATGGCGGCGCCGGAGGTGATGGAGGCGCCGACCTCGGCGTTCAGGCCCTTGATGGTGCCGGCCTTGTGGGCGTTCAGCGGCTGCTCCAT
>NZ_JBIATP010000007.1:416157-435849 GCF_042891915.1 Streptomyces sp. NPDC001848 | reverse complement strand
GGCGTACACGGCCACGCTGGCGATCCCGGCGTCCCGGCAGGCCCGGGCGACGCGGACAGCGATTTCGCCACGGTTGGCGATCAACACCTTGCGCACGTTGGCTCCCTCTCCTTGAAACAAGCCGAGTTTAGGGACTGCCGACACGACGTTTCGACCCATCCCCGGTGGTGAGCTTGCCCACACGGAGCGTGAAACGAGGCTCACTCAACCTGCGAAGTCCCTTGTCGCACCGCCGCACATGGGAATCCACCGGAAAACCCTAGCCCTCCGACGTGGCCAAGGTCTCTATGAAGTAGTCCCGCCGCCCGTCGTGTTTCTTTGTGGAGTCCCTACTAATGGCCCAACGAAACTTTGCTCCTGCCGGGCCTCTTGTCCGAAGGTTTACCCGTTAGTAGCGTTCGCGATGCTGAAGGAAGCCAGAGGGCACTCGAAGGTGGGTGGGGGCCGGTGGTCCGCAGACCGGTGGCATGGGTCGTGGCGATCGTCCTCTTCGTGGAGGCGTTCGGCGTAGTGCTGCTGAACTGGCTCCTCGGAGTGGTCGTCGATCGGCAGCACATGTCCATGGCCGGCGTCGATCCGCACGCCATGTCCGTGTCGTCGAAGGTGGCCGGTGTCGTCTTCGGGCTCTATTTCGTGGTGTGCGGGCTGGCCGCCCTGCTGGTCGCCGTGCGCGACCGCGCGCCGTGCGGCATCTGGCGCATCCTGCTGATCAGCGCCGCGGTGGTGCACGGCCTGCTCGGGGCGTTCGTGGTCGGCCTGGTCGGCTGGGGTGCCTTCGCGTGTCTGATGGTGGTGCTCGGGCTGATCGTGCTCACCCTGATGACGTACGACCGCCCTGAGGGCCCGGCGGCCGGTGTGCCGCCCGCCGACGGCGGCCCGGAGGACGGCGACAGGGCCGCGCGGCAGGCGCCGGAGCCCGCCGGTTCCCCGGAGCGGGCCGGGCACATGGAGGACGGCGGCCCGGCACCGGTCACGCCCTGAACGCCCCTGGGGCCGGTGCGACGGAACCTGGGCCGGCCCCGCTCAACGCTCCCGCGGCGCCCACAACTCCGTGATGCCCACGCCCAGTTCGGCCAGCAGCCGGCGGATCAGGGGCAGGGAGATGCCGATGACGTTGCCGTGGTCGCCGTCGATACCGTCGATGAAGGGCGCGGAGCGGCCGTCCAGCGTGAACGCTCCGGCGACGTGGAGAGGTTCGCCGGAGGCCACGTAGGCGGCGATCTCCTCGTCCGTCGGCTCACCGAAACGGACCACGGTGGACGCGGTGGCGGACGCGTACCGCCCGCTGACGGTGTCGTAGACGCAGTGCCCGGTCTGGAGCGTGCCCGCCCGTCCGCGCATCGACTTCCAGCGGGCCGTCGCCTCCTCGGCGTCCGCGGGCTTGCCGAGGGCCTCGCCGTCCAGGTCGAGCACAGAGTCGCAGCCGATCACCAGGGCGCCCTTGACCTCGGGCTTCGCCGCCACGACGGAGGCCTTGGCCTCGGCGAGCGCGAGCGCGAGTTCAGCGGGGGTCGGGGCGGTGACGGCGTCCTCGTCGACCCCGCTGACGATGACCTCGGGGTCGAGCCCGGCCTGTCGGAGCAGTCCGAGCCGGGCGGGGGACTGGGAGGCGAGAACGAGACGGCGGCGCGGCTGATCGGTCATGCGCTCAGCGTATAGGCGGCCCTCATCTGGCGCCGATGATGATCATCGCCAGCAGCATGGCCAGCGCCATGAGGACCCCCAGCCGCCTCAACATCTCCTGGGTCTCGCGGAGTTCCTCCGGCGGTTCGTCATCGGGGTCGGACCACAGCATGCCTTCCATCGTCCGGCGGCCGAGTGCGGTGGCGCCTGAGTACCCGTACTCAACTTCCGGCCCCGACCCCTGGGTCCGGCCGTCCGCCCGCCCGCCGACGGCGGCATACGGCTCCGGCGGTCACCCGCACCCGTAACGCGGGTACGCGGTGACGGCCGGAGCCGCCGCGGAGGTGCCCGACGCGCCGGACGCGCCGGGCGTGCCGCACCTGCGGAAGCCGTCGTGGACGTGCCGGACGTACGCGAGGCGCTGCCGGTCAGCCGGGCCAGAAGGTGCGTGCCCAGGCCGTCGGGCCCGGCTGGGGGAGGCGGTGGGCGGCGACACGGGCCGGGTCGGCCCAGGAGTCCCGGTGCGCCGCGCCGGACGGCGTGGCGGCCGCCGCCGCGGCGCGGGCGCGGACCACCGCCAGGGCGGCGGCCAGCTCCTCCGGGGTCGGATTGCCCCGTATGACCTTGATGTTCATGACGGCTCCCAAGAGTCCCGGGGGTTACAGAGGGATGTTGCCGTGCTTCTTCGGGGGAAGGGATTCCCGCTTGGTCCGCAGCTGACGCAGGCCGCGGACGATGTGGCGGCGGGTGTCCGACGGCATGATCACCGCGTCGATGTAGCCCCGCTCGGCCGCGATGTACGGGTTGAGGAGGGTGTCCTCGTACTCCTGGATCAGCCGTGCCCGGGTCGCCTCCGGGTCGTCGGCCTCGCCGATCGTGCGGCGGTGCAGGATGTTGACCGCGCCCTGCGCGCCCATGACGGCGATCTGGGCGGTCGGCCAGGCCAGGTTGAGGTCGGCGCCCAGGTGCTTGGAGCCCATGACGTCGTACGCGCCGCCGAAGGCCTTGCGGGTGATCACCGTGATCAGCGGGACGGTGGCCTCGGCGTAGGCGTAGATCAGCTTGGCGCCGCGGCGGATGATGCCCTCGTGCTCCTGGCCGACGCCGGGCAGGAAGCCGGGCACGTCGACGAAGGTGAGGACCGGGACGTTGAAGGCGTCGCACGTGCGCACGAAGCGGGCGGCCTTCTCGGACGCGTCGATGTCCAGGCAGCCGGCGAACTGCATCGGCTGGTTGGCCACGATGCCCACCGGGCGGCCCTCGACCCGGCCGAAACCGGTGAGGATGTTCGGCGCGAACAGCGGCTGCGTCTCGAAGAACTCGCCGTCGTCCAGGACGTGCTCGACCACCGTGTGCATGTCGTACGGCTGGTTGGCGCTGTCGGGCACCAGCGTGTCCAGCTCGCGGTCCTCGTCCGTGACGGACAGGTCCGCCTCCTCCGGGAAGGCCGGGGGCTCGCTGAGGTTGTTCGACGGCAGGTACGACAGCAGCTGCTTGACGTACTCGATGGCGTCCTTCTCGTCCCCGGCCATGTGGTGGGCCACGCCGGAGGTGGAGTTGTGGGTGCGGGCGCCGCCCAGCTCCTCGAAGCCGACGTCCTCACCGGTGACGGTCTTGATGACGTCCGGGCCGGTGATGAACATGTGCGAGGTCTGGTCGACCATGATCGTGAAGTCGGTGATGGCGGGGGAGTAGACGGCACCGCCCGCGCACGGACCCACGACGAGCGAGATCTGCGGGATGACCCCGGAGGCGTGGGTGTTGCGCCGGAAGATCTCTCCGTACGCGCCGAGCGAGGCGACGCCCTCCTGGATCCGGGCGCCGCCGGAGTCGTTGATGCCGATGACCGGGCAGCCGGTCTTCAGGGCGAAGTCCATCACCTTGACGATCTTCTGGCCGTAGACCTCGCCCAGCGCCCCGCCGAAGACGGTGAAATCCTGGGAGAAGACCGCGACGGGGCGGCCGTCCACGGTCCCGTATCCGGTGACGACACCGTCTCCGTACGGCCGGTTCTTCTCGAGCCCGAAGTTGGTGGAGCGGTGCCGGGCGAACTCGTCCAGCTCGACGAACGAGTCCTCGTCGAGCAGCAGTTCGATTCGCTCACGGGCTGTCAGTTTGCCCTTGGCGTGTTGTTTCTCGACCGCGCGCTCCGAGCCGGCGTGCGTCGCCTCCTGCACGCGGCGCTGCAGGTCCGCGAGCTTTCCCGCGGTGGTGTGAACGTCGATCTCTTCCGGCTCGGACATCGGGATGCGGCTCCCTGCCTGCTCAAGTGGGGACGTGAGGGTGAGGTGCTACCTGTACGTGCTGTAAGTGCTCAGAAGAAGGAACGGTTACTCATCCGTAGCGTAGTGGTGTGCCTACCGATCGGCAGTGCGGCGTTTACCACACCTAGGGTGGCTTGCATGATGCCGCGAGATTCCTCTGACGCGAACGACAGGTCGAATGGTGCCGCAGGTGGTGGCAGCCGCTGGTCCGACCTCGACCGCCCGCCCCTGAACGCCGCCGCGCTGCGCCGGGGGCTGGTGCGCGAGGGCGGACTGTGGACCGGGTTCGAGGTGGTGCAGCGCACCGGGTCCACCAACACCGACCTGGTCGCCCGCGCCACGGCCGGGCAGGCCGCCGAGGGCGCCGTCCTCGTCGCCGAGGAGCAGAACGCGGGGCGCGGGCGGCTGGACCGGGTCTGGACGGCTCCGCCCCGCTCCGGGCTGTTCTTCTCGGTCCTGCTCGACCCGGCCGAGGTGCCCGTGGCCCGCTGGGGCTGGCTGCCGCTGCTGGCCGGCGTCGCGGTCGGGACCGGGCTCGCGCGGGCGGCCGGCGTCGACACGGCACTCAAGTGGCCCAATGACGTGCTGGTCACCGTGGGCGAGGAGGAGCGCAAGACCGGCGGCATCCTCGCGGAGCGGGCCGGGGACAAGGGGGTCGTGATCGGCATCGGCATCAACGTCACCCTCCGCCAGGAGGAGCTGCCGGTGCCGGTGGCGGGCTCCCTGGCCCTGGCGGGCGCCCGCACCACCGACCGCGACACGCTGCTGAGGGCGGTACTGCGCTCGCTGGAGGACTGGTACGGCCGCTGGCGCGCGGCGGGCGGCGACCCGGCCGCGAGCGGGCTGCAGGAGACGTACGCGGCGGGCAGTGCCACGTTGGGCCGCCTGGTCCGCGCGGAACTCCCGGGCGACCGCACGATCACCGGGGAGGCGGTGGCGATCGACGGTGACGGGCGACTCGTACTGGCGACGGAGGACGGGGTGCAGGAGCCGGTGGGCGCCGGGGACGTCGTGCACCTGCGGCCTGCGTGAGCACCAACCCGCCCGCCTGGGGGTCCCCTGCCCGAAGGAGCCCTCCAAACGGCCGTCCGACGCCGTGCGCACCCCGCTCCGGGGAGGTAACGGCCGCTGGGGAGTGAGCTACCGCACACCTGCCGTAGAGTTGACCGCGGTCGATACCTGACCGCGGCAGATCGGAAGGGCAGCACGCGTGACCGTCGACGACACGGGCTCGGGCACGGGCGTACCACCCGCCCCCGACGGTGAACCGGGGCGCGACGCACACGCCGAGTTCGAGGAGAACCCCCTCGCGCTCCGCCTCGAGCAGCTCATCCTGGGGGCCGAGCGCCGTTACACCCCCTTCCAGGCGGCCCGCAGCGCGGGCGTCTCGATGGAACTGGCGTCCCGCTTCTGGCGGGCCATGGGCTTCGCCGACATAGGCCAGGCCAGGGCGCTGACCGAGGCGGACGTCCTCGCCCTGCGGCGTCTGGCCGGTCTCGTCGAGGCGGGCCTGCTCAGCGAGGCGATGGCGGTGCAGGTCGCCCGCTCGACCGGGCAGACCACGGCCCGTCTCGCCGAGTGGCAGATCGACTCCTTCCTGGAGGGCCTGACCGAGCCGCCCGAGCCCGGCATGACCCGCACGGAGGTGACATACCCGCTGGTCGAGCTGCTCCTGCCGGAGTTGGAGGAGTTCCTCGTCTACGTCTGGCGACGCCAGCTCGCCGCCGCCACCGGCCGGGTGGTGCAGGCCGCGGACGACGAGGAGATGGTCGACCGCCGCCTCGCCGTCGGCTTCGCGGACCTGGTCGGCTTCACCCGCCTGACACGGCGTATGGAGGAGGAGGAGCTCGGCGAACTCGTCGAGGCGTTCGAGACCACCGCCGCCGACCTGGTCGCCGCGCACGGCGGCCGGCTCATCAAGACGCTCGGCGACGAGGTGCTGTTCGCCGCGGACGACGCGGGTACGGCCGCGGAGATCGCCCTGCGCCTGATCGAGACCATGGCGAACGACGAGACCATGCCGGAGCTGCGCGTCGGCATCGCCTTCGGCACGGTCACCACCCGGATGGGCGATGTCTTCGGTACGACGGTGAACCTGGCGAGCCGACTGACGTCGATAGCGCCCCGCGACGCCGTCCTGGTGGACCACGACTTCGCGGAGGAGCTGATCCGCACGGGGGAGGCGCCCGCCTCCGAGACGGAGGCCGCGGAAGCCGCTGCCGCCGCCGAGAAGGAGGGCAAGGAGCCGCCCACCCACCGCTTCGCGCTCCAGCCGATGTGGCAGCGCCCGGTGCGCGGCCTCGGTGTGATCGAGCCGTGGCTGCTGACCCGGCGGGACGGCTCCTCCTAGCCGTCCGACCCGCTCCCCGGGGTGCAGCGGCCTACAGGCCGTGGACGCACAGCCCCACGAGCGGGACGCACAGCCCCGGGGGATCGGAGGTCGCCGGTGCCGACGGCGCCGCGGTGGTCGGGGACGGGACGGACGGTGGGGCGGCCGTCGCCGTGACCGGGGGCTCGGGCGTCCGTGCAGCCGTGGGCGTCGAGGGTGCCTCCGGGATGCCGGTCGCGGGGTCCGTGGCCCGCGGGGCCGGTGTGGACGGGCGCCCGGACCGGCTCGCGCCGCCCGACATGGACGGCACCGCGTCCGACCTTCCCCTGAGGGCGGTCGTCGAGGGCCCGGCGGTGCCCTTGGACGGCCGGCCCGCGACCGTCGCCGCCGTGTCGCTGACGTCGATCCGTGGCTCGGCCTCCGCGGTGCCGCCCCCGCCCGTCACCGACTCGGGTGCCAGGCGTACGAGGCTCAGGGCCCCGGCGGCCAGCGCGAACCCGCCGACGGCGAGCGCCAGGCGCCGGTGGCGGGGCTTGCGGTGCCGGCCGGCCGGGCGGGACCAGAGGGGGCCGGAGTGGTTGTCCACCGTCGTCGTGTGCACCGTCGCCGTGGTGTCGCCGGTGTCCGTGTCTGTGTCCGCGTCCGTCGTCATGCCCCGTCCCTCCCCGGTCGCCGCCGCACTCCCCCGATGTGCCGTAGCGGTGCGCAGATTATGTGGAGATCGGGGGAGGGTGATGCGCAGGCAACTCGAATTCACTCGAACGGGGACACGACCCGGTAAATGACCCGCACCCGCCGAAGGTGCCCGGCGGCTTTCGCGGGGCCGCTTCGACTGCGATGATCGGAGCGGTCGTGCAGTTAACCCGCGTTAACCAGGAGGGCGTCATGGCGGAGCAGGGGGACGAGCGGCGGTTCGGCGAGTACGTCGTCGTACGGCGGCACGGGTATGTCGCGGAGCTGGCGCTGGACCGGCCCAAGGCCATGAACGCGGTGTCCACGGACATGGCCCGCTCGATCGCCGCCGCGTGTGCGCACCTCGGCGCCGACCGGGACGCCCGGGTGACGGTGGTGACCTCGACGCACGAGCGGGCGTTCTGCGTGGGCGCGGACCTCAAGGAGCGCAACTCCTTCACGGACGCCGACCTGATGCGCCAGCGTCCCCTCGCCCGCGCCGCCTACACCGGCGTCCTGGAGCTGCCGATGCCGACGATCGCCGCCGTGCACGGCTTCGCGCTGGGCGGCGGCTTCGAGCTGGCCCTGTCCTGCGACCTGATCGTGGCGGACGCAACGGCGGTGGTGGGGCTGCCCGAGGTGTCCGTGGGCGTCATCCCGGGCGGCGGCGGTACGCAGCTGCTGCCCCGCCGGGTGGGCGCCGCGCGCGCCGCTGAGCTGATCTTCACGGCCCGGCGCCTGGCGGCTGCCGAGGCGCGGGAGCTGGGCCTGGTCGACGACCTCGTACCGGAGGGCCGGGACCGTGTGGAGGCGCTCGCGCTCGCCGCCCGCATCGCCGCCAACTCCCCGGTCGGCCTGCGTGCCGCGAAGCGCGCGCTCAGGCTCGGCCACGGCCTGGACCTGCGTACCGGACTGGAGGTCGAGGACGCGGCGTGGCGCTCGGTGGCGTTCTCCGGTGACCGTGCGGAGGGGGTCGCCGCCTTCAACGAGAAGCGCACCCCGCAGTGGCCGGGGGAGTAGCCCCGGCCGCCGTATCCCCCGCGCGCCGGATCCCCCGCGCGCCTGATCGCCGTACCGATGTCTCGCATACCGCGCTGATCGTCCCAGGGGATGCCCTGCTGTTCAGCGCGGCGTCGCGATGCCTGGCACGCGCGCTGAACCGCAGGGCAGCCCCTAGCCTGGACTCGTGGCTGAGGACAGTCGGCTGAGGGCCGTGGTGGCGCTGGCGCAGGGCATGGCGGCGGCGCACACCCCGCGCGAGGCCTGGCGGGCCGCCGCGCTGGGCGCGTGCCGGGCGCTCGCCGGGACCTTCGCCGCGCTGTCGGTGTGGGAGCGGGAGGCCGGAAGGCTGCGGGTCCTCGTCAACGTGGGGGAGCGGGCGCCCGAGGAGGAGGAGTTCCCCGAGCGTGAGGCGTACCCCGTGCACCAGTTCCCGGAGATCACCGAGTTCCTGCACGAGCGCTGGGCGGGCGGCGGCGGCCCCAGCGCCTGGGTGGAGACCGCCGAGGGGCCTGCCACGGGGCACCCCGGGTACTGCCACCAGCGGGTCGCGGCGTTGCGCCGGCGCGGCCGGGGCTGCTGTGTCGTCGCGCCCGTGGTGCTGCACGGCCGCGCCTGGGGCGAGCTGTACGTGGCGCGCCCGGCCGGTGAGCCCCTCTTCGATGCCGACGACGCGGACTTCGCCACCGTGCTCGCCTCTGTGGTGGCCGCCGGGATCGCGCAGACCGAACGCCTGGAGGAGGCCCGCAGGCTCGCCTTCACCGACGCCCTCACCGGCCTCGCCAACCGCCGGGCCGTCGACGTACGCCTGGAGGAGGCGATCGAACAGCACCGCGTCGACGGGGTCGTGGTCTCGCTCGTCGTCTGCGATGTCAACGGGCTCAAGCGGGTCAACGACACGCAGGGGCACGCCGTGGGCGACCGGCTGCTGGAACGTTTCGGGTCGGTGCTGTCGCTGTGCGGTGCCATGGTGCCGGGTGCGCTGGTGGCGCGGCTGGGCGGTGACGAGTTCTGTCTGCTGACGGTCGGTCCTTCGGCCGACGAGGTGGTGCGGGCCGCCGACGAGGTGTGCCGCCGTGCCGCCGAACTGGAGATCGGTGACGGTGTCGCCTGCGGGGTCGCCTCCACCCAGGACCCGATCGGTCCGGTCCACTCGGCCCGCCGGCTGTTCCGGCTCGCGGACGCGGCCCAGTACCGCGCGAAGGCCCTGCACGCCGCGAAGCCCGTGGTCGCGGGGCGTGAGGGCCCGGACGACCCCGTCGTCCGCCTGGCCGACGCGCCGCCGCCCGCCGGGGAGCGCCGCAGGTTCCGCGGCCGGCGCTGAGCCCCGCCCGAGGTTGGTAAGGGGTGAACCGGCACCCCACTGGTGACATCTTCGAATTCACTGCGTACGCTCCTGAATATGGATATGCACACTGTGGTGGTGGGGACGTCCGGGGTGACCGCGTCCGACGTTCTCGCCGTGGCGCGCGCGGACGCCCGGATAGAGCTCTCCGAGGAAGCCCTGACGGCCCTGGCGGCGGCCCGCGGGATCGTGGACGCGCTGGCCGCGAAGCCGGACCCCGTCTACGGGGTCAGCACCGGTTTCGGCGCGCTGGCGACCCGGCACATCAGCCAGGAGTTGCGCACCCAGCTGCAGCGCAACATCGTCCGCTCGCACGCGGCGGGCATGGGCCCGCGGGTGGAGCGGGAGGTCGTGCGCGCCCTGATGTTCCTGCGGCTGAAGACCGTCTGCTCGGGCCACACCGGCGTACGCCCCGAGGTCGCGCAGACCATGGCCGATCTCCTCAACGCCGGCATCACCCCGGTCGTGCACGAGTACGGCTCCCTCGGCTGCTCCGGCGACCTCGCACCGCTGTCCCACTGTGCGCTGACCCTCATGGGCGAGGGCGAGGCCGAGGGGCCCGACGGCGTCGTGCGCCCCGCCGCCGAACTCCTCGCCGAGCACGGCATCACCCCCGTCGAGCTGCGCGAGAAGGAGGGCCTCGCGCTCCTCAACGGCACCGACGGCATGCTCGGGATGCTGCTCATGGCCCTCGCCGACCTGGACACCCTCTACAAGGCGGCCGACATCACGGCCGCGCTCTCCCTGGAGGCACTGCTCGGCACGGACAAGGTGCTCGCGTCGGAGCTGCACGCCATCCGCCCGCACCCCGGGCAGGGCGCATCGGCCGCCAACATGCTGGCCGTGCTGACCGGTTCGGGCCTGACGGGCCACCACCAGGACGACGCGCCGCGCGTCCAGGACGCCTACTCGGTGCGGTGCGCCCCGCAGGTCGCGGGCGCCGGACGGGACACGCTGGCCCACGCCCGCCTGGTCGCCGAGCGGGAGCTGGCCTCGGCCGTCGACAACCCGGTGGTCCTGCCCGACGGCCGTGTGGAGTCCAACGGCAACTTCCACGGTGCCCCGGTGGCGTACGTGCTGGACTTCTGCGCGATCGCGGCGGCGGACCTGGCGTCGATCGCCGAGCGCCGCACGGACCGCCTGCTGGACAAGAACCGCTCGCACGGCCTGCCGCCGTTCCTCGCGGACGACCCGGGCGTCGACTCGGGCCTGATGATCGCCCAGTACACGCAGGCGGCACTGGTCAGCGAGATGAAGCGGCTCGCCGTACCGGCCTCCGCCGACTCGATCCCGTCCTCCGCGATGCAGGAGGACCACGTCTCCATGGGCTGGTCGGCCGCCCGCAAGCTGCGCACGGCGGTGGACAACCTGACCCGTGTCCTCGCGATCGAGCTGTACGCGGCGACCCGCGCCATCGAACTGCGCGAGGGTCTGACCCCGGCCCCCGCCAGTCAGGCGGCGATCACCGCGCTGCGCAAGGCGGGCGTCGAGGGCCCCGGCCCGGACCGGTTCCTGGCCCCGGACCTCGCGGTGGCGGACGCGTTCGTGCGGGACGGCCGTCTGCTCGCGGCGGTGGAGTCGGTCACGGGACCGCTGGCCTGAGCATGTGAGAGCAGGGCCGCCGCTCCGGGCGGCCCTCACCGAGCCCGCCACTCCGGGCGGCCCTCACCGAGCCCGCCGCCGGTGCCGGACGGCGTCCGGGGAGCAGCAGCCCCGGTCAGGGGTCCGGGGCGGCAGCCCCGGGGGACGGAAAGACAGAGGCGGCGGGGGCGAGCACCTCCGGCTGCTGCGCGCCCGCCGCCCGCCGACCCACCGTGCTCTCCCGCACCACCAGCCGGTGCGGTGCCCGGATCTCCAGCCCCGGTACCGGCGTCGAGCTGCCGATCCGCTTCAGCAGCCGCTCCACCGCCGTCTCCGCGATCATCTTCTTGTCCGGGCAGATCGTCGTGACGGGCGGGTTGGCGTAGCGGCCGTCCTCGATGTCGTCGTAGCCGACGATCGCGACGTCCTCGGGGACGCGCAGCCCGCGCGAGGCCAGTGTGTGCATCGCGCCCAGCGCCACCAGGTCGCTGTAGCAGCATGTCTTCCAGCACACAGCCCCGCCCCCTCCGCCGGGCGCTCGTGGCGGCGTGCGCCGCCCTCGCCGGCGTGCTCGTCGCGGCCTGCGGCTCCGGCGGCTCGGGCGGCAGCGGCTCCGGCGCGGCGGGCGGCGGCCCGGTGCACATCAAGGTGTGGGCCTGGTACCCGGACTTCAAGCAGGTGGTCGACGAGTTCAACAAGAGCCACAAGGACGTCCAGGTCGACTGGGTGCAGGCAGGCGTCGGCCAGGACGAGTACACCAAGCCGAAGACCGCGCTGAAGGCCGGTCAGGGCGCCACGGACGTCGTCATGCTGGAGTTCCAGGAGCTGCCGACGATCCAGCTCACCAAGGGCCTGCTGGACATCGGCAAGTACGGTGCGAACGAGGACAAGGACAAGTACGTCCCCTGGGCCTGGAACCAGGTCTCCGACGGCGACCACGTCTACGCCATCCCGGTGGACGGCGGACCGATGGCGATGCTGTACCGCGAGGACATCTTCACGAAGTTCAAGCTGAAGGTGCCCACCACCTGGGACGAGTTCAAGCAGGAGGCGGCCAAGCTGCACGCCGCCGACCCGAAGGCGTACATGACCGACTTCCGCAGCGACGAGTCCGCCGCGGGCTGGCTGCAGGGCCTGATGTGGCAGGCCGGCTCCCGCCCGTACACCTACTCGGCGAGCAAGCTGCCGAACATCGGGATCAAACTCAACGACGACGGCGCCAAGAAGGTGTACGACTACTGGGGCGACCTGGTGAAGAACAAGCTGGTCGACACCGCGTCGTACGCCACCACCGACTTCCACAACGGCCTCAGCAGCGGCAAGTACGCCACCTACCTCGCCGCCGGCTGGGGCCCCGGCCACCTCTCCAGCGTCGCGAAGAAGACCGTGGGCAAGTGGCGTGCGGCCCCGCTGCCGCAGTGGACGGCGGGCGGCAACGCTGAGGGCGACTGGGGCGGTTCGACATTCGCGGTCACCACGCAGACCAAGAACCCGAAGCAGGCAACCCAGGTCGCCCGGGAGCTGCTCGGCACCTCCGAGGCCGCCTGGAAGATCGGCATCGACCAGGCGTACCTGTTCCCGCTCGCCACGCCGATCCTGACCGGCTCCTACTTCCAGAACAAGAAGTACGACTTCTTCGGCGGCCAGCAGGTCAACAAGATCTTCGGGCCCGCCGCGAACACCATCGGCACCTTCGACTGGAGCCCGTTCCAGGACTACGCCTACAACACGCGGACCGGTGAGGTCGGCAAGGCCCTCCAGGGACAGACGCCCTGGTCGTCCGTGGCGGACAACATCCAGCGGCAGGTGACGGGTTACGCGTCCAAGCAGGGTTTCAAGGTCAGCCAGTAGTCAGCCGGTAGCCCTTCGGGGACCACCCCACCTACCGCCCCCGCCGGCCGCGTACGCCTCCTCACCGTCGGCGGGGGCCTGCCCGAACGCTCAAGGAGATGTGATGAGCCTGCTCCGACAGGGGTCACCGGCGGCCCGGACCTCACGGTCCTCGGCAGCGGCGGCCGCCGAGGGCCGTGAGGTCCGGGCCGCCGGCCGGAGCGTCGGACCGCGGTCCGGCCGGCTGAGCGCCCGGAACCGGCACGGGGGCATGGGCCTGCTGCTGGTCACCCCGTTCACGCTGCTGTTCCTCGCCTTCCTCATCGCCCCGCTCGGCTACGCCTTCTGGCTGAGCCTGAGGACCTCCACCCTGGTGGGCGGCGACCACTTCAGCTGGTTCGCCAACTACAAGCAGGCCTTCACCGACCCGCAGTTCACCTCCGGCGTGCGCCGCGTGGTGTTCTTCGGCCTGGTGCAGATCCCGGTCATGCTCGCCCTCGCCCTGCTCGGGGCGCTGATCACCGACGAGGTCGTCGGCCGCCTCGCCAAGGTCTCAGTACGCCTCGGTGCGCTCCCGCCGTACCGAATACGTCACGAAACCCGCTCCCAGGCCCAGGAACAGCGTCCCCCCGATGACGTACGGCGTCGTGTCCACACTGCCGGTGTCGGCCAGTTCGGTGTGGGCCGTCGTGCCCGTCGCGTCCGCTGTGTCCGTCGTGTCCGCCGTCGTCCGGTCGGTGGTCGTCGACGTCGCGGTCCGTGGACTCTCCGGCGTGTTCTGGGTCGCGTTCGCGGACGGCACGAACCACAGGGCACCCAGCAGGGTCCCCGCGGCGGTGGCGGTCAGCAACGTCCGGCGGGTGGTGGACGACGATCGACGTGCGGCGGACACGAAATTCCGATCCCCCTGGGGCGCTTACGAATTGGCCGTGTGGAGCGATGCTAGTGAAAGGCGCGGGTCGTGGGAAAGTCGCGAGCTGTTCGGGCCGTACGCTGCGCGCCATGAGCACTTCTGAGAAATCACGGTATGTCCGCCTTCGGGTGGAACTGGTCGTCGAGATCGACGATGTCGACGCCGTCACCAAGGCCGCCCTGCGCCGGATCGCGGAGGATCCGGACATGCCCGAGGGGGAGCGCACCTACACGGAGAGCGCGGTGACGGAGGACACAGCCGAGGCCGTCGCTTATCTCGTCGAGCCCTCGGACCTGTTGGGCGAGGTGCCGGGCGTCCAACTCGCCCAGGCGTCCTGGAGCAGCGAGATCGTCGACTACGACCCCGGTTCGCCGGACTGGGCGCTCGGCGAGGATGATGAGCCGGGGGGCGACGAGGACGACGAGGAGGTCCGACTCGGCTGACACGCCTTGGGAGAATGGTGACCCCGGGTGGCAACCGGCGCCCGGGGCTCCGTCGTCTCAAGGAACGTTCCCTGGTGTCCCGCATGACGCGGGGAACCCTCGGGCACCCGTCGGGCCGACGTGGTGTGTCCCACACCGGCACCGGATGTGGAACGGGACGAACCGGTCGTACCGTTGAGGGTTCTTGCGGGGACTCGACGGGGTTTTGGGGATTCGGCAACCATGGAGAAGCGTGTGATGACGACCAGTAAGCGGCGCAAGGGCCTGATGGCCGCGTCCGCACTGCTCGGCGGGGTGCTGGTGCTCTCCGCGTGTAGCGGAGGAAGCTCGGCGGCGAGTGGTGGCGGGGACAACAAGGACTCGCAGGCCTCGGTCGACGAGGCGGCCGCCAAGAAGACCTCCGAGGCACAGATCAAGATCACGCCGGCGGACGGTTCCGACAACGCCTCCATCAACAACGCCGCGAAGGTCACGGTCGCCAAGGGCACCCTCACCAACGTCACCATGACCACCGCGTCCGGCACCCCCGTCGCCGGGCAGATGTCCGCCGACAAGACCAGTTGGGCCCCGACCACCCAGCTCGATCGGGCCACCACGTACAAGATCGCCGTGACGGCCAAGGACTCCTCCGGCCGCGACGCCCACGAGAACGCCTCCTTCACAACCGTCGCCCCGGCGCACTCCTTCATAGGCAACTTCACGCCGGACAACGGCTCGACCGTCGGCGTGGGCATGCCCGTCTCGATCAACTTCGACAAGGCCATCACCAACAAGGCCGCCGTGCAGAAGGGGATCACTGTCACCTCCAGCAGCGGGCAGGAGATCGTCGGCCACTGGTTCGGCGCGAACCGCCTCGACTTCCGGCCCGAGCAGTACTGGAAGGAGGGCTCCACCGTCACGATGAAGCTGAACCTCGACGGCGTCGAGGGTGCGAGCGGCGTCTACGGCGTGCAGCAGAAGACGGTCACCTTCAAGATCGGCCGCAACCAGGTCTCGTACGTCGACGCCAAGACCAAGCAGATGAAGGTCACGCAGGACGGCAAGGTCGTCAAGACCATACCGATCTCCGCGGGCGCGCCGGACCACACCACGTACGAGGGCCAGATGGTGATCTCCGAGAAGTTCACCCAGACCCGTATGAACGGCGCCACGGTCGGCTTCACCGACTCCGACGGCAAGGGCGAGTACGACATCAAGGACGTGCCGCACGCGATGCGCCTGACCACGTCGGGCACCTTCATACACGGCAACTACTGGGGCGCCCCCTCCGTCTTCGGCAACGTCAACACCAGCCACGGCTGTGTCGGCCTGCAGGACAAGAAGGGCGCGAACGACCCGAGCACGCCGGCCGCGTGGTTCTACAGCCACTCGCTGATCGGTGACGTGGTGGTCGTCGAGAACACCGGCGACAAGACGGTCGCCCCGGACAACGGCCTCAACGGCTGGAACATGAGCTGGGCTCAGTGGAAGGCGGGTTCGGCCGTCTGACGCCGACCTCCGGCGGACCCGGGCGGTAGATCACCGAGGCGCCCGCAGCCCCCGACAGGGCTTGCGGGCGCCTTCGCGTTCCCACGGCCGCCGACAAGGCTCCGGGCGCTTCGGCCTTCCCACAGCCGGCCCGGAGCGCGGCCATAGCGTTCTCACCGTTCTTTCCGGTCCCATGGAGCGGGGAGCGCCCGCAAGACCGCGCGGAGCAGGGAAAAGCGAACTCGCGTGCCCGTGCTCGGCCGCTCGGTGGGCTGTTCGGTGGGTCGTTCCGGGGGCGTTCGGGGGGCGTTCGGGGGGCGTTCGGGGGGTCGTCTCATGGACGTCCGGTCGTCCCGAGTCGTTACGGCCCCCGTATTGAGGCCTTGATCACCCCTCGGCATACTGCCTGATCGGGGGGTTGACGTGCGCATGTACGAGACCACCCCCGCCCGGGTGAACGGGGAATTCGCCCGGTACCTCATCTCCAGGGGGAGTCTTGCGCAGACAAGTGAAAAGAGCATGCACGGCGACCGTCGCCACGACGGCCGCCGTGGCGTTGGCGGCGGGTATGACCAGCCCGGCGTCGGCCAAGCCCGCGCCCACGGCACACGGCGCGGCGGGCGGTCTGACGGCCCAGCACCGGATCACGCTCATCACCGGTGACCGTGTCGTCGTCGACGCCAAGGGCCGTGTCGTCGGCCTGGAGCGGGCCAAGGGCCGGGAAAGCGTTCCGGTTCAGGTCCGCAAGACCGCCGGACACACCTATGTGGTGCCGGCCGACGCGGCCGGTCTGATCGCCGACGGGAAGATCGACCGGCGCCTGTTCGACATCACCGAGCTCAACTCGTCGCGGACCCGCGCGGACCAGAAGAACGGCCTGAAGGTCATCGTCGGCTACCAGGGCGCCGCCGCTGCCGCGAAGGCCGACGTCCGCGAGGCGGGCACACTCCGCCGGACCCTGAAGTCCCTGAACGCCGACGCGGTGCTCACGCCCCAGCGGGACGCGGCCGAGCTCTGGAAGGCCGTCACCGACGGCCACGCCACCGCCTCCGGCATCGCGCACGTCTGGCTCGACGGCATGCGCAAGGCCAGCCTCGACAAGTCCGTGCCGCAGATCGGCGCCCCGACCGCCTGGGCCGCGGGCTACACCGGCAAGGGCGTCAAGGTCGCCGTGCTGGACACGGGCGTCTACGCCGACCACCCGGACCTCAAGGGCCAGGTGATCGAGGCCAAGAACTTCTCCACCTCCGCCACCACCGACGACAAGGTCGGCCACGGCACGCACGTGGCGTCCATCGTGGCCGGCACCGGCGCGAAGTCGCACGGCAAGTACAAGGGCGTCGCGCCCGGCGCCAGGATCCTCAGCGGCAAAGTCCTCGACGACGACGGATACGGCGACGACTCGGGCATCCTCGCGGGCATGGAGTGGGCCGCCCAGCAGGGCGCCGACATCGTCAACCTCAGCCTGGGCGGCGCCGACACGCCCGACATCGACCCGCTCGAGGCCGAGGTGAACAAGCTCTCCGAGCAGAAGGGCATCCTGTTCGCCATCGCCGCGGGCAACGAGGGCCAGGCCGGGGAGAAGACCATCGGATCGCCGGGCAGCGCGGCCGACGCGCTCACCGTCGGCGCGGTCGACGACAACGACAAGCGGGCCGACTTCTCCAGCCGCGGTCCCGGCCTCGACGGCGCCATCAAGCCCGACGTCACCGCGCCCGGCGTGGACATCACCGCCGCCGCGGCCCCGGGCAGCCTCATCGACCGGGAGGTCGGCGAGAAGCCGGCCGGATACCTGACCATCTCCGGTACGTCGATGGCGACCCCGCACGTCGCGGGCGCCGCCGCCATCCTCAAGCAGGAGCACCCCGACTGGACGTTCGCCGAGCTGAAGTCCGTGCTGACGGGCTCCGCGAAGGGCGGCAACTACACCGCGTTCCAGCAGGGTTCGGGCCGGATCGCCGTGGACCGGGCGATCAGGCAGACCGTGCTCGCCGAACCGTCGTCCCTGAGCTTCGGCATCGCCCAGTGGCCGCACACCGACGACACGCCGGTCATCAAGCAGCTGACGTACCGCAACACCGGCAAGTCCGCCGTCACCCTCACGCTGTCGCTGACCGCCACCAACCCCAAGGGCCAGGCGGCGCCTTCGGGCTTCTTCACGCTCGGCGCGAAGACGGTCACCGTCCCCGCGGGCGGCACGGCGTCGGTCCCGGTCGCCGTCAACAGCAAGCTGGGCGGCACCGTCCAGGGCGCGTACTCGGCGTATGTGACGGCGACGGGCGGCGGCCAGAGCGTGCGCACCGCCGCGGCCGTGGAGCGCGAGGCGGAGTCGTACGACGTCACCCTCAGGTACGTCAACCGTGACGGACAGACGCCCGTCCACCTCAGCGACCTGGTCGCCGTCTCGGGTGCCGACGCGGGCAAGGAGTACTTCTCCCAGAGCTCCGCGACGACCGTGAAGATCCGCGTGCCGAAGGGCACGTACGCGCTGGACTCCCTCTCCGTGAAGGACCTCACCTCCGGCGAGGGCGGCTACGACTGGCTGGTCCAGCCCAAGGTGAGCGTCACCAAGGACACCGCCATCACTCTGGACCTCAACAAGGCCAGGTCCGCGGACATCACGGTTCCGGACGCCTCGGCCGAACCGAAGTCCGCCACGGTGTCGTACGTCTACGATCCGGCGGGCACGGCCCTGGCCCTGTCCGCGCCGTCCTTCGCGGACATCCGCGTCGCACAGGTGGGTCCGGCGGTCCCCTCCGGCCTCTCCCAGTCCTGGTTCGGCCAGTGGACCAAGGGCGGTACGGCCGAGTACGACGTGTTCACCGGCTCCGCGGTCAAGCAGCTCGAGGGCGCGCACGTACGCCACTACAAGGCGAGCGAGCTGGCCACGCTGAAGCTGAACCTCGGCGCCGCGAGCAGCGGCAAGACCGGCGCGGTCGGCGTCCACGCCGAGACACCGACCGACGTCGGCTACAACGTCCCCGTCGAGCAGAACCTGCGCGGCACGCGCACGCTGTACGTCTCCACGGGTGACAAGGCGCAGTGGACGTTCGACTTCTCGCAGTACGGCGGCAAGAGGGACGCCAAGGGCTTCCCGGTCTCGGAGGCCTACTACACGCTGGGCGACCCGCAGCTCCTCATGGGCGGCAGGACCTACACCAAGACCCTCAACACCGCGGTCTTCGGGCCGGTGATCAACTCCGAGTACGGCGTCTTCCGGGTCGGCAACGACATCTACGGATACCTGCCGCTGTTCGCGGACGGGCAGGGGCACGCCGGATCCTCCGACTTCATGTCGGTGAAGACGACGCTGTACCGGGGCACCACCAAGGTCGGCTCGAACGGCGACCCGCTGTTCGGCCTGGAGACCTTCAGGGTTCCCTCCGCCGATGCCACGTACACGCTGACGACCTCGGTCATCCGCAGCGTGAAGGTGGCGGCGGCGTCCACCCGCATTGACGCGAGCTGGACGTTCAGGTCCAAGAAGGTGGACAGCGCCCAGCTGCCCGCCTCGACCGTCCGCTTCGGCGCGACCACCGGTCCGGACAGCCGCGTCGAGGCCGGCAAGAAGGTCACGATCCCGGTCACCGTCCAGGGCGCGGCCGCGGGCCGCAACCTCCGGTCGCTGTCGGTGTGGGTGTCGTACGACTACGGCAGGACCTGGACCAAGCTCACGGTCAGGAACGGCAAGATCACCTACAAGAACCCGGCCAAGGGCCAGGGCCTGTCGTTCCACGCCAAGATCGCCGACAAGAACGGCAACAAGTCGACGATCTCCATCTACAACGCGTTCTACGCCAAGTGAGCCGCTAGACGGCCCGCAAACGGCGGACGGCCCACTGGAGGCGATACCTCCGGTGGGCCGTCGTGCGGTGCGGTCCTGCCGCGGGCGGTGAGGGTGCGGGGCTGTTCGGCCGCGCCCGTCCGACGCGGCACGCGGTCGTGCCCGCGGGTGGTGAGGGTGCGGGGCGGTTGAGCCGCGCTCGTCAGGCGTGCGGTGCGATTGTGCCCGCGGGCGGTGAGGGTGCGGGGCTGTTCGGCCGCGCCCGTCTGACGCGGCACGCGGTTGTGCCCGCGGGTGGTGAGGGTGCGAGGTGGTTGAGCCGCGCTCGTCAGGCGTGCGGTGCGGACGTGCCCGCGGGTGGTGAGGGTGCGGGGCGGTTGAGCCGCGCTCGTCAGGCGTGAGGTGCGATTGTGCCCGCGGGCGGTGAGGGTGCGGGGCTGTT
>NZ_JBIATP010000007.1:186935-416057 GCF_042891915.1 Streptomyces sp. NPDC001848 | reverse complement strand
GTGCCCGCGGGTGGTGAGGGTGCGGGGCGGTTGAGCCGCGCTCGTCAGGCGTGAGGTGCGATTGTGCCCGCGGGCGGTGAGGGTGCGGGGCTGTTCGGCCGTGCCCGTCCGACGCGGCACGCGGTCGTGCCCGCGGGTGGTGAGGGTGCGAGGTGGTTGAGCCGCGCCTGTCTGACGCGGCACGCGGTTGTGCCCGCGGGTGGTGAGGGTGCGAGGTGGTTGAGCCGCGCTCGTCAGGCGTGAGGTGCGGTTGTGCCCGCGCTCGTCAGGCGTGGGGCGCGGTCGTGCCCGCGCGGGTGGCGTCCGTGCCCCAGCTCGCCAGTAGCCGCAGCGCCTCCGCCGATGCCGAGCCCGGCTCGGCGTGGTACGTCACCAGTGCCAGCTCACCGTCGTCCGGTACCCGGAACGACTCGAACTGGAGTGCGAGGTCGCCCACGAGTGGATGCCGCAACCGCTTCAGTCCGTGGCTCTTCTCCTTGACGTCGTGCGTCGCCCACAGCCGCCGGAAGTCCTCGCTCTTCACCGACAGCTCCCCGACCAGCGCCGACAGCCGCGGATCGTCCGGGTGGCACCCCGCCTCGTAGCGCAGCTGGCACACGATGTCGATGGCCTTCTGCTCCCAGTCCACGAACAGGTCCAGGTACTCGGGCTTGAGGAACGTCATCCGCGCCCAGTTCCGCTCCTGCGGCGGCAGCTGAGCCCAGTCCCCGAAGACGGCCGCGGCCATCCGGTTCCACGCCAGGATGTCCGCACGCCGCCCCACGATGTACGCCGGGACCCCGTCGAAGGAGTCGAGCAGCTGCCTGAGCGGCGCCCGCACCTGCTGTGTCCTGGCGGACGGCTTCTTCTTGTGCGCCTTCGGCTTCGCCAGATGCGTCAGGTGCGCGTGCTCGGCGTCGGACAGCCGCAGCGCGCGGGCGATCGCGTCGAGGACCTCCGCGGACACGTTCCGTCCGTTGCCCTGCTCCAGGCGCGTGTAGTACGCCACGGACACGCCGGCCAGCTGCGCCAGCTCCTCGCGCCTGAGCCCCGGCACCCTGCGGTGACGGCCGAAGTCCGGCAGGCCCACGTCCTCCGGCTTGAGCCGGGCCCGGCGGGTGCGCAGGAACTCGCTGAGCTCGGCGCGCCGGTCCAGGGCCTGACCGGCTCCTGCGGCGGGCTCCGGCACGGAGTCGAGCTGTTCATCCATACGTCCAGTATTCATGGTCGTACGAGCGGGAGCCTGACCCCGCCAGTAGTAGTACGGCCGGTCGTAGGCAGAGCTGTGGTCTGGGTGACTCCGCCGCCGCCCGGCAGGCTGGACGCCGTGCCCGGTGAAAGGCAGCCGGGCGCGCGATCCCCTAGGAGAAACTCCGCATGACCACCGTTGCCGCATACGCCGCACCCGCCGCGAAGGCCCCGCTCGAGCGCACCACCATCGAGCGCCGCGAGGTCCGCGAGTTCGACGTCCTGATCGACATCAAGTTCGCCGGTATCTGCCACTCGGACATCCACCAGGTCCACGAGGGCTGGGGCGAGGCGATCTTCCCGATGGTTCCCGGCCACGAGATCGCGGGCGTGGTCTCCGAGGTCGGACCCGGCGTGACCAAGTTCAAGGTCGGCGACCGCGTGGGCGTCGGCTGCATGGTCGACTCCTGCCGCGAGTGCGAGAACTGTCTGCGCGGCGAGGAGCAGTACTGCCTCAAGGGCATGGTCGGGACGTACAACGCCCTCGACAAGAACGGCGAGCTCACCTACGGCGGCTACTCCGAGAAGATCGTCGTGGACGAGAACTACGTCGTACGCATCCCGGACGGCCTCTCCCTCGATGTGGCCGCCCCGCTGCTGTGCGCGGGCATCACCACGTACTCGCCGCTCGCCCACTGGAACGCGGGCCCCGGCAAGAAGGTCGCGGTCGTCGGCCTCGGCGGCCTCGGCCACATGGCCGTCAAGATCGCTCACGCGATGGGCGCCGAGGTGACCGTGCTCTCGCAGTCCCTGCGCAAGAAGGACGACGGGCTGAAGCTGGGCGCCGACCATTACTACGCCACCAGCGACCCGAAGACCTTCGAGGAGCTGCAGGGCACCTTCGACCTGATCGTCTCGACGGTCTCGGCGCCCATGGACTTCGGTGCGCTCCTGTCGCTGCTGAAGACGGACGGTGCGCTGGTGAACGTGGGCGCCCCCGAGGAGCCGATCTCCCTCAACCTGTTCTCGGTGATCGGCGGCCGCAAGACCCTCGCGGGCTCCATGATCGGCGGCATCCGCGAGACCCAGGAGATGCTGGATTTCTGCGCGGAGCACGGCATCGGCGCCGAGATCGAGCTGATCAGCGCCTCGGAGATCAACGAGGCATACGAGCGGGTGCTGAGCAGCGACGTCCGGTACCGGTTCGTGATCGACACGGCGACCATCTGATGATCCCCCGACAACTCTGAGAACCCCCTGACAACGCGCATGAGGCGGCCCCCGTGGCCGCCTCATGCGCGTTGTCGGTTGCTTGCGCGTTGTCGGTTGCTTGCGCGTTGTCGGTTGCTTGCGCGTTGTCGGTTGCTTGCGTGTTGTCAGTTGCTTGTGTGTTGTCGGTCGGCGCGTTCTCGGTCCAAGGGCGGAGCGGCGTGGGCCCCAAGACCGATGTGTCGAGCCGTCCCCCTGTCTAGCCTGGGAGTGGTTACGCCAACCGGGGGACAGGAGGCCCGACCATGTCCGTGGAGCTCAACCACACGATCGTCGCCGCACACGACAAGGAAGCATCAGCCCGATTCCTCGCCGATCTGCTGGGGCTCGAGGTGGCGCCGCCGTTCGGCCCGTTCACCCCGGTGGAGATCCCCAACGGCGTGACGCTCGACTACATGGAGACCACCGGCTCGATCACCCCGCAGCACTACGCGTTCCTGGTCTCCGAGGACGACTTCGACGTGATCTTCCGCCGTATCAGGGACAGGGGCCTGGACTACTGGGCGGACCCGTACCACCGCCGCCCCGGCGAGATCAACCACAACGACGGCGGCCGGGGCGCGTACTTCGACGACCCGAACGGCCACAACATGGAGATCCTGACCAGGCCGTACGGCAGCGGCGGGGACTGAGGTTCATCCGGTTGGAGGTGCGATCGCACGGCCGGGGCCGGACCCCGGTTCCGGCCGCTCCAGCCTTGGGCCGCCGGGCGTGGCGCGCACCGAGCGCGCCGCCAAACCGGTTCCGCCGCACGGTCGGTTGAGATGGTCATCGGATTGCGATCGTGAGTGCGCCACCTTAGCTTCAGGGCGTCGGAATCTTCCGACAAAGCCCGCATAGGTTCTCTATGTCGGCTTTCAACCCTGGTGCCATCGAACGGAGCATTCATGTCGGTGATGACTGGTCCCCAGCCCCTGCAGCAGCTCGGCCAGCAGTTCGGCCAGCAGTTCGGCGCTCAGATGCAGCAGCCGATCGCGCAGATCGTCCAGCACACGATTCAGCAGGCCTGTCAGCAGGCGAGCCAGCAGATCGCGCAGCGCATGCAGCAGACGCTGCAGCAGATCCAGCAGGTCCAGCAGCAGCTGCAGCAGCAGGGCATGGCCCACCACGCACACCCCTACCTGGCCGTAGCACTGCACCACGCGCTGCGTCAGGGCGCCCGCAGCGCGGTGGAGCAGTCCGTGCAGCAGGCGCTGCCGATCGCGATCGTGACCCTGCTGCAGCAGGGCCAGCAGGGCCAGCAGTGGGGCCCCGGCGGCGCCCCGGGTCAGCCCTTCGGCCAGCAGTACCCGCCGCCCGGCCTCGGCTTCGGCCCGACGCCTCCTCCTCCCCCCGGCCCCGGCTTCGGCCCGACGCCTTTCGGTATCGGCTGACGTCCGCCGGCGCGTGACCCCGTGATGCGGTGTGCCCAGGAGTGGCTCCCGGGCACACCGCATCACCTTGGAAGCGCCGGCCGCCCGTCACCGGATCAAGAGCACAGGAACAACGTAGGCGTGGTGAAGGTGGACGCAATGGTCAAGGAAAGACCCGGAAACAACCGCGAGAGCGGGTCCGAGGGCGGCGTGGTCGGCGGGCCGGGACCCGAGAGCAAAGCCGGGCCCCAAAGGAAGGGCGCGCCGTCACCGATCACGGTGCAGCCGCGCCGGGCGCGGTACATGGTGACGCCGCTGCCGCAGAGTCTTCTCCCACCGGGAGTCTCCGAAGTCGGCATGGACACGGTGTGCGACCGGCTGGATCATCTGCCCGAGGTCACCGTGATCCGCCGACTCCGGCCGTCGGAGAAGCTGAACAGGGCCGGGATGCAGCCCTCGTGCCCGGAGATCGCGGTCGTCGAGGCGGCCGAGACCCAGGTACCGGCCATGCAGTCGCTGCATGTGCACATCGAACCGGATCTGCCGCTGGCCGGGACCGTACCCGCCGCCGCACCGACCGCGGGCGTGCTGCCGCTGCGCGACCCGGGGCTGGTCATGCCGCTGGAGGAGCCCGCGGAGATCTCGCTGCGGGTGTGCGGCCCGGACGGCGAACCGCTGGCGGGCGCGGGGGTTTTCCTGATCGGGGCGACCTGGCCGAGCCAGGGCGTCACCGCCGCCGACGGGACCGTCACCCTGATCCTGGCGACGGAGACCGCGGAGACCGTCCAGTCCCTCTACGTCCGTCCCGCGGGCGGTTACGCCGACCGCTGGATCCACCGGCCCGACCTGTCGGCGACGCAGGAGAACCTGGTCACTCTCACCCCGCTGGCCCAGGTGTACCCGGAGCTCGAGCAGCGTCAGCAGTACGGCTGGGGGCAGCAGGCCATGCGGCTGGACCGGCTGCCGCCCACGTTCCGCGCCTTTGGCGTGCGGGTCGCGGTCATCGGCTCGGGCGTCAGCGCAGACCACCCCGATCTGCGGCAACGCGTGCGCTCCGGAGTCGATCTCGTGCACGGCACCGACAGCGGCTGGGCCCACGACACACTGGGCACCGGCACCCATGCGGCGGGCATCATCGCCGGCGCGGACACGGGCAAGGGGATCATCGGCATCGCCGTCGACGCCGAGATCGAGGTCTGCCAGGTGCTGCCCGACGGGCACTTCAGCGACCTGATCGCCGCTCTGGACCACTGCATCGAGCGCGAGGTCGACGTGGCGCATCTCGCGGTGGCCACGCCGTACCCTTCGGCGCTGGTCTCCCGCAAACTCGCCGACGCCTACGCGGCGGGCATCGCCTGCGTCGCTCCCGCGGGCGACACCGGCGGGCCGGTCGGCTTCCCGGGCTCGCTGCCCACCGTGTTCACCGTCGGTGCGCTCGGAGTCTTCGGCTCCTACCCGCAGGACACCTCACAATCGACCCATGTCGGCCCGCAGTTGACGCCAGAGGGACTGTTCGCCGCACCGTTCAGCTGCTACGGCCCCGGCTTGGACGCGGCTGCCCCCGGCGTGGCGGTCCTGTCGTGCGCCCCCCGCGGTGGATACACGGCTCTGGACGGCACCGGCACGGCCTCGGCCCATGTCGCCGGCCTGGCCGCCCTCGTTCTCGCCCATCATGAGGACTTCCATGGCCAGTTGCTGCCGCGCGGCCCCGGCCGGGTGCAGCACCTGTTCGAGATCATCGCCGGGAGCTGCCGCCAACTGGCCGCCCCCGGAACGCTGGAGGCCACCCGTGTCGGACGCGGCCTGCCCGACGCCCTGGTGGCCCTCGGCCTGGCCCCCGGAGTGCAGCTCGCTCCGGCCCTGTCGCCGTACGCCCCGTCCATGGCCGGGTGACAACACGCCGACGGATCGGCACCCGCTCACTCGGGGCGGGTGCCGATCCGTGTGCTCGACAGGGTGAACTACGGGGGCAGCGGGGATCTCCGTCCCGCCGAGGCCCCGGTACCCGGTGGGTCAGCCGCCGGTCGGCTCCTTGCCGGGGGCGGCGTGCCGGGGGCGGTACTTGCACGACACCTGGCCGACGAGCTCCCGGAAGCACACCAGGGCGGTGATCGGCGGAATGCCGACGATCACCATCGAGAGCACCGAGTGCGAGGAGTGGCTGATGCACAGGGCCACTGCCGTCGCGGAGGCGATCAGGATGACGCACCAGGACCGCCGGGCGGTGCGGTGCTGGAAGGCCGCCCGCAGGATGGACAGCGCCGCCACGAACCACGGTCCGTACACGGTCAGCGGCCACCACTGGGCGAGTGGTGCGGGCAGGACCGTGGCGGCGATCTCGCGCAGCTGGTTGTAGGAGTAGGCGGTGGACCAGCCCAGCATGGCCACCGCGCACGCGGCGATCGTGGCGACCAGGAGCGTGACGGGGCTGAGTCGCTGACCGCCGTCGAGGATGTGGGAGGCGGGCCGGGGGCGCCGCCGGTCGACCCGGTGGCGGTGCTGCCCGTCCAGCGAGGGGGGAGCGGGGTCCACGGCGGACACGGTGGAGAGCATCTGGGCCAGCTCTTCGTCGGGATCCCAGCCGTTCGGCGCGATGTCCGGGCCCGGGGCGCTCCAGACGGGATGCGTCTCGAGGGGATCGACATGATAAGAGTGCTGGCCCAGCACATCATGATCGGATCTCAGGGCGAACTGAATGTCGTAGAGGCTTGGCTCGCCTTGAAGCCTGTCCATTCTCGAAGCTCCTCCGAGCTCTGCTTCAGGATGCTCCGTCCAGAGCGCGCAGGTATTCGCTCTCCATGTCGCTGATCTTCTTGAGGAAATCTTCAAGAAGGTCCGAGCAGCCCTTGAGGCGCACGTCACCGCCCGCCGATTCGTGCCAGCCGGCGCCGCTTCCGATGGGGATCTGATCTTCCGGTTCGTTCCAAGTCACGATCACCTAACGAGCGCAACGGGGCGCCCAGGTATCCGGCATTTGGGGGAATAAATCGACGGAGAATCGTTTCGTCAGTCTGATGACAGTACCTGGCCGCAATAATTCCCGATATCCGTGCAACCTTATGTGTGTGAATAGGATTTCACGGTGCGTGAGGCGTGCGGGTGAGCCACTTCCGGGAACGCCCTCCGCCGGGTGACCGTCCGAAAGTTCACTCGCCCGCTCGCCGGTTCCGTCCCCGCCGCGGCCTGCTCAGCGTGGCAGCGTCGCCGGGCTCCCCCCGTTCGCCTCGTACCCCGCCACCGCGAGCGCCCGGTACACCGCGTAGTCCGCCGCCGGGTCGGAGGTCAGGGTCCAGGGCAGCGCCCCCACGTGGCCGTCGACGTGGACGAGCTGGGCCATCGCCTCCGCCCAGCGCTCGCTGCGGACCAGGAAGAACACCAGCAGATGGCGAACGTGCGCCAGCATCGGGTCGTCCGGTCGGGCCGAGTGCACCGCGTGCAGCGCGCCGTGGATGGCCTTCGTCACGACCTCGCTCCGGTAGAAGCTGCTGACCAGGTTCACCTCGGGGAGGTGCTCGAAGACCGCGAAGAGGGGCATGGCCGCGAGAAGCGAGCCCTGCGGGGCGCGGGCCGCGGCCGCCTCCGCGAAGGAGTACGCCAGCTCCCGCGAGCCGTGCCACTTCTCGCACCAGTAGTGCAGCGCCGCCAGGTGCGCACCCATGTGCGTAGGTGCCCGGTCCAGGATCTTCAGCCACAGCTGCTCGAACTCCGGCTGCGGGTAGGCGAGGCCGCGGGCCACGGAGAGTTCGACGATGTAGGGGACCGGGTCGCCGGGGGCCAGCAGCGCGGCTTCCCCGCACGCCGACCGGGCCTCCTCCATGATGATCCGGAACTCCTCCGTCCCCGGCGTCGACGTGCGCCAGGCCTGCTGCACCAGGAACTCCGCGTGCACGGCCGCGCCCCCGGCGTCCTTCGGATTCTCGGCCCGCCACACCCGCAGCCACTGCCCGCCCGGCGTCTCGCTCACCCCGCCGGGCCGCTGCTGCAGCTCCAGGGACGCTGCGCCCGCGAAGGCCTGCACGCGCTGCCAGCGTGTCTCGCCCTCCGCCTCCGTGCCGGCCAGGAGCTGAGCGGCCGCCTTGTAGTCCTGCGTGCGCTGCACCACGTCCAGGACGTCCAGCAGGTCCTGGTCGGGGCCGGGCATACGGACGTCCAGCTCCTCCTGGCGCAGGAACCCGTAGTTCGCCGGGTCCGCGGCGTCCGGGTCGCCCGGCGAGACCTGCTGGATGCCCGCGCGCCTGCGCATGCGGACGGGGAGCAGGACCACGCTGAACAGGGCCAGTGCCATCAGGACCCAGAGAATCACCATGGCCCAAGCGAACCAGACCGGTCCGACACTTGGCCATCCTGGTCGCCGCGCCTGTGGAAAACCCGCCGCCGCCCGGATCGGTGCCCGGCTGCGGCGGGCCTGTCCCCGCGCCGACCGGCTCGTGCCCGGCTGCGGCGGCCCTGTCCCCGCGCCGCCCGGATCGGTGCCCGGCTGCGGCGGGCCTGTCCCCGCGCCGACCGGCTCGTGCCCGGCTGCGGCGGGCCTGTCCCCGCGCCGACCGGATCGGTGCCCGGCTGCGGCGGGCCTGTCCCCGCGCCGCCCGGATCGGTGCCCGGCTGCGGCGGGCCTGTCCCCGCGCCGCCCGGATCGGTGCCCGGCTGCGGCGGCCCTGTCCCCGCGCCGCCCGGATCGGTGCCCGGCTGCGGCGGCCCTGTCCCCGCGCCGACCGGCCCTGTCCCCGGCTGAGGCGGCGCCATTCCCGGCTGATGCGGCGCCGCCCCCGGCTGCGGCCGCCCTGGTCCGGGGCGCCCGGCCCTGCGATCCGTCGTCCCGGTTCCGGGCGCACTACCCTCGGATCCCATGAGCGACAGGCACATCAGTCAGCACTTCGAGACCCTCGCGATCCACGCGGGGAACACCGCCGACCCCCTCACGGGCGCGGTCGTCCCGCCGATCTACCAGGTCTCCACCTACAAGCAGGACGGCGTCGGCGGGCTGCGCGGCGGCTACGAGTACAGCCGCAGCGCCAACCCCACCCGCACCGCCCTGGAGGAGAACCTCGCCGCCCTGGAGGGCGGCCGGCGAGGCCTCGCGTTCGCGTCCGGACTGGCGGCCGAGGACTGCCTGCTGCGTACGCTGCTCGTCCCCGGCGACCACGTGGTGATCCCGAACGACGCCTACGGCGGTACGTTCCGCCTGTTCGCCAAGGTCGTCTCGCGGTGGGGCGTGGAATGGTCGGTGGCCGACACCAGCGACCCGGCCGCCGTGCGGGCCGCCCTCACCCCGAGGACGAAGGCCGTGTGGGTGGAGACCCCCTCCAACCCGCTGCTCGGCATCACGGACATCGCCGCCGTCGCTCAGATCGCCCGTGACGCGGGCGCCCGGCTCGTCGTCGACAACACGTTCGCCACCCCCTATCTCCAGCAGCCGCTCGCGCTCGGCGCGGACGTCGTGGTGCACTCCCTGACCAAGTACATGGGCGGCCACTCCGACGTCGTGGGCGGGGCGCTGATCGTGAACGACCAGGAGCTGGGCGAGCAGCTGGCGTACCACCAGAACGCGATGGGCGCCGTCGCCGGGCCGTTCGACTCCTGGCTGGTGTTGCGCGGCACGAAGACGCTGGCCGTGCGCATGGACCGGCACAGCGAGAACGCCACCAAGGTCGCCGACATGCTCAGCCGGCACCCGCGCGTGACGCGCGTCCTGTACCCGGGCCTGCCGGAGCACCCCGGTCACGAGGTCGCCGCGAAGCAGATGAAGGCGTTCGGCGGCATGGTGTCCTTCCGGGTGGGGGGCGGCGAGGAGGCGGCCGTCGAGGTCTGCAACCGCGCGCAGGTGTTCACGCTCGGCGAGTCGCTGGGCGGTGTCGAGTCCCTGATCGAGCACCCGGGTCGCATGACGCACGCGTCCGCGGCCGGCTCGGCCCTCGAGGTCCCCGCCGACCTGGTCCGTCTCTCCGTGGGCATCGAGAACGTCGAGGACCTCCTGGAGGACCTGAAGCAGGCCCTCGGCTGAGGCACGGCCTCACCAGTCGCTGATCGGTGGGGTCGTCGTCGACGGCGGCTCCACCCACGGGTGCGCGACCCACGCCCAGACGGTGAAGGCGAGCGCCGCGGCCACCAGGGCCAGCCACAGCAGACGGAGGGCCACCGTGCGGCGGCGCAGCATGCGGCTGCCGCGCCGCACCACGTCCGCGTACAGCTCCGGCGGTACCGGGGGCGGTGTCCGCTCCAGCATCCGCCGCACGGTCGCCTCCCGTTCGGACACGTTCACCGGGCACCTCCTCCGGCGCACGGCCCCCCCGGGAGGGCGGTCCGGCGGTGCGCGGCGGGCCGGGGGCCGCGCCCGCCCGCGTACGGCGCGGTCACGACGGCGCCGGCTTCGGTGCGGGCACCGCAGGTGCCGTCCTGCGCGGGGGATGCAGCAGCGTTGCCATCGCCCGGGCACAGATCGCCCGTACCCGCTCGACGGGCAGGCCGAGCAGAGCCGCCGTCTGTTCCTCGGCGACCCCCTCGTACATTCTCAGGACGAGAACCAGCCGTTCCTGGGGCGACAGGTTCACCAGCAGGCTGCCCGGGGCCGCCCGGTGCCGGCCGAACGCCCCGTACCGGTGCCACGCCTCGCGCGCGAAGCGGATGGCCAGGTGCTGGCGGGCCCGGGCGTAGGGGTCCTCGCCGCGCAGTCGGTCCCAGGAGGCGTACGTCTGGGCGAGGGCCAGCGTCAGCAGGCGCCGCGCGCCCGGGTTGTCGTCGGGGGCCTCCGCGGTGAGCAGGGTCGCGGCGTGCAGCAGCCGCCCGGCGGCGCCCGCGACGAATGCCTCGAACTCGCGGGCCCGGCGCGCGCCGTGGGACGCATGCCGTTCTCGCACCGCGCCTCCCGCCTGACGGTGACCGTGAGGGGACGGGACCCGGCGCGTGCGTACGGCGTCAAGGGCGTGCGGCACACCGGACGGCGTACGGACGACAGGGACCCGCTCTCATGGGAACCGGCGGCGCCCCCGGGGTCAAGAGCCGGGAGGCACCCGTACGCGCGTGTGTCGGCGTCACGGCGTACGCGTGCGAGGCTCAGGACGCCGGCTGGGACTCCGGTCCGGCGACGCCCTGCGTGGCCTGCCGGGTGGACAGCGCCACATTGAAGCGGGTGAGGAGCGTGGTGAACGTCTCCCGCTCCTCCGGCGCCCAGTCGTGCGTCAGTTCGGCCATCAGCCGGCGTCTGGAGGAACGTACCTCCTCGAGCCGGGACAGCCCGCGCGGGGACAGCTGGAGCACCACCGCGCGTCCGTCCTCCGGATGCGAGGTGCGCTTGACGAGACCGGTGTCGACCAGTGGGGCGACCTGCCGGGTGACCGTCGAGGAGTCGATGCCCATGCTCGCGGCGAGCGCCTTGACGCCCATCGGGCCTTCCTTGTCGAGGCGGTTGAGCAGCAGGTACGCGGCACGGTCCATGGAGTTGCGCACCTGCCCGACCCCGCCGAGCCGCGTCTGCTCGGCACGGCGCGCGAACACCGCGACCTCGTGCTGCAGCGTGTCCAGAAGACCGGTGTCACCGACAGCGCTCATCTCGGTCATGTCCATCGACATCTCAGGTGTTGTGGGCATCGCCGGGGGCTCACTTCGTGCGTGGGGAGCTGGGTTGGGGGACAGGGTACGCGGCCGGGGCGCGGGGTGTACCAGGGCTGTGCAAACCCGTTTCGCGCCTTGGTCACACCCGCTGTGGACGGGCGTGAACTGCGAGACTGGTGGTCATGAACTACAGCACGGCCGACTCCCTGCCGACGGTGACGCCGGACGACGTCCGGGGCGCCCAGAAGATGCTCTCGGGTGTCGCACGTGTCACCGCCCTGGAGGGCAGCAGGCACCTGTCCCAGCTGGTCGGCGCCCCGGTGCACCTGAAGTGCGAGAACCTCCAGCGCACCGGGTCGTTCAAGCTGCGCGGCGCGTACGTCCGCATCGCGGGGCTGCTGCCCGAGGAGCGTGCCGCGGGCGTCGTCGCCGCGAGCGCGGGCAACCACGCGCAGGGCGTGGCCCTCGCCTCCGCGCTGCTCGGCGTGCACTCCACCGTGTTCATGCCGAAGGGCGCCCCGCTGCCGAAGATCAGCGCGACCCGCGAGTACGGCGCGGACGTGCGGCTGCACGGCCAGGTGGTGGACGAGACGCTGGCCGCCGCGCAGGAGTACGCGGCCGAGACGGGTGCGGTGTTCATCCACCCGTTCGACCACCCGGACATCATCGCGGGACAGGGCACGGTGGGCCTGGAGATCCTGGAGCAGTGCCCCGATGTGCGCACGATCGTCGTCGGCACCGGCGGTGGCGGGCTGGTCGCGGGCATCGCGACCGTGGTGAAGGCGCTGCGCCCGGACGTACGGGTGGTGGGGGTGCAGGCGGAGGGCGCGGCCGCGTATCCGCCTTCGCTGGCGGCGGGACGGCCGGTGGCGGTCGAGAGCGCGGCGACCATGGCCGACGGCATCCGGGTGGGGCGGCCCGGTGACGTGCCGTTCCGTATCGTCCGCGAACTGGTCGACGAGGTCCGTACCGTGTCCGAGGACGCGCTGTCCGCCGCGGTGCTGCTCTGCATGGAGCGGGCCAAGCTGGTCGTCGAGCCGGCCGGCGCGAGCCCCGTCGCGGCCCTGTTGAGCGATCCGGGCGCCTTCGCAGGCCCGGTGGTCGCGGTGCTGTCCGGCGGCAACGTCGACCCGGTGCTGCTGCAGCGCATCCTGCGGCACGGCATGGCCGCGCAGGGCCGCTACCTGGCCGTACGGCTGCGGCTGACCGACCGCCCGGGCGCCCTGGCCACGCTCCTCGGGGTGCTGTCGCTGGTGGACGCCAACGTCCTCGACGTGAGCCACGTGCGGACCGACCCCCGGCTCGGCCTCACGGAGGCGGAGGTCGAGCTGCACCTGGAGACGAAGGGCCCGGAGCACTGCGCGGAGGTCGGGCACGCGCTGCGGGAGGCGGGTTACACCGTCATCGGTTGAGGCCGGACGGGGTGCCGACAGCAGTCGGCGTAAATCCATTGAGAAACGCGATACATCGCGTTATGGTGTGTGTCTCGTCACCCGGTGCCGCGTACCCGTGTCTCGTCACGTTGTGACGGGCACTCGCCGGCATCGCGTTTTGCGCGTACTTTGCCACACCCCTGTCCCCGGCGGCTTGCCATTTTTTCCGACGACGACGTGGAGAACTCATATGCCAGGCGCCATCCATGCCGAAGGCCTGGTGAAGACCTTCGGCGACGTAAGGGCTCTGGACGGCGTCGACCTCGACGTCCCCCAGGGCACCGTGCTCGGCCTCCTCGGGCCGAACGGAGCGGGCAAGACCACCACGGTCCGCTGTCTGACGACCCTGCTGCGCCCGGACAGCGGCAGGGCGCTCGTCGCGGGCATCGACGTGCTGAAGGACCCGGACGCGGTGCGCCGCTCGGTCGGCCTGTCCGGGCAGTTCGCCGCCGTCGATGAGTACCTGACCGGCCGCGAGAACCTCCAGATGGTGGGCCGGCTCTATCAGATGCGTGGCAAGGCGGCCAAGGAGCGTGCGGCCGAGCTGCTGGAGCAGTTCCACCTCACGGACGCCGCCGACCGCCCCACCAAGACCTACTCCGGGGGTATGCGCCGCCGCCTCGACCTCGCCGCCGCGCTGGTGGTCCGGCCGCCCGTGATGTTCATGGACGAGCCGACGACCGGCCTCGACCCGCGCAACCGCCAGCAGCTGTGGGAGGTCATCAAACAACTCGTCTCCGACGGTACGACCCTGCTGCTGACCACCCAGTACCTCGAGGAGGCCGACCACCTGGCGCACGACATCGCCGTCGTCGACCACGGCCGCGTCATCGCCCGTGGCACCTCCGACCAGCTCAAGGCACGCACGGGCGGTGAGCGCGTGGAGGTCGTGGTGCACGAGCGCGAGCGCATCGCGACCGCAGCCGAGGTGCTGAGCCGCTTCGGCAAGGGCGACACCACCGTCGAGGACCACACCCGCAAGCTCACGGTCCCGGTCACCGGAGGCGCCAAGCTCCTCGCCGAGATCATCCGCGAGCTGGACAGCCGTGGCGTCGAGATGGACGACATAGGACTGCGCCGCCCGACCCTCGACGACGTCTTCCTGTCCCTGACGGGCCACGCCGCCGAGGAGAAGCCCGAGGAGAACGGCGCGGCCGAGGACCCCAAGGCCCGCAAGCGCACGAAGGAGACCGCCAAGTGAGTGCCGCAACCGACGCCGTGCCCGTCGCGGCGCCCGCCAACCCCGTCGTCCAGTCCGTCCGCGACTCACTGGTCGTCGCCCAGCGGAATCTGATTCGTATGGCCCGGATTCCCGAGATGCTGATCTTCGGGCTGATCCAGCCCATCATGTTCGTGGTGCTGTTCACCTACGTGTTCGGCGGCTCGATCCAGGTCGGCTCGTCCAGCACCACCCAGGCCTACCGCGAGTTCCTGATGGCCGGCATCTTCGCCCAGACCGTCACGTTCGCCACGGCGGGCGCGGGCGCGGGTATCGCCGACGACATGCACAAGGGACTCATCGACCGCTTCCGTTCCCTGCCGATGGCACGGGGTGCGGTGCTGACCGGCCGCACCATCGCCGATCTGGTGCAGACGGCGCTCACCCTCGTCGTCCTGGCGGTCGTCGCTCTGATCGTCGGCTGGCGCACACACGAGAACTTCGGCAAGGTGCTCGCCGGATTCGGCCTGCTCCTCCTGCTCGGTTACGCGTTCTCGTGGATCGGCGCGCTCATCGGCCTGTCCGTGCGCACTCCTGAAGCGGCGACCTCGGGCGGCCTGATCTGGCTGTTTCCGCTGACATTCATCTCGAACGCATTCGTGGACGCGAACAAGCTGCCGTCGTTCCTGCGGCACATCGCGGAGTGGAACCCGTTCAGCGCGACCGTGCAGGCGTGCCGCGAGCTGTTCGGCAACCTTCCCCCGGGCTTCCGGACGCCCGACGCCTGGCCCATGCAGCACCCCGTGTGGGCCTCGCTGATCTGGTCGGTCGTGATCATCCTGATCTTCCGCACGCTCGCGGTCCGTAAGTACCGACGGGCGGCCGGTTGATGGCGCCGCTGAACTTGCTCGCCGAGGCCGGCCAGGTTGCAGGTGAGCAAGGGTCGTTCTGTCGTCAATATGCGGACTTTGACAGGGAATTGAGCAACTGCGTCCCCTGCTACGGTGGACCGATGGCATCGGTCAAGCAGTTCCAAGTTACTTTCGATTGCGCAGAACCTGAGCGCGTCGCTCGTTTTTGGTGCGATGTCTTGGGGTACGTCGTACCGCCGCCACCGGAGGGTTTTGCCACTTGGGACGATTTCAATCGCTCGCTGCCGCCTGAGCGTCAGGGTTCAGCGTTTGTGTGCATGGATCCCTCGGGTGTGGGCCCGCGAATGTACTTCCAGCGCGTTCCCGAGGGCAAGGTCGTCAAGAATCGGCTGCATCTTGACGTTCGGGTCGGCACCGGGCTTGTTGGTGAAGAGCGCCTGGCCACGCTTGAGGCCGAGTGCGCACGACTGGTCGCACTCGGCGCGGCGCGCGTGCGACTACTGCCTGCCGATGACGAAAACGAGTCGTGCATCGTGATGCAGGACATTGAGGGCAACGAGTTCTGCCTCGACTGAGCATCCGGCGACGGAGCGGTCCCCGCCGGCGTCCGCTGTGTAGTCATCCGGAAGTCAAAGGAGTTCCCTGGGGCGGGGGACCGGCTGTACCTGCCGATCGCGGACTGAGCCAAATGCGCGGCGGTCCGCGCTGCCGAACGGCCTGAAGCCGGCCGGGAGCACGGACCGCCTGGTCGTTCCGGGCACAGAGTGGCCGGTGGCATGACAGGAACCGGCGACATGAGAAGGCACCGGGGCACGGCAAGGCGCCCGGGGCACGGCAAGGCGCCCGGGGCACGGCAAGGCGCCCGGGGCACGGCAAGGCATCCGGAGCACGACGAGGCCCCGGGGCGCGCCCGAAGCGCCCGGGGCCGCGAAGTGTCGGGGAGGCTCAGCCCTGGTAGGGCTCGGCCTTGAGGATCCTCACCATGGCCTTCTTGCCGTTCGGCAGCTCGTACTCGGCGTCCTCGCCGACCTTCTTGCCGTTCACGCCCGTGCCCAGCGGGGACTGCGGCGAGTAGGTCTCGATGTCGCCGCTCGCGTACTCGCGCGAGGCCAGCAGGAAGGTCAGGGTGTCGTCCTCGTCACCGTCGAAGGCGATCGTGACGACCATGCCCGGTGCCACCACGCCCTCGGCCGCCGGAGCCTCGCCGACCTTGGCGTTCTCCAGGAGCTGGGTCAGCTGGCGCACACGGAGCTCCTGCTTGCCCTGCTCCTCCTTGGCCGCGTGGTACCCGCCGTTCTCACGCAGGTCGCCCTCCTCGCGCGCGGCCGCGATCTTGGCGGCGATCTCCGTGCGCGCAGGACCAGAAAGGTACTCCAGCTCGGCCTTGAGCTGGTTGTACGCCTCCTGGGTCAGCCAGGTGACGTTCTCGCTGGTCTGGGTCACAGGTGCTCCTCGTCGGTACTGGGAATACAAAGCATCGCCCTACCCAGAAGCATGTTCCTCCACGGGTGGGCGAAACCACGAGCCTAACAATTCACCGGCGAAAGGGGGAGGACATAAGCCGTCGGAATTACGTCGATGCAGGTCAGACCCTGCGCGACACGAGTCACATCAGTCCGCGTGACAGCCCAGCAGCTCCGCCGTCGTCCCCGGCGCTGTGGTGCGCAGCGTGACGACCTTGTCGATGCGCGTGGCGTGTCCGCCGAACCGGAAGTCCGCCCGGCCGACCTCGGTGCCGTCCGCCGACTGGGACCGCAGGGTGCAGTAGCCGGTGGCGTCCGCGTCCTTGCGTACCTCGAGGTGAGCCTTGACCGCGTGCTGCGAGGTCTCGAAGGTGATGACCTGGCCGCTGATCTTGTTCTGACCGACGTAGTGGTACGCGAACCAGCCGACGAGCATGAGCAGCGCCGCTCCCAGCACACTGCCGACGATCTTGAGTGTGCGGTCGGCGCGCTCGTCCGAGGAGCGCCCGTAGCGGTCCTGGGGCAGTCGCGTGCTCACCGTACTCATGATCGTCCTCTCGGCCGGCCCGGGACGGATGTCCCGAAAAGGACGCCCGGGGACCGGACCCGGAATTTTTCACCCTCCGATTCGGTCACTATAGAAGCCGCCCATCGCGCCGCATCACACCGGGCGCCGACCTGCCGACTGACCGAGGATCGAGTCTTGACTGACCAACTGCGACTGATGGCCGTGCACGCCCACCCCGACGACGAGTCGAGCAAGGGCGCGGCCACCATGGCGAAGTACGTGTCCGAGGGGGTGGACGTGCTCGTGGTGACCTGCACGGGCGGGGAGCGCGGCTCCATCCTCAACCCGAAGCTTCAGGGCGACAAGTACATCGAGGAGCACATCCACGAGGTACGCAAGAAGGAGATGGACGAGGCTCGCGAGATCCTCGGCGTCAAGCAGGAGTGGCTCGGCTTCGTCGACTCCGGTCTCCCCGAGGGCGACCCGCTGCCCCCGCTGCCGGAGGGCTGCTTCGCCTTGGAGGACGTCGACAAGGCGGCCGGTGAGCTGGTCCGCAAGATCCGCGCGTTCCGTCCGCAGGTGATCACCACCTACGACGAGAACGGCGGCTACCCGCACCCCGACCACATCATGACCCACAAGATCTCGATGGTGGCGTTCGAGGGCGCGGCGGACACCGAGAAGTACCCGGAGGCGGAGTTCGGCCCCGCCTGGCAGCCGCTGAAGCTGTACTACAACCAGGGCTTCAACCGCCCCCGCACCGAGGCCCTGCACAAGGCGATGCTGGAGCGCGGGCTGGAGTCGCCGTACGGGGAGTGGCTCAAGCGGTGGGACGAGTTCAACCGCGCCGAGCGCACCCTGACCACCCACATCCCGTGCGCCGACTTCTTCGAGATCCGCGACAAGGCGCTAATCGCGCACCGCACGCAGATCGACCCCGACGGCGGCTGGTTCCGCGTGCCGATGGAGCTCCAGAAGGAGGTCTGGCCGACCGAGGAGTACGAGCTGGCGAAGTCGCTCGTGGACACCTCGCTCCCGGAGGACGACCTCTTTGCGGGCGTCCGCGAGTCCTGAGGGACAATGCCTGACATGAGCGCAAGCGTGAGCCTGGCCGTGACGCACCTGGTGCCGCTGGCCGAGGTCGACGAGAACAAGGTCACCCCCGGTGTCCTCGGCTTCATCGTCTTCGCGGTGATGGCACTGGCCGTGTGGGGACTGATGAAGTCCATGAACAAGCACATGGGCAAGGTGTCCTTCGAGGAGGACGCCGACGCCTCGGGCGAGAAGGCCGGGAAGAAGGGCTCCGGCCCGGCGACGGCCAAGGGCGCGCCCAAGGCCCAGCAGGGCTGAGGCCCGGCCCCTCCGTCACCGCCCGCAGGGGCAGCCTGTGCCCTGGCGCCGGGCGAGCGCTTCGCACGCGCGCGCCAGGAGCACGGCCGCTGCGGCGTGCCGCTGAGTCGGCCCTCCGGCCCTCTCACCGGCACTGCCCGGCACCGGGCAGCCGGCGCGACGCCGCCAGGAACACGCACGCCCCCGTCGGCGCCCCCTCCATCGCCGCGCAGTCCACCGCCTGGGCCAGGGCCGCGCCGGGCGCCGACGCGGTTATGTCGAAGCACGCGTCCAGAACCGTCACCGCCGTCGTCGCCGAAGCCGTGAGCCGCGCGTAGACGTGCCCACGGAAGCCGAGCCCTGCCGTGGCCGCGCAGCCCGCCGCCGGCAGGACCCACCCGCGCGAGCGGGCCCCGGAGGGGGCGCGCCCGGTCGGTCTGCGGTTCCACGCCGTGCCCGATGCCGTGGGAGAGTGGAACGGTGAACCGACTGGCCCATGAGACGTCCCCGTATCTGCTCCAGCACGCCGACAATCCCGTCGACTGGTGGCCCTGGTCGGAGGAGGCCTTCGACGAGGCCCGCCGGCGGAACGTGCCCGTCCTGCTGAGTGTCGGATACAGCAGCTGTCACTGGTGCCACGTCATGGCACACGAGTCGTTCGAGGACCAGCGGACCGCCGACTTCCTCAACGAGCACTTCGTCAGCGTCAAGGTCGACCGTGAAGAGCGCCCCGACGTCGACGCCGTCTACATGGAGGCCGTCCAGGCCGCGACCGGCCACGGCGGCTGGCCCATGACCGTCTTTCTCACCCCGGACGCCGAGCCCTTCTACTTCGGCACCTACTTCCCGCCCGCCCCCCGCCACGGCATGCCCTCCTTCCTGCAGGTCCTCGAAGGTGTCCGGCAGGCCTGGGTCGATCGCCGGAGCGAGGTGACCGAGGTCGCCGGGAAGATCGCGCGGGACCTCGCCCAGCGGGAGATCAGCTACGGCGACACTCGGGCGCCCGGCGAGGAGGAGCTCGCCCAGGCGCTCCTCGGACTCACCCGTGAGTACGACCCGCAGCGCGGCGGCTTCGGCGGGGGGCCCAAGTTCCCGCCGTCCATGGTGATCGAGTTCCTGCTGCGCCACCACGCCCGCACCGGCTCCGAGGGCGCCCTGCAGATGGCGCAGGACACCTGTGAGCGTATGGCCCGCGGCGGTATCTACGACCAGCTCGGCGGCGGCTTCGCCCGCTACTCCGTCGACCGGGACTGGGTGGTGCCGCACTTCGAGAAGATGCTCTACGACAACGCCCTGCTGTGCCGCGTCTACGCGCACCTGTGGCGGGCCACCGGCTCGGACCTCGCCCGCCGGGTCGCCCTGGAGACCGCCGACTTCATGGTGCGGGAACTGCGCACCGCCGAGGGCGGGTTCGCCTCCGCGCTGGACGCCGACAGCGACGACGGGACTGGCCGGCACGTCGAGGGCGCGTACTACGTGTGGACCCCGGAGCAGTTCCGCGAGGTGCTCGGGGACGACGACGCCGAACTCGCCGCCCGGTACTTCGGGGTGACCGAGGAGGGCACCTTCGAGCGCGGTTCCTCCGTTCTCCAACTCCCGCAGCAGGAGGGGCTGTTCGACGCCCAGCGGATCGAGTCGATCCGGCGGCGCCTCTTCGGGAGGCGGGCCGAGCGCCCCGCCCCGGGCCGTGACGACAAGGTGGTCGCCGCCTGGAACGGCCTCGCGATCGCCGCGCTCGCCGAGACCGGCGCGTACTTCGACCGCCCCGACCTCGTGGACGCCGCGCTCGGCGCCGCCGACCTGCTCGTACGGCTGCACCTGGACGAGCACGCCCGGCTGGCCCGTACATCGAAGGACGGCCGGGTGGGCGCGAACGCCGGCGTGCTGGAGGACTACGCGGACGTCGCCGAGGGCTTCCTGGCGCTCGCCTCCGTCACCGGTGAGGGTGTGTGGCTGGAGTTCGCCGGGTTCCTGCTCGACCACGTGCTCGCGCGGTTCACCGACGACAGCGGCACGCTTTACGACACCGCCGCGGACGCCGAGAAACTCATCCGCCGCCCCCAGGACCCCACCGACAACGCCACCCCGTCGGGCTGGACCGCCGCCGCGGGCGCGCTGTTGTCGTACGCCGCTCAGACCGGTTCGGAACCCCACCGTGCCGCTGCCGAGCGGGCGTTGGGTGTGGTCAAGGCGCTCGGGCCGCGGGTGCCGCGGTTCATCGGATGGGGGCTCGCGGTCGCCGAGGCGCTCCTCGACGGGCCGCGCGAGGTCGCGATCGTCGGTCCGGCGCTCGACGACCCCGCCACAAGGGCCCTGCACCGCACGGCGCTTCTGGGCACGGCACCCGGCGCCGTCGTGGCCCTCGGCACTCCGGAGAGTGATGAGCTGCCGCTCCTGGTTGACCGGATTCTGGTCGATGACGAACCGACCGCGTATGTCTGCCGTAACTTCACGTGCGACGTCCCGACCACCGACCCCGAACGGCTCCGCACGGCGCTGAGCGGCTGAAACGCCTCATGGAACGTTTGGTTCCGGATAGTCGGATTGAGCAGGTGTTCGGATAGATCCCCGTAAGGAACGGGCCGTTCCGAAACAAGCTATTTATCTGAAGAGCTCCCGGGCTTCACAGTTCCCTCCTAGTCTCTCCACGGTGACGCGACAGACGTAACTTGCTGTCGCGACAGGGGGTTTGGGGATCTGGGGGGATCTTTTTGCTGACGTCTGTCTTTATTGCCGTCGTCTCGCTGGCCTTGTTCTGGATGGCGGCCTTCACTCTGTGGTGGCAGATGCACGCGTGGCGTACGCCCGAGGTGCTTGCCTCCACCCGGTTCAGCAGTCCGGACGGCGCCGAGCACGTGTCGTTCTCGCTGCTGCTGCCCGCGAGACATGAACAGGCCGTGCTGGACCACACGATCCAGCGGCTGCTGGAGTCCACGCACACCGACTTCGAGATCATCGTCATCGTGGGACACGACGACCCGGAGACCACCGAGGTCGCCCGCAGGGCCGCGGCCCGGGACGCACGGGTCCGCGTCGTCGTCGACCACCACGAGAAGAAGAACAAGCCGAAGGCCATGAACACGGCGCTGCCACACTGCCGCGGCGACGTCGTCGGGGTCTTCGACGCCGAGGACCAGGTCCACCCGGCGCTGCTCGCCCATGTCGACCACGCGTTCCGCACCACCGGCGCGGACGTCGTCCAGGGCGGGGTGCAGCTGATCAACTTCCACTCCAGCTGGTACAGCCTGCGCAACTGCCTGGAGTACTTCTTCTGGTTCCGCTCCCGGCTGCACCTGCACGCGCAGAAGGGGTTCATCCCGCTCGGCGGCAACACCGTCTTCGTACGGACCGACGTGCTGAGGGAAGCCGACGGCTGGGACCCCAACTGCCTCGCCGAGGACTGCGACCTGGGCGTCAGGCTCTCCAGCGTCGGCAAGAAGGTCGTCGTCGCCTACGACTCCGACATGGTGACCCGGGAGGAGACCCCCGGCTCACTGATGTCGCTGCTCAAGCAGCGCACCCGCTGGAACCAGGGCTTCCTGCAGGTCTACCGCAAGAAGGACTGGAAGCAACTGCCCGGTTTCGGACAGCGGCTGCTCGCCCGCTACACCCTGATGACACCGTTCCTGCAGGCGTTCGCCGGCGTCATCATCCCGCTCAACGCGGGCGTGGCCCTCTTCCTGGACGTCCCGGTGGGCGTCGCCTTCCTCACCTTCCTGCCGCTCGTGACCGCCGCGGTCACCTTCGTCTTCGAGGTCGTGGGCCTGCACGACTTCGGCAAGCAGTACGGGCTGCGCGTGCGCTTCGTCCACTACGTGAAGCTCATCGTGGGCGGCCCCTTCTACCAGGTGCTCCTCGCCGGCGCCGCGATCCGTGCCGTCTGGCGCGAGCAGCGCGGCCGCAACGACTGGGAGCTGACCAGCCATGTCGGCGCCCACCTGACCACGGCGGGCGTGATCCGCGAGTCCCGAGAGGACGTTGCTGCGTGACCTCCACTCTGCCCGCGGTGACCGGCACGAAGGTCCCCGCGCAGGGCACACGTGTCCCCGTATCCGTCCCCGTGTCCCCTCCGGCGTTCCGTTTCCGCAGCTCCCGCCCCGATCTGATCCTCTGCGGAGTGCTCCTCGCGGCGATCCTCACGGTGCAGGGCTGGAACATCGCCGGCTACCCGACCCTCAGCGACGACGAGGGCACCTACCTCGCCCAGGCGTGGGCGGTGCAGAACGGCCACGGGCTCGCCCACTACACGTACTGGTACGACCACCCGCCCCTCGGCTGGATCCAGATAGCCCTGCTCACCTGGATCCCCGCCCACCTGGACGCCGGCCTGATGACGGTCGGCTCGATGAGGGGCGCGATGCTGCTGGTCAGCGCGGTGAGCGCGGTCCTGGTGTACGTCCTCGCCCGCCGCCTGAAGCTGCCGATGTGGGCCGCCGGCCTCGCCATGGCCCTCTTCGGGCTTTCCCCGCTGTCGGTGGTCCTGCAGCGGGAGATCTTCCTCGACAACATCGCGGTCATGTGGACGCTCCTCGCGTTCACCCTGGCCGCCTCCCCGAGCCGTCACCTCTGGCACCACTTCGGCGCGGGCCTCGCCGCCGCCGCAGGCGTCCTGACCAAGGAGACGATGCTCGTCGTCCTGCCCGCGGTCTTCCTCACCATGTGGCGCCACAGCCACCGCGACACCCGCAAGTTCGCGCTCACCGGCGCCATCACGGCATGCGCGCTGATCGGGCTGTCGTACCCCCTGTTCGCCCTGTTGAAGGGCGAGTTGCTGCCGGGTGCCGGTCATGTCTCCCTGTGGGACGGCATCCGCTACCAGATGAGCCGGGCGGGTTCCGGATTCATCCTCGACCCCGGCTCCGGCTCCTACGGAGTCCTGCACTCCTGGCTCTACTACGACCGCGTCCTGCCGCTCGGCGGCCTGGCCGGGGCGCTGCTCATCCTGCTCACCTGGCGCTGGTCGGTCACCGCGCGGGCGCTCGCCGGTCCCGCGCTCGCCGTCGCGATCCTCACCCTGGTCGCCATGCGGCCGAGCGGCTACCTGCCCGCGATGTACGTCATCCAGGCGCTGCCGTTCCTGGCGCTGGTCCTGGCGGGAGCCGCCGCGAGCATCGTCCACCTGGTGCTGCGCCGGTGGCGCGGCGGGACCGAGAAGCCGTACGTCACCTGGGCGCGGTACGCCGTGGCGGCGCTGCTCGTGGCCGCCGCCGGGGCGTACCTCGTGCCCCGCTGGTACGACGGGGACCGCACCGCCGTCACCGCGGACGCCAACGCCCCCTACCGGGCCGCCTCGCACTGGCTGAGCACCGAGGTGAGCGACCCGGAGGACACCCGGGTCCTCGTCGACGACGCCCTCTGGCTCGACCTCGTGCACGCCGGGTACCGGCCCGGACTCGGCGTCATCTGGTTCTACAAGGCCGACCTCGACCCGGCGGTGACCAAGACGATGCCGCACGGCTGGCGCGACCTCGACTACGTGGTCGCCTCCCCGACGGTGCGGCGCGACGCGGTCAACCTGCCGGGCGTCAAGGCAGCGATCCAGCACTCCACGCCCGTCGCCGGCTTCGGCACCGGGCCGGACCGGATCGAGATCCGCCGGATCGACCGGTCCGCGGGAGGCGACCGATGAGCCACGAATCCACGGTCCCCGGCGAACTCGGCGATCCGGCCGTACGGGCCGCCGAGCCGCCCGAGCCGGGCGCCGTCACCATCGTCGTCCCGACCTTCAACGAGTCCGGGAACATCCGTGAACTGCTGCACCGGATCACCGAGTCGGTGCCGTCCCGCCTGCCCTGCGAAGTCGTCTTCGTCGACGACTCCGCCGACGACACCCCCGAGGTGATCTTCCGCGAGGCGCAGGACTGCCCGTTCCCGGTCACCGTGCTGCACCGGGAGGAGCCGGTCGGCGGGCTCGGCGGGGCCGTCGTCGAGGGCATGAAGGCGGCCGGTTCCGACTGGATCGTCGTCATGGACGGCGATCTCCAGCACCCGCCGTCCCTGGTCCCGGAACTGGTCGCCACCGGTGAGCGTGCGAACGCCGGCCTCGTCGTCGCCTCCCGCTACATCAAGGGCGGCAGCCGCGCCGGACTCGCGGGCGGCTACCGGATCGCCGTCTCCCGGGGCGCGACCTGGCTGACCAAGACCCTCTTCCCGCGCCGGCTGCGCGGTATCAGCGACCCGATGAGCGGCTTCTTCGCGATCCGCCGCAGCGCGCTCACCGCGGAGGTCCTCCAGCCGCTCGGCTACAAGATCCTCCTCGAACTCGCGGTGCGCAGCAGGCCGCGTGAGGTCACCGAGGTGCCGTTCGTCTTCCAGGAACGGTTCGCGGGTCAGTCCAAGTCGACCGCGCAGGAGGGTATGCGCTTCCTGCGCCACCTGGTCGGGCTGCGCACAGCCTCGGCGCTCGCACGCATGGTCGCCTTCGGGCTGATCGGCGCCTCCGGCTTCGTACCGAACCTGGTCGGCCTGTGGGCCCTCACCAAGCTCGGCCTGCACTACGTACCGGCGGAGATCCTCGCCAACCAGCTGGGTGTCGCCTGGAACTTCCTGCTCATCGAGCAACTGCTGTTCCGCGAGCGGCGTCGGCACCGCCGCTGGTGGGACCGGGTGGGCAGGTTCGCGCTGCTCGCCAACGCCGACCTGGTGCTGCGCATCCCGCTGATCGCGCTGCTGGTGGACCGGTTCGGCATGGGCGCCCTGCCCGCCACCGCGCTCGCTCTGGTCCTGACCTTCGTCCTGCGCTTCGTGGGGACCGAAGCGCTGGTCTATCTGCCGCGCCGGGGCCGGGTGCGGCCCGGGGGCGGGAGCCGCACAGCAAGGGGAACGATGTGAAGACCTTCCGCAGACTCCGCATATCCCGCAGACCCCGCGTGTCCGGCAGACGCAGAACCGCCCTGCTCGCCGTGACCGGCCTGACCGCGGGACTGCTCCTGACCTCGCCGCAGCCCGCCTCCGCCGCCAACCTCGTCAAGAACCCCGGCTTCGAGACCGCCGGCACCGACGGGATGCCGTACTGCTGGGAGAAGTCCGGCTGGGGCGACAACGACTTCACCTTCACCACCACCAGCGACGCCCACTCGGGCACCCAGGCCATGAAGGTCGAGCTGACCCGCCGCGTGAGCGGCGACCGCAAGGCGCTCATCACCGAGTCCGCGAGCTGTGCTCCAGTGGTGACGCCCGGGAAGCAGTACGACCTGTCGCTCTGGTACAAGTCGACGACCCCCGACACCTCGGTCACCCTGTTCCGGCACGACACGACCGCCGGCTGGCAGTACTGGACCGACCTCAAGACGCTCGACATGAGCTCCGCCTGGGCGCAGGCGAGCGTGCGCACTCCGGCGGTCCCGGACGGCACCGACATGATCACCTGGGGTGTGTCGGTGTACGGCACCGGCTCCGTCACCACCGACGACTACACGATGGAGCAGGTCGCGGACCCACTGCCGCCCCCGCAGTGCACCGGCACGGCGGACCAGTGCGCCAACGGCAGTTGGACGGTCCTGCCCACCCAGAACCCGGTCCGCTCCATGCACTCCGTCGTGCTCAACAACGGCAAGGTCCTGCTGATCGCCGGCTCCGGCAACAGCGAGGAGAACTTCGCGGCGGGCTCGTTCACCAGCGCGGTCTACGACCCGTCGAACGGTTCGTACGAGGTGATCCCGACCCCGAAGGACATGTTCTGCGCCGGGCACATCCAGCTCCAGGACGGGCGCGTGCTGGTGCTCAGCGGCAACAAGGCGTATCCGGTGCCGGGCGGGCACGGCTACGAGGGCTTCAAGGACTCGTACATCTTCGACCCGAAGACGGAGACGTACTCCAAGACGAACGACCTCAACGACGGCCACTGGTACCCGTCGGCGACCGAGCTCGGCAACGGTGACGTGATCTCCTTCGGCGGGCTGCGCGAGGACTCCACGGGCTCGGTGACCACCGAGTACTGGTCGGACAAGGACCAGCAGTGGCTGCCGCTGTGGAAGGTCAACCAGACCTGGTCGTACTGGGGCCTGTACCCGTCGATGATCCTGATGCAGGACGGCCGCCTCTTCTACTCGGGCAGCCATGTCTTCGGCAACAACATCCCCGGCACCGGTTCCGCGATCTACGACTACAACGCCAACACGATCACGCAGATCCCGGGCCTGCAGAACAAGGACGAGCGCGACCAGTCGGCGAGCGTGCTGCTGCCCCCGGCACAGGACCAGAAGGTCCTCACCATCGGCGGCGGCAACATCGACTCCAACCCGGACGCCAACCGCCTCACCGACATCATCGACCTCAAGCAGCCCAACCCGTCCTACACCGCCGGGCCGCCGCTGCCGCAGGGCACGGTCGACCTCGGAGACGGCAAGGTCGCCGAGACCGGCAACCAGGGCAAGATGTACGTCTCGGCGGTCCTGATGCCCGACGGCAAGGTGCTGGAGACGGGCGGCGCCCTGCACAACCGGGCCAACCCGGTCTACGAGTCGTCGATCTTCGACCCGAACACCTCCACCTTCGACCCGGTGGCCGCCGACCCCGAGTCCCGCGGTTACCACTCCTCCGCGTTCCTGCTGCCGGACGGCCGCATCATGGCGACCGGCGACAACCCGGGAAACGGCACCTGGAACCACAACGTGTCGATCTACTCCCCGCCGTACCTGTTCAAGGGGCCCCGCCCGACGATCACCTCGGTGATCACCAACGAGTGGACGTACGGCACCACACAGCGCATCACCGTCGACCGGCCCATCGCCAAGGCGGAGCTGATCCGCCCCGCGGCGGTCACCCACTCCTCCGACCCCAACCAGCGGTTCGTGGACCTGCCGCTGTCCGTGGACGGCAACAACGTCGACCTGAACGTGACCAGCAACCCCGACCTGGCCCCGCCCGGCTGGTACATGCTCTTCGCGGTCGACGCGAACGGCGTTCCCTCTCTCGCGCAGTGGATCCATCTCCAGGGCCCGGCGGCCCTGTCCGCGGACACGGCCTCCGCGCACGTCCACTCCTTCGCCGACTCCCTGGAGGGCAGGACGACGAGTGCGGGTCCGAAGCGCACGTCGCAGAAGGTCAGCCCGACGATCTCCGGCTGCGACCGCCACTACGGCTCGGTCAACGTCTGCGTACCGACGGTCTTCCCGCCCCAGGTGAAGAAGACGACGGCCGCCCGCTGCGCCTGGCTGAAGGCGAACGACTACGGCCGCCTGAGGGTCAACGGCAAGGACGACCCACTGGGCCTCGACCCGAACGGGGACGGGATGGCGTGCTCCAAGGGTGACCTGAAGAGGCGTTAGCCGCGGCTCGACGCCTGCGCGAGGGCGCGCTCCACGATCGCCTCCAGCTGGTCGTGGTGCGCGCCCTTCCAGTAGGCGCGGCCGCAGTCGAGGCAGCGGGCGAAGACGTCGTACGTCCGCCGGGTGCCGTGTTGGAGCTGGTGCGCGACCTCGTCCTTGGTGGCCTCCCGCAGCAGGCCGTTGCAGGCCGTGCAGCGCGTCCAGGGCCGCAGCTCGGGCGCGAACCGGTCGAGCACGTCGCGGAGTTGGTCGTCCGGGCGGGTGCTGTAGACGAACGCGCCGGCCCACAGCTCGCGGCGGCGCAGCAGTCCCCGGTCGCGGCTGAGCATCACCCGGCGCTCGGCGGCCGACTGGGCGGCGAGCGCCGCGTCCCCGATGTCCGTGGACTCGTACGCCGCGTCCACGCCGAGCAGCCGCAGTCGGCGGGCCAGGGTGCCGAGGTGGACGTCGAGGAGGAAGCGGAGCGGGGCGCCGGGCACCCGCTGGGGGCGCTCGACGGGGCGCACCTCGATGGTCTCCCCGGCGGTCGGCACATGGGACGCAGCCACGGCGCGGCCGTCCACGACGAGCGCCCCGACCTCGGTCAGCGGCACACCCAGCGACTCGACGACATGACCGAGCGTGGACGCTCCGTCGGTGACGACCTCCGTGGGGCGCCCGCGCCGCGCATGCGGAACGAAGAGTCCCAGCTCGGGGGCGAACTCGATGTGGATCTCGGGTCCGTTCACGTGCTCAGGATGGCACGCGGCCTGCTCAGGAGCCCTCGGGTTTCCGCTCGAGTCCGTGCTCCAGGACGTCCAGCGCCCGGTCGACGAGGTCGGCGAGGTCCTCCCGGTGACCGTTCTCGGCCCAGTACAGCGAGGTCTCCATCAGGCCGCCGATGAGGGACATCGCGAAGACCCGCACCTCCAGTCCCTCCGGGTCCCGCCCGGTGCGCTCCGCGATGACCCGGCACAGCAGGCGGCCGGTGACCGACATGCTCTCCCTCATCCGGGAGCGCACCGCGGGCACCTCGACCATCAGTTTCGTGCGCAGCCGGGTCACCCGGGGCTCCTCGGCACCCTGCAGACCGATGGCCTTGCGCATCACGTAGCGCAGGGAGTCCAGCCACGACTCGTCCGCGGGGCGGACCAGCAGCTCCTGCTCCAGCAGCGGGTCGTACTCGTCCGTGAGGACGATGTCCTCCTTGGTCGGGAAGTACCGGAAGACGGTCGACGGCGACACCTCCGCACGGTCGGCGATCTGCTCGATCGTCGTGGCGTCGTACCCCTGCTCCTCGATCAGCACGTACGTGGCCGCGCGGATCGCCTCCCGGGTCTTGATCTTCTTGCGTTCACGGAGGCCCAGCCGGGGGCGGTCGGCGGGGGAGGCGGGGGAGCTGCGGGTACGTGCGGCGGTCATGACGGTCATTGTCGGGCACCCGCCCGGTGGCTACCAGTGACTGACAGCAGCCGTTTAATGGAAGAAACTGTAAAAAACGTATCACTGTCAGTATCGGCCGTCGGCGCGCAAAAATGGCCACGGCTCCCGGAGCCGTGGCCACGAAGGAGGAACAGGAGGGCGCCTAGGTGTGCTGATACGCGACGAGCGAGATGCACACGTAGTGCACCACGAACGCCGCCAGCGTGAAGGAGTGGAAGACCTCGTGGAAGCCGAACCAGCGCGGTGACGGGTTCGGTCGCTTGATGCCGTAGATCACGCCACCCGCGCTGTAGAGCAGTCCGCCCACGACGACGAGCACCAGCACCGCGATCCCGCCCGTCCGCATGAAGTCGGGCAGGAAGAACACGGCCGCCCAGCCCATCGCGATGTAGCAGGGCGTGTAGAGCCAGCGTGGGGCGCCGACCCAGAAGACCCGGAAGGCTATGCCTGCGATCGCAGCGCCCCAGATCCCCCACAGCAGCCACCGTCCCTTCGCCCCCGGCAGGAGCAGCAGGGTCAGCGGTGTGTACGTGCCCGCGATGATCAGGAAGATGTTCGCGTGGTCGAGCCTGCGCAGCACGCCGTCCATGCGCGGGCTCCAGTTGCCGCGGTGGTAGAGCGCGCTGACGCCGAAGAGCAGACAGGCGGTCAGGACGTAGATGCCGCAGGCGATGCGGCCTCTCGTGGAATCCGCGAGGGCCGTGAGAACGAGGCCCGCGATGAGTACGGCCGGGAACATCCCCAGGTGCAGCCAGCCGCGGAGCTTCGGCTTGACCGGGTGGGGCAGGGAGAGCGCCACGGGACCGCGGCCTGCTGCCGGCGAGTCCGTGGGCGCGTCGGGGACGGACGCAGTCATGCGCCGCATGGTACCTACGGAACCGTAAGTTGCGGATCAAACTGCGATCGATGCGACCGGTATCACCTCGCCTATCCGGTTTGTACCGGTACGGCCGCGCCGCAAAAAAACCTTCTGTCGAAGTCTACGTGCACGCAAAGAAACGCGGAGACGTGTGGCGATCCCCACTCCGCTCAGGTGTGACGTCCTCTGGACAGATGCGCAATCTCGTCGGATGATCAAATGAGTGCGGTCGGCACCGGATGAGCGGCTACGAAGCATCCGGGTCGCGGCCCCCACGGGGCAACCAACAAAAAATCCCTCATCTAGGAGCAATCGTGGCGCGCGACATCGCGGCTCCCTCAACCGTCCCCACCCAGCACAAGGACCTGATCTCGTGGGTCAACGAGATCGCCGAACTGACGCAGCCGGACAGCGTGGTCTGGTGTGACGGATCCGAGGCCGAATACGAGCGCTTGTGCGATGAGCTCGTCCGCAAGGGCACCTTCAAGAAGCTCGACCCGATCAAGCGCCCGAACTCCTACTACGCGGCCTCCGACCCGACGGACGTCGCCCGGGTCGAGGACCGGACGTTCATCTGCTCCGAGAAGGAGGAGGACGCGGGTCCGACGAACCACTGGAAGGCGCCCGCGGAGATGCGGGAGATCTTTCAGGGCGAGAACGGCCTGTTCCGCGGCTCCATGCGCGGCCGGACGATGTACGTCGTGCCCTTCTGCATGGGCCCGCTCGGCTCGCCGCTCTCCGCGATCGGCGTGGAGATCACCGACTCCGCCTACGTCGCTGTCTCGATGCGCACCATGACGCGCATGGGCCAGGCGGTCCTCGACGAGCTCGGCCCCGAGGGCTTCTTCGTCAAGGCCGTCCACTCCCTGGGCGCCCCGCTGGAACCCGGCCAGGAGGACGTGCCCTGGCCCTGCAACTCGACCAAGTACATCTCGCACTTCCCGGAGTCCCGGGAGATCTGGTCCTACGGCTCCGGCTACGGCGGCAACGCGCTGCTCGGCAAGAAGTGCTACGCGCTGCGTATCGCGTCGGTCATGGCGCGTGACGAGGGCTGGCTGGCCGAGCACATGCTGATCCTCAAGCTCACCCCGCCGCAGGGCGAGTCCAAGTACGTCGCCGCCGCCTTCCCGAGCGCCTGCGGCAAGACGAACCTCGCCATGCTGGAGCCGACGATCTCCGGCTGGACGGTCGAGACGATCGGCGACGACATCGCGTGGATGCGTTTCGGTGAGGACGGCCGCCTGTACGCCATCAACCCCGAGGCCGGCTTCTTCGGCGTCGCGCCCGGCACCGGAGAGCACACCAACGCCAACGCGATGAAGACGCTGTGGGGCAACGCGGTCTTCACCAACGTCGCCCTCACCGACGACAACGACATCTGGTGGGAGGGCATGACCGAGGAGTCGCCCGCCCACCTGACCGACTGGAAGGGCAACGACTGGACGCCGGAGTCCGAGACCCCGGCCGCCCACCCCAACGCCCGCTTCACGGTGCCGGCCTCCCAGTGCCCGATCATCGCGCCCGAGTGGGAGGACCCCAAGGGTGTACCGATCTCGGCGATCCTGTTCGGTGGCCGCCGCGCCACCGCGGTCCCGCTGGTGACGGAGTCGTTCGACTGGAACCACGGCGTGTTCCTCGGCGCCAACGTCGCCTCCGAGAAGACCGCCGCGGCCGAGGGCAAGGTCGGCGAGCTGCGCCGCGACCCCTTCGCGATGCTGCCCTTCTGCGGCTACAACATGGGCGACTACATGGCCCACTGGATCGACGTGGCCAAGGACAAGGACCAGTCCAAGCTGCCGAAGATCTACTACGTCAACTGGTTCCGCAAGAACGACGAGGGCAAGTTCGTCTGGCCGGGGTTCGGCGAGAACAGCCGCGTCCTGAAGTGGATCGTCGAGCGCCTGGAGGGCAAGGCGGAGGGCGTCGAGACACCGATCGGCATCCTTCCGGCCAAGGGGGCCCTGGACACGAACGGCCTCGAACTGTCCGAGTCCGACCTGGACTTCCTGCTCACGGTCGACAAGGAGGTCTGGCGCGAGGAGGCCGCCCTGGTCCCCGAGCACCTCAACACCTTCGGTGACCACACCCCGAAGGAGCTGTGGGACGAGTACCGCGCGTTGGTGCAGCGCCTGGGCTGACGGCCCCGTACCACTCCGCGGCCGGTCCGACTTGCCCTGACCTGCGACGTCGCCAAGACCGGCCGCGGTGACAGCACCGCGTTCCAACGGGCCGGGGCCCGCCCCGTACAACGGCGTACGGGGCGGGCCCCGGCCCGTCGTGTCCCCGCACGAACACGCCATGTGTCACGCCCTTCTGAACACCCACAGTCGCAGGAGCGCGAAACGCGCCGCTGTCGCGGCGGCGTTGGCCACGATCAGTGCGCCGACCTCGGCGATGTGCGGCGCGTCCGGCAGGGCACGATGCACCAGGGCGAGGGCGCCGCTGCTCAGAACGAGACCGGCGAAGAAGGCGGCCAGACCCTGGAGTTGGTGCCGGACGGCCCCGTCCGCTCCCTGCACCCCGAAGGTGAACCGGCGGTTGGCGGCGGTGTTGGCCACTGCCGTGACCAGCAGCGCGACCAGGTTGGCGGGCTGGGCGTCGAGCACCGGCCGAAGCGCCGCGTACAGGCCCAGATAGGCGGCGGTGGACAGCACGCCGATGACCGCGAACACCGGCAGCTGCCGACCGACCCCTGCCTCGGTCACGCCGACGGCGGACGTGTCGGCTTCTGCCACCACGGGGGGCGCGATGGCGTCCCGGACGGGCTCAATCGATCTGGGCATCGGTTACGGCACCCGGGTTTCGAAGACGTGTGTCTGGACGCGTTGAAACACCCGACATTGTACGGTACGTGAGAAATTAAGACGTTTTATTACGTCTGCCCGTTCCGGGAATGGACTGGGATCTTCTCATGATGGATGCGCTCCACGACCCGACCGCCCAGATCGAGTCATCGGTTGAGTTGTCGGTCGTGATCCCGATGTTCAACGAGGAAGAGGCGCTGCCGGCGCTCGTGGAGCGGCTGCGGCCAGTGCTGGACGGGACCGGGGAGGCATACGAGGTCATCGCGGTGGACGACGGCTCCACGGACCGGACGGCGGAAGACCTGGTGGTCCTGCGGGCGACCTGGCCGCAGTTGAAGGTGGTGAGACTGCGCCGCAACTGCGGGCACCAGGCCGCGCTGACCGCCGGCCTGCACTACGCCCGTGGCCGCTACGCCGCGAGCCTCGACGCCGATCTCCAGGATCCCCCGGAGAAGATCCCCGAAATGCTCGCCCTGGCCCGCACCCGGCACCTGGACGTCGTCTACGGCGTACGCGCCGACCGCTCCACGGACACCGGTTTCAAACGCCGCACCGCAGGCGCCTATTACCGGCTCGTGCGTCGCGTCATCGGCAGCCATGTCCCCACCCAGGCAGGCGACTTCCGCCTCCTGTCGCGCAACGCCCTCGACGCCTTGAAGGCCCTGCCCGACCAGCCGCAGGTGTACCGGCTGCTCATCCCCTGGCTCGGCTTTCCCAGCGGGGAGGTCGCCTACCACCGCGACCAACGCGTGGCCGGTCAGACCAAGTACCCGCTGCGCAAGATGGTCCTGCTGGCGGTCGACAGCATCATCGGCTTCTCTGTGGCACCCTTGCGGCTGGCCACCTGGCTGGGCATCCTCGCCTTCTTGGTCTGCCTCGGCATGGCTCCGTACACGCTGGCCGCGTACGCGTCGGGCGACACCACCCCCGGCTGGACCTCCCTGATCACCACCGTCCTCTTCATCGGCGCCGTCCAGCTCATCTGCCTGGGCCTGCTCGGTGAATACATCGGCCGCATCTACACCGCCGTCCAGCAACGCCCGACCTACTACGTCGCCGACGACACCGACACGGGACAGGCCTCCAGCAGGGACATCGCCTGGCCGGGCCCGCGGCGCGGAGAGGGAAGCCCACAGGACTTCCTCGACAGCCAGGGCATCCTGTAGGACGCAGACCCCCGTGACGGCCCGACGCGCTGTGCCGGTGCGCCGGGCCGTTATGGGGGCCAGGTTGTTCTGCCCGGCTACCGGCTCCCACGTCCGGAGCGGCTGCTACGTCCGGGCCGGCTCGGTCGTGTTCCTGGCGACGGCCGACTGGCTGGGCACGGCCGGTGCTTCCGGCCCGCGGCGCAGCTCCTGGGCGGTCGTCCTGAGCACGGCGATCAGCGCCAGCAGCATCAGGGCACTGTGCGCGGGCATTGACAGATACGGAGACACGCCCGGGGCAATGCACTTCAGGTAGCTGCCGAACGAGGCGAGTTGCACCAGCACGGGCACGTACCAAAGCTGACGAGGCAGTCGGAACGCGGCCATCACGCTGAGCACGTCCGCGACGTAGAAGTACCGTTCGTGCATCGAGGGCAGCAGGAACGGCACCACGATCGCGCAGGAGGTGGCCAGCAGTACGACCTGGGTCTCGGTGAGTTCCGGCACGCCGCGGCCGGCCGCCGGGACGCCGCGTCGGCCGTGCCGCAGGGACCACACAGCCAGCCCGATCAGGAGCGACAGGAGCGTCCCCGCGACCAGGACACCCGCTCTGCGTACGGCGTCGGTGTCGCCGGGCACCGACACGAACTGGTAGACGGACGGCCCGAACAGGGAGAGGTCGTGGTACGTGTCCGCCTGCTGCGCGTAGACGGTCAGCAGCTGCACCGGGTCGGCGCCGAATGCGAGGGCCGGGACGTCGAGTGCGAGGTACGCCGCGGGAACGGCGAGCAGGCTCCGCCACGGCACCCGCCCCACGAGCACCAGGAGGATCAGAAGAGGAAAGAGGAAAACGGCCTGGAACTTGAATGCCAGGGCGATACCGAAGAACGTGCACGCCCACCACGGCCGGTGGCGCAGTACGTGGTGGACCCCCCCGGCCAGGAAGGCCGCGTAGATGGCGTCGCACTGTCCCCACCATCCGCTGTTGGTGACGACGGTGGGCAGGAAGAGCACCACCGCGGCAGCACCGAGTGCCGGCCAGGAGCGGGCGGGCCGGAGCAGGGACACGATCCGGAAGGTGTAGTACGCCAACGCCAGGTCGAACAGGATCGAGATCCACTTGATGCCCACCAGCGCCGGCAGCGGCAGGTAGGTCAGCGCGGCCAGCAGGTAGAGGTAGGGGACGTTGTAGTTGGAGAAGCTCGGGTCGGCGAGGGCGCGGAACCCGCCGAAGGTCGAGAGGTGCCAGTACCAGGGCTCGAGGAATGTCAGGTAGTCCCCCGACTCGCCGGGCAGCAGCAGGATACGGACCGAGAGGGCGGCCACCACGGTGGCGTAGGCGGCCAGCGTCATCGCCGTCAGTTCGGCCCCGCGCCGACGTGGTCCCTCGGCGGCTGTGTCGGGCATTCCGGACTCCGTTCAGGTCGCGCTCGATCGCGCCGGACGGACGGCATCCGGCCCCGACGTCCCGATCCGGACGAGAGCACCGACGGCCGCCCCGGCAGCTCGCCGAGCAGTATGTCCGAAACATCCGACTCCTACGGCGAACGCCACGAGTGGGTGAAGGAGTTCGACTCGACGACGAATGGCGCCGGTGAATCGAGGTCCTCCCGGGTCGCGCAAAAAGCGGGATTCGTCGGCAATTCGCCTATGGTGCTGCCATGCGCGGAATTCTCCTGGCTGGGGGCACCGGTTCGCGACTGTGGCCGTTGACCCGCTCGGTTTCGAAGCAACTGCTGCCGGTCTTCGACAAACCCATGGTTTATTACCCGCTTTCCACCTTGGTGATGTCCGGTGTCCGGGAAATTCTGATCATCACCACACCCGAGGATCAGGACCAGTTCCGCCGACTGCTCGGCGACGGCAGTCAACTGGGCCTGCGACTGGAATACATGGCACAAGAACGCCCGGAGGGCATCGCTCAGGCTTTCGTCCTGAGCGCCGACTTCATCGGCGACGAGTCGGTCGCGCTGATCCTGGGCGACAACATCTTCCACGGGAGCGGTCTCGGCACCCGGCTGGCCCAGCACGATGATCCGAAGGGCGGCAGGGTGTTCGCCTACCAGGTCGCCAACCCCTCGGCCTACGGCGTGGTGGAGTTCGACGAGCTGGGCCGGGCGCTGTCCATCGAAGAGAAACCGGTCCGGCCGAAGTCCCGGTATGCCGTGCCGGGACTGTATTTCTACGACAACCACGTCGTGGACATCGCCCGCGGCCTGCAACCGAGCCCGCGTGGCGAGTTGGAGATCACCGACCTCAACCGCGTCTACCTGGATGTCGGGCAACTGCATGTCACGCGGCTCGACCGGGGCACCACCTGGCTGGACACGGGCACCTTCACCGCCATGGTTCAGGCATCAGAATTCGTCCGCGTGATCGAGGAGCGCCAGGGCCTCAAGGTGGGCTGTATCGAGGAGGCGGTCTGGCGGGCGGGCCTCATCGACGACGACCGGCTCCGCGAACTGGCTCAGCCGCTACTCAAGAGCGGGTACGGCCACTATCTACTGGGGCTGCTGGAAGAGCCGCGTCACCTCCTCCTGTCGCAGAGAGGCCCCGGACCGCGCCGCGAGGGTCTGCTGTCCACGAGGCCTGGGCTCGGCCGGCACTGAAGTCGCGGAGGACGGCGAGAAGACACGGACTTGGCAAAGCGGCAGCAAGAACTGCGTGGCGGAAGGGAACGGGCGCGTGAAACCACTGGGCATCGAAGGGGCCTGGGTGGACACACCAAGGGTGTTCACAGACAGCAGGGGCAGATTCCACGAATGGTTCAGGAAGGAAAGGTTCCAGGATGTCACCGGCCAGGGACTCCAACTGGAGCAGGCGAACTGCTCCCGCTCCGTGCGCGGCACCCTCCGCGGTATCCACTTCGCGTCGGTCCCGCCGGGCCAGGCCAAATACGTGACCTGTGTCAGCGGCGCCGTCCTCGACGTGGTGGTCGACATCCGCACGGGCTCCCCGACGTTCGGTGCATGGGAGGCGGTGCGGCTGGACGACACCACACACCGCTGTGTCTACCTCTCGGAAGGGCTGGGTCACGCCTTCATGGCGATGGAGGACAACTCCACCGTCATCTACCTGTGCTCGCAGGGCTACGCGCCGCAGCGTGAGTACGGGATCAACCCGCTCGATCCTGCGTTGGCCATCGACTGGCCCGAGGACCTCACACCGCACCTGTCCGACAAGGACGCCGCGGCTCCCACGCTGGAGGAAGCCGAGCGACAGGGATTGCTGCCCTCCTTCGAGCAGTGCGGTGCTTATCGCAGCAGGCTCTTGAGCAACGCGTGAGTGGGTCCAGGTCGGCGCCGCCCCGCCCTTCGAAGGCGGGGCTCCGCGCGCACGCCCGGACGATCAGGCTCCAGCCGGAGACGTCGCCCGAGTCGGCGTTCTTGCCGTGGTCAGCTTGGTCACCTCGTCCGTCAGGTGCTCGGCGATGTACTGCTCGAAGGCGGCCCGGTCGCGGGCGTACATGGCGGGGGCGTTGACGCGCCGATAACCGTCGTCCCATGCCGCGGTGCCGCCGACGGGGTGGAGGTGCTCGACGATCACCTGCGGAAGGTAGGTGATGCATCCGGCTGCCTGGCCAAGAGCCATCCAGTAGTTGTCCAGGTACAGGTGTGTGAGCACCGTGGGCGCGATGTGTCCCAGCCGCCGCACGATGTCGGTGGTGACGGCGAACTGGGTGCACAGGACGGCGCCCTGGATGAGGTCATTGCCGTAGACGACGCCGGGGAGTGCCCCGAGCGCGTCGAGGTAGGCGGCATCCCAGCCGTGCGTGCGCGGCCGGTTGTCGTCGCCCATGAAGCCGATCGCATCGGGCACGGCCGACTCCGGCGCGGCGAGCAGCAGGCGCGCCCCACGGTTGAGCGCGGAGATCATGGTGCCACACGGCTGCGTCACCAGCTGGACTCGGAAACCGGCACCGATGGCGTCGTCGACGGCGTCCTGGTACGCCCGGTACTCCGGGTCGTCCTCGTCGACGACGAACAGCAGCCAGGTGGCGGCGGTACAGGTGTCACGGAACGTGGCAGCCATCTGCGGAACGGTGTGCGAGCGGCCGCGGCTCGGGACGATGACGGTGAGGCTACGCATCGGCGGCCACCGTGGCTGGATTGCGGGAGTTCAGCAAGGCGTCGGCATGCGGCCGCGCCTGTTCGTGGGAAGGCGGGATATTCGTCACGAAAGGCTCTCGATTCAGAACAAGGACTCTTTGCTGATGTTCAGGCGGCGCCGGTAGTCACCCGAAAGCGGGGCAAGTGACCCCAGAGGTGCAGCGGGATCGTAGGCCGTTCGCGCGCGATCTGGGCGATGCTCGCTGCCCGGTGCCGAACGGAGGCGAAGGCGGCTGGCTGCCTCCCGCCCGTCGAAGGCCCAGCCGGGTAGGCCAGGACCGGGTGAGCCCTGCCACCTCGACGTCGGGAGTGCACCTTAGTCGGGCGAAACGGGCACAGTGGATTCATCGCGCTGTGGCGTGTTGTGGGTCCGGGACCAAGGTGCCGTGGACCTGCCAGGCCCGGCACGCGACTCCCGCCGGGAAACGGCTCCGTGTGGGGGTGCGGCCACACCGCTGATCGGTGATGACGCGTGCGCCGCGGCCCTTCATGACCCACGTTCGGCGCTCGGTGCCACGGCGGAATCGGCACCTGTCTTTGCCCTGGTGACGCGGGGTCGGGCGCCCTTTGGCGCCGCTTGGGTGATGTTCACCCAAGACACGGAGCAGATCGTAATTATTCGGTCGCGGTGAGTTAACGATTGGCTCGTCCGTAGCCGAGGGCGACGCGACGCGCAGGCGAATGCAGTTCGAGGGCGTGCGCTTGCGGTGTGGTCAATCCCAGTTCGAGGAAGGTTCTCTGGTGAGCCGTAGAACGATTCGAAGTTCACGCGTCAGGTCCGCCACGATGGTGTCGGCCGGCGCGCTGGCTGTGGCGCTCAATGTCGCTCCGAGCACGATGGCCATCGCCGATGCGATTCACAGGTCCGGCGGCGACGGCGCCGCGGCGCTGCCCGGCCCGAACGGCGCCGTGAGTGCCGGCCTCGGCGGTGACCGTGGATCCCGGGGCGAAAAGGGTGAAAAGGGTGAAAGGGGTCACCAGGGTGCCCAGGGCCCGCAGGGCCCGCCCGGCGCGCAGGCCAGGATCGAGACGTACGTCGTCACCGGCGCGGTTGTCACGAACGGGACGTCGACTGCCACCTGCGCCACCGGCGACGAGGTCACCGGCGGTGGATTCGTCCTCTTCGGAACCCCCGCCAGCATCGGCTCCAGCGTTCCCTTCATCATCGGCGAAAACCTCGAGGGTTGGCAGGCTTCCACGGGCCTCACCGGCACCGGCGCCGTTCAGGCCTACGCGGTCTGCACCCCCGACTCGGCGTAAACCCCTCGTGAGCGGCAACCTTGTATCGGAAGTCCGCTCGACTCGGGAACCAGTGACGGTGCCCGCGAGACGTCGGTCTCGTGGGCACCGTCCGCATTCCGTCCGGATTCGCCGTCCCATGAGCGGCAAAGCCGGTAAATGGTTGGGGGTAATGTGCGCCCAGCAACCCTCGGCGCTGAACGCCAGGTGGCCGAAAGAACTTGGAGAAGTATGCGCATTCTCGTGACCGGCGGCGCTGGATTCATCGGTTCGGAATATGTGCGACGGCGCTTGAAATCGGACCCGGCTGCGCGGATCACCGTCCTCGACAAACTCACCTACTCGGGTGTCGAGGCCAATGTGGCCCCGGTGGCGGACCATCGGGGCTACAGCTTCGTCCGGGGCGACATCTGTGACCCGGAGGTGGTCGACCAGGTGATGGCCGGGCAGGACGCCGTGGTGCATTTCGCGGCCGAGTCACACGTGGACCGGTCGATCGACGGAGCCGCCCCCTTCGTCCGCACCAATGTGATGGGCACGCAGGTGCTCCTGGACGCGGCCCTCCGCCATGGAGTCGGTCGATTCGTCCACGTGTCCACCGACGAGGTGTACGGCTCGATCAGCGAGGGGTCCTGGACGGAGACGTGGCCGCTGGCGCCGAACTCCCCGTACTCCGCGTCCAAGGCGGGCTCCGATCTGCTGGCGCTCGCCTATCACCGCACCCACGGCCTGGACGTCGTGGTCACCCGGTGCTCCAACAACTACGGGCCGTACCAGTTCCCCGAGAAGGTCATCCCGCTCTTCATCACCAACCTGCTCGAGGGGAAGACCGTTCCCCTGTACGGCGACGGACGCCACATCCGGGACTGGGTGCACGTCTCCGACCACTGCCGGGGCATCGACCTGGTCCTGGACGCCGGTGGGGCCGGCGAGGTCTATCACATCGGCGGCGGCACCGAACTGAGCAACCACAAGCTCACCGGCCTGCTGCTGGACGCGCTCGGCGCGGGCTGGGACCGGGTCGAATACATGGCCGACCGCAAAGGCCACGACCTGCGCTACTCCCTGGACGACAGCAAGATCCGTGAGCACCTCGGCTACGCCCCCCAGGTGTCCTTCACGGAGGGCCTGACGGCCACGGTCGCCTGGTACCGCGCACACCGCTCCTGGTGGGAGCCGCTCAAGCAGAGGGCCGCGCTGCGATGACCACCAGCTGGCTGGTGACCGGGGCACGCGGGCTCCTCGGCCGGGACGTACTGGCCGAGCTCGCCGCCGACCCGGACGCCGCGGTGACGGGCTTGAGCCGTGACCAGCTCGACATCACCGATCCGGCAGCCGTGCGAGCCGCTGTCGCCGGTCACCGAGTGGTCGTCAACTGCGCCGCCTGGACGGACGTCGACGGCGCCGAGCGGTCCGAAGAAGCGGCCACAGCGGTGAACGGCACAGGAGTCCGGCACCTCGCGCGCGCCTGCGCGGACAGCGGCGCACTGCTGCTGCACATCTCCACCGATTACGTGTTCCCGGGCGACGCCCGCCAGCCCTACCCCGAAGACGCCGTGACCGGCCCCGTCAACGCCTACGGGCGAAGCAAACTGGCGGGGGAGCGGGCGGTCCTGGAGCTGCTGCCGCACACCGGCTACATCGTGCGCACCGCCTGGCTCTACGGTGCGCACGGTCCCAACTTCGTGGCCACCATGCTCGAACTCGCCGCCCGGCGCGAGACGCTGGACGTGGTGGCGGACCAGTATGGTCAGCCGACCTGGTCCCGTGCCCTCGCCCGGCAACTGGCCGCCCTCGGTCGTGCCGCGCCGGCCGGACGGGCACCGGCAGGCGTGTACCACGGCACGGCAGCGGGCCACACGACGTGGTACGGCCTCGCGCGGGAGACCTTCCGGCTCAGCGGACTCGATCCGGAGCGGATCCGCCCGGTCAGCTCGGAGAAGTTCCCGCGTCCTGCCCCTCGTCCGGCGTTCGGCGTGCTCGGCCACGGCAAGTGGCAGCGTGCCGGCCTCAGATCCCTCCCACGGTGGGACGACCAGCTGACCTCGGCCCTTGCGACGCCCGCCTTCGCCGCTCTCGCCGCGGCGGCGCGAACGAGCGACGAGCGTCCCTGAACGCGGAAGGCGCCCCGTGAGACCAGCGGGTCCCACGGGGCGCCTTCCGTTCTCGGCTCAGACCAACAGTCGTCCGCCGCACCGCGCGGCGCCCTCCTTCATCGCGATGAGGTTGGCGACCACATACGAGATGTCGTTCTTGGCGTGCCACTCGGTCGGGAAGTAGGTGACCAGCCGCGACGACTGGAAGCGGGCCTCGATCTCCGGCACCGCGGCGCGGAACCGGTTGTCGGAGTAGTACGAGAACGAGTCCTCGTTGTAGAACGCGACGTGTGTGGGGTCCTCGTACGCACCGCGGCCGTCGGAGCTGGGCGTCATGGTGAGGAGCATGCCGCCGGGTGCCAGCAGCCGGTACAGCTCGTTCATCAACGGTACCTTCGCGGGCACGTGCTCGAGGAACTCCACCGCACGGATCAGACCGACGGAGCCGTCGGGCAGGTCCAGCTTCTCGGGGAGCGTCGCGACGATGTCGACGCCCTTCCCCGGCCGCTGGTCCACACCCAGGTAGCCGGGCGGCTTCCGGTCGGCCGCGCCGAGGTCCAGCGCGAGCAGTCCCCGCCGCATGGTCCAGGCGAGCGCGTTGGCCTCGATGTACCTGTCGTACAGGGCGACCGTCTCCCGCTGGATGCGTGCGTTGATCTCCGGGTCGTGTTGGGTGTTCGCCGAGTGGATCCTCTGCAGGTACAGGCACCTCGGGATGTGGTGGAAGTCGCCTACATGGAACAGGCGGCACATCAGGTCCTGGTCGTCCAGGATCGTGCGGGTGTCGTCGTACCCGCCGGCCTTCTCGTAGCTCTCCCTGCGGAAGGCCCGTACGTGGTTGGGCGCGTACCAGATGTAGGCGACGTTGTGCGGTGTCGGGGGCAGGCACTTGACCTGGAGCAGTTCGCGCCCGTCGACGTTCACCTCCGCGTACTGCCAGCCGTACGCCTCATCCCAGCGCGAGTCGTTACGCTTACCGTCCTCGGTGATCTGCGCGGTGTCGCTGTAGACGAAGACGGCCTCGGGATGCGTATCGAACGCCTCGCCGAGCTCCGCCAGGCATGCCTTGGCCAAGAGGTCGTCGTGGTCGAGCTCCACGAGGATCTCACCCCGGGCGAGTTCACAGGCCCTGCGCTTGGCCGCCCCCACGCCGTGGAGCTTGTCCGCGATCTCCACACGGACCCGTTCGTCCGGCCGCTCCGGCTGCCACCGGGCGCCGTTGTTGAGCAGAACGATCCACTCCCAGTCCGGGCAGGTCTGGGCCTGCAGCGACGCCAGGCACTCGTCGAGAAAACGAGGCTGGTGGCTGGGGGTGAAGACGGAGAACCTGGGTGTCGCGGGGGGCGTCATCGAGTGCTCCCTGCACGGCTCGACGTCGGGGAGGGACTCACGGCCGCACGGAACCGCTCCGGTACCTGAGCAAGAAGCCCGGGTTCCGCCGCGACGGCACGGCGGAACGCGTCCCTGGCCTCGTCGTCGTGGCCCTTCTTCGCCAAGAGGCGGCCGAGTTGCAGATGGACGCCGGCCGCCTTCGGGTCGGTGGCGGCGGCACGCCTCAGGAGTTCCACAGCCCGGTCGGGGTCGCTCGACTTCAGCAGAAGCGCCTCGCTGAAGAGAGCCGACGTGAACGAGGGATCGATCTCCAGCGCCTTGTCGTAGGCCACCCGGGCCTCGGCGCTCTGGCCGGTCTGCTGCGCGGTGAGGCCCAGGCCGTACCAGGCGGACTTGTTGTGAGGGTCCAGTTCCAGCAGTCGCCGGTAGCTATGGGCAGCTGCTTGGAAATCCTGGTGCGCCTGCTGCTGAAGAGCGCTCCGCAACATCTCGTTCGCCTGCTCGGTCCTCCGCGTCACCGAGGTGCCCTTGGATTCCGTCGACGCGCTCGGCTGGGACTGAATCGCCCAGATGGTCAATCCGGTAGCGGTCGCTGCCAACGCGGCGAGCCCTGCCCACAATCCTCTGCGTTTCACTTTGTCACATCTCGCGGAATAGTGATGGACGGATGGGGGTGGCTGATCTCAGGTGACCGCCACTGGAAAAGACTGTGGTGATGTCGGCGATCGGATCCCGAACCACCCTTATTTCCGCCGACGTTACGAGGACGACCGGACGGGGCTACCACTCGGCAGGCACTTTTGGCCTATGACCACCCGAATGTACGCAGGCCCGCATCGCCGTCGCTCGAATCGATGAGAGCCACTGTCCGGTCGAGCCTCTTTGTGTGGATGTGAGTGGCTGGATAGCTTCGTATATCGGTCATTGTTGCTGTGGAGTTGGGTGGTCTCCGTGAAGCAAACGGTCTGTCTGAACATGATCGTCAAGGATGAAGCGCCGGTGATCCGGCGTTGTCTTGAGTCCGTGCGTCCTTTGATCGACACATGGGTCATCGTGGACACGGGATCGACCGACGGTACGCAGGACGTCATCCGCGATGTGTTCAGCGATCTGCCGGGTGCCCTGTACGAGCGGCCCTGGAAGGGGTACGACGGGAGCCGCACCGAGGCGATCGAACTCGCCCGCGGAAACGCGGACTACCTCCTCTTCATCGACGCCGACGACGTGATGGAGACGGAGCCCGGCTTCCGTATGCCCGAGCTGACCCTCGACGCGTACCAGGTCGGAATTCGCATCGGGCACGCCATCCACTGGCGCCCCGTCATGGTCTCCACACGGCTGCCGTGGCGGTATGTCGGCGTCCTGCACGAGTACCTGGACTGCGGCTCGCGGTACTCCCTCGGGACACTGGAAGGCATCACCATGTTCAACCTGGACAACGGGGGACGCCTCAGGAACGAAGGAGTGCGGGCGAAATACCTGCGCGATGTGGAGACCCTCCAGCAAGGTCTGGCCAAGGAGCCCGACAACGCGCGGTACGTCTTCTATCTCGCCCAGAGCTTGCGCGCCGTCGGCGAGTTCGAGAAGGCCCTCGAAGCCTATGACCGCAGGGTGGCCATGGGTGGCTGGTACGAAGAGGTCTTCTGCTCCCGGCTCTATGCCGCCCGGCTCGCGGAGAAGTTCGAGCATCCCCAGGCCGAAGTGGTGCACCGCTACCTCGGTGCCTACGAGACCTGTCCTTCACGTGCCGAACCCCTTGGTGAACTCGCGCGCATGTACCGCCTCAACGGCGAGCGCTGGCCTTTGGCTTACATGTTTGCGCGGCATGCGGCACGGCTTCCCTATCCGAAGGGCAGGATGCTCGTCGAGTTGCCCTGGTACGAGTGGGCCGTTCTCGACGAACTGGCGGTGTCGGCATACTGGGTCGGGCAGTACGAGGAATCGAAGAGCTGCTGCGAGAGCCTGTTGAAGAGCGGCAAGTTGCCCGACGAGCACCGCGCGCGTGTGATCGAGAACCTCGAGCTGGCGCAACTCAAGCTGGGCTCCAGGCAACTCGCAGGAGTCTGACGCGGTGGCCCCCCGGCCCGCGCGGCGCGCGCTGTGATCAGCCCAGCGCGGCGACGTAGCGGGCCGGTGCGTCGGGAGCGGTGACATTCCGTGCGGCCAGAACGACCAGGCAGTGGTAGGCGAGATCGGTCGAGCCGTAGACATGATGGGCGATCAGTGCCAGCTGTTTGAGCTGCTCGTCGGTCATGGACTCGCAGTGCCCGAAGTCGCGCACGTAGACCACGTCGGCTTCGAGGAGCTGACGCCGGGGCCTGCGGAAGTCTCCTCCGAAGACCGCGGGGGCGATCGGCCAGAGCTTGACCGCTGCGAAGGCGTGCGGAATGAAGCCCTGTTGACGCAGTTCTCGGTCCACGTCACCGAAGACGGGCTGGTTCTCGTACAGCGGCACGAAGGAGACCTCTGTGTGGATCGCCACGGCCTGAGCCAGCTTTCGCCGGGCGCCCCGGAACACCATGAGTTCGGCCCCCTGGACGTCGATCTTCAGAAGGTCGAGGACATCGACCGATTCGACGTCGTCCAGTCGCCGGGTGCCGACCGGCACCTCCTCCCGGATCTCACCCCATTCGGTGAAGCCGTTGAAGAGCCTGAGCCTGTTCGCATCAGGGCGAAACAGGCTTGTCATACCCGAGGCGACAGCGACGCGGAGGGTGTGGGTACCACCGTCACCGAGGGCGTCAGGCAGGTAGGTCTCATGCGGACCCTTGCGTCGTTGCAGCTCACGCAGGGCATCAGGCTGAGGCTCGAACCCCGTCACCCTGCACAGGCCTGCCTGCAGCATGTCCCTGTACGGCGGGTCTCCGTCGATGGGGTTCGCCCCCACATCGACAATGTGGGTTTGACGGACGGGCTGCACCAGTGAAAGCACTGGTGAAGTGGCGATGGCCGATTCGGTGACACTCACAGGCGTTCTCCGAGCATGTCCAGCGGATGGTCGCACCGGAGCAGTTTCCGGCGGCGAGAGCCGATCAATGTTCCGGCGCGCCGACAAGCACGCAGACCGTCCGTTGTCGTCGTTCAGCTCGATGAGAGGGACTGTCCGGCCGAGCCTCTTTGTGTGGATGTGAGTGGCTGGATAGCTTCGTATATCGGTCATTGTTGTTGTGGAGTTGGGCGGTTTCCGTGAAGCAAACGGTCTGTCTGAACATGATCGTCAAGGATGAAGCGCCGGTGATCCGGCGTTGTCTTGAGTCCGTGCGTCCTTTGATCGACACATGGGTCATCGTGGACACGGGATCGACCGACGGTACGCAGGACGTCATCCGCGATGTGTTCAGCGATCTGCCGGGTGCCCTGTACGAGCGGTCCTGGAAGGGGTACGACGGGAGCCGCACCGAGGCGATCGAACTCGCCCGAGCGAGCGCGGACTACCTCCTCTTCATGGATGCCGACGACGTGTTGGAGGTGGAGCCCGGCTTCGTCCTGCCGGAGCTCGTTTTCGACGCCTACATGATCGCAATTCACCATGGGCCCGTCATCTTCAAGCGGCCGGCTCTTGCTTCCACTCGGCTGCCGTGGCGGTACACCGGCGTGCTGCACGAATATCTCCATCTGGACTTCCAGTTCACCTTGACGAATCTCGAAGGCGCCCACATCCGTACGGTGGACGACGGGGCGCGCCACAGGAAGGAAGGCGTGCGGAAGAAGTACCTGCGGGATGCGGAAACCCTCCAGCAAGCTCTGGTCAAGGAGCCGGACAACGAGCGATACGTCATGTACCTCGGCCAGAGCTGGGCCGCCGCCGATGAGTGGGAGAAGGCTCTCGAAGCGTATGACCGCCGGGCGGTCATGGGCGGCTGGGACGAGGAGGTCTATTGGGCCCGCTTCACCGCCGCGCGCATCGCGGAGAAGCTCGAGCGGCCGCTGGACGAGGTGATGGATCGCTACCTGCGCGCGTACGAAAGCCGCCCCTCGCGCGCCGAGGCCCTCGGTGAGCTCGCGCGCCATTGCCGTATGAAAGGTCGGCGTTGGCCGCTCGCTTACATGTTTGCGCGGCAGGCGTCGGAGATTCCGTATCCGACGGACGTCATGTACGTCGAGTCCGAGTGGTACGAATGGCGCGTGCTCGACGAACTGGCGGTGTCCGCCTTCGCGGTCGGAGAGTTCGAGGAGTCGAAGAGCTGCAGCAAGCGCCTCTTGGAGTGCGGCAAGCTGCCCGAGAGGCATCGCGCGCGTGTGATGCAGAATCTCGAACTGGCGCAACTCAAGCTGGGTTCGGGGGAACACGTAGGAGCCTGACCCGAAGACCGGCACTGTTGACCCGAACTGTTGTGGCACCCGGTCCGCGCGTCTCCGTAGTCCACGCGGACCGGGGCCGTACGAGGGAGCCGCATCGCTCGCGGCTCAGGTGGGTCAGCCCGCGGTGATCGGTTCGCGGGGCTCGGCCAGTGCGGCGCTGTGCGCGTCCATGCGTTCCGCCGACAGGATGGCCGCCGCCGTGTCCGCGCGGGAGGCCGCAACCACCAGGGCGCGGCCGGCAAGGGCGTGGGCGCGCCGGTGCAGCGCCGTGACATTCGCGTCCGACCCGCGCTCGGGTGCCGTCGCGCGTACCGGCGGCCCACCGCGGCGCAGTCGCGCCACCTGACCGGCGAGCCGCTCGGCGGCAGCATCCAGCTCCACGGAGGGCGCCAGGGCGCGCAGCGCGTCCGTCACCGCGAGTAGTGCCGCCAGATGGCCCGCGAGCTGGATGTCCAGCTCCTCCTCGCGCGAGCGGTGCGGGAAGTCGGCGCCTGTGGCGTCGGCCATCGCGTGGACCGACTTGGTGCGGATCGGTTCGTACATGGGACGGCCTCCTGTGCTCTGACAGGAAGCCATCTTAGCTTAGAACTCGTCTAAAGTTGGCTGGATCGCAGAACGGGGTCGATGTTCACGCACGGTGGGCGCACGTAAGCCTCACGGCTGGCTGTAGCCGTCCAGGAAGTTCCCGATGCGGGTGATCGCTGACGTCAGGTCCGCCACCGTCGGCAGGGTCACCACGCGGAAGTGGTCCGGCTCCGTCCAGTTGAAGCCCGTGCCCTGGACGACCATGATCTTCTCGCGTCGCAGCAGGTCCAGGACCATCTGCCGGTCGTCCTTGATCTTGAAGACCTTCGGGTCGAGGCGTGGGAAGAGGTACAGCGCGCCCTTCGGCTTCACGCAGGTCACGCCCGGGATCTGGGTCAGCAGGTCGTACGCTGCGTCCCGCTGTTCCTTCAGGCGCCCGCCCGGCAGTACCAGGTCGTTGATCGTCTGTCGGCCGCTGAGCGCCGCCACAACGCCGTGCTGGCCCGGCATGTTGGCGCACAGGCGCATGTTCGCCAGGATCGTCAGGCCCTCGATGTACGACTCCGCGTGCGCCCGGGGGCCCGAGATCGACATCCAGCCGACCCGGTATCCGGCCACCCGGTACGCCTTCGACATGCCGTTGAACGTGAGGGTCAGCAGGTCCGGGGCCACCGCGGCGGTGGGGATGTGCCGCGCGCCGTCGTAGAGGATCTTGTCGTAGATCTCGTCGGAGCAGACGAGGAGGTTGTGGCGGCGGGCGATGTCCGTCAGGCCGCGGATCACCGCCTCGTCGTACACCGCGCCCGTCGGGTTGTTCGGGTTGATGATGACGATCGCCTTGGTGCGGTCGGTGACCTTCCGCTCCACGTCCGCGAGGTCCGGCATCCAGTCCGACTGCTCGTCGCAGCGGTAGTGGACGGCCGTGCCGCCCGACAGGGACACCGCCGCGGTCCACAGGGGGTAGTCGGGTGCCGGTACGAGCACCTCGTCGCCGTCGTCCAGCAGGCCCTGCATGGCCATCACGATCAGCTCGGAGACGCCGTTGCCGATGAAGACGTGCTCGACGTCCGTCTCGATGCCGAGGGTCTGGTTGTGCATCACGACCGCCCGGCGCGCGGTCAGTAGGCCCTTGGCGTCCCCGTAGCCGTGTGCCGCCGAGACGTTGCGGAGGATGTCCTCAAGGATCTCGGGCGGGCAGTCGAAACCGAAGGCGGCCGGATTGCCGGTGTTGAGCTTGAGGATGCGGTGACCCGCTGCCTCCAGCCGCATCGCCTCCTCGAGAACCGGACCCCGGATCTCGTAGCAGACGTTGGCGAGCTTCGTGGACTGGATCACCTGCATGTCCGTGAGCTTACGGCCGCGTAATGCCGCACGCGGCGTGTTTTCCACCACGTGAGACGAGGGGGATCGGCTGGTTGTCGCCGCGACTGCACCAGGAATCCCTTCCACCTCTACAATGCGCCCACATGTCATGGCAGCATCAGTCCGGCGATGGCGCGTACGGCCCCAATGACGGGGCATACGGGGCGAACGCCGCGAACGGGGCGGTGGCCGGGTACTCCGGCGGTGAGTCGCATGCGGACGGCGGTGAGGACCGGAATCAGCCGAACGTGTATCACCCACATGCCGTAGCGGCGCCGGACTATGAGGGTTACGCCGATCCGGCGGCCGCCCATGGCTGGCAGAACGCCTACGACGACACACGCGAGCTGCCCGCGGCTGTCGACGGTGTCCCTGGTCCCGAAGTCCCCGGGGAGGCCCGCGCTTCGCGGCGCCGGGCCCGCCCCCGCTCGCGTTCCCGCCTGCCCCGCCGCGCTGCCGTGGCCGTGGGCGCCCTCGGTGCCGTGGGCGTCGCCGTCGCACTCGCCGGCGGTTTCGGTTCCGCTTCCTCCGGCGCACCCACGGACGCCGGGCAGTCGGCCCGCCCGAAGGCGGCACCGTCCGCGCCGCCCACAGAGGCGACCGGTGCCTCCTCCGCCGCCGTGACCGAGCCGTCCCGCGCCGCCGCACCCGTGGCCGCCGCCACCGAGGCGTCCGGCACTCCCGGCGCCGCACGGGCCGCCGCCCCGGTGCGGGCCACTTCCCGGGCGCCGATATCCGCCGTCCCCAGTGCCGGGGCGCCCTCCGCCTCTCCCAGCGACACCGCGGGCACCACCGTGCCCGGCAACTCGGGCGGCACCAAGCCCGGCCGCGGACGGGGCGCCACCAAGGGGCCGAAGTAGGGCAGTCGCGTGGAGTCCGCGGCCGAAAACCGTTCCTTGTACCCGCACGCCCCTCGGATCACAATGCGCATGACAAATTTCGAGGGCGGTCGGAAGACCTCCGCCGTCCACGTCAGCGCCACCTCATCGAGAGGGGACCCCCCACATGAGAAAGCCTCTCGCCGCCGCGCTCCTCGCTCTGGCGATGGCCGGAGCCGGCGCGGCGCCGGCGGTCGCGGCGTCCGCGACCGCCAGGACGGCGACGGTCAAGGCCGCCCCGGCGGCCACCGCCGCGGCCGCCGGAACGGCGACGAAGGACAGGACGGCCACGATCCAGGCCGTCGACTTCGCCGGCACCGTCTCGCTCAGCAACTGCTCCGGCTCCGTCATCCGCTTCCCGAACTCCGCGGACAGCGACCCGGCGCTCGTCCTGACCAACGGCCACTGCCTGGAGACCGGCTTCCCCGAACCAGGGGAGGTCATCACCGGCCAGTCCTCCAGCCGCTCCTTCGGTCTGCTGAACTCCTCCGGCAGCAGGATCGCCACGCTCCGCGCCAACCAGGTCGTCTACTCGACCATGACGGACACCGACGTCACGATCTACCGCCTCACCACCACGTACGCGCAGATCAAGAGCTCCTACGGCATCAGCGCGCTGACCGTGAGCGACACCCACCCCGTCGCCGCCACCGCCATCAAGGTCGTCTCCGGCTACTGGAAGCGCATCTACACCTGCTCCATCGACGGGTTCGTATACCGGCTGAAGGAGGGCGACTGGACCTGGAAGGACTCGGTCCGTTACACCTCCGCCTGCAACACGATCGGCGGCACCTCCGGGTCGCCCGTCATCGACAATGCCACCGGCAAGGTCGTCGCTGTCAACAACACCGGCAACGAGGACGGCGAGCGCTGCACGGAGAACAACCCGTGCGAGGTCGACGCGAGCGGCAACGTCACCGTCCGCCAGGGCATCAACTACGCCGAGGAGACCTACCAGATCCCGGCCTGCTTCGGCACCGGCAACAAGCTGAATCTGAACGCGAGCGGCTGCGTCCTGCCCAAGCCGTAGGAGGAACAGTGCGGCGGGCGGTCCACCGTCACAAGCGAGTTCTGCGGATCGCCCGCCCTGCACGCCGATACGTCCGCCGTCCGCCCTCGGTCGTGGTCGCAAGGAGTCAGTTCTGCGCGAACAACTCTTCTGCGTGGGTGATCGTGAGTGCCCGGTCGAACCAGGCGCCGAGCGTGTCGAGGGCGGTGCAGGTGGTGATGCGCTCGCGGGCGGCTTCGGGGATGTCGATGCCTCGGAGGTCGAGGATGCGGAGGATGTCCTCGGCCTTGCCCTCGGCCTTGCCCTCAGCCTTCCCTTCGGCCTTCCCCTGGGCCATGCCCTTCAGGCGGGTCTCCTCGATGAGGGTGCCGCTGCCGGGGAAGCGGCTGGTGCGGGTGGTCATCAGTTGCCTCAGAAGTGCGTCGGCCGAGGATTCAGCAAGGCGGCAGTCGGTCAGTTCTGCGCGAACAACTCTTCTGCGTGGGTGATCGTGAGTGCCCGGTCGAACCAGGCGCCGAGGGTCTCGAGGTCGGTGCAGGTGGTGATGCGCTCGCGGGCGGCTTCGGGGATGTCGATGCCTCGGAGGTCGAGGATGCGGAGGATGTCCTCGGCCTTGCCCTCGGCCATGCCCTTCAGGCGGGTCTCCTCGATGAGGGTGCCGCTGCCGGGGAAGCGGCTGGTGCGGGTGGTCATCAGTTGCCTCCAGAGTTCGCGGGTCTGGGCGTCGCCCAGGCCGATCTCGGTGTATTCAGCCCAGTCCGCTGCGGTCTCGCCTCCGGTGTTGGCGAGCGCCGTCGCCAGCGCGTCCAGTATCGCAGGGAGGGCGGGATCCTTGGCGTGGGTCAGCGCGGAGAAGACGGAGACGGGGAGGTCTCGTGCCGCCTCGTCCGGGTCGGTGATCGTGGGGAGGTTGCCGGGGCCGAGGACCAACGGGAAGACCGAGATGCTGGTGTGGGTCGGCGGGCCGATGCGGATGGGTTCTGCCGCCCAGGACGCGGTGGTCTTGTCCTGGCACACGACGAGCAGGATCGGCGGCACCTCGTACTTGGCGTACAGATGGGCCAGGTAGTACGTCCAGCTGTTCAGCTTGTCCGGGTCCCGTCTGCCCTGCGACTCCACGGCGAGCAGGTAGCTTCCGTCGTGGGCCGTGTCGAGGCGCAGCAGGGTGTCCACACGGCGTTCCAGCGGCTTGATCTCCGTGAGATCGGTGTCCAGGAGCTGGATCGCCGTGGGTTCGGGGAAGGGGATGCCGGCCTTCGGAAGGGCCCGCGCGAACAGGCCTGGGTCTTCCCTGAAGATCTGATGCAACGCCTCGTGTGCTGAGCTGGTCATGTGACGGAAGGTAGCGACGGCGATGCGTTCTGGTGGCCGGACGGGGGTGAGTTCAGTCGTTCGGGTGACTTGCCGCCGGTTTATGCCGGCGGCGGGTGCGGTGTGGACTGTGGGGGCGGGCCGCGTAGGGCGGACGTCAGGCTGCGAGCCGGCGTGCGCGCGGCGTTGGGTGGGCGGTGGTCATACCGGGTTCCTGCGGACCGCCCGCCCCGCCAGCACGTCCGTCCTGCGTCCGTCCTCGATCACGAAACGGCCGTCGATGAGGACGTACGGGATGCCCGTCGGCAGCGTGCGCGGGCGCTCGAAGGTGGAGCCTGCCGCGACCGTGACCGGGTCGAAGAGCACCAGGTCGGCGCGGTAGCCCTCGCGTACCAGGCCCCGGTCCGGCAGGCGGAGGCGGGCCGCCGGGCGGCCGGTCAGATGCGCCACGCACCCCTCCAGGGACAGCACCCCCAACTCCCGTACGTACCTGCCCAGGTAGTGCGGGAAGGTGCCGTACGCCCTCGGGTGCGGCTTGGCGCCCTGGAGGATGCCGTCCGAGCCACCGGTGTGGACGCGGTGCCGCATGATCGCCCGTACGTTCTCCTCGTGGCCCACGTGCTGGAGGATCGTCGAGCCGAGCCGGTCCTCGGTCAGCAGGCGGCGGGCGACCGTCCATGGGGTCTCGCCGCGTCGGTCCGCCGACTCCTTGATTGTCCTGCCGACGTACGCCGCGTGCGCCGGGTCGGTCACGCCCGAGATCTCGATGGTGTCCCACTCGACGGGCACGCCGTGGCAGCCGTCGGCGCCGAACACCTCCAGGTGGTGCCGGATCCGCTCGGCCGTGGTGGTGTCGGTGAGCCGCTTGAGGATCTCCTCGGGGCCGCCCTCGCTCGCCCAGCTCGGCAACAGCGCCGCCAGCGTCGTGGAGCCGGGGGTGTAGGGGTAGGTGTCGAGCGTGATGTCGGCGCCCGCCGCGAGGGCCTCGTCGAGCAGGGACAGCAGTTCGGGGGCGCGGCCCTTGTTCACGCCGAAGTTCATGGTGGCGTGGGCGAGGTGGAGGGGGCAGCCAGCTTCCCGGGCCAGGCTCACCATCTCCTCGTAGGCCTCCAGGGCGCCCGCCCCGTAACTGCGGTGGTGCGGGCAGTAGTAGCCGCCGTAGGAGGCCACCACCCGGCACAGTTCGGTGAGTTCGGCGTCCTTCGCGTACATGCCGGGCGTGTAGGTGAGCCCGGACGACATGCCGACCGCGCCCTGTTCCATGCCTTCGGCGACCAGGCGCCGCATCCGCTCCAGCTCCTCGGGCGTCGCCTCCCGGTCCTCCCAGCCGACGGCCAGCATCCGGACCGTGCCCTGGGGGATGAGGTACGCCGCGTTGACCGCGATGCCCTCGTCCAAGCGGTCCAGGTACTCGCCCACGGACCGCCAGGTGAAGTCGATGTCGTCGCCGTAGCCGTTCCAGCCGGTGATCGCGCGGCGCACCTCTTCCAGCGTGCGGTCGTCGACCGGGGCGTACGACAGCCCGTCCTGCCCGATGACCTCCAGCGTCACGCCCTGCGCGGCCTTGGCGCTGTGGTCCGGGTCGCGCAGCAGGGCGAGGTCGCTGTGCGCGTGCATGTCGATGAAGCCGGGGGAGAGGGCCAGGCCCTCGGCGTCCAGCTCCCGTACGGCCCGCGGGCGCTGGCAGCCCGCCGACGCGGCCTCCTTGACGATCGAGACGATCCTGCCGCCCTCGATCGCCACATCGGCACGGTAGGAGGGGCCACCGGTGCCGTCGACGACGTCGGCGTCCCGGATGACCAGGTCGGCGAGGTCGGTGAAATCCACGGGGTCCATACCGTCCAAGGGTTCTCCCGGAAAGCGTGCGATGTGGTCGGCCTAGAAGAACGTGCGGACGTAGTCGACGACCGTGCCGTCCGCCTCCGTCACCGGGATCAGCTGCCACTTGTCGAACGACGTGCACGGGTGCGACAGGCCGAGGCCGATCCAGTCCCCGACCTCGACGTCCGCCTCGGGCGTGGTGCGCAGCCAGACGTGCTGATCGGACAGGGCGGTCACCGATACGCCGGTGGCCGGCCGTTCCGCACCGTCCCGGCGCACCACCTGGGCGAAGGGCAGGTCCAGGTCGTAGGCCGCGTCCCGCTTGCCCGCGTTGGCGAAGGCCTGCTCGGCGGAGGGCCGGGACACCACCTGGGCCCACAGCCGGAACGCGGGTTCCAGCGCGCCCTCCTGCGGGATCCGGGTGAACGGGGTGATCCTGCGGTAGTGGCCGTCGTCGTGCGAGACGTAGGCGCCCGAGCGGAGCAACTTCAGGACGGTCGAGGAGAGTTCGGGGATCTCCGCGAAGACCTCCGCTACCGCGTCGAACCAGGCGCTGCCACCCGCGCTCACCACGATCTCGTCGCATCCGGAGAAGTGCCCGGCCATGTCGAGCTCGAAGGCCAGCGCGACCAGCCGGCGCAGCCACGCGCGCACCCGGTCGGGGTCCGGCTGCGGCACCTCGCCCTCGTACCCGGCGACCCCCACGAGCCGCAGCGTCGTGGTGGCGGTCACCGCGTCCGCGACCGCCGCGCACTCCGCCTCCGTCCGCACACCGGTGCGGGCCCCCTCGCCGGCGGCCAGTTCCACGACCACGTCCACCGGGCGGGTGGTTCCGGTCAGGGCCGCGTCCATGAGTTCGACGCCGCGTACGGAGTCGACGTAGCAGATGAACCGGAACTCCGGGTCCGTGGCGAGTTGGCCGGCGACCCAGCGCAGGGCCGCCGGGTCGACGAGTTCGTTGGCGAGGAACACCCGTTGGATGCCGAACTCCCGTGCCACCCGCACCTGGTGGGGGACCGCGAGCGTGATGCCCCACGCGCCGTGTTCGAGCTGGCGGTGGAAGAGCTGCGGCGCCATCGACGTCTTGCCGTGCGGGGCGAAGGCAAGGCCGTGGCGGGCCGCGTACGTCTCCATGAGCGTCAGGTTGTGTTCCAGGCGCTCGGCGGACAGGGCCAGCACGGGCGTCGTGAACCCACCGGTGAACAGGTTGCGGCGCTGGGCGGCCAGCTCGCCGACGGTCAGGCCGTCGGCGTCCGGGGGGAGGCCCTTGAAGCGGTGGTCGACGCGTTCCTCGGCCAGGCGGGCGAGCGCCTCGGTGCCCATGGAGCCTCCTGATCTGGTCTGTTGCAATATATGCAACGCCCATTGCGTATGTTGCTTACGGCTGTCTAACATCTCGGCCGACGCCGGGTCAACGGACGCCGAACCGAACCCGCATCCCACCGAGGAGCTACGACCATCGTGACCACCACCGGACCCCGCAAGGCCCCCGACGTCGTGGACGTCGTCGCGCTCGGCGAGTCCATGGTCACGTTTCTGCCCACAGCGCCGGTTCGGCTCGCCGACGTTCCGTCCTTCGACAGAGCCATCGGCGGCGCCGAGTCCAACGTGGCCTGCATGCTCGCGACCGCCGGGCACTCCGTGCGCTGGGTGAGCCGGGTCGGGGCGGACGGCTTCGGTGACCACCTCGTGGCGACGATCGGGGCGTACGGCGTCGACGTGTCGTCCGTACGGCGGGACACGGCGCGCCCCACCGGCATCTACTTCCGCACGGCCGGGGACCGGGCGTCCGGCACCCACGAGGTGGCGTACTACCGGGCCGGCTCGGCGGCCTCCGCGATGGCGGTGGACACCGTCGACCTGGACGCCGTACGCGCCGGCCGCGTGCTGCACCTGTCCGGGATCACGGCCGCGCTCTCCGGGTCCTGCCTGGACCTGATGCGTGAGCTGACCGCGCCCCGCCCCGGCCGCCCGGTGGTCTCCTTCGACGTCAACCACCGTCCGGGGCTGTGGCGCGACGCGGCGGGAGCCCGGGTGCTGCTGGAGCTGGCGCGCGGCGCCGACATCGTGTTCGTGGGGGAGGACGAGGCAGGCGAGGCGTGGGGACTGCGCGGCGCCAGAGCCGTCCGGGAGGCGCTGCCCGAGCCGGAGATCGTGGTCGTCAAGCAGGGTGGCACCGGAGCGACCGCGTTCGGCGCCGACACCGACAAAGACCCCGTCTTCGTACCCGCGCTGAACGTCGCTGTGGTGGCCGCCGTCGGCGCCGGGGACGCCTTCGCCGCCGGATTCCTCTCCGGCACCCTGCGTGGGCTGCCCCTGCGCGACCGGCTGCGCCACGGCCACCTGATGGCCGCCGCCGCGCTCACCGTCCCCGGCGACCTCGCCACACCCCCCGCCCGCGACCACGCCGACCGCCTGGCCGCCCTCGACGGCACCGCGTGGGGGACACTTCGACTCGGCCCCGGCTGGACCGAAGCCGCCCCCCGGGCCGAGGAGGAGGTACCTACGCCATGAGCCAGACCGTCGACCGGGCGCTGAGCATCCTGCCGCTGCTCGCCGAGGGACCCGCCGATCTGGGGCAGGTCGCCGAACGGCTCGGCGTGCACAAGTCCACCGCGCTCCGTCTGCTGCGCACCCTCGACGAGCACGGCCTGGTCTACCGCCAGTCCGACCAGCGCTACCGCCTCGGCGCCCGTCTCTTCGCCCTCGCCCAGGAGGCGATGGAGAACCTCGACATCCGCGAGATCGCCCACCCCCATCTCGTCCGCCTCAACGAGGAGTGCGGCCACACCGTCCACCTCGCCGTCCACGAGGAGAACGAGGTGCTCTACATCGACAAGGTGGACAGCCGCTACCCGGTGCGCATGTACTCCCGGATCGGCAAGCCGGTGGCCATCACCGTCGCCGCCGTCGCCAAGCTCCTCCTTGCCGACCTGCCCGACGCCGAGCGCCGCGCCGTCGCCGAGAAGCTGGACTACCCCCTGTACACGCCCCGTTCGACCCCCAACGCCGCCGCTTTCCTGCGCGAGTTGGAGAAGGTCCGCGAACAGGGCTGGGCCACCGACCTCGGTGGTCACGAGGAGTCCATCAACTGCGTGGCCGCCCCCATCCGAGGCGCCGACGGCCGGGTCGCCGCGGCCATGTCGGTCTCCGCGCCCAACGTCGTCGTCACCGCCGACGAACTCCTCACCCTGCTCCCGCTGGTGCGCCGTACCGCGGACGCCATCAGCCGGGAGTACTCCGGCAGGACACCGGCGAAGGACGCCGAATGACGCGTAAGGACGCCGAATGACGAGTAAGGACGCCGAATGACGGACAAGATCGCTCTCACCCCGAAGACCCACACCACCCCGCCCGCGAAGTTCTCGCACGGCGTGAAGAAGGGGAACATCCTCCAGGTCGCCGGCCAGGTCGGCTTCCTGCCCGCCGAGGAGGGCAAGCCGCCCACGCCTGCGGGTCCCACCCTGCGCGAGCAGACCCTCCAGACCCTCGCCAACGTCAAGGCGATCCTTCAGGAGGGCGGCGCGAGCTGGGACGACGTGATGATGATCCGCGTCTACCTGACGGACGTGGACCACTTCGCGGAGATGAACGAGATCTACAACGCATATTTCGAGGAGCAGGGCCTCACCCAGCCGCCCGCCGCCCGAACCACCGTCTACGTGGGTCTTCCGGCCGGCCTGCTGATCGAGATCGACGCGCTGGCCGTCCTCGGCTGACGCACGCCCCCCGCGCCTCCTCCCGCACTCCCGCACTCCGTACGCCGTCGCGGCGCCCGACACCCCTGGGGCGCCGTGCCGTGATCCCCCCTGCCCCGAAACCCCATGGAATTACGAGAAGCAAGAGGACCCCCTGTCATGCCCATGCCCTTGCCGCCGCTCGCGGCGTCTCCCACCCCACCGCCCCCACCCCACACCGGCGGACTGCTCGCCCTCGTCCACGGCACCGCCGGCCTGCTCACCGTTGCCGCGCTCGGCATCGCACTGCTGCTCACCCTGATCATCAAGGTAAGACTCCAGCCCTTCGTGGCGCTGCTCGCGGTCTCCGTAGCCGTCGGCCTCGGCGCGGGTCTGTCGGTCACCGAACTCTTCGGCACGGTCCAGCGCTCGGACGCCGTCTCCCTCATCGAGTCCGGCATGGGCGGCACCCTCGGCCACGTCGCCATCATCATCGGCCTCGGCACGATGCTCGGCGCGGTCCTCGAGGTCTCCGGCGGTGCCGAGGTGCTGGCGTCCAGGCTGCTGGGCTTGTTCGGCGAGCGGCGTGCCCCGCTGGCCATGGGCCTGACCGGCCTGATTTTCGGTATCCCGGTCTTCTTCGACGTCGGCATCTTCGTCCTCGCGCCGATCGTGTACGCGGCGGCGAAGCGGGGCGGCAAGTCGATCCTGCTCTACTGCCTGCCGCTGCTCGCGGGTCTGTCCATGACCCACGCGTTCCTGCCGCCGCACCCGGGCCCGGTCGCCGCCGCCGGTCTGCTCAAGGTCGACCTCGGCATGGTCATCCTGATGGGCATCGTCTGCGGCGTCCCCGCCGTGTTGGCCGCGTGGGCGTGGTCCGCGTGGATCGGCAAGCGGATCTTCGTCCCGGTACCGCAGGACATGGTCGAGGCGGCGGAGGAGGCGAAGGCGGCGCTCGTGGAGGAGCAGCGGGATGGGGGTACCCCCTACTCGAGCGAAGTCGAGAGCTTGGGGGACGGCGTGACGCCGCCGGAGAAGCCGGTGTCGCTCTCCACCGTCTTCACGATCATCGGCACGCCCCTGGTCCTGATCCTCCTGGCCACCTTCTCCTCGATCGCCTTCGCCCCCTCGACGGGCCGCTCGGTCATCGAGTTCTTCGGCCATCCCTTCGTGGCACTGACGATCGCGCTGCTGCTGGCGTACTACCTGCTGGGCATCCGCCGCGGCTGGTCCCGCAAGTCCCTGGAGACGGTCTCGACCGCCTCGCTCAAGCCGGTCGGCAACATCCTGCTGGTGGTCGGCGCGGGCGGGGTCTTCGGCGCGGTCCTCAAGGGCAGCGGGGTCGCACAGGCGCTCTCCGACACGTTCCACGACGTGGGGCTGCCGGTGATCGTACTGGCGTACCTGATCTCCCTGGTCCTGCGCGTCGCCCAGGGTTCGGCGACGGTCGCGATCGTCACGACGGCGGGCATCGTCGCCCCGCTCCTCACGGAGGGTCACCACTCCCAGGCGTTCACGGCTCTGGTCATCATGGCCATCTCGGCCGGCTCGATCTTCGCCTCACACGTCAACGACGGGGGCTTCTGGATGGTCGCCAAGTACTTCGGGATCAGCGAACGGGACACGCTGCGGACGTGGACCGTGCTGGAGAGCGTGCTGTCGGTGGCCGGGTTCGCGGTGGCGGCCGTGGTGAGCGTCTTCGTGTAGCCGTCCGGTGACGACCCGAGGCCAGGACGTTAAGACATCGGACTGGATTCGTATAACGATGCAGGGGCTGGCTGTGTCCGGCACAGGATCTTCGACCATACTGCCCGCTGTGGAGCAGCGCATTGGTTCGAGCAGCCAGCCCCTGGACGGCGCCGGGGTCGACCCGGCCTTCATCCCCGGGCTCACCTCACCCGTGTCCGTGGAGCAGAAGGACTCCGTGGAGCCGGACGACTCCGTACAGCCGGACGACTCCGTAGAGCCGGACGACGCGGTTCCGGACGAGGAGGCCGCTGCCGGGGGACCGCAGGAACCGGAGGAACCGGAGCAGGAGCCCGCCGCCGAGGAGTCCCCCGCGGAGGCGCAAGAGGCCCCCGACGGCCCGGTCTTCGAGGCCGCGGACCGCCGCGCGCGGATCGTCGCCGACCACAGCGGTGTACGGCTCCGCCTGGACGACCAGGAGTGCGAGTTCGGCTGGGACGAGATCGGCGCCGTGGAGACGGAGACCGCGCGCTTCGGGAAGCGGTTCACGGTGACCGTGCACACGACGGAACGCCGCTGGTACCCCATCGAGATCGAGGCCGATTCCCGCGCCCGGTTCAAGGAGTGGGAGGCCCGGCTGGACGAGGTGCTGGACGCCTACTTCGAGGACGGCGAGGAGGAATCCGCCGCCCCCGAGAAGGACGACGACTGACCGTGGGATACGGCCCTCCCGGATACGGCCCTCCCGGACACGTCCCTCCTGGATACGGCCCCCCGCCGCCACCGAACGGACCGCCGGGCTTCGGTCCGCCGCCACCGGTCCACACCCCGTATCCGCCGTACCCTCCCTCGGCACCCCAGGTGCCACCTGGACCGGACTTCCTGGCCGCCGACCGTCACAACTCGGTGGTGGTCGACGCCTCGGGGGTCGCCTTCGAGATGCGTGGTCTGACGGCGGACTTCCCCTGGCCGGTGGTCCGCAGCGTCCACTACCGTTCCGGCCCCGACGAGAAGGTGCTGATGGTGGCGGTCGTGCACGTCGACGGCCGCGTGTTCGAGTGCGTGGTCGACGCGAAGCGCCGCGAGAAGCTGCAGGAGTGGTTCGCCGAACTGGCGGCGGTACTCGGGCACTACCGCCCCATGGGCTGACTCCCCATGGGCTGACTCCCCATAAGCCGCCTGTTCGTCCATGTGGTGCTGATGCTCGCGATGCTGACGCTCACCGGCATCTGGATGGACACGGCGACAATTCAGGGAGGAGCGGCAGTTCTGGCCCAGTCGTTTCGCCCTGGTGCCGTCCATCTACCAACTGGGTGGTCTTTCCGGACAGATCGCCTGGATTCTCGCCCAACTCGGGGCCGCGATGGCGACCTTGCGGCTGGCAACTGGCCCGCGGTTGACGGTCCCGCTTCACAGATCGAGGCCGTCGAGGAACGCCAGCGTCGCAGGACCGGGATTGAAGTCGCTCCATACCAGGTGCTCGACCCGCACCGGCCCGTCGGTGACCGGAACGGTGACCAGGTCCGGCAGATCGCGGGTGAATGCCATGGGCAGGAGAGCGACCGCGAGGCCCTGTCGGACGATGCGCGTCATGAGGTCCGCCGCGGTGACCTCGAAGGCGACCTCACGCCCGAGGCCGGCGGCGGCGAAGGCCTGGTCGCTCTGGGCGCGTCCCGGGGTGCCGGCGGGAAAGTCGACGAAGGTCTCCTCGGCCAACCGCGCCAGGTCGACCTCGTCGGCGGCGGCGAGCGGGTGCGTGGTGCCGACGACGGCCACGAGACGGTCGCGGGCCAGCTCTCGCGCCCGTACGCCACGCGGGCGGTCGGTCTCGGGCAACCCCAGGAAGGCGATGTCGAGACTGCCCTCGCGCACCGCTGCCGTGAGTTCGTCGCTGGAGCCGACGCGCAGCGCGATCCGTACCCGCGGATGCTCGTCGCGGAACCGGTGCAGCGCGGCCGGGACATCGACCGCGGCGACGGTCGGGATCACGCCGACGGCCAGCCGGCCACGTACCTCTCCCACCGCTGCCGCGGCGTCCACCCTCGCCCGCTCGGCCGCTTCCAGGCACTGCCGGGCGGCGGGCAGAAAGGCCTCCCCTGCCGCGGTGAGCTGCACCCGGCGGCTGGTGCGGGCGAACAACCTGAGGCCCAGCTCGCGCTCCAGGCCCGCGATCCGGTGGCTGAGCGCCGACTGGACGACGAAGCATCGTTCGGCGGCACGCGTGAAGCTGCCGGTCTCGGCCACGGCGAGGACGTACCGCATCTGCTGCAGATCCACGCATCGATCTTCTCCACAGATGGATGCCATGACAAGCATGTGTTGGATTCATCGATGAGCGGAGGGCGACAGTGATGGGGTGACTACGACAACGACAGCGACAACGACAACGACAAGCGTGGGTGGGGCCGCACCTCCCGTCCGAGGTGGCCGTGCGGCCTCGACGCTCGCCACGGCAATCGCGCCCGCGGTGTGGGGCACGACGTACATCGTCACGGCGAAGCTGCTGCCCGAGGGGCATCCGCTGTTCGCCGGGCTCATGCGGGCACTGCCCGCCGGGCTGCTCGTCCTGGTCCTGACCCGCACCCTGCCACGCGGCGCGTGGTGGGTGCGAGTAGGGGTGCTCGGTGCGCTCAACATCGGCGTGTTCTTCCCGCTGTTGTTCTTCGCCGCCGAGCGGCTCCCGGGTGGCGTCGCGGCCACCCTCGGCGCGGCCCAGCCGATCGTCGTCGCACTCCTCGCCGTGCTCGTCCTGCGGGAGCGGCCCTCCGTCTGGCGTCTGGCCTGGGGTGTCACGGGCGTGGTCGGGGTCGGACTCGTCGTCATCGGGCCGAAGGCCGCGCTCGACCCGCTGGGCATCGCCGCCGGACTGGCCGGCGCGGCGGCCATGGCGCTCGGTGTCACCCTCACCAAACGGTGGGGACGCCCCGCGGGCGTGGGGGCCATGACGTTCGCGGGCTGGCAGCTCACGGCGGGCGGGATCGTCCTGCTCCCCGCGGCGCTGCTCACCGAGGGCGTGCCGGACCGGATCGACGGTCCGGCGATGGGGGGATACCTGTGGCTGGGGCTGGTCGGCGGTCTGCTCGCCTACACCCTGTGGTTCCGCGGCATAGGCGCCCTGCCCGTCACCGCGACCGCCCTGCTCGGGCTGCTGTCCCCGCTCGTCGCCGCCGCCCTCGGCGTATTCCTGCTCCGTGAGAGCTTCAGCGGCGTTCAGCTGATCGGGTTCGTCCTCGCCCTGGCCGCGCTGCTCGCCGGGCAGATCACCCCCTCCCGGACGCGACCCGTCCGCTGACGGTGTCCGCGTCCGACGGTGTCCGCGACCGACCTCCGACGGTGTCCGCGGCGCGACCGGTCCCGCGTCCGACCGGTCCCGCGTCCGACCGGTCCCGCGTCCGACGGTGTCCGCGACCGACCTCCGACGGTGTCCGCGACGCGACCGTGTCCGCGACGCGACCGTGTCCGCGACGCGACCGTGTCCGCGACGCGACCGTGTCCGCGTCCGACCGGTCCCGCGTCCGACCGTGTCCCGCGACACCGTTCGAGAGCCGCCGGGACCTCAAGCTTGCATAATCATGCGAGAGTGTGCATACACTTATCCTCGTGTCCAAGGTGCTGACTTCCCTGCCTGTCGGTGAACGAGTCGGGATCGCCTTCTCAGGCGGTCTCGACACCTCTGTCGCGGTCGCGTGGATGCGCGAGAAGGGCGCCGTGCCCTGCGCCTACACCGCCGACCTCGGCCAGTACGACGAGCCCGACATCGCCTCCGTGCCCGGGCGTGCCACGGCCTACGGTGCCGAGGTCGCCCGGATCGTGGACTGCCGGGCCGCGCTCGTGGAGGAGGGGCTCGCGGCACTGGCGTGCGGCGCCTTCCACATCCGCTCCGGTGGCCGCGTCTACTTCAACACCACGCCGCTCGGCCGGGCCGTCACGGGCACCCTGCTGGTGCGCGCGATGCTCGAGGACGACGTGCAGATCTGGGGCGACGGCTCCACCTTCAAGGGCAACGACATCGAGCGGTTCTACCGCTACGGCCTGCTCGCCAACCCCTCCCTGCGCATCTACAAGCCGTGGCTCGACGCCGACTTCGTCAGCGAGCTCGGCGGCCGCAAGGAGATGTCCGAGTGGCTCCTGGAGCGCGGCCTGCCCTATCGGCACAGCTCCGAGAAGGCGTACTCGACCGACGCCAACATCTGGGGTGCGACGCACGAGGCCAAGTCCCTGGAGCACCTCGACACGGGCATCGAGATCGTGCAGCCGATCATGGGCGTGCGGTTCTGGGACCCCGAGGTCGAGGTGACGCCCGAGGACGTCACCATCGGCTTCGAGCGGGGCCGGCCGGTCACCATCAACGGCAAGGAGTTCGCCTCCCCGGTGGACCTGGTCCTGGAGGCCAACGCGATCGGCGGCCGGCACGGCCTCGGCATGTGCGACCAGATCGAGAACCGTGTCATCGAGGCCAAGAGCCGGGGCATCTACGAGGCCCCGGGCATGGCGCTGCTGCACGCGGCGTACGAGCGTCTGGTCAACGCGATCCACAACGAGGACACGCTCGCCAGCTACCACACCGAGGGCCGCCGCCTCGGCAGGCTGCTGTACGAGGGCCGCTGGCTGGACCCGCAGGCGCTGATGCTGCGCGAGGCGCTGCAGCGCTGGGTGGGGACGGCGGTCACCGGAGAGGTGACGCTGCGGCTGCGGCGCGGCGAGGACTACTCCATCCTCGACACGACCGGACCGGCGTTCAGCTACCACCCGGACAAGCTCTCCATGGAGCGCACCGAGGACTCCGCCTTCGGCCCGGTCGACCGCATCGGCCAGCTCACGATGCGCAACCTGGACATCGCCGACTCCCGCGCCAAGCTGGAGCAGTACGCCCGGCTCGGCATGGTCGGCGGCAGCCCGGACCCGGCGCTGATCGGCGCCGCGCAGGCGGCCTCGACCGGGCTGATCGGCGCGATGCCCGAGGGTGGCGCGGAGACGATCGCCTCCCGCGGCGAGGGCACCGCCGACGAGGCCGAGCTGCTCGACCACGCCGCGATCGAGTCGGGCACCGACTGAGATCCGGCCGAGCCCCGGGACACCGACGGCCCGCCACCGCCACCGGAGGGGCGGGCCGTCCAGCGCGGTCAGCCCCCGCCTACGGCAGCGCGTGCACGTGCGGGCCCACCGAGTTCGACCACGCGTTCCCGGACGCCGCGTCCCAGTTCGTCGACCACGTCATCGCGCCCCGCAGGTCCGGGTACGTCCTCGACGGCTTGAACGTGCCGCAGTTCGCCCCCTCCGCCAGGCAGTCCAGGGCGTTGTTCACCACGGACGGCGACACATAGCCGCTGCCCGCCGCGCTCGTCGAGGCGGGGACCCCCAGGCCCACCTGGGACGGGGACAGGCCACCTTCCAGCTGGATGCAGGCCAGAGCCGTCAGGAAGTCCACCGAGCCCTGTGAGTAGACCTTGCCGTCGCAGCCCAGCATGGAACCGCTGTTGTAGTACTGGGTGTTGACGACCGTGAGGATGTCCTTCACGTTCAGCGCCGTCTGGAAGTACGCGTTCGACGTCGACTGCATGTCGATCGTCTGCGGGGCCATCGTGATGACCAGGGACGAACCCGCCTTCGACGACAGCTGTCGCAGCGCCTGCGACATGTAGGTCGCGTTCAGGCCGTTCTCCAGGTCGATGTCCACGCCGTCGAAGCCGTACGTCTGCATCAGCGCGTCCACGGAGTTCGCGAAGTTCGCCGCCGACGTCGCGTCGTTCACCGACACCGTGCCGTTCTGGCCCCCCACCGAGACGACCACCTTCTTTCCTGCGGCCTTCTTCGCGGCGATGTCCGCCTTGAACTGGTCCACGGTGTAGCCGCCCAGACCGGCCGAGTCGAGGGTGAAGCTCACCGCGCCCGGCGTGCTCGTCGCGTCCGCGAACGCCACCGCGATGATGTCGTACTGCGACGGCACGTCCGAGATGCGCTGCACCGTCGCACCGTTGTTGAAGTTCTGCCAGTAGCCCGTCACCGCGTGCTTCGGGAGCCCGGTACCGCCTCCGCCACCGCTGCCGGACGACGCCGTCGTGGCCGTCACCGCCGCCGACTTGGCCGACTCACCCGCCGCGTTCGTCGCCGTCACCTGGAAGGAGTACGACGTCGCGGGGGCCAGTCCCGTCACCGTGGCGGACGTACCGGTCGCCGACGTCACCTTCGTGCCGCTGCGGTACACGTTGTAGCCAGTCGCGCCCGTCACCGCGTTCCAGGAGAGGGACACGGAAGAGGCCGTCGTGCCGGAGACCGCCAGGCCCGTGGGTGCCGACGGGACCGTGGGGGCGGGGTCGCCGCCCCCGCCGCCGTCCGGGCCGTACACCGACACGTCGTCCGCGTAGTACGCCGCCTGTCCGTACCAGCCGTGCAGGTACACCGTCACCGACGTCGTCGAGGCCCCCGTCGTGAACGTCGTGGACAGTTGCTTCCAGCTCGTCGAGTCCGGCGTCCACGTCGACACGTCCGTCGTGCCCGTACCCGTCGCGCCCAGGTAGGTGTATCCGCCCTGCACCCAGGCGCTCAGCGTGTACGTCGAGTTCGGCGTCACCGCGACCGTCTGGGCGCACTGCGCGTAGTCCTGGCCCGCGGGCGTCGCCTTCAGCGCGGACGTCCCGCCGTGCACCGGGGACGACACCGTGGTGCCGCTGCCCGCCGAGCAGGTCCAGTTGGCGAGGCCCGACTCGAAACCGGCGTTCTTCGCGTTGTTGACGTCCGCCGCGGCCGCGTGGCCGGCGCCCAGGAGGGAGAGGGCGAGCGCGGCGACGGCGGCCCCGGCGAGGGTCCGTCTGCGGCGGGGCAGGGCTGGGACGCGGTCCACTTCGGCCTCCGGTGTGGGGAGAGGAGAGGGGGGAGGGGGAGGGAAAGGGGGAAGGGGGAAAGCCCAAAAGGGCAGGAGGGGGTTGCGGAACGGTGGCCACCGCCTGATGCCCCATGAATTTGGTCCAGACCAATCCCGGTGTCAAGGGTTCGCGCGTCCGTACTCCTTCAACGACCCTGCGGGCGCGCTTCAACGGCCCTGCGGGCGCCTTCAGCGACCCTGCGGGCGCCCGGAGTTGCGGCATATGCCCCTACTCTGTGTGGATCACGTCCCCACCTTCGGTGAGATGATCTTCCCGATTCTGTGTTGAGCCGGGCATGCCGTGGATATGGTGCTGTTGCAGGACGATGCAGCAGGACGTCACAGGGGCGATCTGAGGCGGTGGTTGACCACCCCGCCACAGTGAACGGGGTGGTGAGCAGCCGTGCCGACCGCGATAGCCGTCACCAGTCCCGACCTGGTGCTCCCACCGCTCGACCGGCAGACGCCGCCCGCCGCCGTCCAGCCCCAGCCCACGCTGGAGGCGTCCCTGACCGCTATGCACGCGCTGATCGAGCAGCACGGGTACGTCATCGCCGTGCACCCCGCCTCCGGCGACGACCCGGCCGTGCAGCGGCTGCGGACCGTCCGCTCCGTGTTGGAGAGCGACCGTGTCGCGCTGCTCGGCATCGACCTGCCCCCGCTCGGACTCGCCCTGCTCGCCCAGCAGTTACGCCAGTTGTCGGTCTGCGACTTCAGCCCCGGCGTCCTGGCCTCGTCCGCGCGCCTGCTGGCCCACTACATCCACGCCGGCGCCCTCCTCGGCTCGGTCGCCAAGCTCGACCGCGTCCCCGTCTCCCTCGCCTCCCACGCCAAGTCCTGGGTGCCGGGGGCCCAGTTCGCCGTACTCGCGAGCCCCCGCCCCCAGCTCGTACGGGTCGGCCAGGAGGAGTTACCCGGCCCCGAGTTCGGCACCCGGATGCTCGTCGCCGCCGGACAGCCCCCCTCCGACTGGGTCACCGCCTCCCTCGCCCCCGCCTGGCGAGTCCAGAGCGTCGGGACCGTGCCCCTGCCCCAGGGCTCCGCCCGCTGGTGGGGGACGAACCGGCTCGTCGAGTTCGCGGCCGGCCTGTACGACGTGTCCGTGCTCTACCAACTCGTGTCGTCCGTACGGCGCGAGATCTGCCACTGGTGCGGACTGGAGCTCATCGGCGACCGCTGTGGGTTCTGTGCCGCACCTCTCCCACCGCCCCCCGAACAGCAACCGGCCGGCGCCGGCCGCGCCGCCCTGCCACGCGGCGGTACATAGACCCGCACGCACTGCTTCGCAGCACGTTCCGCACAACGTTCGACCGCTCGACCGTTCGACCCGCCGTCCTTCCCGCTCCGATCGAGGTTGTCCGCGTCATGAACTCACGCCAGCGCCGCGGCGTCATCCTGCTGGTCCTCTCGGCCCTCGCCGCCGTCGGCGCCTTCGCCGGGGTCCTGTCGGTGATCCGCGACGTGAACTCCAAGGTCGGCCCCGAGATCACGGCGTACCGCCTCAAGCACGACATCGAGCCCTACAAGGAACTCACGCCCGACCAGTTCCAGAAGATCTCCATGCCGAAGCGGTGGCTGCCCGTCACCGCCGTCACCGATCTGGCCCGGATCCGCGGCAAGATCGCCGTGACCCGGCTGGAGCAGGGCTCCCTGCTCCAGAGCGACATGATCGTGGACCGGCCCGAACTCCAGCCGGGGCAGCAGGAGATCGCCATCATGATCGACGCCTCCACCGGGGTCGCGGGCCAGATCGACCCCGGCTCCCGCGTCAACATCTACGCCACCTTCAAGGGCCGGAGCGACAAGACCAAGGACGAGTCCAAGGTCATCGTGACCAACGCCCGCGTCCTCAACGTCGGCAAGCTCACCGCCCTCGACCCCGGCCAGTCCAGCGACGAGCGGCGGCAGACGGCCACCGAGGCCGTCCCCATCACCTTCGCGCTCGACACGGCCGACGCCCAGCGGGTCGCGTACGCCGAGTCGTTCGCCACACACGTCCGGCTCGCCCTGGTCGCGGGCGGCTCCCAGACCGCGGTGGCGCCGGGCGACCGCACGTACACCCTCGACGAGGACAAGTAGGAGGCCGCGCATGAGGTCCGTACCGGTCCCCAGCGGGCCTGTCGTCACGCCGTCCGACGGTGCGGGGTGTCGTCGATGACCGTCCGCGTCCTGCCCGCCGTCGGCGACCTCGACGCCGCCCGCTCGCTCACCACCCTGCTCGGTCAGCTCCCCGATACCGAGCCGGCCCCGCCCGTGCACGACTCCACGGCGCTGCTCGACACCCTGGCGCGCCTGGCCGGAGAATCCCTCGACGAGCTGCCCGAGGTCGTCGTCGTGCACGAGCGGATCGGTCCGGTGCCCGCGCTCGACCTGGTCCGCGACGTGGTGATGCGGTTCCCGGCGGTCGGGGTCGTCCTCCTCACCGCCGACACCAGCACCGGCGTGCTCACCGCCGCGATGGACTCCGGCGCCCGCGGCATCGTCACCCTGCCCCTCGGCTACGACGCCCTCGCCGAACGCGTCCAGGCCGCCGCCACCTGGTCCGCCGGCATGCGGCGCCACCTGAGCAGCGGCGCCCCCGAGCCGTACGCCGGCCCCGGCGGGACCGTGGTCACGGTGACCGGTGCGAAGGGCGGCGTCGGCGCCACGGTCGCCGCCGTGCACCTCGCGCTCGCGGCCCGGGCGTCGGGCCGCACGGTCGCGCTGGTCGACCTCGACCTCCAGTCCGGGGACGTCGCCTCCTACCTCGACGTGCAGTTCCGGCGCTCGGTCGCCGACCTCGCCGGGATCGCGGACATCAACCCGCGCGTCCTCCAGGACGCCCTCTACACCCACGAAACCGGCATCGGACTGCTCCTCGCGCCCGCCGAGGGCGAACGCGGGGAGGAGGTCACCGACCGGGTGGCCCGCCAGGTCCTCGGCGCGCTGCGCTCCCGCCACGACGTGGTGGTCGTCGACTGCGGCTCGCAGATGACCGCCGCCACCGCCGCCGCGGTCGAGATCGCCGACCAGGCGCTGCTGCTGGTCACCCCGGACGTGGTGGCGGTGCGCGCCGCCAAGCGGATGGTCCGCCTGTGGGACCGGCTCCAGATCCGCAAGGCCGAGGAGACGCTGACCGTCGTCAACCGTCACTCGCGCGGTACGGAGATCCAGCCCGCCCTCGTCGAACGCGTCACCGGCACCAAGGTGGCCCGAGCCACCGTCCCGGCCGCCTTCAAGGAACTCCAGTCGGTCGTGGACGCCGGACGCCTCCACGACCTCGACGCCCGCTCCGGCGTGAAGCAGGCGCTGTGGGCGCTGGCGGGGGAGTTGGAGCTGGTGAGGGCGCAGGAGGGCGGCGGGCGGCGGCGGAAGGCGACGTCCGACCGGGGCGCGCTGAGCCTGTGGCGCAAGGGCGGCGACCGGGGCTCGGTGACCCTGGAGTTCGCCGGGATGTTCCCGCTGGTGCTGGTCGTGATGGCGCTGCTGTGGGAGTGCGTGCTGTACGGCTACACGTACTCGCTGGCGGGCAACGCGGCGGACGAGGCGGCCCGGGCCGGTACGGCGGCGTTCGCGGCGTCCGGGGGGACCGACTACACGGGGCCCTGCGCGGCGGCGGGCGCCGAGCACCTCCCGGACGCGTGGAGTGGCGCGGAGATCAGCTGCAGCGCGGAGGGACCGGTGATGAAGGCGACCGTCAAGGCCGACGTGCCGCTGTTCTTCCCGGGCCTCAACCCGGGCTGGCATGTGGAGGGCAGCGCGGGAGCGGCGCTGGAGGGGGACGCCCGGTGAAAGGCCTCTTCCGCCGCAACCGCCATCGCACGCGGACGAAGCGAAACCGCCGCTGGGACGACCGCGGGGTCTCCGCACTGGAGTTCGCCGGCTTCCTGCCCATCCTGCTCGTCATCGGCATGGCGGCCATCCAACTCGGCCTCATCGGCTACGGCATCAACCAGGCCGGCTCGGGCGCGCGTGCCGCCGCCCGGGCGGCCTCGCAGAACGGAGACGGTGCGGCCGCGGGCATGGCGTCCGTCAGCGGGTGGCTCAGCCCCGAGGTCGACGCGCCCAAGGGCGGCGGCGACACCACCACCGCGACCGTCACCGTCCAGGTCCCGGCGGTGATCCCCCTCTTCGGCAACATCCCCGTCACCCGCCACGCCACCATGCCCAACGACCCGGACCCCTTCACCCCGGGAAGGAGCTGACGACCGGCATGAGCCTCCGCTCCCGTATCACCGCCCCCGACGACGGGGGACCCGCCCGCGAGGACGGACACCTCGTCGCGGTCTACCGCGCCAAGCTCCTGGAGGAGATCGACCTCGCCGAGATGTCGGGCCTCGCCACCGCCGAACGCCGGGTCCGGCTCGAACGCGTCCTCGGGCACATCATCAGCCGCGAGGGCCCGGTCCTGTCCTCCGCCGAGCGCTCCCAGCTGATCCGCCGGGTCGTCGACGAGGCCCTGGGCCTCGGCGTCCTCGAACCGCTCCTCGCCGACGCGTCCATCACCGAGATCATGGTCAACGGCCCCGACTCGATCTTCGTGGAGCGGGCGGGTCGCGTCGAACAGCTTCCGCTCCGCTTCGCCTCCGCCGAGCAGCTGATGCAGACGATCGAACGCATCGTCTCCACCGTCAACCGCCGCGTCGACGAGTCGAACCCGATGGTCGACGCCCGCCTGCCCACCGGTGAGCGCGTCAACGTCATCATCCCGCCGCTGGCCCTGACCGGCCCGACCCTCACCATCCGCCGCTTCCCGCGCGTCTACACGCTCCCGGAACTCATCGGACTCGGATCACTCGACGAGCAGATGCTGATGCTGCTCGCCGCGTTCGTCCGTGCCCGCTTCAATCTGATCGTCAGCGGCGGCACGGGCTCGGGAAAGACGACCCTGCTCAACGCGCTCTCCGGGCTCATCCCCGCCCAGGAGCGCATCATCACCATCGAGGACTCCGCCGAACTCCAGCTCCAGCAGGAGCATGTGATCCGCCTGGAGTCCCGGCCGCCGAACGTCGAGGGCAAGGGCCGGATCACCATCCGCGACCTGGTCCGCAACAGCCTCCGCATGCGCCCCGACCGAATCATCGTCGGTGAGGTCCGCGGCGGTGAGACCCTGGACATGCTCCAGGCGATGTCGACGGGCCACGACGGCTCCCTCGCCACCGTCCACGCCAACTCGGCGGAGGACGCGTTGATGCGGCTGCAGACCCTCGGCTCGATGTCGGAGGTCCTCATCCCCTTCGAGGCGCTGAAGGACCAGATCAACTCCGCCGTCGACGTGGTCGTGCAGCTCGCCCGCTACGCCGACGGCTCCCGCAAGGTCGTGGAGATCGCGCTGGTCGTCTCGCACGGCCGGGAACAGTTCCGCGTCGCCACCGTGTCGCGTTTCGTGCCCGAGCCCCTCGGCCCCGACCGGATCGTGCGGGGTCGCTTCGAGCACCTCCCGCTGCCCCGGCCGGTCACCGAGAAGCTGTACGGCGCGGGCGAACCGCTTCCGCCGGCCTTCGGTGTCGCGGACGCCCTCGACGTACTGAACACGCGGCAGGCCATCGGATGACCCCGCCCACCTCAGGAGCCGGCCGTGAACGATCCCGCCCACCCCAGGAGCCGGTCATGAACGACCCCGCCCACCTCAGGAGCCGGCCGTGAACGACCTCGCCCACCCCAGGAGCCGGCCGTGAACGATCCCGCCCTCCTCGCCCTCGGTGCCACCGTCCTCACCGGCGCGCTCGCCGTCGCGGGCGTGCACGCGTACGCCTCCGGCCGCGCCCAGCGCCGGGCGCTCGTCGACCGGCTCTCCGGCGCTGCGGGCGGCCCCATCCGCACGGCGACGGGCCGCGTACGGCGCTTCGGGGCCGTGGACCGGCGGCTGCGCCGCACCCGCCTCGGCCGCGCCCTCCAGATGCGTCTCTCCGCGACGGGACTCGACCTGACGGCGGGGGAGTTCTTCACCTACGTCACCGCCGTCGTCGTGGCGTTGTGGCTGATCGCGGCGTCCACCCTCGCCCCGTTCTTCGGCCCGATCGCCGGGCTGGTCGGCGTCTGGAGCGCGGCCATCTTCCTCAACTGGCAGCGGCAGAAACGCATCGAGGCGTTCATCAACCAGCTCCCCGACGTGGCCCGCCTGCTGGCCAACGCCACGGCCGCCGGACTCGCCCTGCGCACCGCGCTCGCCATGGCGGCGGAGGAGCTGGAGGCCCCGGCGGGTGAGGAACTGGCCCGGGTCGCCGACCAGCTGTCGCTGGGCCGCTCGGTCGACGACGCCCTGGACGAACTCGCCGAACGCCTCCCGTCGCGCGAGCTGATCGTCCTCGTCACCACGCTCGTCCTGGCCAACAAGGCGGGCGGCTCGGTGGTCAGCTCGCTGCGCAACCTCACCCAGACCCTGGAGGACCGCAAGGAGACCCGGCGCGAGGTCCGCACGATGCTCTCCGAGGTCAACGCGACGGCCTTCACGGTCCCGATGCTCGGCCTGGGTTCGCTGATCCTGGTCAACTCCTCGAACGAGGGCGCCCTGGCCCGCGTCACCGGCTCCCCGCTCGGTCAGGTCCTGGTCCTGCTCTCCCTCGGCCTCTACACCATCGGCTTCTTCGTCATCCGCCGCCTCGGCAAGATCGAAGTGTGAGGGGGAGAACTCGATGCTTCCGCTGTTCCTCGCCCTGTTGATGGCGGTCTCTGTCGCAGGCGTCCTCCTCGGCATCCGGATGATCCGCGCGGACGCGAAACTGCCGAGCGACCTCGCGCTCGCCCTGGAGGTCGGCGCCACCCGGGTCTCCAAGGCGGGCTCGGCGGTCGACCGCCTCGGCATGCGCTTCGCCCCGCTCGTGCTGCGCCTGATGGGCCCGCGCCGCGTCGACGCCAAACGCCGCCGCATCGACATGGCGGGCAACCCCGGCGGCCTCACCCTGAACCGGTACGCCGCACGCCGCGCGGTCTACGGCATCTTCGGCCTGGTCCTGGGACTGATGTTCCTCACGAACGGCCAACTGCTCTTCGCCGCCCTGACGTTCGCCTTCGGCCTGTTCGCCGCCGACGCCCTGATCTGGCAGGCCGTCCGGGAGCGCAAGGACGTCATCGACCGCACCCTGCCGGACTTCCTGGACGTCCTCGCGGTCGTCGTCTCGGCGGGCCTCGGCTTCCGGCAGGCCCTCGATCGGGTCGCCGAGAAGTACGAGGGCCCCTGGGCGGACGAACTGCGCATCACCCTACGCCAGATGGACATGGGCGTCAGCCGCCGCCAAGCCTTCGACGAGCTCCGCCGGCGCAACTCCTCCGAACAGGTCGCCCAGTTCGTGTCGGCGCTGCAACAGGGCGAGGAGCTGGGCTCCCCGATCGCCGAGACCCTGATCCAGCTGGCCACGGACATGCGCCGCACGGACGCCCAGAACGCCCGCCGCCGCGCCGCCAAGACGATCCCCAAGGCCACGCTGGTCACCCTGGTCTTCATGCTCCCCGCGACGATGATCCTCATCGCCACGGGGATGTTCCTGGGCTCGGGCACGGACTTCGGATCGATTCTGGGACGATGACGATGAGCCGCACGGGCCACCCCGCCCCCGGGTACCTGGAGGACGACGCCCCCGCTCCCGCCGGCGTCCGCCTCCAGCTCGGCGCGCTCCAGGCGCTGTGCCGCCAGACCATGGCCGTACGCCTCGCCCTCATCGTGATCGGCACACCGTTCGCCCTGGCCAACACGCCGGGAGACGGTCCCCGTCTCGCCGCCGTCGCGGCAGCCGTCCTCGGCGTCACGGCCTCGTACGCGGTGCTCCGTGACTGGGACCGAGTGGGCCCATGCCTCCTCGCCCACCCCACTCTGATGGCGCTGGACCTGCTCTTCGTCGCCACGCTGCTGCTGACCGCATCCCCCGCCTCCCCCCTCGCGTACGCCACGGTCTGCACGCCTTTGCTGTCCGGGCTGCTCTACGGCTGGCGCGGCGCGGGCGTCCTCACGGGCCTGCAACTGGCGGTGGTCCTGTCGGTGTTCCGCGCCTGGGAACACCATCCCGGCGCCGGTACCAGCACTCTCCTCGTCGCCGGTTTCTGCGTCGCCGCCGGCATCATCGGGGTGACCCTGCGCAACCTGATGTTCCGTTTCGGCGCGGCGAGCGAGGCGCTGTCCCAGGCAAACGCCCGCCTGGCGGCGGCGGAGGCGGTCGATTCCGAACGCGCCCGCCTGGCCAGGGAGATGCACGACTCGGTGGCGAAGACTCTGCACGGCCTGGCCCTGGCGGCGGAGGCTCTGGCCGCCTCGGCGGACCGCGGCGACCCGGACACGCTCAAGCGCCAGGCCACGCTCGTCGCCGGGGCCGCACGCAGGGCGGCGGCGGAGTCCCGCCACCTGCTGTCGGACCTGCGCCGTCGTACGGACGTCACGACGCCTCGCCCGGACCTGGCGACCGAACTCACGGTGCTGATGGAAGACTTCGCACACCGCACCGGCACGACGGTGGCCCTGAGCAAGCCGGACGCTCCCCTGCCCCTGCCGTGCACGACCGCGCACCACGTCCTGGCGATCGTCTCGGAGGCGCTGGAGAACACGCACCGCCACGCCCACGCGACCCGGGTACGGATCGAACTCGCGGCGCCGTCGCCCGGGAACGCGACGCTGGACCTACGGGTGGGAGACGACGGCGTCGGCCTGCCCCCGTCCGCCACGCCCGAGAACCTGGCGAAAACCGGCCACTTCGGCCTGCTCGGCATGACGGAACGCGCCGCCTCCCTCGGCGGACGCCTCCACCTGTCCCGCTCACCGCTGGGCGGCGCGGAGATCCACCTGCACGTCCCCCTCCCGACGACCGCTTCCCGCACCCCCCAAGAGGAGGCCGCACATGCCTGACCTGCCTGACCAGGCACATCCCGGCCCGCCCCTGCGCGTCCTCGTGGCCGACGACAACCCGGTCGTCCGGGCGGGCCTGACCGCCCTGCTGTCCACACACCACGACATCGAGGTGGTGGCGGAGGCGGCGGACGGCACCCAGGCCGTCGCCCTCGCGGCTCGACACGGCCCGGACATCGTCCTCTTGGACCATCGCATGCCGGGCACGGACGGCCTGACGGCACTGCCGCGACTGGCCGCCCGCGCCCCGGTGATGATGCTGACGTACAGCACAGAACCCGAGGTGGTGGCGGAGGCACTGCGCCGCGGGGCGTCGGGCTACCTGGTCCACGGGGAGTTCACGGTCGCGGAGCTGATCGCGGCCGTGCGGGGCCTGAGGGAGGGCCGGCGGACGGTGTCCCCGTGCGCTGTCCGGTCCTCGCTCGGCGTTTCCTACGAAGAGAAGGAAGTCTCTTCGCGCCTGCAACCGGTTATGACACAGTCGTCGGGGGTTCCGCCCGCCCGGGTGGGGGGTCTCCGGCGCCGTGCCGCGGGATGGCCGGCCTTCGGGCTGAGTTCAAGGGAGGTGGAGGTCATGGACCTCATAGCGGCCGGTATGAACAACCGGCAGATCGCCGCCGCCTGCTTCATCAGCGAGAAGACGGTCAAGAACCACATCAACCGCATCTTCACGAAGCTGCACAGTTCGTCGCGGAGCGAAGCGATTGCTCGTTGGCTGGGGACGGCTCGGGAGGGGTGGAGCGGATGAGCGCGCCACCGGGCGGAAGTTGGGTCCCTGGGCCCACGAAGAGTGAGGGCTGTTTCACCTACGGTGTTTCGGTTGACGGTTGCCGCATCGCGTGGGAGGGCAGGGGCCGTGATGAGCAGGGTGAGGCGCGGGGTCGGTGCGTGGGGGCGGGCCGTGGGGGCTCGGATGCGGGGGGCTGGGCGGGATGCGGGGGCGGGGTTTGTGGAGTATGCGGGTCTGATGATCATCGTTGCCGCCATCTTCACCATGGTCCACGGTTTGGGTCTGGACAACCTCATCTCGCAGGCGATTTTGCGCGCCGTGAACAACGTCACCGGCGGCTGACCCTCACTCAGCGGCTGAACGACCGTGGCCAGACCCTCCCCATCTACATCTGGTTGACCGGAACCCTGCTGTTCGTGGCGTTCGCCTTCTTCGCCTTCGCTCAGGCAGCGTCCACCCGCAATGGGGCTCAGTCCGCTGCGGACGCCGCCGCTCTGGCAGCGGCCCAGGATGCCCGGGACCAGCTGATGGACCGTCTCGGGGTCGCTGTGGGCCAGGACGACGACTGGCTGACCTGGCTGAGCGGTCGACTGACAGTTGACGATGGACCCACCGCCGCCGCGCAGCGATTGGCTGCTGAGAACGACTCGGTCGTCGAGGGCGGAGCCCAGCAGGTGACCAGGGACGGCCACCCGGGATTCCAGGTGGCTGTGCAGACGAACTACACGGTGGGCAATTCGGTCATTCCCGGCACGGAGGGCATGCATGCGAGGGCCCATGCCATCGCTGTCATTCAACCGCGCTGCGACTTCGATCCGAACGCGGATCCCAAGAAACCCGTGCAACTGAACTGCGACGGCCAGATGGTCAACATCGACCCCGGACACTTCCATACGGGCGACCTCCCTGACGCGTCCGTGCTGTTCTCTGTGCATCTGGTCGAGTGAGAGGAAGCCGTACTGATGGAATTTCGGCACACCAGGAAGCGGCGTTGGGCCCTCGGCGCGGTCGCCATCACGACCGGGCTGCTCCTTACGGTGGCCGGTTGTGGTGGGGGAGGCGACAAGAAGTCGGACAAGGATGCCACGACTTCGACCGCTCCCACTCGGGCCGGCAGCGGTCGCAAGGAGTCGCAGGCGCCCCCAACGGACCAGGTGCTCGCCGAGGTCAAAGGGGAGAACGGGCTGACGCTCACGGTTACCTCCGCCAAGCGCGAAAACGGCGGCTTCATAACGGTCGAGGGGACGGTCACGAATAACACTGGCAGCCCCTGGGTCGGAGGTGACTGGCGTGGCGACGAGCAGGAACTGGCCAGGAATGGCGGGTCCATCGCGGGTGCCAGCCTGATCGATCAGAAGGGCAAGAAGAAGTACCTCATCTTGCGTGACACCTCGGGACGTTGTCTCTGCACGCAATTCAGCGGCGGAGTCAAGGACGGCGCGTCCTCCCAGTGGTTCGCCCAGTTCCCCGCCCCGCCGGAAGGCACGAACCAGGTCGACTTCCAGGTCGGTTCCATGCCTCCTGCCTCCATCGAACTCTCCGAGGGGTGACCGACCCATGCGCCGCCCCCTCCGACCGGCCACTGCGCTCACGCTCCTCACGGCCCTCACGCTGGCCGGTGGCCCCCCCGCCTCCGCCGACGACACCCCCAGCGCACCCCCCGGCACCGTAACCACCCCCCTACCCCCCTCCATCGACCCCACCAGCCCGGGCCTGAAGCTCGCCGACGGAGCCACTCTCGCGCCCGCCAAGGTGCTGGACATCAAGTCCGTCGTGGAGGACCTCGGTGGTGAGGAGCGGCGGGAGGACACCAACGCGAGCGTCACGTTCGCGCTTCAGGCGGAGGTGCTGTTCCCCAAGGACAGCTCCAAACTGAACCCGGAGGCGCGCTCCCGTATCGACGCGATCGCGGACGAGGCCAAGAAGCAGAACGCGACCACCGTCCGCGTCTTCGGCTTCACGGACAACCTCGGCACCTACGCCCACGGCCTGGTCCTGTCCAAACAGCGCGCGGAGGCGGTCCACGACCTACTGGCCGCCCGCCTCGGCGGCAACGTCACCTTCGAGGTGCGCGGCTACAGCGAGGACTACCCGATCGCGGACAACTCCACGGAGGAGGGCCGCCGCAAGAACCGCCGGGTGGAGGTGTCGTTCCCGAGGGGAGGCGCGGCGGGCGCCGGCACGTCGGGCGACGGCGGCGCGGCGATTTCCGGCGGCTGACACGTCCGGCAGGCCGCCCTCGTGGCAACAAAGGGAATCCCGTGATTCCGTAGGAATCAAGTAAGAGGGCAAGTTGTCGGTAAGTGTGGTTTTTCTTTGAACGGTCTCGGGCCCTTGCTCGTATTCATGGTCATCAAGAACACCCTGAGTACCCACTGAGAAAGGGCGACAGACCATGGCATTCGACAAGCTGATGCTGGGCAAGAAGGCCAAGAAGAAGGAAGTCGGCTGCGCGGCCAAGGAGGGGCACAAGAAGCACCACCACAAGAAGCACCGCAAGCACAAGAAGGCCGCCAAGTAATAGGGCCGGGTAACCGGGCCACATAAAAGGACCCGCGCAGCCTGGCCCCGCCGGGATCCGTCCGTCTCGTCCACGGCGGGCGGATCCCGGCGTGCCGGCGGGTCGGACCGGGCAGCGCCCAGGGAGCAACGGCCACGCCATGAGTACCGCGAGTACCGCCGCACAGATCACCGTTCCGGTCACCGAACCGGGCGCCTCCGCGCGGATTCGTCACGCGCGGATCTCCCCCTCCGCCGCGTTCCGCAAGTTCTGGCCGCTGGTGCGGATCAACCGTGCCGCCGTCCTCGCGTCCGCGCTGCTGCTGGTGGTGTCCGCCGGGTGCGACACGGCCGCCATCGGCATCGTCGGACGGCTCACCGACGACGCCCTCGCTCCCGGCGACCTCGGTGCCTTCTGGGGGCCCGCCGCCCTGTGGCTGGGGCTCGCCACGGTGGGCGCGGTGGCGTCCTCCGTGGGAAGCTACCTGGCGGGCTGGACCGGCGAACACTTCCTGCTCGGTCTGCGCGACCGCGTCTTCCGGCACTTGCAGCAGCTGCCCCCGGACTCCCTGGACCGGTATGGGACCGGTGACCTGGTCTCCCGTCTCACCGGTGACATCGAAGCCGTGGAGCAGCTGGTGGCTTCCGCTCCGGTCGAACTGATCACCTCCGCCGTCGGTGCCCTCGTCTTCGCCGTCGCCGCGTTCTGGACCAGCTGGCAACTGGCCCTGATCACCCTGGTCGTCGCGCCGCTGATCTGGGTGGGCGCCCGGGTGTTCGGCGCCCTCATGCGCACCGCGAGCCGCGCCGAACGGGACAGCAACGGGCGGCTCGCCTCCCTCCTGGAGGAAAGCCTCGCCAACATGCCCCTGGTGCAGGCGTACGGCCGGCAACCGGCCGAACGCGCCAAGGTGCACCGCGAGGGCCGGGTCTGGATGCGCGCGGGCCTGCGGCAGATCCGTCTGACCGCCGTGTACGGGCCGCTCGGCGAACTCCTCGAGACGGTCAGCGTGTTGGCCGTGATCGGCGCCGGTGCCTGGCAGATCTCGGAGCACCACCTCACCGTCGGCGGCCTGCTCTCCTTCGCCGCGTATCTCGGCTACCTCCACCCGCGGCTGCAGGAACTCGGCGAACTGCTGGTCAGTGCCTCCTCCGCCACCGCCGCCTCGGAACGCCTCCTGGAGGTGCTGCGTACCCCGGCGGTCCGCGAACCCGACCGAGGCCCTGAAGTCCCGCCACTTCCCGAACCCGTCCGTGGCGCCGTCACCTTCCAGGGCGTCGGCTTCTCCTACCCCGGCCCCGGCCGCCCCGTACTGCACGACGTCGACCTGGACATCGCCCCCGGCGCGCTGGTGGCGGTCACCGGACCCAGCGGAGCCGGCAAGTCCACCCTGGGCAAGCTGCTGCTCCGTTTCCACGAGCCCACCCGCGGCCGCATCCTGCTCGACGGCCGGGACATCGCCGGCCTCGCGGTGGACGAACTGCGCCGACACATCACCCTGTTGCCTCAGGACAGCATGCTGTTCGACGGCACCGTCCGGGAGAACATCGCCTACGGCCGGCCCGACGCCTCGGAGGCGGAAGTCCTTGCCGCCGCCTCGGCCGCCGACACCCACGCGTTCATCAGCGCCCTGCCCGAGGGCTACGACACCCCCGTCGGCAAGCGCGGCAACAACCTCTCCGGCGGCCAGCGCCGCAGGATCGCCCTGGCCCGGGCCATGCTCCGCACCGCGCCCGTGCTGATCCTCGACGAGCCGACGGCAGGCCTCGACGACGCCTCCACCGCGCGCGTCATGGAACCGCTGCGGCGCCTCACGGCAGGCCGCACCACCTTCCTCATCACCCACGACCTGCGCCTGGCCGCGCAGGCCGACCTGGTCCTCCACGTGTCCGACGGCACCGCCACCCTCAGCACCCCGGACCGCCCCCGACGGCCGGAGCCGCCCGAATCCGGTGACGGTCTTCCGTGATGGAGGCGTCTGTGCTGGGTACCGTGGGCGCCGGTGCCGGTCGGACGTCGGTGAGGTGGGCATGAGGAAAGTCGTCCTGATGATGTCGGTGTCCCTCGACGGCTGTATGGAGGGCCCGAACCGCGAGATCGACTGGCATCTCGTCGACGACGAACTCCACCAGCACTTCAATGACGTCCTCAAAGAAATGGGCGCCTTTCTCGACGGGCGCGTCACCTATCAGCTCATGGCCGACTACTGGCCCACCGCCGACCGGGCCCCCGACGCGCCAGCCCCCGTCGTGGAGTTCGCACGGATCTGGCGGAACATGCCGAAGGTGGTGTTCTCCCGCACCCTCCGGCACGCCGGCTGGCACACCACCATCGTCCGGGACGTGGTCGTCGACGACATCCTCGCGCTCAAGGCCCAGGACGGCGGCGACCTCGCGCTCGGCGGCGCCGAACTGGCCGCCGAGTTCCTGCGGCACGACCTCGTCGACGAGTTCCGCTTGTACGTCCACCCGGTCCTCCTCGGCCGCGGCAGACGACTGTTCCCGGAGGGCGACGCGCTCACCCCCCTCCGGCTGATCGACTCCCGCCGGTTCGGCAACGGTGTCGTACTCCTGCACTACGCGCGCCCGGAAGCGGCGGCCGGTAAAGGTGTTGCCCCGCAGGCAGGCACTGGGTAGGAAGACCGCATGACTGGACTCGGCGCTGTGTTCCGGCCCCAACTGCCCCCGGAGCGACTGCGGGCGATCGCCCGGCTCGCGGAGGAGGCAGGGCTCGAAGAGCTGTGGCTGTGGGAGGACTGCTTCCTGGAAGGGGGAATCTCCACCGCGTCCGCCGCACTCGCCTGGACGGATCGGCTGCGCGTGGGCGTAGGACTGCTGCCCGTCCCGCTCAGGAACGTCGCCCTCACCGCGATGGAGGCGGCCACGCTCGATCGTATGTTCCCCGGGCGCGCGGCTCTCTGCGTCGGCCACGGCGTCCAGAGTTGGATGGGACAGGTCGGCGCCCGCGTCGAGTCGCCCGTGACCCTGCTGCGGGAGTACCTGGACGCACTGCGTGCCCTGCTGCGCGGCGAGCGGGTCACCACGGGCGGGCGGTACGTGAAGCTGGACGGCGTCGCCCTGGACTGGCCACCGGCCCAGGCCGTCCACGTCCTCGCCGGGGTCACCGGTCCACGCTCGCTGCGGCTGTCCGGTGAGGCGGCGGACGGCACGCTCCTCACCGCCGCCACGTCACCGGACGGCGTACGAGCGGCCCGTGGGCTCATCGAGGAGGGGCGCGAGGCGGCCGGTCGCACCGAGCCCCACCCCGTTGTCGTCTACCTCCGCGCCACCACCGGCCCGGACGCCGCCGCCCGGCTGCGCGCCGAGATCGAGCGGGAGGGAGGGGCGGACCATGGTGTGGCGGGAGACGCGGGCACGGTCGCCAAGGCCGTTCAGCAGCTCGCGGACGCGGGCGCCGACACTGTGATCCTGCAGCCGACCGGCGACGAGCCGGATCCGGAGGGGTTCGTGCGGTTCGTGGCCGAGGAGGTACGGCCGCTGGTGCCGTAGGCCGGCCGGGTACGGGGCCGGTCCGTAATTCGGTCGCGTCCGCTTTCGTGGCGCTGGGAAGATCGCGGTATGCCCACCCACCGTTCGTTCGGAGAGCTCGTCCGCGAGGCCGTCGAGGCTCCCGTCGAGGGCTGGGACTTCTCCTGGTTCGAGGGACGGGCCACCGAGGAGCGGCCCCCGTGGGGATACGCCCGGTCGATGGCGCGGCGGCTCGTTCGCGCGGCCGCCGCGCTCGACGTGCAGACCGGGGGAGGAGAGGTCCTGGCCTCCGCGCCGACGCTCCCGCCGGTCACCGTCGCCACCGAGGGGTGGCCGCCGAACGTCGCCAAGGCCACCGCCGTGCTGCATCCGCGCGGCGCCGTGGTCGTCGCCTCCCCCGAGGAGGCGCCACTGCCGTTCGCGGACGCCGCGTTCGACCTGGTCACCAGTCGGCACCCGGTGCGGACGTACTGGGGGGAGATCGCGCGTGTGCTGCGCCCCGGCGGCATGTACTTCTCGCAGCAGGTCGGCCCGGCGAGCGCTTTCGAGGTCGTCGAGTACTTCCTCGGACCGCAGCCGGAAGGGGTACGCGCCGGACGCGATCCGCGGCGGGCGCGCGCCGAGGCCGAAGCGGCCGGACTCGACGTCGTCGGTCTGCGGGAGGCCCGGCTGCGCATGGAGTTCCATGACATCGGGGCCGTCGTGCACTTCCTGCGCAAGGTGATCTGGATGGTGCCGGACTTCACGGTCGAGCGGTACGAGGACCGGTTGCGGTCCCTGCACGAGCGGATCGCTGCGGAGGGGCCGTTCGTCGCGCACAGCACGCGGTTCCTGATCGAGGCGCGTAAGCCGGCGGGGTAGGGGCGTAGGGGGCCGGGCGCGAAGAATCGGCGGGGATTTCCGTATCGTCATGGGTCCCGAACGGCGATTCGTACGCCGCGTCTGATCCCCCAACGCCCCATAGCCCCGGCCTCCGCCTCCAGGACGTGTCGGGCGCGTGGGCGGGGGAGGCCGATGCGGCCCGGGGGCATCGTCCGTACCGCCATCACCCGGAACGTCCGGTCGAGGTAGGCCACGTCGATCGGAAACCGCATTCCCAGGGTGTGCACCGCGCTCGCCGGGCTCAGCAGCAGCGCGCCGTCGATGCGGTCGCGCCCGAGCAGGCCGCGCCGCCGGGCGCGTGCGGACCGTGCGACCTCCAGGGGCACCGGATGGGGCATCTCCGGTGTGGTGAGCATGGGCATGACTGCGAACGTAGCGTCGGCGTCAAGCGGGGGCTTCTGCCGCGGGTCACTCGGGCGGAGTATGGCGGGACATGTCGTCATGCGGCCCACAAGAAGCCCTGGACCCCTTGGATCCCTCTGGTTTCGGCCGGATTCCCCGGGGATTCGCCGGGTTTCGGCCATGGCCGGGCCCTGAATGAGCGGTTCCGGGGTCATCGGGGTGTTGCTGGGCGGTTTCGGAGAGTAGTTGTTGCATGCCGATGCACGCCGCATCCCTTACGAAGGGTTATGGTGGAAGCCCCCCCTCGGGCCGGTCCGTCTCCCCCCCACGGACCGGCCCGTTTCCTTTCCGGCGGTGGGCAGGCCCTGAGCCGGTCACCACATGAAGGATCTTCGCCTCGCCGCTGCCACCCGTCCCTTGCCCGGGGGCTCCGCTCCCGGACTGAACGCGGCCAGGCCGACATCCCCCGGGACAGTGGTCACACCGCCCGAAATCCCCCCACCTCCGCCTCCTTTCCCACCCACGAACCCATACCATCCCGCTGACACCCGTTGGCCGCCCCCGCCCTCTCCGGCGGTAGGCTTCGGCTTCGGGGACCGCCATTTGACGGGGATCGCGCACGACCGCGCCTGTCTGAACCGCACGGAGGGGCTGACAATCACGTGAACCTGCGCGACAAGCTGCGCGGCCTGCTCGTCAGGCTGTACGCACGCCGGGTGGAAGGCCACCTGGACCACGCTCAGGTGCCCAAGCACATCGGCGTCATCATGGACGGCAACCGACGCTGGGCGAAGGCCGCGGGATCGACCACCGCGCAGGGGCACCAGGCCGGAGCCGACAAGATCGAGGAGTTCCTCGGCTGGTGCGCCGAGACGGACGTCGAGGTCGTCACCCTCTGGCTGCTGTCCACGGACAACTTCGACCGGCCCAAGGAGGAGCTGGTCCCGCTCCTGAAGATCATCGAGGACGTCGTCCGCTCCCTCGCCGCCGACGGCCGCTGGCGTGTGCACCACGTCGGCGCGCTCGACCTGCTGCCCGCGCAGATGCAGACCGCCCTGAAAGAGGCCGAGGAGGCCACCGCGCACGTCGACGGCATACTCGTCAACGTCGCCATCGGCTACGGCGGCCGTCAGGAGATCGCCGACGCCGTGCGCTCCATGCTCCTCGACGCCCACGAGAAGGGCACCTCGATGGAGGACCTCGCCGAGTCCGTCGACATCGACATGATCGGCCGGCACCTCTACACGAGTGACCAGCCCGACCCCGATCTGGTGATTCGTACGAGCGGTGAACAGCGTCTGTCCGGATTCATGCTGTGGCAGACGGCCCATTCCGAGTACTACTTCTGCGAGGTCTTCTGGCCGGCCTTCCGGAAGGTCGACTTCCTGCGCGCCCTGCGCGACTACGCGGCGCGGCACCGCCGCTACGGCGGCTGAACACCACCGCCCGACACATCCGGCCGCCGCTCACGCCACGCCGGGTGTCGCCGGGTGTCGCTCGGTCGGGGGATGGGATGTAACGAGGAGTTCACCGGGGCGCCGTCATATGCCGTGGCATGGTGGCGCGTGTTCGAGGGCATAAGCCAGACAGGTCGACACCCGAACCACGGGTGTCGTATCTCAGCGGACGGCACGGGGCCGTCCGCCCGGGAGGCCCTTTGCACCAGCCCGACCGTGCGGTCACAGCACGGACGCAGACGCGGAGGGCCGGTCCTCGGCCCGTGCATCGCGGCCGACGACCGGTCCAGCTCCGCCTCGTCGCTCCCCGACCTCATCCGAGGGGGTACGTCCTTCCGTGGTGACCAGCACAAAGCGCCCCAAGCCAGACCGGCGCACCTACGTTCTCGACACCAGCGTCCTGCTGGCCGACCCCAACGCCATGACCCGCTTCGAGGAACACGAGGTCGTGCTCCCGATCGTCGTGGTCACCGAGCTGGAAGCCAAGCGGCACCATCCCGAACTCGGCTATTTCGCCCGGCAGGCCCTGCGCCTGCTCGACGACTACCGTGTCCGGTACGGCCGGCTCGACGCCCCCATCCCGACCGGGGAACTCGGCGGAACGCTCCGGGTCGAGCTCAACCACTCCGACCCCAGCGTCCTGCCCACCGGCTACCGCCTCGGGGACAACGACTCGCGCATCCTCGCGGTCGCCCGCAACCTGCAGGCGGAGGGGTTCGACGTCACCGTCGTGTCGAAGGACCTGCCGCTTCGGATCAAGGCGTCCTCCGTCGGCCTCCTCGCCGAGGAGTACCGCGCGGAACTGGCCATCACGGACTCCTCCGGCTGGACCGGCATGGCGGAACTGAGCCTGTCCGCCGAACAGGTGGACATCCTCTTCGAAGAGGGGCACCTGTACGTGCCGGAGGCCGCCGACCTGCCCGTGCACACCGGCCTGACGATCCAGTCGGAGCGGGGCAAGGCGCTCGGCCGGGTCACCGCGGAGGGCAACGTCCGAGTGGTGCGCGGGGACCGGGAGGCGTTCGGCATCAAGGGGCGCAGCGCAGAGCAGCGGATCGCGCTCGACCTGCTGCTCGACCCGGACGTCGGGATCGTCTCGATGGGCGGGCGGGCCGGCACCGGCAAGTCGGCGCTCGCGCTGTGCGCGGGGCTGGAGGCCGTGCTGGAGCGGCGGCAGCACCAGAAGGTGATGGTCTTCCGCCCGCTGTACGCGGTGGGCGGGCAGGAGCTCGGCTATCTGCCGGGCACCGAGGCCGAGAAGATGAGCCCCTGGGCGCAGGCGGTCTTCGACACCCTCTCGGCGGTCACCACCCGCGAGGTCATCGAGGAGGTCACCGCGCGCGGCATGCTGGAGGTCCTCCCGCTCACCCACATCCGCGGCCGCTCGCTGCACGACGCGTTCGTGATCGTCGACGAGGCCCAGTCACTCGAACGGAATGTGTTGCTGACCGTTCTGTCCCGGATCGGTGCCAATTCGCGGGTCGTTCTGACCCATGATGTGGCGCAAAGGGACAATCTACGGGTCGGGCGCTATGACGGAGTTGTCGCCGTCGTGGAGAAACTGAAGGGGCATCCGCTCTTCGCGCATGTCACGCTCACCCGGTCCGAGAGGTCCCAGATCGCAGCCCTTGTGACCGAAATGCTTGAGGACGGGCAGATCTGACCCAAATGCCCAACAGGGGGCAGCTCCCTGTGAGTTGGCGCCGTCCGGCAAAGGCGTAGAGCCTAGCCGGGCGGCGTGGTCATGTGGGGGATATTCCGAGAACTCCGTGGTGCAAACGGGGTGTGAGCTTTCACACTCATCTCGGAATTGCAACGCGGTGCCGGGTTACGGCAGAGTCTCGTTCCTGTCAGGCCCCGCATACGACACAGCTGTACCCCCAGCGGTACTGCGCCACGTAGACCTCAACTGCATAGAGCCGTCGTATGCCGCCCGAGCACCAAGCGGCGCTCCCCGGCCGGGAGTTGCCCACCGGGCCCGTGCCTCCCGTGACCCCGCAGGTGGGAGGCCAGTGTCAGGGGCACGATTGCGTCCGCCAGGGTCACCGAAGCGGGCGATGCTGGAAGGAAACCGTGTGAGCCCGATCTCGGTCCGGGGATTCGCAGTGGCCTCGGCCACGGCGGTCACCGCTGTCGGAAGCGTCGTCGGAGTCGCCTCGGGCAGTACCGCCCAGACGAACGACGCCGAGGCGACCGCAGCCGACTCGACGCTCCTCGCCGACATACCCGCCGGTCAGCAGGCGCAGGTCCAAACCGCGTCGCTGACGCAGCAGGCCGACGCCCAGGCCGTCGCCGCCGACACGCTCGCCAAGAAGGACGCCGAGGAAGCGGCTCGCAAGCAGGCGGCCGCGGACGCGATCGCCAAGCAGAAGGCGGCGCAGCAGGCCGAAGAGGAAGCCAAGGCGCGCAAGGACGCGGAGGCCAAGGCCAGCCGCGCGAGCCGTGACGCCTCCAGCTTCCCGGTCCAGAGCTCGTACACCGTCGAGCAGATCCAGGCGATGGCGCGTCAGATGGTGGCGGCCGACCAGTTCCAGTGCTTCAGCAACATCGTGAACCACGAGTCCAGCTGGAACTACCAGGCGGTCAACGCCTCCTCCGGCGCCTACGGCCTGTTCCAGGCGCTGCCGGCCGGCAAGTACGCCTCCGCCGGCGCCGACTGGCAGACCAACCCGGCCACGCAGATCAAGTGGGGCCTCAACTACATGAACAGCCGCTACGGCAGCCCCTGCCAGGCCTGGTCCTTCTGGCAGGCCAACAGCTGGTACTGAGCCGCCGGTCCCGTCCGCGCGCGACGCTCAACCCTGCACAGCCTCTCACCGTCTATGGGTGAGGGGCTGCGGCCGTTCCAGGGACCGTCGCCCTCACCATGTACGGTCGGAACCGACGACTCCAGGGGGGAGTGGTGGGGAGCACCCGGGGAAGCGGGGGAAGAGGACGGATCATGTCGCAAGTGCCAGGGTGGCTCTCCCGGCTCGGCGCCGGACTGACCCAGATGGGGGAGCGGCTGGACGAACGCCGCGCGGAGGTCGAGAAGGAGCACGCCGAGCCCGGGCCGGCCCCTGCGGTGGACAACGTCCCGCCGCCCCCGGCGTACGCTCCCGCCGTGCAGCCGCAGCCGCAGCCGCGTCCGCATCCCGCGGAGGCGGTGCCGTGGGGCGTACGGGTCGCGGCGGAGGCGGGCTGGCGACTGCTCGTCCTCGCGGGCACCGTCTGGATCCTGATGCAGATCATCAGCACCGTGCAGCTGGTGGTGTTCGCGTTCGTGTGCGCGCTGCTCATCACGGCGCTGCTGCAGCCCACCGTGGCTCGACTGAGACGTCACGGCGTGCCGCGCGGCCCGGCGACCGCGCTGACCGCGATCCTCGGCTTCGTCATCATGGGCCTGATCGGCTGGTTCGTGACCTGGCAGGTCATGGAGAACATCGACTCGCTGTCCAACCAGATCCAGGACGGCATCGACGAGCTGCGCAAGTGGCTGCTGAACAGCCCCTTCCACGTCACGGACAAGCAGATCAACCAGATCGCCAAGAACCTGCGCGAGGCGATCGGCGCGAACGCCGACCAGATCACGTCGACGGGGCTGGAGGGCGTACAGGTCATCGTGGAGGCCCTGACCGGCATCCTCCTGACCATGTTCTCGACGCTGTTCCTGCTCTACGACGGCCGGCGCATCTGGGAGTGGACGCTGAAGCTGGTGCCGGCGGCGGCGCGGCCGGGGGTGGCCGGGGCGGGTCCGCGCGCCTGGCGCACCCTGACGGCGTACGTCCGGGGGACGGTGCTCGTGGCCCTCATCGACGCCATCTTCATCGGCCTAGGGATCTACTTCCTGAACGTCCCGATGGCCGTGCCGCTCGCGGTGTTCATCTTCCTGTTCTCCTTCATCCCCCTGGTGGGCGCGGTGGCCTCGGGCGCGCTGGCGGTCCTGGTGGCGCTGGTCACGCAGGGCGTCTTCACCGCGATCATGACGCTGATCGTGGTGCTGGCGGTCCAGCAGATCGAGGGCCACATCCTGCAGCCGTTCATCCTCGGCCGCGCGGTCCGGGTGCACCCCCTGGCGGTGGTGCTGTCGGTGACGGCCGGGGGGATGATCGCGGGGATCGGTGGTGCGGTGGTGGCGGTACCGCTGGTGGCGGTGACGAACACGGTGGTGGGCTACCTGCGGTCGTACGCGACCGCTCCAGCCGCACACCAACAGCCGACAGTGCCGCCCCCGTCGCAGGAGAGCACGGCCGTGGCATCCCCGACCCCGACGGAAGGACAGCCCGAGCCCGCGGGACCCGCAGAGAACAGGGACGACTGAGCCGAGCCCGCGGGGCCCGCCGAGGACAGGGACCGACTGAGCCGAGCCCGCGGGGCCCGCCGAGGACAGGGACCGACTGAGCCGAGCCCGCGGGCCCCACCGAGAACAGGGATGGCTGAGCCGTGCCCACCGCGGTCCGTGCGGCAGGGGGCTGGGGGCGGCAGCCCCCAGGGAGGGGTCCAGGGGGCGTAGTCCCCGGTGAGGGGAGCCCGGGGGCGGAGCCCCGGGGGATGGGACGGGTAGGGGCGGCGGGGGCGACGAACAGCCGGGCCCCGCCCACCACAAGGGTGAACGGGGCCCGAGCGGAGCGCTGCCGCGGACTACTCCGCGAGCACCGCCTCCGCGTCCAGCGTCACGCCGACCGCCTGGATCACAGACGCGATCTTGAAGGCCTCCTGGATGACCTCACGCTCCACCCCGGCCTTCCGCAGCACCTGCTCGTGCGAGTCCAGGCACATCCCGCAGCCATTGATCGCCGACACCGCGAACGACCACAGCTCGAAGTCGACCTTGTCGACCCCGGGGTTGCCGATGACGTTCATCCGCAGCCCCGCGCGCAGACTGCCGTACTCGTGGTCCGACAGCAGATGCCGCGTGCGGTAGAAGACGTTGTTCATCGCCATGACGGCCGCCGCGGACTTCGCCGCGGTGTACGCCTCCGGCGAGAGGTTCGCCTTCGCCTCCGGCTCCAGCTCGCGCAGCACGATCGCCGAGCGCGACGCGATCGCCGTCGCCAGCACCGTGCCCCACAGCTGCTGCGCCGGCAGCTCGGAGTTGCCGATGACCGAGCCCAGGTTGAGCTTCAGGTCCTTGGCGTAGTCCGGCAGGGCGGACTTCAGGGAGTCGAGGGACATACGTCACTCACCAGCCAGCAGCTTGACCGGGTCGAGGGTGTCCTCGCCCTTGTTCCAGTTGCACGGGCACAGCTCGTCGGTCTGCAGGGCGTCCAGGACCCGCAGGACCTCCTTGGGGTTACGGCCCACGGAGCCCGCCGTCACCATGGTGAACTGGATCTCGTTGTTCGGGTCGACGATGAAGACAGCACGCTGCGCGAAGCCGTCCTCGCCCTCGATGCCCAGCGCGCGCATCAGCTCGTGCTTGGAGTCGGCCATCATCGGGAACGGCAGCTCGCGCAGGTCCGGGTGGTCCTTGCGCCAGGCGTGGTGCACGAACTCGGAGTCGCCGGAGAACCCGAGGATCTGGGCGTCACGGTCGGCGAACTCGTCGTTCAGCTTGCCGAAGGCCGCGATCTCGGTAGGGCACACGAAGGTGAAGTCCTTGGGCCATGCAAAGACGATCTTCCACTTGCCCTCGTAGGTCTTGTGGTTGATCTGCTCGAACTCCTTGCCCTTCTCCAGCGAGACGCAGGCGGTCAGTTCGAACTCGGGGAACTTGTCACCGACAGTGAGCACGTGCTCTCCTTGCAGCACAGAAGCACCTCGAGCACAAGGTGCTTCTCATGGGTTGGACTGTTCCGATGCTGGCACAGGGTGCATTGATTAGGGAAATAGCTACACTCGGTCGTGTTGATCGGTGTCAGCTATCAGTAACCTGGAGTAAGAGCATGGCCGTGGGTGGGACCAGGACCAACGGGCGCCGCCAGCCCACGCTCGCCCAGCTGCGGGCCTTCGCCGCCGTCGCCGAGCACCTCCACTTCCGGGACGCCGCCGCCGCGATCGGTATGAGCCAGCCCGCCCTGTCGGGCGCCGTCTCCGCCCTGGAGGAGGTCCTCGGCGTCACCCTGCTGGAGCGCACCACCCGCAAGGTGCTCCTGTCACCCGCCGGCGAGCGCCTCGCCGTACGGGCCAAGGCGGTGCTGGAGGAGGTCGGCGCGCTGATGGAGGAGGCCGAGGCCGTCCGCGCCCCCTTCACCGGGGCGCTGCGGCTCGGCGTGATCCCGACGGTCGCACCGTACCTGCTGCCCACCGTCCTCAACCTCGTCCACGACCGCTATCCGCACCTCGACCTGCAGGTCCACGAGGAGCAGACCGCGAACCTGCTCGACGGGCTGACCACCGGCCGCCTCGACCTGCTGCTGCTCGCCGTCCCCCTGGGCGTGCCCGGCGTCACCGAACTCCCCCTCTTCGACGAGGACTTCGTCCTCGTCACCCCGCTCGACCACTGGCTCGGCGGCCGGGACGGGATACCCCGCGAGGCGCTGCGCGAGCTGAACCTGCTGCTCCTGGACGAAGGGCACTGCCTGCGCGACCAGGCCCTCGACATCTGCCGGGAGGCGGGACGCGGAATCAGCGGGGCGGGGCGAAGCCCCTCGGTTGAGGGTGGTGGTGGGAGGCGGGAGGGCGTCCCGGTGACGACGACCGCGGCCGGGCTGTCCACCCTCGTCCAGCTCGTCGCGGGCGGCCTCGGTGTCACCCTCCTGCCGCGGACCGCGGTCGAGGTGGAGACCACCCGCAACGGCCGGCTCCGCACCGGCTACTTCGCGGACCCGGCCCCCGCCCGGCGCGTCGCCTTCGCCATGCGCGCGGGCGCCGCGCGGGGTGCCGAGTACGAGGAGCTGGCCGCGGCCCTGCGTGAGGCGCTGCGGCCGCTCCCCGTACGGGTGTTGGGGCCGGAGGACTGACAAGGGGCCCGCCTACTCCGTGCGCAGTCCGTCCGGCCGCATCAGCCGCAGCAGCGGAGGCAGGCTGAGCGCGGTCACCAGCAGCACCACCCCCGCGCCGATACCGGTCATCGTCAGCACGCTCGCCCAGTCGACGCTCACCGTGGCGCCGGACATCTTCAGCAGCACGGCGCCCAGTGTCAGACCGACCACCGAGGCCAGCAGCAGGCCGAGCGCGATGGGGATCGCCGTCTGCCACAGCACCGACAGGCTCAGCGTGCGGCGCCGGGTGCCGAAGGCGACCAGCGACGACAGCAGCTTCCTGCGTTCGCGCAACTGCTCCAGCTGGGACACCAGCAGGCTCGCGCCGATCAGCATCAGTACGCACGTGGCGCCCACGAACAACCCCCTGCGGATGGAGGTGAACCGCACCGACTGCTCGGTGGCCGCCCACGTCAGGGGGTTCGAGAACGGGGCGACCCGGGCCGCGGTGTTCCGTACGAAGTCGGGGGCGTCCCGAACCGAGCGGTCGAGCGCGAGGTAGATCTCCCCGCGGAAACCGCGCTCCGCCTGCGGGGGCAGCGCCCCGCGGGTGAAGAGGAAGCCGCCTCGCTTCACCCCGGTCGGGTCCTTGCGGGACTGCGCCTGCTTGAGGCCCCACGGCACCGTCCAGGCGAACTCCGTGCCCTTCTCGGCGCCGTACGAAGGGCCGAGGTAGAGGGTGCGGCCGGGCTTGGCCAGGGCCGGCGTGTCGGTGTCGCCCTCGGAGCCCCGCAGCACGAAGACGTCGCCGTCGCGGCACGAGGGGAGGTGCGCCAGCTCGCGCAGGGAGGAGCAGTCGCCGACCGTCACCTGACTGCTGGTCTGCGGGTCCTTGCGCCGGTCGCCCATCTCGGAACCGGAGAACGCCATGACCTGGCGCACGCCCTTGGTCCGGCCGAACTCCTCGGCGGCTGCGGCGACCGGGACGTCGCTCGCCAGGCTCACCTGCATCTGCGCCCGTGACACGTCCTGGCGCGCCATCTTCGTGTAGTCGCCCTCGACGCCGGAGAACAGCATCTGCAGGGCGATCGCGCCGGCCACCGCCACGGCGATGCCGTTGACCATGCGGGCGGCGGTGCCGCTGCTCAACTGGAGCCTGCGCACGGCCAGTTGCCAGGCCACGCCGCCCGAGTTCAGTCGGGCGACGGCCGTCTCGACGACCCAGGGCAGCAGCGCGGTGACGCCGACCAGCAGCAGCAGGACACCCCCGACGACCAGGTACTCGTTGAAGCTCCCGTTGTCGTGGCCCTTGCCGACCATCGGGTAGAGCATCGCGAGTCCGGCCAGCGGCAGCAGCAGCCGCCACCACAGCCGACGCCGCGCGGGCTTCGCGGTGCGCACCACCCCGAGCGGTTCGATGACCACACCGCGCAGCGCGAACAGGGTGACCAGCACCGCGGCCGCCGGGACCGCGACCGCCACGAGCAGGGCCAGCGTGGGAGAGGGGTTCAGGTAGCTGGGGAAGACACTGACTCCGAACACCTCGACCGAGGCGGCGAGCTGACGTCCGAGCAGGAAGAAGGCGGTGCCGAAGAGCAGTCCGAGCAGTGCCCCCGCGAGCGCCTCACCGGCGGCGATCCGCCGGGTCATCCCGCTGTCCGAACCCACGAGCCGCAGCGCCGCCAGCCTGCGGTCACGCCGTTCCCCGCCGAACCGCACCGCCGCGGCGATGAAGACGCCGACGGGCATGAGCAGGACGACGAAGACGACCAGGGTCAGCAGGAGCAGGACGGGGTCCGCCTTCTCGGACGCGGTCCCGTCGGGCCCGAACATGTCGATACGTGCCACGTCCGGGGCGTTGATCTTCGCCGCGAGCCCCTTGGCGCCCGCGTAGTAGGCCAGTTCGTGCGAGCCGATGAGCCCGCTCTCCCCGATGGTGCCGGTGATCCGGTACGGCAGCCGCTGCCGCAGCAGGGCGCCGTCGTCGGACTGGAGCAGTTTCTTCAGGGCGGGGGAGACGACCATCGTGCCCGGCTCCGGGAACCTGTCGAGACCGGGCGGCAGCGGCGCCCGGGCGCCCTCGGGCTCCATCACCCGGCCGCGGATGTCCTTCTGCCGGAAGGTGGTGTCGACGTCGGCGATCACCAGGGTGTTGTCGGCCTTCGGCTTCGGCTCCTGGCTGAAGGTGTGGTCCGCGCGTGCGTTGTCCCGCTCGTGCCGTACCGCGAGCGCGTTGGGGAGGGCGGTGGTGAGCAGGAGCAGGGCGACGCCGAGTCCGACGCCGAAGCCGGTCAGCAGGAGCCGGACCCATCCCTCACGTCCACTGCTGAACGCGAACCTGACACCCATGGCCAGGTCCTTCGACCACTGCCTGGCGCTCATACGAGGCGCTCCATGTCCCGGGACCTGCCGTCACGCACGACGATCTCGCGGTCCGAGTAGGCCGCCACCCGCGCTTCGTGCGTGACCAGGACGACGGCGGCGTTGGTGGAGCGGGCCGCCTCGGTGAGCAGTTCCATCACGCGCTCGCCGTTGAGCGAGTCGAGGGCGCCGGTGGGCTCGTCGGCGAAGAGCACGCGCGGGCCGGTGACCAGGGCGCGGGCCACGGCGACGCGCTGGCCCTGGCCACCGGATATCTCACCGGGCCGCTTGCCCGCGAGGTCGTCGACCTCCAGCCGACCCATCCAGGACAGGGCGGCCTGCTCGGCCTGTTTGCGGGAGGTGCCGTTCAGCCGCAGCGGCAGCGCCACGTTCTCCACGCAGGTCAGCTCGGGGACGAGTTGCCCGAACTGGAAGACGAACCCGAACTCGCTGCGCCGCAGCAGGCTGCGTTCGGCATCGCTCATACCGGCCATCTCGCGGCCGTTGTAGATGATGGAGCCGGCATCCGGTGGCACGATCCCGGCCAGACAGTGCAGCAGGGTCGACTTGCCCGACCCGGAGGGGCCCATGACGGCGACGATCTCGCCGGGGTGGATGGAGAACTCGGCTCCGTCCAGGGCGACGGTGGGCCCGTACGCCTTGCGCAGGCCCTCGGCGGCGAGCAGGGAACCGGCGGGAGCAGTCACTCGGCCACCGCCTCGGCGAGCTTGGCCAGACGCGCGGCGGTCAGCTCCAGCCAGCGCAGGTCGGCCTCCAGGTGGAACAGGGCGTGGTCGCAGATCAGCTGGTCGGCCAGGTCGCCCTTGCGTTTGCGGTCGGTCAGGATCCGCATCATCCGCAGGTGCTCGGCGCGCTGGGTGTCCAGGATGCCGGCCGCGTCGCGGTGGGTGAGGAGGGCGATGACCACCTTGGTGTACAGGGTCGACTGCAGATACGGCTCCGGCTTCTCCGGTGTCGCCAGCCACCGCTGGACGTCGGTGACGCCGGCCTCGGTGATCGCGTACCGCTTGCGCTCGGGGCCGCCGCCCGGCTCGATCCCGTCGACCTCGACGAGCCCGTTCTTCAGCAGCCGGGACATCGTCGAGTAGACCTGGCCGTAGTGCAGCGGCCGGTCCTGACCGAACTTCTCGTCGAAGGCCCGCTTCAGGTCGTAGCCGTGGCGGGGCCCGGACTCCAGGAGTCCTAGGAGGGTGTGACCGATGGACATGCCAAGAACTGTACACACTGTGTATACGCCTTGCGTATACATGCCGCGTATAGGCCGTGGCGGCGGGTGAGCGCCCGCAGGTGGGGGCCGATTGTCACAGTTCTGCTACGCGGCCTGCCGCCGACCCGGGCTGTTCCGACATCTCCGGCCGGTCCGGCGCGTGAGGAGGAGGCCGAAGGCCGATACGCGTCTGGAGGCGAGCCCCGGGCAGCGCCTACGCTTCCGGGTCGCCCGAAGCCGGCGGCCGCCCCCGGCGGGGAATCGGCTTCGCCCCGCGCGGCAGGCGCCCCGCCTCCGCCAGGGCCCGCCGCAGCAGGAACTCGATCTGCGCGTTCGCCGAGCGCAGTTCGTCCGAGGCCCACCGCGCCAGCGCCTCGTACACCGACGGGTCGAGCCGCAGCAGCACCTGCTTGCGCTGCTGCGGCCGACGCTGGGGGTTCGCGCCCCCGGAGGGAGTCGTCACTGGTAGAGGGACCCCGTGTTCAGGACCGGCTGCGGGGCCCGGTCCCCGCACAGCACCACCATCAGGTTTGACACCATCGCCGCCTTCCGCTCCTCGTCCAGCTCCACGATGTCTCTCTCCGCGATCCGGGCGAGCGCCGCCTCGACCATGCCGACCGCACCGTCCACGATCTGCCGCCGCGCCGCGACCACCGCCCCGGCCTGCTGCCGCTGGAGCATCGCCGAGGCGATCTCCGGAGCGTACGCGAGGTGCGTGAACCGCGACTCGACGATCCGCACCCCGGCGGCCTCCACGCGCGCGTGCAGCTCGGCGGCGAGCTTCTCGGTGATCTCCTCGGCGTTCCCGCGCAGCGAGAGCCCGCCCTCCTCATGGGCGTCGTACGGGTACTCGATCGCGATGTGCCGCACGGCCGCCTCGGTCTGGGTGCCGACGAACTCCAGGAAGTCGTCCACCTCGAACGTGGCCTGGGCCGTGTCCTCCACCTTCCAGACCACCACCGCGGCCAGCTCGATCGGGTTGCCGTAGGCGTCGTTGACCTTCAGGACGGCGGTCTCGTGGTTGCGCACGCGGGTGGAGATCTTCGTGCGCGAGGTGAAGGGGTTCACCCAGCGCAGCCCGTCCTGCCGGATGGTGCCGCGGTAGCGCCCGAAGAGCTGCACCACCCGCGCCTCGCCCGGCGCCACCGTGTTCAGACCGCACATCGCGAGGAACGCCGCGAGGCCGATCAGCACGCCGACCACGATGAGTGCGGCCCTGGCGCCGGACCCGGCGACCGTCGACCCGGCGGCGACCAGGCCGACGCCCAGCACCAGCCCCATCAATCCGAGCAGCAGCGCCGCTCCGCCGCCGATGCTGTGCGCCGGGAACTCCCGCACGCCCGGACTGGGCATCTCCGGTATGCCCGTGGCGGCGGAGGTGGTGGCTTGTGTCGACATGGGTGGTCTCCCCCGTTTTCGTCTCTAGCTTCTGAGTATCTAAGTGATAGCACATTACCCTCGCGGACAACCTTCCACTCCTCCTGCACGTCGGTTCGGATGGGACGGGTGCTGGATCTCACGTCCGTAAAAGACGTGATCGACAACCCTTTGTCATACCGCGCGGTGTTAGCTTTCTGAGCTGACCTGAACCACGCACCTGTGTGACCCACGAGAGTGAAGCGGAGCGGATCGAGCCATGGGACGAGCGGAAGAGAGACGAGCGCGGCAGCGCGGTGGCCGCCGCGCGGCGCCCAAGCGCTCGCCCAGGACGACCGGGTCCCCGTCGGCCGGCGCGGTCGGTCCGGGCGCCGCACCGGGCGCCGCACCGGTCGGCGGCCGGGCCGCCGCGCGGGCCGCCGCGAGGAGCCACGGAAAGGGCAAGAGCGGTAAGAGCGGTAAGAGCGGCATACGCCGCTTCTTCACCTGGAAGACCGTCCTCGGCTCCCTCTTCGGCTTCGTGCTGCTGGTCATGGGCGCGTTCGTGGCGCTGTACCTGCTGACGCCGATACCGGCGGCGGCGAACGCCGACGCGACGGTGCAGAGCAACGTCTACAAGTACAGCGACGGCTCGATCCTCGCCCGCAGCGGCAAGCTCAACCGCGAGGCGGTCGACCTCGCCCAGGTCCCCCTGCCCGTCCAGCACACCTTCGTCGCGGCCGAGAACAAGACCTTCTACCAGGACGCCGGCGTCGACCTGAGGGGCACCGCCCGCGGCATCCTCAACACGCTCTCCGGCAAGGGCGCGCAGGGCGGTTCGACGATCACCCAGCAGTACGTCAAGAACTACTACCTGAACCAGAACCAGACCGTCACGCGCAAGCTGAAGGAACTGGTCATCTCGCTGAAGCTGGACCGCAAGAAGTCCAAGAACTACATCCTCGCGGGCTACATCAACACCAGCTACTACGGCCGGGGCGCCTACGGCATCCAGGCCGCGGCGCAGGCGTACTACCGCAAGGACGCCAAGAACCTCACGGTGGAGGAGGGCGCCTACCTGGCCGCCCTGCTCCAGGCGCCGAACCAGTACGACTGGGCGATCGCCACCGACACCGGCAAGCAGCTGGCGCAGGCCCGCTGGAACTACGTCCTGAACAACATGGTCCAGATGCACTGGCTGGACGCGAGCAAGCGCCAGGCCATGAAGTTCCCGGTGCCCAAGGCGCCCAGGGGCGCGCCCGGCATGGAGGGGCAGACCGGCTACCTGGTGGACGAGGCGAACGCCGAGCTGGAGAGGCAGCTCGTCGCCCAGGGCACCGCGTCCTCCCTCGGTGACGCCGAGGCGCTGGTCAGGGCGGGCGGCTGGACCATCACGCTCAACATCGACAAGAAGCGGGAGAAAGAGCTGGAGCAGTCCGTCAAGGACCAGCTGACCAGCAAACTCGACCCGAAGAAGCGTTCCGTCGACGGCGCCGTGCAGGCCGGAGCCGCCTCGGTCGACCCGAAGACGGGCAAGGTCCTCGCCCTGTACGGCGGCGTCGACTACTTCAAGCACTTCACCGACAACGCGACCCGCCGCGACTACCAGGTCGCCTCCACCTTCAAGCCGATCATCTTCGCCGCCGCCCTGGACGAGGGCGCCAAGACGCAGGACGGCCGGGGGATCGACGCCAACACCGTCTACGACGGCACCAGCGGCCGCCAGGTCGTGGACAACGGCACCCAGGTCGGCTTCGGCCCGCCGAACGAGGACAAGCAGAACTACGGCCCCATCACCGTCCAGACGGCGATGAACAAGTCCGTCAACTCCGTCTTCGCGCAGATGGGCGTCGACGTGGGCATGGACAAGGTGATGAGCGTCGCCGGCAAGCTCGGCATGGACACCAAGGGCATGCAGGCGGTTCCCGCCCAGACGCTGGGCTCGATGGGCGCGAGCCCGCTGGAGATGGCCGGCATCTACGCCACCCTCGACAACCACGGCAAGAAAGTCACCCCGACGATCCTGAAGTCGGCCGAGCACAAGGACCGTACGGTCACCCTGCCGAACCCGATCGGCGACCAGGTCATCAGCCGCCAGGCCGCCGACACCGTCACCTCCGTGCTCACCGGCGTGGTCGACGACGGTACGGCCAAGGAGTCGGTGGCGGACAACCCGGCGCGCGGCGGTCAGCAGGTCGCCGGCAAGACGGGTACCTCCGACAACAACAAGTCGGCCTGGTTCACCGGCTACACGCCGGACCTGGTCACCTCCGTCGGCCTGTTCGGCGAGGACCCCAAGTCCCACGCCCAGGTCCCGATGACGGGTGCCACGGGCGACGTCCCGGGCAGCCCGAGCGGCCGTATCAACGGCGGTAGTTACCCGGCGCAGATCTGGGCCTCCTACACCTTCGAGGCGATGGGCCAGGTCAGCAAGTTCGACCTGGACACCACCCAGGGCGCGGCGGTCCAGCCGAGCGTGACGCCGACCCTCTCACAGTCGCCGACCACCTCACCGTCGTCGACGCCGACCTCGCAGAAGCCGACGACCCATCCCCCGACGACCTCGGCCCCGCCGTCGACGTCGCCCACCACGAGCAAGCCTCCGACGAGCTCGGCCCCGCCGTCGCCGACCAACTCTCCGACGAGGCCGACGCCGCCGGCGAATCCCCTCAATCCCAACGGCGGGCAGTAGGCCCTGTCGACGCGAAGGGCGCCCGGTGGACCGGCCACCGGGCGCCCTTCGCGTTGTCGTACCAGAGGCCCTCAGCCTCGGTTCAGCTCGAACCACACCACCTTGCCGGTGCTCAGCCGGGTCGCGCCCCAGCGCCTCGCCAGCCGGTTCACCAGGTACAGCCCCCGGCCGCCCTCGTCCGTGGCCCGTGCCTGCCGCAGACGCGGCAGCTGCGGCACGTCGTCGCCGACTTCACAGCGCAGCACATCGGTGCGCAGCAGCCGCAGCGTGACCGGACGCGACGCATATCGCACGGCGTTCGTGACGACCTCGCTGACCAGCAGCTCCACCGAGTCCGTCAGCTCCTGCAGCCCCCAGCGGTCGAGCGCCCGGCGCGCCAGCCGCCGCGCCCGGCTCGGCGCCGCGTCCTCGGGCTCCAGCACCCAGTACGCGACATCGCTCGGCGCGATCCCGTCGAAGCGGGCGGCGAGCAGCGCGATGTCGTCGTCACGGTCGCCGGGCCCGAGCATGTCGAGCACCTCGTCGCACAACGCCTCCAGCGGCGGCGGGTGGTCGGCACCGGTGAGCCGGGCGGTCGCGGCGAGCTTCTCCCGCAGCTGCTCTATACCGGTCCACACATCCCGCAGACGCGACTCGACCAGCCCGTCGGTGTACAGCAGCAGGGTGGCCCCGGCGGGCGCGTCCAGCTCCACCGCCTCGAAGTCCACGCCGCCGACGCCGATGGGCGCGCCCGCCGGCACCCGCAGCACCTCGGCCCGGCCGCCCAGGTGCAGCAGGACCGGCGGCGGATGGCCCGCGTTGGCGATGGTGATCCGGTGCGAGACCGGGTCGTACACCGCGTACAGGCAGGTGGCCATGCGGTCGGTGCCGAGCCGCTGCGCCTGCTCGTCGAGGTGGTGCAGCACCTCCTGCGGCGGCAGGTCGAGCCCGGCCAGCGTCTGGGCCGTGGTCCGCAGCTGACCCATGATCGCCGCGGATGTCATGGAGTGGCCCATCACGTCACCCACGACGAGCGCGACCCGGCTGCCCGGCAGCGGAATCGCGTCGTACCAGTCGCCGCCCACCCGCGCGGTCTCGGCGGCCGGCAGGTAGCGGGACGCCAGCCGTACGCCCGTCGGGTTCGGCAGCGTCTCCGGCAGCATCGTGCGCTGCAGCTCGTCCGCGATGTACGCCTCACGGCCGTACAGCACCGCCTTGTCGATGCCGAGCGCGCTGTGCGTGGCGAGCTGCGCGGCGACCAGCAGGTCCTCCGCCTCGAACGCCAGGCGCTCCGCGCGGCGCAGGAACAGCACGGCACCGATCACCCGGCGCCGCCCGCGCAGCGGCGCGAGAATGGCGCGCTGACCCGGGGGGATCGTCAGGTCGTCACCGAGCAGTTCGGGCAGCGCGGCCCTGGCGGCGGGCGCGTCCGCGAACACCGGCCGCACCCCGCGCAGCACCTCGGCGAGCGCGCCCCCGGGCCGCACCTCGCACAGCTCGTTGCTCAGCTCCACGACCCCGGAGTCCTCCGGCACCGGCACCGGCAGGATGCCGTCCTCCAGGTCCCGCTCCTGCGGTATCCGGTCGGTGCGCCGCAGCCGCAGCACCAGGGGCCCGGTGGGACGCTCGTCGCCCACCGGCAGCGGGTCGCGCAGATACACCAGGATCGCGTCCGAGAACGTCGGCACCGTGGCCCGGCACAGGCCCATCACGATCTCGTCCAGGTCGATCCCGCGCGCGATCCGCCGGGTCGCGGCGCCCACGAAACGCAGCCGGTCGCCGTCGCGCCGCATCGGCATGGGCCCGCTCGGCCGGCCCTGACCGGTGCGCCGCTCCTGGCCGCCGGGCGGGGCGGCGGGACGGTTCTGCTCCCCGCTCGGCTGGACCGGGATCACCTCCGGGGCCGGACGCGGCCGGTGCGCGTCGGGTTCGTCGGCGGCCGGCTGGGAGTGCTCGGCGCCGCCCGCCGCGGGCAACGGGGTCGAGGCGCCGCCCGAAGAGCCCGACGATCCGTGCTGGGCGCAGGGCAGCGGCGCGGCGGGGGAGGCGGGCGGGTCGCCCGCCCGGGTCTGTGCGGGTAAGGCCGTGGCCGGCGGTGGGGTCAGCGGCTCCGGGGCACGCAGGAGCGCCCCGCGGGGCTCCGCGGGGCCGACGCCCGGCTGTGGGCGCTCGTGGGAGGTCGGGTGCTCCGTCACGCGTGTCGAATCCATCCGTCCGGGGCTGCGCGCCGTGCGTGCAGTTCGTCCCGCAGTGAAGCCGATACCCGGAATACATGTCCCAGGAACGGATTTCCCGCCAGGTCACACGCCGTTCCTGGGACACCGGTCTCACGAGCTGTCCCGGTGTGGCCCTCGTACCCCTCGCTCACGTCCTGCCGCCCCTCGGTGACGTTCGGTCAAGCCCAGCGCTTACTGCGGGAGTTGCTGTGGTGCACCCTTGCGGAGGACGATCCTACGGTTGTACCGCGGGGGCGCAACAAGGGTCTCACGAGGTCATGTACGCGGGAGTGCGGTCCCAGTCGTCCGGCAGTCGTGGCACCGACCAGGACGGATCGGGACGCCAGTGCTGCCAGCCGTCCGAGAACGGCGTGCCCCAGGCGCGGATCACCTCCACCGCGGACCGTCCGGCCTCCCGTACCCGCTCGGCGAGCTGAGGGCTGATCAGCCCGTCCTGCTGGGCCTGGGCGAACTCGTCCTCGTCGCGCCAGCCCCAACTGCGGTCCGGGTAGACGCAGATGTCCAGGAAGTGATCCTCGGAGTCGACCCCGCCCGCCCAGCGCACCAGCGGCTCCTCCAGGTTGACGTACCAGTTCTTGAAGCGCCAGCCCGGCTCCCAGAACAGCCACACCGACCAGGGCTGACCGGGCTGGGCCAACTTCAGCACGCCGGTACCGAACCAGCGGTCGAGCTGCACGGCGCGCGGCTTGGTGTAGCGGGTCCGGAGCGGTTCGGCGTGCAGTGGCGTGCCGTCGGCGAGGACGGGCTTCACACACGTCGTTCCCGGCGCCATCCACACGGCGAGCAGGTCGGGGTCGTCGCGTACGACGGTCACGGGGCGGGCGATGTGGAAGCGCTCACCGGCGTTCTGCCGGTACCGCCACAGAATCTGGTCGCCGGGTGCCCAGCGCCCCGTCACCCCATCGGCTTCGCGCGTTTCGCCCGCTTCCACTCGTCTCACCGCTCCACCCTCCGCCATGCACAGATATTAGGTGCCCCGGGCATACGACGCTGTGGTGCCCGTCATCGGTTCATGTCACGGGCGGGTGATGTGCACCGATATGACGGGAGCCGTTACGGGTGCGTCATCCGCAGGACATCCAGCGCATCGTCGAGCTGCTCGAGGGTGAGGTCGCCGCGGTCCACATAGCCGGACTCCAGGACGACCTGACGGATCGTCTTGCGCTCGGCGAGCGCCTTCTTGGCGACCTTCGCGGCCTCTTCGTAGCCGATGTACCGGTTGAGCGGCGTGACGACGGAGGGTGACGACTCGGCGTACTCGCGGGCGCGTTCGCGGTGCGCGACGATGCCGTCGATCGTACGGTCGGCGAGAAGCCGCGAGACATTGGCGAGGAGCCGGATCGACTCGAGGACGTTCTTGGCGATGACCGGCATCATCACGTTGAGCTCGAAGTTGCCGGAGGCGCCGGCGGTGGCCACGGTGGCGTCGTTCCCGACGACCTGGGCGGCGACCATGAGAACGGCCTCGGGGATCACGGGGTTGACCTTGCCGGGCATGATCGAGGACCCGGGCTGCAGGTCGGGCAGGCTGATCTCGGCCAGACCGGTGCGCGGCCCGGAGGCCATCCACCGCAGATCATTGGCGATCTTCGTGAACCCCACGGCGATGGTGCGCAGCTGCCCGCTGATCTCGACGATCCCGTCCCGGGCGCCCTGGGCCTCGAAGTGGTTGCGGGCCTCGGTGAGCGGCAGCCCGGTGGTGCGGGCGATCTCCGCGATGACGGCGGCGGAGAAGCCGGGTGGGGTGTTGATGCCGGTGCCGACCGCGGTGCCGCCGAGGGGGAGTTCGGCGAGGCGGGGGAGGGAGGCGGTGAGCCGCTCGATGCCGTACCGCACCTGTGCGGCGTACCCGCCGAACTCCTGACCGAGCGTCACGGGCGTGGCGTCCATGAGGTGCGTCCGCCCGGACTTCACGACATCGGCGAACTCCTCGGCCTTGCGTTCGAGGGAGCCGGCGAGGTGATCGAGGGCGGGGATCAGGTCCCGGCTGACGGCGGCGGTGGCGGCGATGTGGAGGGAGGAGGGGAAGACGTCGTTGGACGACTGGGACGCGTTGACGTGATCGTTCGGGTGCACGTCCCGGCCGAGGCGCTCGGTCGCGAGGGTGGCGATGACCTCGTTGGTGTTCATGTTGGAGGAGGTGCCGGAGCCCGTCTGGAAGACGTCGACGGGGAAGTGCTCGTCCCACCGGCCCTCCGCCACCTCGGCGGCGGCCTCCTGGATGGCGTCGGCGACGTCCTTGTCGAGCACGCCGAGCTCCGCGTTGACCTTCGCGGCGGCGGCCTTGATCCGGGCGAGCGCCTCGATGTGCGCGCGCTCGATCCGCTGCCCGGAGACGGGGAAGTTCTCCACGGCGCGTTGGGTCTGCGCGCGCCACTTGGCGTGGCGGGGGACCTGGACTTCGCCCATGGAGTCGTGCTCGATGCGGTATTCGCTCATACCGGGTACAGCGTGGGGGAGGGCGGGGTTGTTCCGGGGCGGGCCGGATGGGTGGCGGGGCGGCGGGGTGGCTGCGGCGACGGGGTTTCGGCCCCGCCGCACCTACCCTTCCCCTCCCTGGGGGCGGCCCCGGGAAAGGGGGCCGGGCGCAAGGAGGGGGTGCAGGGACGGAGCCCCGCGCGGGGTACAGGGGACGCGGTCCCCGCCAGGGTTCCAGGGGCGGAGCCCCTGGAGGGGTTGAAGGGGCGGAGCCCCAGGAGGTGGGACGGGTAGGGGCGGGGGAGCGAGAAACCACCCCTTCCGTGCCCGGAGGGCTACAGCCCCGGCCCCCGCACCGGAATCGACGTGAACGTCGGCGGCTCCGCGGGCGCCTGGAAGAAGTCGTTCCCCTTGTCGTCCACGACGATGAACGCCGGGAAGTCCTCGACTTCGATCTTCCAGACGGCCTCCATGCCCAGCTCCTCGTACTCGAGGACCTCGACCTTCTTGATGCAGTCCTGGGCGAGGCGGGCCGCCGGGCCGCCGATGGAACCCAGGTAGAAGCCGCCGTGCGTGGCACACGCGTCCGTGACCTGCTTGCTCCGGTTGCCCTTCGCCAGCATCACCTTCGAGCCGCCCGCGGCCTGGAACTGCTCGACGTAGGAGTCCATGCGGCCGGCCGTCGTCGGGCCGAAGGAACCCGAGGCGTAACCCTCCGGGGTCTTCGCCGGCCCGGCGTAGTACACCGGGTGGTCCTTCAGGTACTGCGGCATCTCCTCGCCCGCGTCCAGGCGTTCCTTGATCTTCGCGTGGGCGATGTCACGGGCCACGACCAGCGGGCCCGTCAGCGACAGGCGGGTCTTGACCGGGTACTTCGTCAGCTCGGCGAGGACCGCCTCCATCGGCTGGTTGAGGTCGATCTTCACCACGTCGGACGACTCGTCCAGGTGCTCGTCCGTCGTCTCCGGCAGGAAGCGCGCCGGGTCCGTCTCCAGCTGCTCCAGGAAGACGCCCTCGGCCGTGATCTTCGCGACCGCCTGGCGGTCGGCGGAGCAGGAGACGGCGATCGCGACCGGGCAGGACGCGCCGTGCCGCGGGAGGCGGACCACGCGCACGTCGTGGCAGAAGTACTTGCCGCCGAACTGCGCCCCGATGCCGATCTTCTGCGTCAGCTCGAAGACCTTCTCCTCCAGCTCCTTGTCCCGGAAGCCGTGCCCCAGCTCGGAACCCTCGGTCGGCAGCTCGTCCAGGTAGTGCGCGGAGGCGTACTTCGCGGTCTTCAGGGCGTACTCCGCGCTCGTGCCGCCGACGACGATCGCCAGGTGGTACGGCGGGCAGGCGGCCGTGCCGAGCGAACGGATCTTCTCCTCCAGGAACTTCATCATGGAGGCCTCGTTCAGGACGGCCTTCGTCTCCTGGTAGAGGAAGGACTTGTTGGCGCTGCCGCCGCCCTTCGCCATGAACAGGAACTTGTAGGCGCCGCCGTCCGTCGCGTACAGCTCGATCTGCGCCGGGAGGTTGGAGCCGGTGTTCTTCTCCTCCCACATGGTGAGCGGAGCCATCTGCGAGTAGCGCAGGTTCAGCTTGGTGTAGGCGTCGTAGATGCCGCGGGAGAGGGCCTTCTCGTCCTCGCCCTCCGTCAGCACGTTCTGGCCGCGCTTGCCCATCACGATCGCGGTGCCCGTGTCCTGGCACATCGGCAGCACGCCCGCCGCCGCGATGTTCGCGTTCTTCAGCAGGTCCAGGGCCACGAACTTGTCGTTGGCGCTCGCCTCGGGGTCGTCGACGATGCGGCGCAGCTGCGCCAGGTGGGCGGGGCGCAGGTAGTGCTGGATGTCGTGGATGGCCTCCTCGGCCAGCTTGCGCAGCGCCTCCGGCTCCACCTTGAGGAACGTACGCCCGTCGGGTCCCTCCACGGTGGAGACGCCTTCGGACGTCACCAGCCGGTACGGGGTGGTGTCCTCTCCCGTGGGGAGCAGATCGGTGTACGCGAACTCAGGCATCTCGCCCATTCCTCACTCAAGCGACAGCGGCTGGCCTCCGTTGGCAGCGTCCACCAGCGTAGAACCTGGGTCTGACCGTGGATCTGTGAGGTAGGGCTCAGTGCGGGTCCTGTTCGAATGCTCGGTCGGCGGTCGGGTTCGGCCGTTCCGTTCGGCGATTCGGTTCGGCGGTTCGGTTCGCCGCTTCGCGGGGCGGGTTTTCCACAGGTTCGTTCGAGGGGTAGTCGCGATCTATCGCGTTTCGCTACGCTGTTGCCGTGGACCTTCACAAGAGCCCCGCCCCGACCGACGACCGGCCCCTGCCGCCGACCGAGCTGCGCTGCTCCGACGCCGACCGCGACCGCATCACCGACATCCTGCGCGACGCCCTGGCCGAGGGGCGTCTCACGGCGGACGAACACGCCGAGCGCGTCGAGGGCGTGCTGCACGCCAAGACGGTCGGTGAGCTCGACCGGTTCGTCCGCGACCTGCCCGCGGCCCTGCCCCAGGCTCTCGACCTCGCCGGAGCAGGGAGGTACCCCCATCGCCGCCCCGCCCCGGGGTACGCCGCGCCGCCCGGCCGCCCCACCCCGGTGCCGATACCGAGCGACCCCGATGAGAACGTGGTGGCGGTCTTCAGCAGCGCCATACGCCGGGGCCGCTGGCGCCCCGGCCGCCGCACGCACGCGTACGCGATCTTCGGCAGCGTCGAGATCGACCTGAGCGAGGCGCTGTTCGAGTACCAGCAGGTCGTGATCAAGGCCATCTCGGTCTTCGGCGATGTGCAGATACGCGTCCCGGAGAACGTGTCGCTGCGGGGCACCGGCGGCGGCGTGCTCGGCAATTTCGAGGTGAGCCCGCTGGATTCGGGCGATGTCGACGCGCCCGTCATCCATGTCGACGGACTCGCCGTGTTCGGGAACGTGGAGGCGAAGGCCAAGCGCGGCAGGGTGGTCGCCGACATCCTCGACCGCGTGTCGGACAAGGTGGACAAGGCTTTGCGCAAACACCTGGACCGTTGACGCTTGTGAATTCGGCCGGGTTCGGTATGCGGCGGTCACATTCCGGCGGCATGAACAACCCCTGGAGTTCCTGCGGTTGGGAACTCAGTGCATAGGCGCGCGCACAGCGGGTAGGCCTTGCTGCATCGCCTCTCCCTCGCGAAGCCGTCGTCAGGAGTAGACCGTGCTGCAACCGCCGCATTCGTCCCTGCAGGTCGCTGACGTTCCGCACCAGCGGGTGCCAGTGCGCGACAGGGATCAGGACGCCCCGTGGCACACGGAGGCGGTGTGCCGGCGCGACGAGGCCGGCCTGTTCTTCGCCCCCTCCAAGGAACCCACCGCGGCCCGGCTGTCCCGCGAGGAGGCGGCCAAGCGGGTCTGTGCGCGCTGTCCGGTGATGGTCGAATGCCGGGAACACGCGCTGCTGCAGCCCGAGCCGTACGGAGTCTGGGGCGGGCTCACGGCCGCCGAACGCCGTGTGGTGCTGGCCCGGCGCCGCCGCCGCGAACTGGAGCTGAAGAAGACCGCGCGGGGGACGATAGCGGCGGCGGGCTGAACGGCGGAATTCACGCGCATACGAAGAGGGGCGCCCTCTCCGCACCGAGGGCGCCCCTTTCCGCACGGGCCTACTTCGCCCGGTGCACGGCTCTACTTCGCCCGGTCGAAGTCGATCGCGCTGTACGCGCGCAGCTTGCTCAGCCGGTGCACGGAGTCGATCCGCCGGACCGTGCCGGACTTCGAGCGCATGACGATCGAGTCGGTGGTGGCGGTCTCCGACCGGTAGCGCACGCCGCGCAGCAGCTCGCCGTCCGTGATGCCGGTGGCGACGAAGAAGACGTTCTCGCCGGAGACCAGGTCGTCCGTGGTCAGCACCCGGTCCAGGTCGTGGCCCGCGTCGAGGGCCCGTTGCCGCTCCTCGTCGTCCTTCGGCCACAGCTTGCCCTGGATGGTGCCGCCGAGGCACTTCACCGCGCAGGCGGAGATGATGCCCTCGGGCGTACCGCCGATGCCGAGCAGCAGGTCGATGCCGGTGCCCTCGCGCAGCGCCAGGATCGAACCGGCCACATCGCCGTCGGAGATGAGCTTGATGCGCGCGCCGGTGTCCCGGACCTCCTTGATCAGACCGTCGTGGCGCGGCCGGTCGAGGATGACGACGGTGACGTCCTCGGGCGTGGAGTGCTTGGCCTTCGCCACCCGGCGGATGTTCACCGAGACGGGGGCGTTGATGTCGACGAAGTCGGCCGCCTCCGGGCCGGTGACCAGCTTGTCCATGTAGAAGACGGCGGACGGGTCGAACATCGTGCCACGGTCGGCGGCGGCCAGCACCGCGATCGCGTTCGGCATGCCCTTCGCGGTGAGCGTGGTGCCGTCGATCGGGTCGACGGCGATGTCGCACTCCGGGCCGGTGCCGTCGCCGACCCGCTCCCCGTTGAAGAGCATCGGCGCCTCGTCCTTCTCGCCTTCGCCGATGACGACGACGCCGTTCATCGAGACGGTCGAGACGAGGGTGCGCATGGCGCGCACCGCGGCGCCGTCCGCGCCGTTCTTGTCCCCGCGGCCGACCCAACGGCCCGCGGCCATCGCGGCGGCCTCGGTGACCCGGACGAGTTCGAGGGCGAGGTTGCGGTCCGGTGCTTCGGAGGGGACTTCAAGCTCGGACGGCAGATGATGATTCTCGGTCATCGGAGCGCACCTTTCTGATACGACGACGGCCGGATGAGGGTGATGGACCCGACTCTATCGCCGGACAGACAAAATGAGCAGGGCACCCCACGGATGAGCAGACCCCGGCACCTGCGACGATAGGGGCGTGGCAGGCATGAAAGGCAAGCAGACGGTCCGGGACATGATCTACTCCCTGGCCCTCATCGGGCTGATGGCGGGCGTCATCTATCTCTTTGTTCCGCACGACGACCACGCTCCCGACCTCAAGCGGGTGGACTACCGCGTCGAGCTGCTCACCGCGCGCCGCGCCGCGAGCTATCCGGTCGCGGCGCCCGAAGGCCTGCCCGACAGCTGGAAGGCCACCTCGGTGCGTTTCCAGGACGAACCCTTCGACGCCTGGCACCTCGGCTTCCAGGACCCCGAGGGGCAGTACGTGGCGGTCGAGCAGTCGACTCAGAAGGCGTCGACGTTCATCGAAGACGCCAGCCAGGGCGCACGGGAGACGAAGGACACCCAGCGCATCGGCGGGCAGACCTGGCAGCGCTACACCGGCGGCCGCTACGACGCGCTCGTGCTCAGGAGCAAGGGCGCCACGACCGTGGTGACGGGCACGGCGTCGTTCGCGCAGCTGACGAAGATGGCCGAGGCGCTGAAGACCGGCTGACGACGCGGTGGCGCCAGGTGGCGCCGCTGGTCAGCCGGCCCCTTCCGCGCTCTGCTCGCCGTGTGCCTGCCCGTCGTGCGCCTCCTCGGCCAGCGCCGCGTCGAGCCGCCTGCGGGCGCCTTCGAGCCACGTCCGGCACACCTTGGCCAGTTCCTCTCCCCGCTCCCACAGCGCCAGGGACTCCTCGAGCGTGGTGCCCCCGGCCTCCAGGCGCCGCACCACCTCGATCAGCTCGTCCCGTGCCTGCTCGTAGCCGAGTGCCTCGCCCGTCCTGCTGGTCATGCGCCCACCCTAAGATTCCTGGTTGCCGACAGAACCGACGGATCCCTCGCCGTCGGCCCGTACCGTGAACTCGCCCGCGGCGACCCGCGCCCGCAGCACCTCGCCCGCCGTCACCTCGTCCGGTGCGCGGACCACGTGCCCGTCGGCCTTCTGCAGCACCGCGTACCCCCGCCGCAGCGTCGCGGCCGGCGACAGGGCCACCACGCGCGCGTGCGTGTGCCCGAGCTCCGACTCGGCGCGGTCGAGCAGATGCCCGAGGGTGCGCCGGGTCCGGTCGACCAACGCGGTGACCTGGTCGGCCCGCTCGTCGACCATACGGTGCGGGTCCTCCATGCAGGGTCGTGCCAGTGCGTGCGCCAGCCCGCGCTCCTCGCGTTCGACGAACGCCTGTGCGCAGCGCCGTGCCCGGTCCCGCAGCTGCCGTACCCGCTCCAGCTCCTCCCCGACATCCGGTACGACCTTCTTGGCCGCGTCGGTCGGGGTGGAGGCGCGCAGGTCGGCGACGTGGTCGAGCAGCGGGTTGTCCGGCTCGTGCCCGATGGCGGACACCACGGGCGTACGACAGCCGGCCACCGCCCGGACGAGCTGCTCGTCCGAGAACGGCAGCAGATCCTCCACGCTGCCGCCGCCGCGCGCCACGATGATCACATCCACCTCGTCCAGCGCGTCCAGCTCCTTCACGGCCTGCACCACCTGCGGTACGGCGTGCACGCCCTGCACGGCGACGTTGCGCACCTCGAAGCGGACGGCGGGCCAGCGGTGCCGCGCGTTCTCCAGCACGTCGCGCTCGGCCGCCGAGGCCCGGCCGCACACCAGCCCGATGAGCTGCGGCAGGAACGGCAGCGGCTTCTTGCGCTCCGGCGCGAACAGGCCCTCGGCGGCGAGCGCCTTCTTCAGCTGTTCCAGCCGCGCCAGCAGCTCCCCGACGCCCACCGGCCGTATCTCGGCCGCCCGCAGCGACAGCTGTCCCCTCGGGGCGTACCACTCGGGCTTGGCGAGGACGACGACACGGGCGCCCTCGCTCACCACGTCCGCCACGGAGTCGAACACCTGGCGGTAGCAGGTGACGCCGACGGAGATGTCGTACGACGGGTCGCGCAGCGTCAGGAAGACGACCCCGGCGCCGGGACGCCGCGACAACTGCGTGATCTGCCCCTCGACCCACACGGCCCCGAGCCGGTCGATCCACCCCCCGATGAGCCGCGACACCTCGCCGACGGGCAGGGGGTTCTCCGCGGACGTGTTGACAGCCATGCGCCCGAGCGTAGTGGCCGGGACCGACAACGCCGGTCGGCACAACCTCTCCCCAAGGAGGCGATCTACGACCCCGGGGCCCGGCCTTACGATGGATCGCATGACTGCTTCGCCTGGCCGCCGTGTCCTGCTCGCCGCCCCCCGGGGCTACTGCGCGGGCGTCGACCGTGCCGTGATCGCCGTCGAGAAGGCCCTCGAGCAGTACGGGGCCCCGATCTACGTCCGCCACGAGATCGTCCACAACAAGTACGTCGTGCAGACCCTGGAGAAGAAGGGCGCGATCTTCGTGGAGCGGACGGAGGAGGTGCCGCCGGGGAACATCGTCATGTTCTCCGCGCACGGCGTTGCACCCACCGTCCACGAGGAGGCGAAGCAGGGCCGGCTCGCCACCATCGACGCGACCTGCCCGCTGGTCACCAAGGTCCACAAGGAAGCGATCCGGTACGCCAACGAGGACTTCGACATCCTCCTGATCGGCCACGAGGGCCACGAAGAGGTCATCGGCACGTCCGGCGAGGCCCCCGAGCACATCCAGCTCGTCGACGGCCCCGAGGACGTCGCGAAGGTCGAGGTGCGCGACCCGTCGAAGGTCGTCTGGCTCTCCCAGACCACTCTCTCGGTCGACGAGACCATGGAGACGGTCGACGCGCTCAAGGAGAAGTTCCCCCAGCTGGTCTCCCCGCCCAGCGACGACATCTGCTACGCCACCCAGAACCGCCAGCTCGCGGTGAAGCAGATGGGCGCCGAGGCGGACCTGGTGATCGTGGTCGGCTCCCGCAACTCCTCCAACTCCAAGCGGCTGGTCGAGGTCGCCAAGCTCGCGGGCGCGCGCGAGGCGTACCTGGTGGACTTCGCCGACGAGATCGACGAGTCCTGGCTCGACGGCGTGTCGACGATCGGCGTGACCTCGGGCGCCTCGGTGCCGGAGGTCCTGGTCGAGCAGGTGCTCGAGTGGCTCGCGCAGCGCGGCTTCGAGGACGTCGAGATCGTCAAGGCGGCCGAGGAGTCCATCACCTTCTCGCTGCCCAAGGAACTCCGCCGCGACCTGCGCGACGAGGCCGCGGCGCTGGTGGCCGAGCGCACCGGCGAGAAGTAGCGCACCCCGGCGGGAGCATCGGCGCGGGAAGCCCCGCGCCGGCTGCCGTGGCGTGAGTGTCGGTGTGACGCCGTACCGTGGTGTCCATGCAGATCTTCGGCGTGGACATCGGCGGATCCGGGATCAAGGGCGCTCCCGTGGACCTGGACCGGGGCGACCTGGCCGGGGAGCGCTTCAAGGTGCTCACCCCGCACCCCGCGACGCCCGACGGCGTGGCGGACGGGGTGAAGGAGGTCGTCGAACACTTCGGGTGGACCGGCCCGGTCGGCCTCACGTTCCCCGGTGTCGTCACGGGCGGCGCCACCGTCCGTTCGGCGGCGAACGTCGACAAGAGCTGGATCGACACGGACGCGCGCGCCCTGTTCGGCGAGCGCCTGGGCGGGCTCCCGGTGACCGTGGTGAACGACGCGGACGCGGCGGGCGTGGCCGAGATGCAGTTCGGCGCGGGCCGCGGCCGCTCGGGCACGGTCATCGTCCTGACGTTCGGCACGGGCATCGGCAGCGCCCTGTTCGCCGACGGCGTCCTGGTGCCGAACACGGAGCTGGGCCACCTGGAGCTGAACGGCCACGACGCCGAGAAGCGCGCGTCCTCCAAGGTCAAGGACGACAACGAGATGACGTGGGAGCACTGGGCCCGCCGCGTGCAGAAGTACCTCGCGCACGTGGAGATGCTGTTCTCGCCGGAGCTGTTCATCATCGGCGGCGGCGTCAGCCGCAAGTCCGACAAGTTCCTGCCGTTCATCGAGGGCATCAAGGCGGAGATCGTCCCGGCCCAGCTGCAGAACAACGCGGGGATCGTGGGCGCGGCGATGAGAGCGGCGAAGCAGGGGTAGCAGTCGGCACCGGTGGGGGCGCTCGGAGGTGAGGGCGCCCCGTGCCGTCAACCGCTGCGACGGCGCGCCGCCACCCTGCGCCGCAGCATCCGCACCTTGCGCACGGTCGTGATGACGCCCGCGACCAGCGTGCCGCCGTACAGCCAGCCGGCCTGCGTGGCGAGCGCGGTGACCAGCCCGACCAGGCGCCCCGCGACACCGCTGTCGCCGTCGGCCACGACCAGCAGTCCGACGGCGTACGCGATGGGCACGACCACCGGTGCGGTCACCAGGTCGCCGCGCCGCACCCACAGCGCGGTCAGCGCGGCCACCGGCAGGAACAGCACGCCGTAGACCGTGAGGGACGCCTCGAACAGCAGCTGGTCGAGACACGCCAGCACCAGCATCGCCGCGCCGCAGAACAGCCCGCCGCCGAGCCCGGTGAGCCGGGGGCCGGGCAGCCGCCGGGCCGCCTGGTCGAGCGGGGGAGCGTTGCGCATCCGGGCCGCCGGGCGCCGCTGCGCGCCGCTGTTGCCCTGGCCCGCCGACCGTGCCCAGGCGCCTCCGTCGCGCGCCTCGGGACCGCCGGGCCGGGACGGCCGTGCGGCCGCGCCGGACCGCACGGGCGCGGCGGCGCTGCGCCGGCCCTGCGGGGGAAGGGGGGCACCGCGTCGCGGTCCGTGTTGCGGGGGTCGCGTCCTGTGTTGCTCCACTGGACCAACTTAGGTCGGTTTATGTGCGCAATGGCGTATGACACACGCCGTTGGCGAGAGCTTGTCCAAGCGTTCGATACGTCGCCGGGGCGTGGCCCGGTACGCCGTAGACTGGTGGATCGGCCCGCACACTCTCCTGACGGACCCGGGCCCGCAGCCCAGTCCAGCTCTCCAACCTCACGTACGGGAAGTCGCAACGTGTCGCTCACGATCGGAATCGTCGGTCTGCCCAACGTCGGCAAGTCGACCCTGTTCAACGCCCTGACCAAGAACGACGTGCTCGCGGCCAACTACCCGTTCGCCACGATCGAGCCGAACGTCGGCGTCGTGGGCGTCCCGGACACGCGCCTCGCCAAGCTGGCGGAGATCTTCAAGTCGGAGCGGATCCTCCCGGCGACGGTGGACTTCGTCGACATCGCGGGCATCGTGCGCGGCGCGAGCGAGGGCGAGGGCCTGGGCAACAAGTTCCTTGCGAACATCCGTGAGTCCGACGCGATCTGCCAGGTCATCCGGGCCTTCAAGGACGAGAACGTCGTGCACGTGGACGGCAAGGTCTCGCCGAAGGACGACATCGAGACGATCAACACCGAGCTGATCCTCGCGGACCTGCAGACGATCGAGAAGGTTCTGCCGAGGCTCCAGAAGGAGTCTCGGATCAAGAAGGACGTCGCGCCGAAGGTGAAGGCCGTCGAGGAGGCCAAGGACATCCTCGAGAAGGGCGACACGCTCTTCGCGCACGGCATCGTCCAGGGCAGCGAGCGCGCCGAGCTCCTCCACGACCTGCACCTGCTCACCACCAAGCCCTTCCTCTACGTCTTCAACGTCGACGAGGACGAGCTGATGGACGACGCCTTCAAGGATGAGCAGCGCGCGCTGGTCGCCCCCGCGGAGGCGATCTTCCTCAACGCCAAGCTGGAGGCGGACCTCGCCGAGCTGGACGAGGACGAGGCCCTCGAACTCCTCGAGTCGGTCGGTCAGCACGAGCCGGGCCTCGCGACCCTGGCCCGCGTCGGCTTCGACACCCTGGGCCTGCAGACCTACCTCACGGCGGGCCCGAAGGAGTCCCGCGCCTGGACGATCAAGAAGGGCGCCACGGCCCCCGAGGCGGCCGGCGTCATCCACACCGACTTCCAGAAGGGCTTCATCAAGGCGGAGGTCATCTCCTTCGAGGACCTGGTGGAGGCCGGCTCGGTGGCGGAGGCCCGCGCCAAGGGGAAGGCGCGCATGGAGGGCAAGGACTATGTGATGCAGGACGGGGACGTGGTGGAGTTCCGCTTCAACGTTTAGTTGGCGCCGTAGCATCGACGTAGCGAACTGGCAAACGCGCAGGTCAGGCGGGGTCGGCCTATCCGGGGTCGGCCCCGTCGCTGTAGCCGTCGCTGGATCCGTGCTGGATTTCCTGACGTCTCGTCACCTGTCGTCGCCCCTGATTATCCGTACCCCAGCTGGATCGGCGCTGGATCCAGCTGACGGGCTGTCAGCTCGATGTGGCCGCATCGGCTACGAATTTTGTCGCTGACTGGGTGTCGTTGGCCCATCGGGGGACTGGGTGGGGGCACGTTGTGACACTCCCGTGGATGGGATGCGGGCGCCGCGGCGGGTCCGCTGGGCCGCGCGGCCCAGCGGCAGGGGAGCTGCATGAGGCCTGCTCGCAGGTCCGAGTCTGCGTGGGGGCCGCAGAACATGGGAACGGGGGAAGCTTCACCCGAACCCGCCACCCAAGCTCTGGTCAGATCCAGGAACCAGGCTCAGAAGATGCGGTAGCTCCCGCCGGGCCAAGCCGGAGGAGTGCATGCGGCGCCTGGCCGAGGCGTACCACGAGCACCACGTCGACTGCGTCGTGGTCGAGACGAACAACGGCGGGGACTGCATCCCGGCCCTGCTGCGGACGGTGGACCCCAACATCCCCGTCCGCAAGGTGACCGCCTCACGTGGCAAGCACGGGCGCGCACAGCTGGCCTCGAGCCCCTACGAGCAGCACCGCGTCCACCACGTCGGCTCCTTCCCCGAGCTGGAGGAGCAGCTGATCACCTGGGTGCCCGGCTCCGGCGAGTCGCCCGACCGTCTCGACGCCCTGGTGTGGGGCCTGACCGACCTCAAGGGCCTGACCGGCGGCTCCTGGGCGGACGCCTACGGCCAGACCGCCTGCGGCATGTGCGGGCGCAGCCTCGTCGCCAGCCTCCACCCGCGCAACTGCCCCCACTGCGGGGCGCCCCGCCAGTGAACGGAGCGCGATGACCGGACCCGAGGACGCCCCGTCCGACGAGGCGGGCGAACTCACCGCCGAGGAGATCCGCGAGTGGTGGGCGGCCTACCGCGGCCAGCGCTGCCCCTGGTGCGGCGGCCTGCACGTACGCGCCTGCCCGCGCGTGAAGTCGATGAGGTTGGACAACGCCAGCAAGAAGGTCCTTGAGATCTCCTTCTGGCCCGACGGCAAGTGGCCCGACTCCTCCATCGACTGGCCCGAGGACAAGCCAGAGGAGAGATCGTGATCTTCCGTAACCCCATACCGGTCCCGGACGCCGAACAGACCACCACCTGGCGGGTGATCGGTCCCGACGGCGGCACCCTGGACTTCGTCATCGACTGCCACGGCGACGTCAACTGCGACGCCGACTGGTACCGGAACTCCACCACCCGCCATGAGTAAAGGCCACACCCGCACGGTCGGGCACTTCGACGACGAGCACTTCTGCCGCTGCGGCAAGGAATGCTGCGTCGACGAGTTCACCGGCCAGTGCCTGTGCCGACGTTGCGCCTGCCATCGCAACCGGAAGGTCACGTCCGCCGTGCCCAACAGCACCACGTACAAGGGGCCTCACAGCCGCTCCTACGAGGCCGGCGTGGACAAGCTACGCACGAGCCCGCCGTCAATCCTCTGACGTCAGCTCATCCGATGCACCTCTGGCAGGCACACGCTCAACTATGGTGTGATCAGGCCTATGAGCCGTATGGGGGCACTCTGGCAACGGTGGATCAAGTACCTCGGCACGATCACAGAGACAGTAGATGGCAATGGGCGTCCGGTGGGTGACCAGCTCGCCATGATGCTCCTCTTCGGGCCGGCGGCGGCGGGGCTTGCCATCATTGTGCTCGCTGCCAAGATCGGCTCCCGATTCGCTGAGTTCAGTACAGCGCTGGCGTGGTTCGGCTTTCTGACGATGATCCTCGGCGAGGCTTTTATGCTCCTGTCCGCCGTAGTAGCTCGGAAGGCCGTCAATGTCGAGCGGGCCCGCCATCGTCTCGTCGCTGCCGATGAACTGACCGCGGCAATCAAACGGCTCGGGGAGGCGCTGGAGGAGTCCCAGCGACTGTATAGCCTGGCCAGAGAAGAGGCAGAGACCCGGCACGCCGCGCTGAAGGAGCTGCGCGCGAGAGTGGAGCGCATGGAGGTCCTGGACACTCTGACTCCCGATCAAGCGGCTGCTTACACAGCCACAGTTGAAATGATCATGGGTACAAAGGTCGAACGAGCCGAGCGACACCTGGACCGCATGGGATGGCTCTTCGCAGCATCCGGCTGGATCGTCGCGGTGGGCGTGGTCGTGTTCGGCGAGTTCATCCCGATCGTGAAGCGCTGATAGTTCCAGCGGGTCTCCAGCAGCGCGGCCCATCCATAAGATCTGACAATCGCTTCGCCCAGGCCGGCCGAGGACATGCCGGCGCGCGGCGAGTTCGTAGACTGAGCGGCTGACCGGCCGGGGCAGGAACGGCCCACCTGCTACGCGGCCGTCACAGCACCGGGATGGTGCTCCACTCCCCGCTGTCCGACTGGCGCTCGATCCGGGGCACGGCGATGCCCTTCTCCGCCTTGAACCGGCCGGCCGCGCGCCAGGCCGTCTCGTCGCTGTCCAGAGGGTCGTTGACGCCCTCGGGCTAGCGGTCGAAGGTGATCAGGCCGCGCTCGTCGTAGAACCGGTACTCCCAGGTACGTGCGAAGTTCGCTGCCTGCGTCATTAGTTCGCCTTTCGGTCGGTGCGCCAGTGATTCCGGCGTCCGTCCGATCACCCGCCGTACGCGGCGAGATGTGGTAATCCGCGCCCCGGAGGTGTGTGCTCCAAGGCATCGACGTCAGCTCCTCGTCTCTTGCTTTCCATCACGAAAACGGCCTTCATAACCGCCGCTGCTGCATCGCTGACCTTAACTGCCACCACAGCCTTCGGGGCACCGGCCGGCACGGCGCCAACGCAAAATGCCCGTACGAACACGCAGCCTGTCAAGCTGACTGCAACTCAGGTCGCCGAACTCCCGCCCGCCCCAGCAGAACAGACTGCTCAATCCGCTGCGCCGAACTGCTGCCGCACTGGACGCGGTGGGTACGCAGGACAATCCGGCCATCTACTCGAGCCTGAGAATCGACGCCCCGGCGGGGGTCGTCCATCTCTACGTCACCGACGCTGCACAGGCGGCCAGTTTGATTCGGTCCGCCAAGAAGCGTGATCTGCACATACGCACCGACATCATCGATGTAGGCCCGTTACAGCCTGACCCAACTGCACGCGGCCCGCCGTGCGCTGTATGACCAGCAGCAGCGCAAGACGTTGCGCTACGCCATCAACTATGTCGCTGTCGAACCGGACGGCAATGGCCTGGAGGTCGGCACCCCGGATACGAAACAGGCGGCCATGGGGTGTTTTCCGAAGCTGGAGGACGTCCCGGAGATGGTGGTGGACTTCGTCCGGCGGGCGGTGGAGCTGCCCGAGGGCACCTTGCCGCTATACCGAGCGGTGAAGACGGCCAAGAACCACCGGGGGCTGGTGCGGCAGCGGGTGGGTGTGGTCTACGACCAGGCGGAGGCCCGGCGGGACTCACCGGGCCACCGGAACACGAAACTCCCGTTGTTCACGGCCCCTCAAGCCGAGCCGTACCCGCACATGTCGCTCGCTCTCCTGTGAGCGGGGTCAGTTGCGGGTGAGGGTGCGGCTGGCCGCCGCGGCTATGGCGATACCCAGCGTCCAGCCGAGCACTGTGAGCGCGGCGGTGACGACCGCGGGCGTACCGTGGTACTGCCAGACGTCCGTCTGCCCGAACCGGATCACCGGGACCAGGTGGTCGGCGGCGTAGAGCACCGGATTGAACACCGAGTGGTCCTCGGTGTTGATCCGCTCGGGCCGCACCGTACTGAAGTACGCACTACTTGCGATCAGCAGACCGAGGACCCAGCCGATCGCGCGCAGCGGCCGGTATCCGTAACCGACCAGCAGGTCGAGCAGGTACGCCGGGACGCGCCCCAGCCAGGGCAGCTCCTGGCGCTGCGCCCGCTGCTTGGCCAGCAGCACGGTCCTGGCCTCGCCGTCGTTGCCGAGCGATCGGTAGTAGTCGGCCAGTTGCTCGTAGGGCTGGGCACGGAAGCCGCCGACCTGGCTGTCATCGGAACGTCGCACCTGGCGGGTCAGCAGCCGCAGCCGTTCGGTGGCCTTGCTGTACTGGCTGAACGGGCCGTATACGAAGCCGTCCAGGTTCAGCCGGGCCGGCCATGCCTCGGGGGAGTCGTTCACCCCTGCGGTGGCGGTGGCGGCGTACAGGGTGAGCAGCGCGTCGGGGCTGTCCATGCCGTGGATGTCCAGGTGGCCGGTGATGCGTGCGCCGGTCAGGCGGATCTCGCCGGCGGTGTGGAAGCCACCGGTGAGGTGGAGGCTGCCCTCGACCGTCATCCCCCGCCCGTGCAGGGCGGGCCGGTTCCCCGCAGCAGTGAGCCGCGCTCCGCCGAGGTCCAGGTCGCCGATGAACTTCGCGCCGAGTAGCCGCACCGAGCCGGTGGACCGGAACGGCCGCGCCTGTCCGGCGCTTACGTCAGGACGGAAGGACGACTCACTGCGTACGGTGAGCGAGTCGCCGTACAGCGCGGCGCGGCCGTTGCCGTCGAGTTCGGCGCCCTCGAGCACCAGGGAGCTGCCGATCTCCGCCCCCGGAATGCGCAATTCGCCCAGGGTACGAAGCCGCCGTCCGAGCAGGCTTCGGCCGACCTGGATGCCGCCGGCGTTCAGTGACACGCCGTTCGGTGCTGGGTTGAGCAGTGCGGCGTCGGTGAAGGTGACCTGGCCGCCGACGTGTGCGTTGATCAGCCAGAAGGAGCCGTTCGCCGAGATCCGGTTGGCGAGCAGGCTGCCCTCGATCCGAATGCCGTCGGCGTGCAGCGCGCGGCTGTCTTCGCCGGTGATGACGGTGTCGCGCAGGTCGAGGGTGCCGCGCACTTGCGCCCCGAGCGCGCTGATCGTGGTCAGTCGGGAATACCGCAGGTCGATGGACTGGGTGCTGGCGTCGTCGAGATCGACCGGGTTGTCGAACCGGCAGCCGCGCAGCTGGAGCAGGGAGCAGACCTCCCCGTGGTCTATGCACAGCTGGCCGGTGATCCGCGCCCCGGTGATCCGGACCGCGGTGACGGCCCCGGGTGCTGCCGGGCAGGCGCCGAGGAGGAGGGCGGCTATCACCTCGCCGCGCACGCTGCGGTCGGTCGGCCACTGCTCGGCGTTGGCAGGGTCGTCCGCCTCGGCGTCGCCGACACCCAGGTCCACCAGTTCGCCGTGCGGGAAGGCCCGCCACACTCGGCGCTCGGCGGGGCTGAGGGAGCCGAGCCACTGAGGGGCGGACGTGCCGGTGCGGAAGGGCCTGCGTCTCATGGCCGTCATCTTGCCGCACGACGGGGGCGGTTGACGCGGCGGAAGGCTTCGGTGCAGGCGTTCTGCAACAACGTTTAGTCGGCGCCGGCATCGACGTCATGATTTGGCAAATGTGCAGCTTAGGCGGGGTCGAGCCCATTCGGGGGCGGCTCCGTCGCTGTATCCGCCGCCGGATCCGTGCTGGAGGTGCTGACGCCCGGTCATCTGTTGTCGTCCCTGCTTGTCCGCACCCTTGCTGGATCGGTGCTGGGATCGAGGTGACGGTGTGTCGGGCGAATAGGTGTGCCTTCGGCTACGGAATCCGTCGCGGACGGGGCGTCGCCTGCCCCCGAGACGCCGAAAGCCCCTTCCGCAGCGGCGCCCCATGTGCAGTGGTCACGGGTGCGCCGCACGCGGGCCCCCGCCGCCGCGTGCTCGTAGGGGGCACGGCCCCTGGCCTCGGATCGGGGGCCTTCACCGGCGTGGTGGTGGCGGCATCGAGGACGGTACGGAACGTGCCGGCGTCGGCGGCAGGCTGCCCTTCGTCCGCCGAGCGCGCATGCCGTGCCGGCCCTGCTGCTGCCGGTCACCGTCAGGCGTACGCGCCGCGGCGGCTCCGCGTCGTGTCGCGGAGCCGCCGCGGGCTCGGTGGGTCACCGATTACGGGATGGTGGCGCCCTCAGCGCTCAGCGCGGCCGTCACCGGCTGGAAGAAGGTCTCGCCGCCGGAGGAGCAGTCACCGCTGCCGCCGGAGGTCAGTCCGATCGCCGCGTCCCCGTCGAAGAGCGCGCCGCCGCTGTCGCCGGGCTCGGCGCAGACGTCGGTGTCGATCAGTCCGGAGACCGAGCCCTCCTGGTAGTTCACGGTGGCGTCCAGCCCGTTGACCGTGCCGCCGTAGACACCCGTGGTGCTGCCGCTGCGCTGGACCTGTTCGCCCACATAGGCGTCCGCGGCGTGGGTGATCTCCTGGGTGCCGCCGTCGTAGAGGTCGACGGCGCTCGGGTGGTCGCTGCCCGTGTCGTCGTACTGGACCAGGGCGTAGTCGGTGCCGGGGAAGTGGGAGTCGACGGTCTGGGCGATCTCGCCGCCGCCCTGCGAGTCGGACCAGCTTGAGGCGGCGTTGCCGCAGTGTCCGGCGGTGAGGAAGTAGGGCGAGCCGTTCACGGAGACGTTGAACCCGAGGGAGCAGCGTACGTCGCTGCCCCAGATGGCGTCGCCGCCCGCGATCAGCGGCTTGAACGCGGAGGCCGCCCGGCGTACGACGACCTTGTCGCCCAGCGTGCGGGTCAGGGCGTCGAGGCGAGCGCGGTTCGCCCCGGTGACGGTCGGGTCGACGGTCACCACGACCTTGTCCTGGCGGGGGTCGATCGCCCAGGCGGTGCCCGCGATCCGGGCCTGCCGGGTCAGGGTGGCCGTCACGGACCGGAGTTCGGCGGTGGAGTGCCGCACGGTTCTGGGGACCGCACCGGTGGCGCGGACCCGGGCGGCGGCGGACGGATCGGTGATGTTGACGACGAAGTGGTGGGCCGCGGTGTCGTAGTAGGAGCCGGCCGCGCGGTCGCCGAGTCGGGCGACGAGGGCGGCGGTGGCCTGGGCACGGGCGGCGGAGGGAGCGGCCGGGTCCGCGGTGGCCGCGCCGGCGGCGGGGAGCAGGAGCGCGCCCGCGGTGAGGGCGAGCACGCTCGCTCCGCTGAGGGCGCAGGTGGCAAGGGCTGTACGACGTCGTGTCATGTGGAGCCTCCAGTGGGGGTTGCCCGTCCGCTGGGGTGGTCGGGGCCGGAGGATGCACGGCAGCACGTCCCCGGGGGAAAGAGACGTGCTCATGCCAAGTGACGACGAGTATGGCGACGCCTTCCGTGCGCAACAAGGAAGGATTCAAGCCGCCTGCCCGGTACGGCAGGTGGCTGTCCTGCCAAGCCGCCGGCGCGCGTCCCCGCTCGTCAGGCGGGGGAGTCTCCCGCAGTGCCACGCATGGTGGGCATCGACGGGTCCGCCGCCCACGCTTCGTGCACGCGCGCGTGACCGACACACGACGTTGCCGTCCGGTATCCGGATCCGCCATCGCTGATTTAGAGCGTTCTTGGCCAACAGATGACCGGACGTGGGGCGCCGGGCTCAGTGGGGGCGTCCATCCGTTGGGTGCCGATGACCGACAGCAGCCGCTGTGCCTCCTCGGAGGACGTGCCGGGGACGGCGGTGTAGATCACGACCTGCTGGTCGCGGTCGGTGAGGTCGAGGGCGTCGCAGTTGACGGTGACCGGGCCGGCCATCGGATGGCGGAACGTCTTGCGGAGCGTGGGGGCCGTCTCCCCGTCGTGCGAGTCCCCACAGCCGGGAGAACTCCGCGCTGCCGGAGCGCCGTCAGCTTGTGCCACCGGGCTCGCCCTGTCGGCCGTGGCCCTGTTGCCGTCCCTCGCCGGTCAGGCCCGCCGCGACTTCCGCGGTCACCTGGCCCAGCGCATGCTCCTCGGCGTGTACGCCCCACTCGCCCTGGTGCCGGGCGCGCCGGTCACCCTCCTGCTGCGCGCCCTTCCGGCGCCCCGGGCCCGCCTCCTCACCGTGCTCCTGCACAGCCGCCCGGCGTGTCTCCCGGCCCATCCGGTCACGGCGTTGCTGCTGTCCACGGGCAGTCTGGCGGTCTTGTACTTTCGCCGCTCTGCACCACGGCCGTGGCCCAGCCGGCCGGGCACTGGCTGCTGCACGCGCACTTCCTGCTGCCGGGGTGCCTGTTCGCGTACGCCATCGCGGGCCCGGAGCCCGCTTCGACCCGCCTCGGGGGACGAGCCCGGCTGGTGTCCCTCGGCTGCGCCATCACCGTGCACGGGGTCAGCGATCGGTGAAGGGCGTCAGCAGGCTGCGCGATCACAGCCGCCGCACGCGGACCGCGCTCCCCTCCACCGTCACCAGGAAGATCAGTGCGCCCGGGTAGAGCCGGGCCGGCAGGCCGAGGACGACGCCGCACGTGGACGTGCGCGGCCCGGATGACGTGGAATCGTGTCATGACGGGGCGGGTCCGTGGTGGTAGACCGCACCGGCGCGCAGGCCGCCGGAGGTGGCGAACATCTGGGGGACGGTGACGAGCTCGTAGCCGCGGGCCCTCAGCGCGGCGATCAGGTGGGGGACGGCCGGCGGGGTGGTCGCGTACCGGTCATGCAGGACGACGATCGCGCCCGGCCGCACCCGGGCGAGGACGGCGCGGTCGATGTAGGCCGCGTTGTGGTGCTTCCAGTCCTGGGGGCTGAGGTTCCACAACACCACCGCCATCCCGGCGGCACCGGCCGCCTCGCGGACATGTGCGTCCATCGCCCCGAACGGCGGCCGGAAGAGCGTCGGCCGGTGGCCGGTGACGGAGGCGATCTGCCGTGCCGCGGTCTCTGTCTCGTGGCCGACTCGGGCCCGGGACAGCACGGTGAGGTGGGGGTGGGTGACGGTGTGGTCACCGATCGCGTCGCCGTCGCGGTATTCCCTGAGCACGTCCGCGCGGTACTGCAGTGCGTGCGGCCCGATGAGGAAGAACGTGCCGACGGCGTGCATGTGCTCGAGAGTGTCGAGGACGGCGTTCGTGTACTGCGTCGGGCCGTCGTCGAAGGTCAGGGCCACGCATCGACTGGTCCGGCAGTCGACCGAGTGCGGGTGCGGCGCGGCGGCTGTGGTCGTCGCCACGGTGCCGGGTGTGGACGCGGTGAGCGAGAGCGCGGTGGCGACGACAGCCACTGCCCTGCGGTGCCCCCGGTGCCACCTGGCAGTCATCGTGGTACCTCGCCGGACACGGCCGCGCGCGTGCAGGCGGCCTGACCCTTTCCATTCTGATCGGTCGCACGGTCCTGCGCGCGTCGGCGAACGGCTGGAAACGAGAAGAGGTGCAAGCGGTGCCCGCGGCCCCGGGGGACCGGCCGACCACTACGCGGTTCTGGCGACGATCGAGCGGTTGTGGCACCTCGGCCGCTTGGAGAACACGTGCTCATGCAGGACTTCCGGCTCGCTGGAGGACTACTTCGCCAACTGACGCCCCGTCTCGCCCCGCGCCTCGACCGGGGTGCAGGGCACGGACGATGCGAGCCGCCGGCCTCGTGTGCGGAGGGGGGCCACGTGTCGAGCAACCGGTTCTCGAAGTCTGACAGCGCAGCCATTCCGCATCCCGTCGTCCGGCGCAACGCCCCATTGCTGGATCCATGCCGGATCGGGCGCCGCAGTTGACGATCACCACAGGTGACAGCCGAGTCGTCGATGTTCCGCTTCAACGTGCGCATTCCGCTACGTCGCCGACCTGGTGAAACAGCAGTCAGGCGCGACCTCCGCGATCTGTGAACGCCGAGGTCAGAGGGGTTTGGCGCCGTCGGCGATCAGTCCTCTCCTCGCTACCGCGCCGACTTGGTGCCGACCGAGGCGTAGGCTGCGCGTTTGGCCGGGGCCGTCAGCAACGCCTTCCGTCGGGGTCGGCGGCGCGCTCGGCCCGGCCGTCCTCGGCGCCCTGCTGTCCCCCCGGCGCCATCCACACGCTGCCCCGCCCCCTCGTCGACGCCGACGTGATCGGTGCCCAGGCCCACGCCATCGTGTCCACGTGGAGGACGGGAACCTGGGCGCGGTTGCCGGAATGATCCTCGCCGCCACGGCCCGCCGGGTCCACGGCGGCCCGAGGGGCCCTCGTCGTGGCGGCGGTGTCGGCGCTGCCGGATGTGCTGATGAAACCGGTGGCTCACTCTTCAACGTCTAGGGGATGACACGGAGTTGCGCCCTCGGCAAGGTGGCGAATCCAACCTGGCCGAGTACTGAACCATCCGGTGTGATCCGTATTACAGTGAGTCTGTGCCGGTGAAGATTTTTCGGGGGCCCGGTGCAACACGGCCTTCTCCCCCGGGCGCCGCCGCGAGCAGGCCGGTCTCTCGCCGACGGTTGGATGGGACGCGACCGGTGCGGGAGGGCGAGCGTGGACGCGGATTTCATCCAGTCGGTGGCCCGGGTCGGAGACTTCATCGAGATCATCCTGATCACCGGGGACCGCTTCGAGGGCGTTCTCGAGGGGCTGACACTCGCACGGCTGAATTTGCGTAAGCCGGACGGGCAAGCTGTCGCCGTGGCACTGCAGACGGTCGCACTGGTGCAGCCGAAAGTCACCGCGCAGACAGTCTCTTCCGTGGTCGGCGCCTCCGAGTCGGGAGCCGAGACACTTCACGAGCAGGAGCCACCGGCTCAGGCCGAAACCGCTCCGGCGAATCGCGTCGCGGCGGCGCCGCGCGGACCGCAGTCCCCGGCGACCGCGGCCTTACGCAGGAACTCGGTGTCGCGCGCCGAGGCGCTGGCTGCCATCGCCCAACTGCCGGTCGCTCCGGTCGACATGGAGATCTACGTCAGTCCGGAGAACCGCAAGGACCTGCAGCGGATCCGGAACTCCTACGACAACGCCGAGAGGATCGGCGAACTCGACCCGCGCTTCGGTCGTATCGCTCGGTTGTATGCCAGTGCGAGACAGCTGTGGAACGTCGAACGGGCCAATCCCGAAATCACGCGCCTGGTCGGCGCCTTGGCGCTTCTCAAGGGTGACGCCGAGGCAGCGCACCTCTTCCTCACCCAGGCTGAGGCAGAGGATGTGCCGGCGCGACGGTTGATGGCGATCAGCGCGGCCCACCAGGAGGACGCAGAGACCGCCCGGTTCGGGCTGCTGCGCTACTTCCACGAGGTGGCCCCGGACGATGACCCCCAGGCCTGGGCAGCTCTGCTCGGCCTCCTCGACGCCTTCGGCGATCGCCAGTATCTGGGGGAACTCATCGACTCTGCCGGGCACGACGACAACGCGCGCGAGATGGTGCGTGCCGCGCTCGGTGGTGCCCCGCCGACGGCACAACCGGCCCCCCGGCCACCGGGTGCCGTACCCGCCCTGGCAGCGAGGCGTGCGGCGCCCGTGGAGCCCGTACAGCCAAGGCCCAAGGCACGCCACCTGACCGGCGACACACGGGGCAGAGCCGAGTCGGCGACGGTGCGCTCGGGCGGGCAACGGCGCTGGGAGAACCCCTACCAGCGCGCCAAGTACCTTGAGCACCATGAGAAGAACTTCGAGGCCGCAAAGGCCGCCTACCGTCAGGCGATCAAGCAGAACGTGAAACGGGAGAGCGCGGCCAAGGACTTGGCATGGCTGACTCGCCGGGTTGACGGTGCCGAAGCCGCCCTCCGCGTCATCGAGCAGGAATGCCAGGGCGTGATTCAGCCCGGTCACGCCCTCGACAACATCCTCATCGACTTCTACATCGGGGCCAAGCGCTACGCCGAGGCACTCGAGGTACTCGACCGCCAGTTCCAGCGCACCGACTTGACCAGCAGCAGGCGCTACCACCTCTGTCACCAGATCGCGTACGTGAAACTCGCCCATGGCCAGGACTCCACGGCCGAATGGGAGCAGCTGCTGAAACTGTCCCCGGACAACCCGAACGCACAGCGAGGCATGGCACTGGCACTCGTGCAGCGCGGCACGCCGGAGGATCTGGAGGAAGCCGAGAAACTGATCGGCTACCACACGGATGAGAAGTCCGTACGGATCCTGCGTCAGATCGCTTCCCTCCGGCAGAGCGGGGGCATCGGCACCGATTCCGGCTGGGTGGAGCGGCTGCTTGAGGAGGTTCCGCGGTTCGTCGATTCGACGCCCCCGCTCGTGACCTTCGTGATGCAGAACTACTCGGAGCTCGCCGCGCGGACGAAGGAAGAACGGGAACGGACCCAGCGGCCGGTCACCAAGAGCGACCTGAACGTCATCGCTGAGACGGCGCGTCAGATGAGCGGCAAGCAGCCGGTCAACAGCGCCCAGGCGTACATCTCGGCCGCGGTGCTCGCCAAGGAGCTGGGCGAGGAAGATGCCCAGCGGTATCTGTACCTGGGGCTGACCACGCTGGCCGGCATCGTCCTCGACCAGCAGGAGTACGAGTCGGCACAGGACCTTTACTGTGCGGCGCTGGCTGTGGCGGACGAGCGGGACGACGGTGAGCTCACCCCCGACGTCCGGTCGGCGCTGATCGGATACCTGCGTTCCCCGAACGGCCGCCGCGCCGCGCCGACCCGGCACCGGGAGCGCGAGGAGGCCACGTCTCTGCGCGACGAGGTCGCCCGCGTGCTGTGGGAGGGGATTCGCCAACACGAACCCAAGGTGATCTTCTCGCTGATTCCTCCCCTGTTCGCGGACACCAGCGTGGCCCGGGATCTGGTGCTGGACGCCATGTGCGCGAAGCCCGAACTGCTTGCCGCGGCGGCCAGACATCTGGGCCTGGCCGAGGGTCATGAGCGTTCCCGGCCGGACCAGCATGCGGTGCGTGAGGCGTGGCAGCTGGCGGGCGACAAGTGGACGCGGGATCGCCGACGACTCGAGCACAACCTGGTCGAACTGCAGCAGCTGTCGATGTCGGACAACGATCTGGAGTCGGCACTCGACCGCCTCGGGGACCGGGACGCACTGATGTCACCGTCCTTGAGCGAGGCCCTGGGACGGATCGAGGAGGCCCTGTCCGAGCTCAGGAGGTTCATCAACGAACGCTCCTTCGAGGAACGGGAGAACTGCCTGCGGCTCGCCGACCAGAAGGCCCGGGCGCTCAGCGCGGACATCCGACGGGGCCCGACCAGTCTGGCCGTCGGGCTCGTCGAGCCGGTCGCGGCGCGTATCAGGGCGCTCGTCGCCGAGACGCAGCGGAACCTGCTCGCCACGCAGCCGCCCCAACCCGAACTGAGCCTGGCGCTGGAGGAGAGCAGCGGGGGCCAGAACGGTGTGGTCACGGTGCAGATCAAGGTGGCGAACGCGCTGGGCATGGCACCGCTGGAGTCTCCGGAGCTGACCATCGGCGCCGACCGCGATCTGTTCCTCGTGGGCGAGCCGAAGGTGCAACTTCCGACCGCCGTCCGAGGCGGCGACCACCGGATCGAGCAGGTCAAGCTGCGCGTCACCGAGAAGGGCTTCGCTGCGGGCGCCTTCTCGCTGCCGGTGACGCTTCGGTACAGGCGGCGTTCCAGCGACGACTTCGCGACGTTCGAGGCCACTTTGCCGGTCCGGCTCGCACGCGAGGAGGAGTTCGAGCGGATCTTCGATCCGTTCCAGGACGGTGCCACCGGACGCCCGGTGATCGACCCGAAGATGTTCTTCGGTCGCGACGACCTGATCGAGCGAATCCGCACCCGGCTGCGGGAGGTGTCTTCACCCGGGGTGGGAGTGGCGATCTACGGCCAGAAGCGGGCCGGGAAGTCCTCCATCGCCCACCACCTGGCGCAGCGGCTGAAAGAAGACGGACTCCCGATCGTCAACGTGGGCAACATCGGAGACCTCTCCCCGGAGTCCGACGACCTGACCGGAACTCGTCTGCTGGCCCTGTTGATGTGGCGCATCCTGGAGGGCGCCCACGATGCGCTCGCACGGTTCGACGTGCCGGTCGGCGCCGCGGCGCCCTTGATTCCCGAGGGACTGACCCGCAAGGAGTTCCTCACCAGCGAGGAACCCGTGCATGACTGCGCCAAGTACATCGAGCGGCATCGCGAGGGGATCCAGGGCACTCCACCGCCCCTGATCGTACTGATCGACGAGTTCCAGTACATCGACCGGTGGATCCGGATGGGGCTGCTCTCACCGTCCTTCATGCAGGCGTTCAAGGCACTCATCGAGCGGCGCCTTTTCCATCTGGTGATCGTCGGCCAGGACGCGCTCGATCGCCTGATCCAGCAGGACCCCAACGTCTTTGGGGTGTTCCACAAGGAACGCGTGACGTACCTCGCCGAGCCCGACGCGCGTGCGCTGATCGAGAACCCGATCCGCATCGAGGAGGGGGACCGGACGACCAGCAGGTACCGCGAGCACGCGGTCAGCCAGATCATCGGCCTGACCGGCGGAAGCGCCTTCTACATTCAGCGTTTTTGTTCGCACCTGGTCGAGTACATGAACGCCGAGCGGGCGCCGGTGGTGACGGAGGCGGATGTCGAGCGGGTCCGCGACGAGTTCCTCGGCAGATTGACTCGCGAAGACTTCGACAACCTCGAGTCACCCGGCTACACCGACCCGGACGCCTTTACGAGCGAGCAGTACCAGCCCGTCCTGCTGGCCGTGGCCCGCGCCTCCCGCAACCAGCCGGCCACACTGCAGGCGATCCGGGAGGAGTACCGGGGTGAGCAGCTGGAGGAACTGCTCGACGACCTGGTCCTGCGCGACGTGGTACGCCGTGAGTCCGGCGCCTACCGGATCGTGGTCCGCCTCTACCAGGAATGGCTGCTCAAGTACCTCGGAGCCAGCTCGAAGGCAGGGACCCCGTGACGATGTCCGAGGCCGATGAGGCTCTTCAGGCCAATCCCTACCGCCAGGTCGGCCGGGTGGCCGAGGGCGACCGCTTCGTCGGCCGAGGCCGGCTGGTCCGCCTGATACAGAGCGCCTGGCAGGAGCCCGGCCGTCCGTCGAACGTGCGGGTGCTCGGATATCACCGCACGGGCAAGACCAGCCTGGTGCGGCGGGCGCTGCAGACGTCCTCCGTCCGGCGTGGTGACCTGATCACCGTGTGGCTCGACGTCGGCACTCACGATTCCGGGGCGGACCTGTTCCGGTCGATGACCCAGCGGGTGATGGACGAGTTCCGCGAGCGGGGCCGGCACGGCGGGACGGAGCTGACGGAGCAGCTGGCGGCGATCAACAGTGCAGTCCAGCGGGACGGGGAGTGGGGCGATCTGCGGGAAGCTGTGCGGGCCTTCTTCAAGGCGCTGTGCAGAGACGGGTACCACGTCCTCGCGGTGCTGGATGAGTTCGACCGGGCCACGACGACGTTCACCCGGCTGGCGGAGTTCCAGCTGCTGCGCATCCTGGCGAGCGATCCCATGTTCTCCTTGGGGCTGATCACCATCTCGCGACGGGACATCGAGTCCATCGAACACGACGCCGCCGGGGGTTCGATCCTGGGCGGCGTGGTGGCGACGCGCCGCTACGTCGGCATGTTCAACGATGAGGAGGCCGATCTGATGCTTGCCCGCGCCGCGGTCGTCGGCATCGGACTGGCCTCCGTACGCGAGGAGATCATCGCCCGTACCGGCCTTCACCCGTTCCTGCTGGAATTGCTGTGCAACCGGCTCGTCGACCTTCACCAAACCGTCGGTGAGCTGGATGTCAAGGCGGCCTACGAGCAGGAAGCTCCGACCTTCGACAGACAGTTCGCCCAGCTGTGGCAGAACATCGAGGCAGACAGCAAAGGGCGAGCCACGGCACTGCTGAGCAGGCTTGCCCTCGGCCGTGCCTTGGAGTCCGAGTCCGTGGAGTTGAGCCAGCTGAAGCAGATGGGTGTCGTGTCGTCCGGACCGGGATCACCCATCTTGTTCTCACGGGAGTTCGCCCGGTACATCCAGATGTGTGCGGTGGACCATTGAGGCTGCCCGGACATGTCCGCGCCGACACGGCCTAAGACATCCGGTGGTGGCCCTGCCGCAGCCACCGCAGCACCTCCTGCGCCGCCTCGCTGGTGGGTGCCGCTTCCAGCCGGGCGGCGGGCTGGTAATGCCCCTCGCGCTGAAGTTGGGTCACCACCTCCCGGACCGCTTCCATGTCTCCGGCTTCGGCCAGCCGCAGCCGCAGGTCCTGCGCCTCCTCGTAGCGGCCGGCGCGCAGCAGTTCGCGGATGCGCGGGCGGACGTGCTCACCGCACAACGCGGGCGGCCGCACGACGGCCGGTGCAGGTTGTGTCCTGATCACCGGCGTTTCGGTGTGCTCTTGCCAGCCCCTGTTCCGCGCCAGCACGAGATCCGAGCCGGATCCCGAGGTGGCCAGCTGCGGACGGGGACGGTTCTCGCTCCCGAGTCGATGGTTCAGGCTCTGGAAGAGGGTGCGGATGTCGAGTTCACGCGGCCCCCCGGGAAGGCCCTCACGCAGGATCTGCGTCAGAGCTCCGGTGAACGCGGTGCAGTCCTCACCGGCGGGAGAGAGAGCCTTGGCGGTAGCCGCGCAGGCGGCGAGTACGGCCGTGCCGTTGACCGCTGCGACCGCCGCGAGGTCGTCGGTTCCCATGGTGCCCTTCAAGGCCCTGCCGCTCCAGCAACAGTCCAGGATCACCACCTTCTGCGGCACTGCTGCGGCGCGCAGCAACTCGGCCCGTACGTGTTCATAGCGCAGAGCGAGGTGGGTACCAGCCGGTTCGCGACTCCTGGGCAGTGCCAGGTAGAGCTCGTCACCGCCGGTGAGAGGGTCGATGAGCCCGTGGCCGGCGTAGTAGAAGACCAGCGACGCCGTCGCTTCCTTGGCTGCCGTTTGCAGCGCACTGATGACAGCATCGGCGTCGTCGGGCTGGTGCAGGACCACGCAGTGCTCGGGAGGCAGGCCCCAGATCAGCGGTTCGCGGAGGAGATCCGCCAGCCGGCGCAGATTGTTCTCCACCGCCGGCAACTGCCTGTCCTCGGGCATCTTGTGATATCGGGACACGCCGACGAGCACGGCGCGGGATGCCGTGGCGTCCGGCAGTCGTAAGGCTGTCACGAGCTGGTGGGCGCCGTCCCGGAGGACGCTTCCGAGGATCCGGCCGTTCGGGTGAGCTGCCGCACGGCCTCGGTGCCGTCGCCCTCTACGACGATGACGACGCCTCCGTGGCCAACGCTCACGCTCGGCGTTGTTCCCGTGCTCTGTCGGACCTGTTGGCGATAGGTCGCGATCGAGACGACGAGGCTGCTGAGGGCGATGACATTCGGGATCACGAGGTTGAGGACGTCGAAACCGATTCCCATCTCGCCGCCGCCCGGATCCGTGGCCGCAGGGGTGGCCTCGGCCGCGTAGACACGAGCCTCAGGGTCCTCCAGAAGCCAGCGGTAGAGATCAGTGCCGACGCCGTGATCCGTCCTGATGGTCAGTTCCATGTCGCCCCCGACGGTGGTCAATTGCGCAGAGATCCACGCACTGCGCCAGAGTCTAGTGGTTCTCGGGTCGCACGAGTCCTGCGGAAATGAGATCTGGCGCGACGTCCTTGACGGGGGAGAAACGACCCGGTCGGAGGGGACCACTGCCTCCGGCGGTGGACTCGGCTCACTGTCCGCTTCCGGTTGGCCGGTACGTCTACCGGTGCGCTCGGGGCCGGCGAGCAGGGGACCGGCACTGCGAGCCGTGGCTGGGGCACCGCGGCTCATCGACCGACGTGCGGCAGTCACCGGTCCGGGCGGGGCCCGACGACCGGTGGTGCTGCTCGGTCGGCCCGCCCTCCCACCGTCAGTTCTCGGCGACGCGGATGATCGTGCGACCGGGGACGCGCTGTCGTGGGGAGAAGGCGGCGAGCGCCTCGGCCAGCGGCCGGACCGCGCCGACCCGTACCCGGAGCCGGCCGTCCCGCAGGCGCTGGGCGAGGTCGGCGAGGCGTGCGCGGTCGGGTTCCACGACGAAGAAGAGGGCCCGCCCGTCGTCGGGGCGCACGGTGGGCGGATGGGCGATGGTGACGAGCGTGCCGCCGGGGCGCACGAGCGCGGCCGAGCGGTCGAGAATGTCGCCGCCGATCACGTCGAACACGACGTCGACCTGGTCGGCGTCCTCCAGCCGGTCGGCCTCCAGGTCGAGGAACGCGTGCGCGCCCAGGTCGAGGATGGTGTTCCGGTCGGCGGAGCGGCCCGTGCCGACCACACGGGCTCCCGCTTCGTGAGCGAGTTGGACGGCCATCGAGCCGACCGCGCCGGCGGCGCCGTGGATCAGGACGGTCCGGCCGGCGGTGAGACGGGCGTGGTCGAACAGGCCCTGCCAGGCGGTCAGGCCGGAGATCGGCAGCGCGGCTGCCACCGTGTGGTCGACGTCGGCGGGAAGCGGCGCGAGGTTGCGGGCTTCCACGGCGACGTACTCGGCGAGCGAACCGTTGCGGGTCCAGTCGGTCAGCCCGAAGACGCGCTGGCCGACGGTGAGGCCGGTCGTTCCGTAGCCGAGTTCCGTCACCACCCCCGAGACCTCGTGCCCGGGCACGCTCGGGGTGCGGTCGCGACCGGCGCGGTCGGTCCAGGTTGCGGGCCAGTCGAGTTCGCCTCGGGTGAAGCCCGCGGCGTGCACGCGCACGATGACGTCGTTCTCGGCGGCGTGGGGATGGGGAAGGTCCTCGAGGGCCAGCCCCGTGACCCCGGCCTCGCGATCCCGGACAGTGATGGCTCGCACGAACATTCCTTTCATGGTGTGGGGTGGCAGATGCCGGACGCAGACACGTCAGATCTTCGGCGGGGAGCCGTCGCCGCCCGAGGATGAGCGACAGTTGCCGGCCGTCCTCGTCACTGCGGCCAGGGAGCGTCGAGGACGCGCTCGACCATGGACGTACGGCGGAATCCGGGAACGAAGTGTTCCAGGACGTCAGCATTGACCGTCCCGTAGGTGGTGTCCGGTCGGTCTTTGAGGCCGTCGACGAATTCCTGCAGGAACTCCTTCTTGAAATCACCGCGCGGATGAGCGGCGACGATCTCGTCCAGCTGGTCGCCGTCCAGTCCGTCCAGCCCCCAGCCGACCGCGTCGGTCAGCACGCCGTAGCTCGTGGCGGCGGTCTCCGGACCCATTCGACCGGGAATCCCCGGCGTCGTGTGCAGGGCGATCGCCGTCCAGACCTTGTCGGCGGCGGTCTTGGAGAACCCGCGGTCGAGCAGGAACTTCCGCGCGTGGTCGGCGCCGTCCAGCTCGAATCGCTGCGTGTGCGAGAACGGGATCAAAAGGCCGACGTCATGGAACATCGCCGAGATGTAGAGCAACTCGGGATCGGGCTGGAGGCCCAGCTCACGCGCGTGCAGGGAACCGAAGAGAAATACACGCCGGGAGTGGTGGAAGATCAGGGGTTTCGTTCTCTTGCGAAGAAAGTCCGTGGCCTCCGCGACAGCCGAGGTCTCGGGTATTTCCACCCCTGCGATGATGTCGGTCATGGTGTCCGCGCTTTCCGGTGCGATGTGTTACGAGTGGACCGTGCGTCCGTTCTCCACGGTGCCGACCATGCGGCCCCCGGCGCCGCCTCGGTCCGGCCATGAACCACTCGAATCCAGTCACCTCAGGATGGATCTGTGAGCTCCGACACGCATCGGGTAGCGATCCTCGTCTACGACGGGGTCAAACTGCTGGACGTCGCCGGCCCCGCCGAAGTGTTCGGGGAAGCGAATCTGCTCGGTGCCGACTACCGGATCGCCCTGGTGTCGACGACGGGTGCCGACGTGGCCTCCTCGATCGGGATGCGGATCGCCGTCGACGGCAGCGCCGCCACGCAGCCGGACCCCGACACGTTCCTGCTGCCGGGCGGAGACATCTATCCGAGAACCCCCGTCACGCGCGATCTGGTCGAAGGCGCCAGGGACCTTGCAGCCCGCTCCGGCCGGGTCGCCTCCGTGTGCTCCGGTGCGTTCGTCCTGGGCGCGACCGGCCTTCTGGACGGCAAACGGGTGACCACCCACTGGAAGATCGCGAGCGAACTCGCCGCCCGGCACCCGAAGACCCGCGTCGAACCCGACGCCATCTACGTGCGCGACGGCACCACGTACACCTCGGCGGGTGTCACCGCGGGCATCGACCTCGCGCTGGCTCTTGTCGAGGAGGACCACGGTCCCGACGTCAGCCGGGATGTGGCCCGCTCCCTGGTGGTCTACCTGCAGCGTGCGGGCGGCCAGTCACAGTTCTCCGCTCCCCTGCAGGGTCCGCCGCCCCGGTCGCCCGCCCTGCGCAGGGTCGTCGGCCTGGTCACGGCGGATCCCGCCGGCACCTACTCCGTGGCCGAACTGGCCGCGCGTCTCAACGTCAGTACGCGCCACCTCACGAGGCTGTTCCGGGAGGAACTGGGCACCACGCCGGCCCGGTACGTCGAGTCGATCCGGTTCGACATCGCGAAGTCGCTGCTCGACCAGGGCTGCACCGCGACGCAGGCGGCGTCCTTGGCCGGCTTCCCGAGTTACGAGAGTCTTCGCCGGGTCTTCGCGCGGGAGCTGTCCATCAGCCCTGCCGCCTTTCAGCGCAGGTTCGCCACCGCCCGCGGCGCCGAGTAGCGGCCCTGCGCCGGCCCGCGGGCGGCGGCGCCACCTCACCTCGGCGGTCGAGCGCGTCAGTGACATCCTCTGGGGCCGCGAACTCGGCGGGGGCCCGCTCCAGGTGAACTCAGTTGAACGGGTCGAGGGTCAGGTACGCCTGCTGCGGACTGCCGTCGTGGACGAGTGACTCCTGGTTGCCTACGTCGTCGAAAGCGAACGCGTAGGCCTTGCCGTCGGCCATCCGGGCGTGGATCTCGCGGGCGTAGTGGTTGGTCACGGTGTCCCGGTAGAAGTCCGCCGGGTTGGTGTCCGGCTGGTTGGGGCTGATCAGGAGGGTGGAGCGGTTGAAGCCGGCGCACAGGGTGCGCGAGATGGGCCCGCGGACCTGGTCGTTGGGTGCGTCGAGCAGCTTGTGGCAGTTGAAGATGCTGTCGGCGTCCGGCTTCTGGAAGGTGGTGACGACCGCGCCGGAGGCGTCCGTGAAGTTCATGACGTTGCCCGACACGCGGCCGTAGTACCTGGTGTTCGGCTGGTCGGCGAACGGCGTGACCGTGAGGCTCGTGGTCGCGTACTTCTGCCAGACGCGATTGACGTAGTCGTCCATCACGGAGGCCGGCACCGCGCCGGTCTCCAGGCCGTGCCCGGGGGACAGGGCACGCAGCACGGTGCCGTCGGAGCGGGTCTGGATGAGGTTGGCCCAGCCGCCCGGCTGCCCGCGCAAGGCGGTGAAGAAGCCGTTGTAGCCGCCGGGCTTGAGGTGCCCGGTGCCGGCCGTGGTGCCGTCGGCGCGCTTGACCCCGACCGCGTAGGGGGCGGAGAACATATCCACTTGTGTGCTGTTGATCCACAGGCCGGAGTCGTTCAGCGTGTACTCGGACCAGTTGAACAGGATGTCGTGGTTCGGGTCGCTCGGGTTCTGCACGGCCGGCTGGACCAGGCCGCCCGTGGCCAGCTTGAAGACCAACTTCTGGCCGTAGGAGAAGTAGATGCGGCCGGAGAACTTCGGGATCCGGATCGTCGTCGACTGCCCGGCGGCCGGTCCGGGGATGGACGCGTCGGGTGCGTCGACGGGGGGAGTGGCGCCGGCGGGCCAGGCGTGGAAGGTGCCGTTCGCGTCCGCCCAGCCCTGCTGCCCGGTGGACAGCTGGGTGCCGAGGTCGTAGAGGTACACCGGCCCGCTGCGGCCGGAGTTGTTGGTCACCTTCAGGGGGATGGTGTCGGGGACCGCCGCGGCGGCGGTCGAGGGCGCCTGGACCGAGAAGACCGCGGCGAGCAGTGCTGCCGCCGCGGCCGGGGCCAGGAGTCGGTGAACGAGCCTGCTGAGCACGCTCCACCTCCGTGGGGGGTTTGCCCGGGGAACCGAGATTGGTCCGTACCTTTTCTGAGAGCGCTCTCAACGTGGCATCAGGACGCGCCCATGTCAATAAGTTGAACCCGTGGCGTTCGCGCTTCCAGAAGCCGGCGGCCGCCTGAGCCGCCGAGCGATCCGGAGCACCGGCTCGGGAGCGAGGTTCGCCGGGCGAGCGCAGGGGCTACTGGTCGTCGGCTGGAGTGGCCCCGGCCACGGTGTTCGCCTTCTGGGTCGCGGCCCAGGAGGCGAGGAGTTGCAGGGCGTCGCGCCCGGGTGTGCCGGGGGCGGTGCTGTAGGCGGTGAGGGTCAGGCCGGGCTGGGTGGGCAGTTCCATGGCGTCGAAGCCGAGGGTGAGGACGCCGACGGCCGGGTGGTGGAAGGACTTGCGGCCGGTGTGGTGCAGGCACACATTGTGCTTGGCCCAGGCGGTCGGCGGGTACTGATGCCAGGACCGGCGGATGCAGCCGCACCGCGCCGTCCACGACGAGGCGTTCCAGGACCGCCTCCTGCGGGCGCCGGCCGAGGAGACGGGCACCGCACTCTGAGCGGTGCGGACAGTTGACCGCCGATCTCATGCACGACGTGCATCTCATGGACGACGTGCGGATCGGGCCCGGGAGGACCGTCCTCTCTCCCCGGTCGGGCGGGGCCCGCCGCTCCGTCAGCCTTTGTGATCCGTCTGTCCGGGTTTGTCGTCGGCGGACTTGCCGTGCGGCTTGTCACTCGGCTTGCCGGCGTGGCCGGTCTCCGCCGGCGACAACTGGGCGGCACACCAAGCAGCGACGTGGTCCTCGCCGCCGGCGGCTGTGAGGAACCGCTGCCAGGACGTCGAGTCGAGAGCCTTGCCCCGGCCCTTCACCGACGCGTACGCGCGGCAGTGGGCCTGGATGTCCTTGGCCGTGGGCGGACGGTCCGGCGGGGCGGATACGGCAGGCATGGTGGGGCCCGCCGTCTCCGGTGCGGGCCTTGAGGGTCGGGAAGCCGTCGGCGAGGGACGCCGTTGCGCGGGCGCCTCGTCCCGCGGACTGGTGGCGGAGTCGGGCGAGCCGATCGCCGCGATCGCCACACCGCCCAGGGTGAAGGTGGCGACGAACAGAGCGACGGTGGCTTTCACCCAACGGCCGGAAGGGCTGCGCCGCGCACGCCAGTCGTCCCGCCTCCGGGACCGCGCCGCCTGGTGAGCCCCCGCGTCGCGAGCAGTGCGGAAAGCGGCCACAGCTCGCCGCTCGGCAGCCGTGTCGCGGGCGTCGGCACGCAACGCGTGGCCGAGCGCCGCTTCCAGATCCGTGAGGCCGGCCGTGCTGTCCCCGTGGACCACTGGGCCGTCCGAGCCGGCGCGTCGGCGGGCGCATGCTCCGCCGTCGCCGTGTCGGTCGCCCATGCCTGTGTCCGTCCTCGCGTGATCGTCGCTCGCTTGTTGTACGCGTCCGGCGCCGTCGCTGCTCATTCCGACTGCCTCAGCGTATGGGGCCCCTTCCCCGTCACATCCGACGCGCCGAGTTGGCGGGCCAGCCGTTTCAGCCCGCGGTGCGCTGCCGTGCGCACCGCGCCGGGCCGCTTGCCGAGGACACGTGCGGCGGCCGGACCGTCCAGGCCGACGACGACGCGCAACAGCACCGCCTCGGCCTGATCACGGGGCAGGCTGCGCACCAGTTCCAGTGCGCGTTCGGTCGAGAGAGCCTCCAGCGCCTGGTCATGGGCGTTGTCCGGCCCGGGCAACTCGACCAGATCCAGCTCGAGCGCGGCAAAAACGGGGCGGCTACGGCGGCGGCGCAAGTGGTCCAGGGCCCGGTGGCGGGCGATGGTCGCGCTCCAGCCACGGAAGCCCGCGCCGTCGCCCTTGAACCGGCCCAGGTCGCGGGCGATCTCCAGCCAGGCCTCGGACGCCACGTCCTCGGCGTCCTCCATGACGAGCCCACGCAGGTAGCCCAGCAGTCTGGGCTGCACGATCCGGTACACGACCGCGAAGGCGGCCTCGTCGCCGTCCTGGGCCCGCGCGACGGCGGCACCCAACTCCGTGTCCCGCGGCTGCCCGCTGTCCGGCTCCGCTCGCTGGCCCACAACCTGTCCTAGTCCGCCCGTCGGTCGAGCACGCGACGGTGGACCCGGGTCGCGGTGCCGCGCCTCTGCCCACCCCTACATGATCATCAGCGCCATGTCGCACAGGAATGTCACAGCGGCCCGGATGACAACGGACGACATCGACGGTGCGGATCGGCAGTGCCGACCGTCCCGGGCGCGCGGCGACTTCGAAGTGATCTGCATCACTCCGGCCTGTTTCACTGTGATGTTCGTCGGCCCCGATGCGCTGGGGGGAGGGGTTGCCCGTGTGGCCGGTGTGCCTTCCCTGGCTTTCTTCCTGGCTTTCTTCCGTGGCCTTTCCGGGCCCTCTGGGGGTGGATACGTCGTGAGTCGTCGTACGTCGCGTGCGTACAGACCGCTGAGTCTCAAGCATCGGGCGTGGCTGACGCTCGGTGCCGTGGTCCTGGGCGGTGGGGGCGTGGTGACCTATGCCGTCGCCAGCCCCTCCGACCAGGGCGCTGCCGTCCGGGCCAAGCGGCCGCTGAAGGTCTACGACCTCGCGCTGAAAGGCACCGAGGCGGGCAAGCGGGAGCTTCCGCGCACGGACACCCAGCAGTTCTCGATGGTCGGCGTCTCGTGGACGGGTGCGGCCAAGCGGCTCGACGGCACGGCGCAGGTGCGTACCCGCAGCCGTGAAAGCGGCGCGTGGAGCTCCTGGCAGGACCTCGAACTGAACGTCGACCCGCTGGAGAAGCCCGGTCCCCGCGTGCGCGGCGCGTCCGAGCCCCTCTGGGTCGGCGCCTCCGACGGCGTCCAGGTACAGGTCGTCCGCAAGAACGGCACCACCGGCCCGCTGCCCAAGGGACTCGAGGTCAACCTGGTCGACCCGGGCGTGGTGACCGACGCGGAGACCAGCTCCACCACCAGTGGGCCGGTCGCCTTCGTCGCCGACACGAGTCCCGGCGCCACGCCCACCGACTCGACCACGCCCACCGACTCCGCCGCACCCACCGACGGCACCACCGTCACGCCGACCGACGGTCAGACCACCACGTCCCCGGCACCGACCGACACCACGCCCACGCCCACGGCCACCCCCACCGACTCGGTGTCCGCCTCGCCCACGGCGAGCCCGTCGGCCACCACGCCGTCCGCACCGCCGTCCACCGGGCCCGAACCGCCGATCGTCGCCCGCGCCGACTGGGGCGCCGACGAGTCGATGAGCCCTGAGGCGCCGGAGTACAACGCCGACGTGAAGGCCGTGTTCGTCCACCACACCGACGGGGCCAACGACTACTCCTGTGCCGACTCGGCGTCGATCGTGCGCAGCATCTACGCGTACCACGTGCAGGTCTGTCCTGGCTCTGTCCTGACCCTGTCCTGGCTCTTTCCTGCCGCTGTCAGTGCATCGCGACCGGGAGCGACCGCCGATCGAGTGCGTCCGCCGGGGCGGCGTTCACCCCGGCCGACCGCAGGGCCGGGGAACCGGTGGCCGGACCGCACAGGGCCTTGGCCACGAACGAGTTGATGGCGTCGTCGATCGGGCTCGGGGTCACCGTGCCGTCCGGTGCCAGCTTGTCGTACTTCGACAGGTTGTAGGCGAGGGCCATCTGCCGACGGCCGTCCGGGCTGGAGATCGCCCAGGTCTCGGCGCCGAACACCGCGCCGCTGTGGCCCCAGAACGTACCGCATCCCCAGTCGAAGCGGATGAGGCCCAGACCGTAGTGCCCGATGACGTTGCCCTGGGCATCGGTCATCGGGACCGTCCTCTGCATCTGGGCGAGTTCGGCGGCGGGGAGCAGCCGGCCGGTGAGCAGCTCCCGGTAGAAGCGGTCGAGATCCGCCATGGTGGAGACGACCGCGCCGGCGGTTCGGATCCAGGACATGTCGTAGACGCTGTAGTCGCGCGGTGGGTCGATCAGTCCGTAGAAGGACTCGTACAACTTCGGGTGCGGGCCGGTCATGCGCGGTCCGGTGGGGAAGTAGGTGTGCCGCAGACCGGCCCGGCGGATGACGTTGCGCGTGATGTACCGCTCGGGGTTCTCACCGGTGAGCTTGCGGAGCAGCAGCCCCGCGATGACGTAGTTCGTGTTGGAGTACGACCACTTCTCGCCGGGAGCGCCGGTCGGCGGAGCCTGTACTCCCATCCGGACCAGCTCCCGCGGGTCGAAGTGCCGGAAGCGGTTGTCGTCCAGGCTGCTCGTGGACAGCTTCTGCAACGACGGGAAGGCGTAGCGGACGTAGTCGCCGATACCGCTGGTGTGGTTCAGCAGCATCCGCACGGTGATCCGGTCACCGCGCTCACCGGGGATGAGGCCGGGGAGGTACCGGGAGACGGGAGTGTCCAGGTCGAGGCGGCCCGCGGCGACCTGCTGGAGCAGGGCGACGGCGGTCATCGACTTGGAGATGCTGCCGATCCGCTGCTCCATGTCCGGTGTCACCGGACGGCCGGTGTCCCGGTCCGCGACACCGGCGGCACCGCGCCATGTGGTGGCACCGTCCCGCACGGCCGCGTAGGCGCCGTACATGCCGGCGGTGTGGATGGCCTTGAGCGCCTCCTTCAGGGCCGCGCGGTCCGTGGCCGGCCGGTGGGCAGCGGCGGCGGAGGTGGCCGGGCGGGTGGCCGCCTGCGCCTGGGGGAGCGCGGCAGCCGGGGTGACGAGGGCCGCGGCACAGGTGAGGGCAACGGCCCAGTGCCGTCTCGTCGGAGCCGGGCGTCCCTGGGATCGGCGTACTAAGGGCATGGTTTCGGAGCAGCCTCTCTGCGTGCGGGAACCGGGAAAAGATCGTCCCGGCGATCTTCGCCGGGGCGGTGTCGCGGAGCATCGTGCACGCGGAGGAGCAGGGGGTACTACCGGCGGACGAGCGGATTTCGGTCAGGGCCGGGCGCGGAGGGGCGATCTCGATGGCGGAGAGACCGGTCGGCGGGACCGGCGGCGACCGTGCGGCGCTTGAGCATGCGCATTCCGCCCCGTAAACGATAGAAAGGGGATATGACTGGAGCATCCGGTCGGTCTGCGCGCCGCCCGCGCTTCCCGCTGAGCGTGCGCAGTCTCGCCGGGCAGGTCTTTCTCCTGCAGTTCGCCGTCGTGGTGCTGCTCGTCGCCGCCACGCTGGTGGCTCTCGTGGTGCAGGCCCGGCGGGACAGCACGGCGGACGCCCGGAACCGCACCCTCGCCGCCGCCCAGACGTTCGCCAACTCGCCGGGGATCGTGGCCGCGCTGAACAGCCCGGATCCCAGCGCGGTGCTGCAGCCCCATGCCGAGGCGGCCCGTAAGGCCGCGGGTGTCGACGCCATCATCGTGTACCGGCTGGACGGGATCACCCTCACCCACAGCGATCCGCACCAGATCGGCAAGCATGTCATCGGCCCCTACGCGCAGGCCGCGGCCGGCAAGCCGTTCACCAGGACCTTCCAGGGGTCCCTGGGTCTCTCGGTGGTCTCGGCGGTACCGGTCCGGGCCCCCGACGGCTCGGTCGTCGCCATCGTCGCCGTTCCCGTGAGGGTGGAGAAGGTGCAGGGCAGGGTGGACCGGCAGCTGCCGGTGCTGTTCGGCGGTGCCGCCGGGGCGCTGGTCATCGCCGTGAGCGGGTCGGCTCTGGTGAGCCGCCGGCTGCGGCGGCAGACCCATGGCCTGGGCCCGGCCGAGATGACCCGGATGTACGAGCACCACGACGCGGTCCTGCACGCCGTACGGGAAGGCGTGCTGATCATCGGCGCCGACGGAGGGCTGTTGCTGGCCAACGACGAGGCACGGCGGCTGCTGGACCTGCCGGCGGACGCCGAGGGGCGCCATGCCGGCGATCTGGGCGTCGAGGAGGACCTGGCCGGGCTGCTGGCCTCCGACCGACCGGCCACCGACGAGGTGTACCTCACGGCCGACCGGCTCCTGGCGGTCAACAAGCGACCCACCGCACCCCACGGACCGGTCGGCAGTGTGGTGACGCTCCGGGACACCACCGAGCTGCGCGCACTGTCCGGCCGGGCGGAGGTGGCGCGCGAACGCCTGAAACTGCTCTACGACGCCGGGGGCCGGATCGGTACCACCCTGGACGTGAAGCGCACCGCCGAGGAACTGGCGGAGGTCGCGGTGCCCAGGTTCGCCGACGTGGTCACCGTCGAGCTGCTGGACCCGGTCCTGGCCGGCGGGGAGCCCTCCGCGGTGAACCCCGAGGTGCGCCGGGTCGCGGTCGCGGGCATGGAAGAGGAACACCTGCTCTACCCCGTCGGCGAGCTGATCCGGTTCGTCCCCACCCACCCCGTCTCCCAAAGCATGCTCGGCGGACGGGCGGTCCTGGTCAGGGATCTGAGCGGGGACGACGGCTGGGTGGCCCAGGACCCGGAACGATCCCGGCGCATCCTCGACCAAGGCATCCACTCCCTGCTGGCGGTCCCGCTGCGGGCCCGCGGGGTGGTGCTGGGCGCGGCCGACTTCTGGCGGGGGCGCTCCTCCCCGCCCTTCGACGAGGAGGACGTGTCCTTCGCCGAGGAGCTGGTCGCCCGGGCCGCGGTGAGCGTCGACAACGCCCGCCGCTTCACCCGCGAGCACACCATGGCCGTCACCCTGCAGCACAGCATGCTGCCCCGCGAGCTCCCCGAGCAGTCCGCCCTGGACGTGGCCTGCCGCTACCTGCCCGCGCAGGCCGGAGTGGGCGGCGACTGGTTCGACGTCATCCCGCTGTCCGGTGCCCGGGTGGCCCTGGTGGTCGGCGACGTCGTCGGCCACGGCCTGCACGCCGCGGCGACCATGGGCCGGCTGCGGACCGCCGTGCACAACTTCTCCGGCCTGGACATGCCCGCGGACGAACTGCTCGGGCGACTGGACGAGCTGGTGGCCCAGATCGACGCCGACGAGGTCACCGCCGGCGAGGACGGGCAGGGCATCACCGGGGCGAGCTGCCAGTACGCCGTCTACGATCCCGTCTCCGGGCAGCTGGCCATCGCCACCATGGGCCACCCCGGACCGGCGCTCGTCCGTCCCGACGGAACCGTGGAATTCCCTCCGGTGCCCGTCTCGCCGCCCCTCGGCCTGTGCGCCGGTCTGCCCGTCGAGAGCACCGAGCTGACCGTGCCCGAGGGCTCGCGGCTGGTGCTCTTCACCGACGGCCTCATCGAGGACCGCGACCGCGACCTGGACACCGGCCTCGCGGCCCTGCGCGCCGCCCTGACCGGACCGGACCGCACCCCGGAGGCCACCTGCGCGACGGTGATGGACGCGCTGCTGCCCGAGCGGCCCACGGACGACATCGCGCTGCTGGTGGCCCGCACCCACTGTCTCGGCCCCGACCGGGTCGCCGAGTGGCAGGTCCCCCGCGACCCCGCGGCGGTGGGCCCGGTGCGCACCGCCTGCGCCCGCCGGCTGACGGAGTGGGGCCTGGAGGAGAACGTCTTCACCGCCGAGCTCATCCTCAGCGAGCTGATCACCAACGCCATCCGCTACGGCGGCGAACCCATCTCCGTACGACTGCTGCGCGACCGTGCCCTGATCTTCGAGGTGGCGGACGGCAGCAGTACCTCACCCCGGCTGCGCCGGGCGAAGGCCACCGACGAGGGGGGCCGCGGACTGTTCCTGGTCGCCCAGTTCGCCGAGCGCTGGGGCACCCGCTACACGGGCACCGGCAAGGTCATCTGGGCCGAACAGTCCCTCCACGGCGGCGCCGCGGAGGGCGCGGGCGTCGAGGGGCTCGGCGAGATCCTGCTCGGCCAGTGGGAGGACTCTGCGCTGTGAGGACGCCACGCACACCGTCCGACCTGCGCGATCGCCCGGCATGGGTACGCTGGCCTGGATGACCGAAGGGCCGACGCCCCACCCTCCTGGAGCCGTCGTGACCGCACCCCGTGCCCGTGCAGCGGCCGCCCTCGGCTGCCTCGCCCTCCTCACGACACTGTGCCTGAACGCCTGCGGCGGCACCCCGACCACCCGGCTCGAGAAGCCAGCGACGGCGACGTCCGCGCAGGACGTGGGCGGCATGCACGCCCTGGTCGCCGCGGCGAAGAAGGAGGGCAGGCTCACGGCGATCGCGCTTCCGCGTGACTGGGCGGACTACGGCGGCCTGATCGACGGATTCGAGAAGAAGTACGGGATCAAGGTGACCGTCGAGAACCCGCTGGGGCACAGCCAGGACGAGGTCAACGCCCTCAGGAACAGCGGAAAGCGGCCGACCGCCCCCGACGTGATCGACGCGGGAGACACCTTCGCGCGGGCCGCGGCGCGGCAGAACCTGCTCGCGCCGTACAAGGTCGCGGCATTCGACGCGATCCCCGGCAACCAGAAGGACCCGCAGGGCCACTGGTCCAACAACTACGGCGGCTACATGTCGATCGGCTGCGACGCCCGGCGCGTCCAGCCCTGCCCCCAGACCTTCACCGATCTGCTGAAGCCCGCCTACCGGGGCATGGTCGCCCTCGACGGCGACCCGACCCGGTCGGAAACCGCCTTCTCGAGCGTCTACGCGGCCGCGCTGGCGAACAACGGGTCGTTCGACGACATCCGGCCCGGCATCGACTTCTTCGCCAAGCTCAAGAAGAGCGGGAACCTCAACCCCCTGCCCGGCACCTCCGCGAACGTCCGGGACGGCCGGACACCGATCACCATCAACTGGGACTACATCAACCTCCACACCGCCGACCAACTCCGCGGCAAGGGCGTGGACTGGCAGGTCGCGATCCCGTTCGACGGCAGCTTCGCCCAGTACTACGCGCTGGCGGTCAACAGGAACGCCCCGCACCCGGCGGCCGCCCGCCTCTGGCAGGAGTACCTCTTCAGCACGGAGGGCCAGAACCTCCGGCTCCGCGGCTATGCCCGCCCGGTCCTCATGGACGTCATGCGCAAGGACGGCACCCTCGACAGGACCGCCGCCGCCCGGCTGCCGACGGTGGAGGGAACGCCGCAGTTCCCGACCGACGCGCAACTGGACAAGGCGAGGCGGACCGTGGAGCGCGACTGGGCGGCGGTCGTCTCCGGCTGACGTTCGGAGTTCTTACGGGGAACCGGTGGGCGGCAGCGGCTGCTCGGTCCAGATGGTCTTGCCCGTGGGGGTGTACCGCGTCCCCCACTGCTGGGTGATCTGGGCGATGATGTACAGGCCCCGGCCGCCCTCGTCGTCGCTCGCGGCGTGACGCAGGTTCGGGGCGGTGTGCCCGGTGTCGGACACCTCGCAGATCAGGGTGCCCGCGGCGAAGGCGCTGATCGGCTCCGTGCGGATCAGGCGCACCTGGATCGGGCCGCCGACGTATCGGATCGCGTTGGTGACCAGTTCGGTCACGATCAGCTCCGTGGTGAACGCGAGGTCGTCGAGATCCCAGTCGCCGAGCTGCTTGCCGACGGTGGTGCGGACGGAGGCCACCGCCGCCGGGTCCGCCGCCAGCTCCCACTGCGCGAACCGGTTGCGGTCCAGCAGGTGGGTGCGGACCAGCAGCAGTGTCGCGTCCTCGTCCACCGGCCCGGGCAGCAGCGTGGCCACAGCCCGGTCGCACAGCTCCTCCAGCGGCGCCCGGTGATCGGCGAGCGCCCGGGCGAGCAGGCCGCGCCCGGCCTCGGTGCCGTCCGCCGCCTGGAAGAGGCCTTCGGTGAAGAAGGCGAGCAGGCTGCCGGGCGCAAGGTGCAGTTCGGTGGACTCGTAGGGCGGGCCGGTGTCGCCGAGCGGCGGGCCGGGCGGGAGTTCCGGGTAGTCGGCGGCGCCCGTGTCCGGTGCGACGACCGCCAGGGGCGACCGGCCCGCCCGCGCCAGGCTGCACCGTCCCGAGATCGGGTCGTACACCGCGTACAGGCAGGTCACCCCGTGTGCCCCCGCGGCCTGCCGGCCGCGCCCGCGAGTATGGCCGGCCGGGCGCTCGTGCGCGGTCTGCTCGACCAGGTCGGCCAGCCGGGAGAGCAACTCGTCGGGGGCCAGGTCCAGCCGGGCCAGCACGCGTACGCCCGTACGCAGGCGCCCCATGGTGGCGGCGGCCCGCAGCCCGTGACCGACCACGTCCCCGACGACCAGACCGACCCGGGTGCCCGACAGCGGGATGACGTCGAACCAGTCGCCGCCCACCCCGGAGCCGTTGTCGGCGGGCAGATAGCGGCTCGCGGCCTGCACGGCCGTCTGCCGCGGCAGGCGGTGCGGGAGCAGGCTCCGCTGCAGCTTGAGGGCCGCGGTGTGCTCGCGGGTGATCACCAGCATCAGTACGAAGCCCAGCAGCAGGGCGCCCAGGCCCACCACCGTGACCCCGCCCGTCGGGCCGAACACCGGCAGGTCGACCACCGTCGCGCCGTAGTGGGGGTCCGCGTAGACGCCGAAGGCCGCGTAGAGGAACAGGGCGAGCATCACCAGACCGCCGAGCCCCGGCAGCACGCCCTTGAACAGCAGGTCACCGATGCTGCGGGTGAGGACCCTGCGGTGGTACCACAGGCAGGCGAAGCCGGTCAGCCCGTAGTAGAACGCGATGGCGAGGCCGACCGATTCGACCGAGTCGGCCAGGAAGTTCCGGCTGAACGAACTCAGCAGGAGCAGAACGGCGATGGAGACCGCCCCCATGCCGACGGTCGACCAGGTCGGGGTGAGGAACCTGCGGTGGACGCGGGCGAACCGGGCGGGGACCGCCTTGTGGACCGCCATGGAGAACACGGTCCGGGCCAGCGGCAGGATGGTCGTCTGGGTGGAGGCCAGCGCCGAGGTCAGCACCATCAGGATCAGCAGCCGGGAGAACATCAGTCCCGGGCCGTGACTGCCGAAGACGGCGTCGCCCAGTCCGGAGAGCACATCGCCCGCGTTGCCGGTGTTGCCCAGCCCGATGCCGGAGCTGCCGACCCCGGCGAACGCCTGCGCGGACGTCGACACCAGCGCGTAGGTGACCAGGAGCAGCACGGTGGAGACCACCGCGGCGCGCCCGGGGATGCGGGTGCTGTCGACGGTCTCCTCGTTGACCGAGACGGCGGTGTCCCAGCCCCAGTAGATGAAGACCGCCACGAGGACGCCCGAGGTCAGCGCCTTCGCCGAGGGCACCTGGAACGGGTCGAACCAGGAGGCGGAGACGTGGATCGCCGTCGGGGGAGCGCTGGTGTAGACCCTGACCAGCGCGGTCACGGCGAACAGGACCAGCACCACCACCTCGATGCACAGCAGCCAGCGCTGGAGGGCGGCCGAGATCTCGATGCCGATGTAGCAGACGGCGGTCAGCACGGCGATCCAGACGATGCCCGCCACGGTGGTCCACAGCCGGTTCCCCGCCAGGGCCTCCAGGCCCACCAGCCTGAAGCCGTAGATACCGGCGATCTCGGCCAGGTTGGCCAGGACGAGGATGTCCGCCACGATCAGGCCCCAGCCGCCCATCCAGCCGGTGCGCGGGCCGAAGGCACGGGTCGCCCAGGTGAAGGCGGTCCCGCAGTCGGCGTTGGAGGCGTTCAGCTCCCGGTAGGCGTACGCGATCAGCAGCATCGGGACGAACGCCAGCATGGTGACGATCGGGGCCTGCAGTCCGACACCCGTCACGATGAGGCCCAGCGTGGCCGCCAGGCTGTACGCCGGGGCGGCCGAGGCCATGCCGATGACGACCGAGGAGAACATGCCCAGGGCGCCGCTCCTGAGCCCTTTCCGGCCGGACCCCGTGCCGGGAGCGGGGCGGCCGGCGGGACGAGTGGAAAGTGCGGCCCTGTCACCCACCTTGCCCATTATGTGGAGTATCGTCAGGGAGCGCCTTCTTTGTCACCGCGCGGGGCGCTCAGCCCGGGAGACCGTCCGGGGCCGGTGACCTCAGGAGCCGGCCAGCCCCGTCTTCAGGCCCGCACCGCACAGCGGCACCACCGCGCTGCGGGATCCGAGGACGCCCTCCCGTACGGCCGCCCAGCACGCCACGCCCGTCGACTCCACGTACAGGCCCCGGGACGCCAGGTCGAGCTGGGCGTGGCGGATCTGGTCGTCGGTCACCGTGAGGAACGTGCCGCCCGAGTCGCGCACCGCGCGCAGGATCTGGCGGGCCCGGGGCGGCCGTGGGATGGCGATCCCCTCGGCCGACGTGGGCCCCACGGGAGTGACGTCCACCAGGTCCTCGGCGCCCTCCTGCCACGCGCGGGCCAGCGGGGCGACCGCCGCCGCCTGCACCGCGTACAGCGCAGGGCGGCGGTCGAGCAGCCCCGCCCCGTACAGTTCCGCGATCGCGAGGGCGGCGCCCAGCAGCAGCGTGCCGTTGCCGACGGGGAGCACGAGCACGTCGGGGAGCCGCCCTCCGAGGTCCTCCCACAGCTCGTGGACGTACGTCTTCGTGCCGTGCAGGAAGTAGGGGTTGAAGACGTGCGACGCGTAGAACACCTCCGGCTCGTCCGCCTCCTCGCGCGCCGCCCGCGCCGCGGCCTCACGGCCGCCCTCGACCTGCCGCACCCGCGCCCCGTGCGCCCCGATCTGCTCCAGCTTCTTGGGTGAGGTGCCCTCGGGGACGTACACCGTGCACGGCAGCGCGGCCCGGGCGTAGTAGGCGGCGATCGCCGTGCCCGCGTTGCCGCTGCTGTCGGCGATCACCAGGCGGGGCTTCAGGCGCAGCGCGAGTTCGGCGAGCAGCACCGCGCCGCGGTCCTTGAAGGACAGGGTCGGCATCAGGAAGTCCAGCTTCGCCGAGATGCCCTCCGTCAGCTCCACGAGTGGCGTACGGCCTTCGCCGAGACTGACCGAGGGCCCGGCCAGCGGCAGCGTCTCCGCATAGCGCCACAGCGAGTTCACCCGGCCGCCGAGGGACTTCAGCGGGGCGGGTGTCGGTGCGAAGTCCAGGTCCAGCGGGCCGCAGCAGACGGGGCAGCACCAGGCGAGCGACTCCGCGGCCACGCGGGTGCCGTCCGCCGGGCAGTAACAGTCCGGCAATGGTGTCATGCGAGAAGGCTAGTTGCCGGTGTTCCTGACTCTCCGTCATGAGCACTGTGCGGCTTCCGTGTTCGCGGAGGTGTGACGGCGTCCATAGCGGGGAGAAAGTGCCTGGGTAAAGCCCTCGGCCAGGAGAAGTCATCACATCGGGTGATTCTTTGGCCCGTGCTTGCGTGGTGGAACCGACGGTTGCCAGGCTGTTGCTGTCTGTACAACCTGATGGGAGCGGCCAGTGACTTTCGGTGAGCAGCCGGCGTATCTGCGTGTCGCGGGTGATCTCCGCAAGAAGATCGTCGACGGTCTGCTGCCACCGCACACCCGGCTCCCCTCCCAGGCCCGCATCCGCGAGGAATACGGCGTCTCGGACACGGTCGCGCTGGAAGCGCGCAAGGTGCTGATGGCCGAGGGGCTGGTGGAGGGCCGCTCCGGGTCCGGCACATACGTCCGCGAGCGGCCGGTGCCGCGGCGCGTCGCCCGCTCCGGGTTCCGGCCCGACAGCGGCGCGACCCCGTTCCGTCAGGAGCAGGCGGACGCCTCCGCGCGTGGGACCTGGGAGTCGCACAGCGAGCAGACGGAGGCGAGCGGCGCGATCGCCGAGCGGCTCGCCATCCGGCCGGGTGACCGGGTGATGTGCACGAAGTACGTGTTCCGGGACGCGGGCGAGGCGATGATGCTCTCCACCTCGTGGGAGCCGCTCGCCCTGACCGGGCGCAGCCCCGTGATGCTGCCCGAGGAGGGCCCGCTAGGCGGCATGGGAGTCGTGGAGCGGATGGCGGCCATCGACGTGGTCGTGGACAACGTCACGGAGGAGGTCGGCGCCCGCCCCGGCCTCGCGGAGGAACTGCTGGCCCTGGGCGGCGTCCCCGGCCATGTGGTCCTGGTCATCCAGCGGACGTTCTACGCCTCGGGCCGCCCGGTGGAGACGGCGGACGTGGTGGTACCCGCGGACAGGTACCGGGTGGCGTACCACCTGCCGGTGAAGTAGCCCACGGGCGGCCACCTGCCGGTGAAGTAGCCCACGGGCGGCCACCTGCCGGTGAAGTAGCCCACGGGCGGCCACCTGCCGGTGAAGCCCGCGGGCGGCCACCTGCCGGTGAAGTAGCCCACGGGCGGCCACGGGCCCGCTGCCGGTGCGCGACCCGCCTCCACGCGCCCACCGCGACGGCGCCTCACCCGACACCGACGCCTCGCCCAGTCGCCTCACCCAACACCGACACCGACATCGACGCCTCGGCCAAGTCGCCTTCCCCGTCCAGCGGTTGCCCCCCGTTCGGGCTCTTCGCCGCCGTTGTGATCCGGTCGTTTCTCACCGCCCGGGCCCCGGCGCTTCGAGCTGCTCTGCGGGGGCCAGGGGCGTGTTAGGGGGCGCATGTGACGGCGCGCACCCCCTCTGTCATGGCTGGTTGCGTACCTCTTTGTGAAAAGTCGGATTCGCTGCGTGAAGGTAAGGCGTAGGCTCGGGCATATGCGCAGTGCGGTTTCCTTGGTGGGCGGGGTGCGGCGGAAGCCGAGGACGGGACTCGGGCGGGCAGGGGCGGGAAGGAGCGGTGGGGCGCGATGAGCGACAGCACGGTCACTCTCCCCTGGCTCGTCATACGGCAGGACGACAACGGCAACCGCTACCGCGTGGGCAGGTACGCCACCCGCGCCGAGGCGCAGAAGATCGTGGACAGCCTGGGCCGCCGCGGCCACAAACAGCTCTACTGGGTGGAGCGCATCGGGCAGAACGGAGGCGCATGAGGCGTATCCGTCCCCGGCGCGTGACGTCTTGAGGCCTCCCGTAGGCTCCGGCGCATGACGCAACCGATCGTCGTGGTCGGCGCCGCCGTACTGGACGGCGGCCGCCTGCTGGCCGCCCGCCGCAGCGCACCCCCGGAACTCGCCGGCCGCTGGGAACTCCCCGGCGGCAAGGTCGAACCCGGTGAGATCCCCGAACACGCCCTCGTACGCGAGCTGCGCGAGGAACTCGGCGTGACGGCGGAGCCGGTCGCGCGCGTCCCGGGGGAGTGGCCCCTGAAGCCCGGGTACGTCCTGCGCGTGTGGACCGCCCGGCTCCTCGTCGGCACCCCCGAGCCCCTCGAGGACCACGACGAACTGCGCTGGCTGACCCCCGACCAGGTCTGGGACGTCGACTGGCTCCCCCAGGACGTCGCGGCCGTCGAAGCCGTACGGGCCGCGTGGCAGCCGCACCACGGCGCGCCGTAGGCCGACCCTCTGCCGCCGAACTCCCGCCCGCCGAGGGCGCGACGGGAGGTCGACGGCCGGCCCGGGTCGTGTGAACTCGGGCTCCGATGCATGGATACGGTAAAACCTGTGTCTGGTCTGTGAGCGGCCCCCGTGGCCGCGCAGGCCGGAATGCCGCGGTCCTCACCTGCGAAAAAGCCGCAAGTCGCACGCCGGGGCGGGGGTGTCCCGGTCCCTTGGCAGCTGGTGGTGCTGGGGCTGCTGTTGCTCCAGGGGCTGGCGCCCCATACGCCGTTCGTGCCACAGTGCGCCCCAGTGCGCGGTAAGGCGCCATTGATATCGGGTATGTGCCCATTAACCCCACGAAACCGGACATGGGTGGGCTTCTGGCCTGGGAAGTGATCGGCGTGCTCGACACCCAAGGCGACAGCGCCGAGTGGACGTTCCCCGCAGACCCCGGTGCGGTCCGCACCGCTCGCGCCGTAGTCCGGGGCCAGCTGCGCACCTGGGGTCTCGACGAGCTGGGCGATGTCGCCGCGCTGCTGGTCAGCGAGCTGGTCACCAACTCGATGCGGCACGCCAGGGGCCCCATCGGCGTCCGCCTCGTCCGGGCCGTCGGCCCCGTGCCCACCCTGCTCGTCGAGGTCTCCGACCCCCTCCCCGACTTCCCCCGCGAGCGCAGGGCGCGCTCCGACGAGGAGGACGGCCGCGGCCTGCAGCTGGTCGCCCACTCCTCGCGGCGCTGGGGGACCCGGCCGGCGGACACCGGGAAGACGGTCTGGTTCGAGCTCGCGGTTCCCCGCTGACCCTGCTCGCCCGGTGCACGGCAGTGCGCCACCCGCGCGGCCCGCAGGGCGCGCACCGACCGATCGGATCGAGCCAGCAGCGCGAGTCGCGTTCTTTGGTTGGAGCGGGCACCACCTGGTTAGAAGACTGGGAGTATGGCCCGGCCGGTCCAAAAACCATCGGGACCGTGCTGTGATCGTGAACACCGTGTTGTGCGGCACCGTAGTGCTGGATACTGCGGGCAGCCGCCCCCGGTGACCGGTGCCGGACGCGGTGAGCTGGAGGGGACGGTTCGCGTGAGCGAGATACCAGCGCAGGCCACGGAGTCCGAGGACCCGTCGGACGGCCCGAGGGACGGGGCCGCGAGCCATGCCGCCGCGGCCGTCGAACCGCGTGACCCGGCGGGTGGGCCCCTGTGGCAGAGCAGTCCGCCCGGCTCCATCTACGACTACATCAAGGTCGCCTCGTTCTCCCTCGGCCCCGACGGGCTCGTCGAGCAATGGAGCATGAGGGCCGAGCATCTCTTCGGCATCCCCGCCGAGCGGGCCGTGGGGATGGACCCCATCGAGGCGTTCGTCGCCCCGGACCTGCGTGAGCGCGGTCAGCGCAAGATGGCCGAGATCCTGGACGGCCGCGAGTGGACGGGCGTCATCCCCTTCCGGCTGCCCGACGCGGAGCGGACCGAGGGGCTCGCCGAGGTCTATGTGATGCCCACCACGACCGAGGTCGGCGAACAGGGCGCCGTGTGCATCATCGTCGACGCCCGCACCCTCCGCAGCATCGAGACCGACCTCGCCGCCTCGCAGGCGATATTCGGCCAATCTCCTTTCGGTTTCCTGCTGATCGACACCGACCTGCGGGTACGCCGCGCCAACGAGCGGTTCGCCTCGACGTTCGGTGGCACGCCCGCCGACCACCGGGGCCGTACGGTCCACGACTACCTGCACTCCCCGGAGGCCGAGCGCGTCACCGCCACGCTGCGCCGGGTCCTGGAGACCGGCCAGTCCATCACGGACATGCACATCACGGGGTTCGTCCCCGGCTCCGACGAGCGCAAGCACTGGTCCGTCAACCTCTACCGGGTGCACAGCGGCAGCGGCCGGCCCATCGGGATCGCCTGGCTCGGAACCGACATCACCGCGCGCCGCGCCGCCGCCCGCGAGGCCGCCGCCGCCCGCCGGAACCTCGCCCTGCTGAACGAGGCGGGCGCCCGCATCGGCAACTCCCTCGACCTGGAGACCACCGCCCGGGAACTCCTCGACGTCGTCGTGCCCGGCTTCTGCGACCTCGCCACCGTCGACCTCTACCAGGGGCTGCTGGCCGGCGACGAGACCCCTCCGGGCCTGGCCGACGGCAGCGCCGAGCTGCGCCGCGTCGCGTTCGCCAGCGCCGTCTCGGACGCGCCCCTGCCCGGCGGGCCCGCGCCGGTCGAGGTCGGCGCCGTGCACCACTTCCCCTTCAACTCCGAGTGCGCCGACGCCCTGCGCACCGCGCGCCCCCGGCACGTCTCCGCCGAGGACGGTGGCCTGATCCAGTCCACCCTCGCGGTCCCGATGGTCGCCCACGACACCGTGGTCGGCCTCGCCCAGTTCTCCCGTACGAAGGGCAGCGAGCCGTTCGGGGAACGTGACCGCGCGCTCGCCGTGGAGCTCGCCGCGCGCGCCGCGGTCTGCATCGACAACGCGCGCCTGTACCGCCGCGAGCACGAACGGGCGCTGATACTGCAGCGCTCCCTGCTGCCGCCGGGCGATCCCGAGGCCTCCGGCCTGGACATCGCCTGCCGGTATCTGCCGGGCAACGCGGCCACCGGGCGGCCCAGCGAGGTTGGCGGCGACTGGTTCGACGTCATCGAACTCCCCGGCCACCGCACCGCGTTGGTCGTCGGCGACGTCATGGGCCGGGGCCTGCGCGCCGCCGTCGCCATGGGCGAACTCCGCACCGCCGTACGCACCCTGGCGCAACTCGACCTCGAACCGGCCGAAGTCCTCGCCCAGTTGGACGAGATCGCACGCGGCCTCGGCGCACCCGGAGGCGTCCAGCAGGCCACCCGCGCCGCCCGCCGCCCCCGCGAGGCCGACCTGTCCGAGGTCTACCTCGCGACCTGTGTGTACGCGGTCTACGACTCGGTGACGCGCCGCTGCACCTTCGCCAACGCGGGCCATCTCCCGCCCGTGCTGGTCGAGCCGGGCGAGCCCGCGCTCATGCTGGACGTGCCGCCCGGGATGCCCCTCGGTGTGGGCGGTGAGCCGTTCGAGGAGGTCGAGGTCGAACTCCCGGAGGGTGCGCTCCTCGCGCTCTACACGGACGGCCTGGTCGAGTCCCGCGACCACCCGCTGGACGAGGGACTGCAGGCGTTCGTCGGCGCCCTCACCGACCCTTCCCAGCCGCTGGAGGACGTCTGCGACCACGTCCTCAACACCCTGGACACCCATCACGGCGAGGACGACATCGCGTTGCTGATGGCACGTGTACAGGGACTGCCGGCCGACTCCGTCGGCGACTGGACGCTGCCCCGCGAGCCGCGCAGCGTCGGCCGGGCCCGGGAGTACGCACGCGCCCAGCTGATCGGCTGGGACCTCGAACCGCTGGTCGACACCACCGAACTCCTCGTCAGCGAGCTGGTCACCAACGCGTTGCGCTACGGCGAGGGCGAGATCAGGCTCCGGCTGCTGCTCGACCGGACGCTGGTGTGCGAGGTGTGGGACTCGGGTCTCGTCCAGCCGCGCCGCCGCCGTGCCCGGGACACCGACGAGGGCGGCCGTGGGCTGCAACTGGTCGGCATGCTCTCCGCGGCCTGGGGTTCGCGCCGGACGCCGCGCGGCAAGACGGTGTGGTTCGAACTCCCGCTGCCGGGCGGCGAGGGCAGGGTCACGGACCCGGCGGAGGCTCTGCTGAGTCTGTTCTAGGCGCCGGGGCCGTTCCGGGCGACGGCCGGGCCGCGGTCGGCGCCGTCCGGAACAACTCGCCGGCGTCCCTGCGCCCCCGGGTGGCCGGCCCGCCGAAGCTCGCGGGGCCGCCGTGGCCGCCCGGGCGGTGCGGTGCCTGGAGCAGGATGCCGCCGAGCACGGCGCCTTTCGTCCACAGGCCCTCGCCGTACGGCGTCCCGTACGCCCGTACGTCCCGCTCCGCGAGCCGGCGGGCCTCGCGGGCGAGCGCGTCGGCCTCACGGGCGTCGGCGAGCGCGTCGGCCGAAGCGGCGACGGGCGGCACAGCGGTGTTCACCGCCGCGCCGAGCCGCCGCTCGGCCTCCGCGAGCCGCGTCCGCGCCTCCCAGCCGACGGCCCCGCGGTGCGTGGTCACCTGGTCGACGGCCGCCCCGACGGTACTGCGGGCGACGAGCACGGCTCGGTCGAGTCGCCCCAGCGCACCGGACCCCCGCGTCACCCGGTGCAGGGCCCGGTCCAGCGCCACGGCCACCTGCTCGACGCGCCGCAGCGCGCCCACGGGGTCGAAGGGCCCCTCCCCGTCGCTCTCCTCCCGCACCCGCGCCACCACCGACTCCCCGTGGGCGATCGCCCGGGCGGTGTCCGTGCCCAGCAGCCCGCGGGCCTGCGCCAGGTCGGCCTCCAGGTCGGTCAGGGCCGCGGGCAGGCGGTCCGCCGCCGCCGTCAGCTCCGCGGCGAGCCGGACCACACCGCCCAGGAGGACCGCCGTCTGGTCGGTCGCGGCCTCGGCGGCGCGCAGCAGGGCCACCGCGTCGTCCGTCGCGCCGGCCCGCATCGCCTGCCGCGCCCGATCGAGGACGGTCGAGGCGAAGTGCAGCCGGTCCTTCGCCTGTTCGTCATGGCCCGCCACCGGCAGACAGGCCGACAGCGCGTACCGCGCGCGTGCCCCGGTGAGCGTCTGCTCCGCGTCGGGGAGCCGTGCCGCCACCTCACGCAGCCGTGCCTCGGCACGCTCCAGCGCCTCGCCCGCGGTCCGCTCCAGCGCGCGGATCCGGTCGAACTCGGGCGCCTGGGCGTCCAGCCGCCGCCCGGCCGCCTCGCACCGCTCGACGATCTCCGCCAGCAGCGCCCGCGCCTGGCTCTCCCCGTCGTCGATCCGCTGCCGCAGCCGGAACGCCTGTGCCAGCTGAGCCGCGGCGAACTCCACCGCCTCGGCGCACTCCCGTACCGCCTCGTCACCGAACGCCTCGGCAGCGCGCCCGAGTTCCTCCCGGCTGGTGCGTACGCAGTCGTCCGTCTCGACGAGCAACCGGCGGGCCCGCCGGTCGAGTTCGTCCAGCGGTACGACGGTGGGCAGCACCCCGCCGGGCGTCGTACGGGTGGCCGCGCGCAGCCGGCGCCGCACGGACGCGTACGCGGCCACGGCGACGGCGGCGACCGCGGCGACCAGCGGCAGCACGAGGTCCCCGGTGGAGGTGTGGCCCGGCACCAGCACCACCGCGAACACGACGGGCACCCTCCGCACGGCTCGGAACACGGCGGCCAGGCGCGGCCGGCGTCGATGGTGGGGCGGCGTCACATTTCGGAGCGTATGGCTGAACACCCGGCACCGCGACCGGGGTGCGGCGCCTGATGCACGGGGGGCGGATCTGGTCCTCCCCGGCGGTTGGTGCCATGATCGGGACAACGAACTGCGGGGGCTCGATGCTGCACATCACCTCACTGATCGCCGTGTACGTGGTCGTGGTGCTCTACGCCCTCGCGGGCGTCCTCGTCCTCACGACCGGACGAGCCCTGCCGTGGCGGCGCAGGGACGTCCTGCGGCCGCGCTGGTGGGGCTGCGGAGCGCTGCTCTTCGCCGCGGGCATGGGGTTGTGCCGATACGCCTCCGACGTGCGCGACCGCACCGTCCTCGACATCCTCTTCGGCGTCGGCCTGCCCCTGATGCTCGGCGGCGGGGTGCTGCAGGTGCTGGGCCAACGCGTCGGCCGCGGGCCCGCATGACGTTCGCACGGCCCTCCCTCACCCGCGACGACCTGGCGCCCTTGGCCCGCGAGGCCCTGGGGCCCACCCGCCGCCTGGACACCGTCACCCGGCTGCGTGGCGGCTCGAAGAAGGGCGTCTACCGGCTCACCCTCGACGACGGTTCCACCGCGATCGCCTACGTCTGGTCACCCGACGAGGACTACTGGGACGCCCCGCCCGCCGATTCCCGCGACCCCTTCTCGCACGCCTCGGGCCTCGACCTGTTCCGGGCGTCGCACGACCGCCTCACGGCCCTCGGCATCCGCACCCCGCGCCTGCTGTTGGCCGACTCCGGCCACACGCACCTGCGGGCGGACGCCGCGATCGTCGAGGACCTGCCCGGCGGCACCCTGGAGGAGCTGCTGCGGCGCGACCCGCACGCGGCGGCGCCCGCGCTGCAGGACCTCGCCGCCATCCTGACCGCGATGCGCGACCGCACCGCCCCCCGCTTCGGCAAGATCGCCGTCGTCGACGACGGGGGATCCGCGCACGGCACCTCGTGCGAAGCCGTCGTACGGGACCGCGCGCTGCGGGACACCGAGGAGGCCGCGGCCCGCGAGCCCCGTCTCGCGGCCGTACGCGACCGGCTGGTCCACCGCCTCGACGAGCTCTTCATGGCGGTGCGCCCTCGCCCCCACCACACCCTCGTCCACGGCGAACTGGGCCCCGACCATGTCCTGCTGGACACCGACGGCCGGCCGGCACTGATCGACATCGAGGGACTGATGTACTTCGACGCCGAGTGGGAGCACGTCTTCCTCCGGCTCCGCTTCGGCCCCCACTACGACGCCCTGCGCACCGACGGCCTCGACGAGGACCGGCTGCGCCTGTACCGCCTCGCCCTGCACCTGTCCCTGGTGGCGGGTCCCCTCCGGCTCCTGGACGGCGACTACCCGGAACCCGGGCCGATGCGGGGCATCGCGGAACACAACCTTGAGTGCGCACTGGAGTTCGTACGAGGCCGACCGGCACGCGCCGACGTCACGTGGAACGCCTCCTGATCTTCGATCCCAGCCACACCAGGGGGTCGTACTTGCGGTCGACCGCCCGCTCCTTCAGCGGGATGAGGGCGTTGTCCGTGATCCTGATGCCCTCGGGGCAGACCTCCGTGCAGCACTTGGTGATGTTGCAGTAGCCGAGGCCGTGTTCGTCCTGGGCCGTGCGCTTGCGGTCCAGGCCCCGCTCGGCCGCCGCGTCCAGCGGATGCATGTCCAGTTCCGCGATCCGCATCAGGTAGCGCGGGCCCGCGAACGCCTGCTTGTTCTCCTCGTGGTCGCGCACCACATGGCAGGTGTTCTGGCACAGGAAGCACTCGATGCACTTGCGGAACTCCTGGGAGCGGTCCACGTCCTCCTGCATCATGCGGTACTCGCCCGGGCCGAGCCCCGCGGGCGGCACGAAGGCCGGGACCTCGCGCGCCTTGACGTAGTTGAAGCCGACGTCCGTCACCAGGTCGCGGATCACCGGGAAGGTGCGCAGGGGAGTGACGGTGATCGTCTCCTCCCGGTCGAACACCGACATCCGCGTCATGCACATCAGCCGCGGCCGCCCGTTGATCTCCGCCGAGCAGGAACCGCACTTGCCGGCCTTGCAGTTCCAGCGGACGGCGAGATCCGGGGCCTGGGTGGCCTGCAGACGGTGGATGATGTCCAGCACCACCTCGCCGTCGTTGACCTCGACCTTGAAGTCCTCCAGGCCGCCGCCGCCCGCGTCGCCCCGCCACACCTTGAAGCGGGCTTCGTAGCTGCTCATTCGTAGAGCTCCTCTTCGGCGAGGTACTTCACCAGCTCCTCCTTCTCGAAGAGGGCGAGCAGGTCGGGACGGATGGGTTCGGTGGTCTCCCGGGTGAGGGTGATCTGGCCCCGGACCGGGTCCGTCGCCGCCAGGCCCTCCGTGGGGTCGGTGAGCCGGCACAGCAGGTTGACGCGCCGCCACGCCCGGTCCATCGACGGGAAGTCCTCGCGGGTGTGACCGCCGCGCGACTCCGTGCGCTCCAGCGCGGCCCGTGCCACGCACTCGCTGACCAGCAGCATGTTCCGCAGGTCCAGCGCCAGATGCCAGCCCGGGTTGTACTGCCGGTGCCCCTCGACGCCCGCCCGGCGCGCCCGCACCCGCAGTTCCCCCAGCTTCTTCAGCGCCTGCTGCATCTCCGACTCGCGGCGGATGATGCCGACCAGGTCGTTCATGGTCTGTTGGAGCTCCTGGTGCAGGGTGTACGGGTTCTCCGGCGGACGGCCCTCCTCCCGGACCTCCTCACCGGGCACCGGACCCTCCGCCGAGAACGGGCGCAGCGCCTCGGCCGCCGCCGTGTCCACCTGCACCTCGTCCACACGGGGCCGCTCCGCCAGCCCCATGGCGTACTGCGCCGCGTGCAGACCGGCCCGGCGCCCGAACACCAGCAGGTCGGAGAGCGAGTTTCCGCCCAGCCGGTTGGAGCCGTGCATCCCGCCGGCCACCTCCCCGGCCGCGTACAGGCCCGTGACCCCGCGGGCCGCCGCCGTGTCCGAGTCGACCGCGACGCCGCCCATCACGTAGTGGCAGGTCGGCCCGACCTCCATCGCCTCGGCGGTGATGTCGACATCCGCCAGCTCCTTGAACTGGTGGTACATCGACGGCAGCCGGCGCCGGACCACCTCGGCGGGCATGCGCGTCGAGACGTCCAGGAAGACACCGCCGTGCGGGGAGCCCCGGCCCGCCTTCACCTCGGCGTTGATGGCGCGCGCCACCTCGTCCCGGGGCAGCAGCTCCGGCGGGCGGCGGTTGTGGTCCGGGTCGTCGTACCAGCGGTCGGCCTCCGCCTCCGTCTCCGCGTACTTCTCCTTGAAGACGTCGGGGATGTAGTCGAACATGAACCGCTTGCCGCCCGCGTTCATCAGCACGCCGCCGTCGCCGCGCACCGACTCGGTGACGAGGATGCCCTTCACCGAAGGCGGCCAGACCATGCCGGTCGGGTGGAACTGCACGAACTCCATGTTCAGCAGCGGCGCCCCGGCGAGCAGCGCCAGCGCGTGCCCGTCGCCGGTGTACTCCCAGGAGTTCGACGTCACCTTGAAGGACTTGCCGATGCCGCCCGTCGCGATCACGACCGCCGGGGCTTCGAGGACGAAGAAACGGCCCGACTCGCGCTCGTAGGCGAAGACACCCGACACCCTCTGCCCATCCTTGAGGATCCGGGTGACCGTGCACTCCTGGAACACCTTCAGCCGGGACTCGTAGTCGCCGGTCTCCTCCTTGTCCTCCTGCTGCAGCGCGACCACCTTCTGCTGGAGCGTGCGGATCAGCTCCAGCCCCGTGCGGTCGCCGACGTGCGCCAGGCGCGGGTACTCGTGGCCGCCGAAGTTGCGCTGGGAGATCTTCCCGTCCTGCGTACGGTCGAACAGGGCGCCCCAGGTCTCCAGCTCCCAGACGCGGTCGGGCGCCTCGCGCGCGTGCAGCTCGGCCATCCGCCACTGGTTGAGGAACTTCCCGCCGCGCATGGTGTCGCGGAAGTGCACCTGCCAGTTGTCGTGCGGGTTGGCGTTGCCCATCGCCGCCGCGATGCCGCCCTCCGCCATCACCGTGTGCGCCTTGCCGAACAGCGACTTGCAGATCACGGCGGTGCGGGCGCCGCGCTCGCGGGCCTCGATGGCGGCGCGCAGCCCGGCGCCGCCGGCCCCGACCACGACCACGTCCCACTCCTGCCGGTCGACCACGGTCATCACAAGGCCTCACTCATCGGAACTCGTCAGAAGAAGCGCGGATCGGCGAAGGCGCCGGACGCGACCAGGTACACGTAGAAGTCGGCGAGGGCCACGCTGACCAGCGACGCCCACGCCAGCAGCATGTGCCGGGCGTTGAGCCGGCTGATGAACACCCACGCCCGGTACCGGAGCGGGTGCTTGGAGAAGTGTTTGAGCTTGCCGCCGACGATGTGCCGGCAGGAGTGGCAGGAGAGCGTGTACGCCCAGATCAGCGCGATGTTCACCAGGAAGACCAGGGTGCCGAGCCCCATGTGGCCCCAGCGGTAGTGCTGGTCGCGGAAGGCGAGCACGGTGTCGTAGGTGAGGACACCCGCCACCAGGAGCGCCGCGTAGAAGAAGTACCGGTGGAGGTTCTGCAGGACCAGCGGGAAGCGGGTCTCGCCGGTGTACTTCTGGTGCGGCTCCGCCACCGCGCAGGCCGGGGGCGACGCCCAGAAGCCGCGGTAGTAGGCCTTTCGGTAGTAGTAGCAGGTCAGGCGGAAGCCCAGCGGGAAGATCAGGATGATGATCGCCGGGGAGATCGCCCACCAGCTGCCGAAGAGGTCCGCGTTGGGCCCCGCGTGCATGGTCCGGCACCGCTCCGCCAGGCACGGCGAGTAGAACGGCGAGACGTACGGCGCCGCGTAGTAGTGCGCGTCGGCGAAGGCGCGCCAGGTCGAGTACACGACGAAGGCCAGCAGTCCGGCGACGGTGCCGGCCGGGGCCAGCCACCAGCGGTCGGTGCGCAGGTGGCGCCCCGGGATCGCGGCGCGCCTGCCGGTCCGCTCGTCGCCGGGCGCGGGGACTTCGGTGTCGGGGGATTCCGTGCCAGTGGCCAACTTGGGACGCACCTTCTTCGTCAGGGGGCGTGCCGGTCTCGGGCGCCGAGACCCTCGTCGTCCGAGTCCGTCCACAGGGTGGTGTCGTACGGGGTGTCGGGGATGGCGACGAGATCGGGCCGCCGCGAGGCGCCTTGGGCACTTGCCGCCTCGCACAGCAGCGCCACGCTCTCGCGCAGGTGGTCGGCGTCGGTGCGGACACGGCGGATGTCGAGCCCGCCGCTGCCGATCTGCCGCTCCAGCCGCCCCACCGACCGGCACAGGTCGTCGAGGCAGCGCTGGACCGATGTCAGTTCCTCGTGCACGGACATGACGTGACCTCGCTTCCACGGGTCCCTCGTACCGGGCCGGCAACGCTCATGCGCCTGCGAGTGTTGCGCCTCACACCAACCGGAGGGAAGGGACATGCACCGATTGGCCGACGCACGCCGGTGTGTGCGGGTGAGTTTTCGAATCTCCCGCCACTTCGGGGCAGAGGGAGCGGCCGAGTGAGCGGGGGTTCGGAGGCGTGGCCGACTGCGCCACATGGGTGAGCTTCCGCGGCCCGGTCGCCGTGTCGCCCCATCTCGGTGGCCCCTTTCCTCTTCAGTGGGCACATACATCTGATCAGCTCCAAATACCCCCAATACTCCCAAAACGGATCATAACGCCCTAAGCCCGCTCAACCGCGGAGCGGCCCCTCGGAGGTAGACGTGATGTCCCACGACGGCGTCGGACCGCGCGCGGTACTGCGCTCGGTCGCATTCCTCACCGCGGGAGCCCTCGCGGCCTCGGCGCTCGCCGCCTGCAGCGCCGACGACGAGCAGAAGAGCGAGCCGGTCGCCGCGCAGGACATCGCTCCCGCCGCCCGCACCCTCGTCGCCGACGGAGGCACCCTGCGCTGGGCCGTCGACGCCGTGCCCGAGACCCTGAACTCCTTCCAGGCCGACGCCGGCGCCGCGACCACCCGGATCGCGGGCGCCGTCCTGCCCTCGTTGTTCCGACTGGACGCGCACGGCCGTCCGCAGCGCGATCCGGACTTCCTGCAGTCCGCCGAGGTGGTGTCGACCGAGCCCAAGCAGGTCGTCGTCTACCGCCTCAACCAGCAGGCCGTCTGGAGCGACGGCCGGGAGATCGGCGCCGACGACTTCGCCGCCCAGTGGCGCGCCCTGGCCGGCAAGGACAACGCCTACTGGACCGCCCGCAACGCCGGCTACGACCGCATCGAGAAGGTGGAGCGCGGCGCGAACAACCTCGAGGTCAAGGTCACCTTCGCCAAGCCGTACGCGGACTGGCGGTCGCTGTTCTCCCCGCTGTACCCGAAGGACGTCACGGGCACCCCGGACAGCTTCAACGACTCGGCGAGACGCGGCCTGAAGGTCACCGCCGGGCCTTTCTCCCTCGCCAAGGTGGACCAAAAGGGCGGCGAGGTCACCCTGGCCCGCAATCCGCGCTGGTGGGGGCGGCCCGCCAAGCTCTCCCAGATCGTGTTCGTGGCCGTGCCGCTCGACCAGCGGGCCGCCGCGCTCGCCGACGGCAAGGTCGACATGGCGGAGGTCGAACCGGAGGAGGCCGAGCGGATCACGCTCGCCGCCCGCGACAAGGGCAGCAAGCCCCTTCAGGGCCCCTCCGCCGCCCCCAGCGACGCCACGGCGGCACCCGGCCCAGAGCAGCAGCAGTCCCTGCGTGGCTTCGTGATCCGCAAGTCCCTGGAACCCGCCTACACCCAGCTCGCCCTCAACGGCTCCCGGGGCCCCCTCGCCGACGAGCGGGTGCGGCGGGCGGTGGCCCGCGCCCTGGACCGCGCCGAGCTGGCCGGGCTGGTCCTCAAGCCGCTCGGGCTGCCCGCCGTGCCGGTCGGCAGCCACCTCGCGCTCGCCGGACAGGACGCCTACCAGGACAACAGCGGCTCGCTCGGCAAACAGGACACCGCCCAGGCCCAGGCACTGCTGACCGAGGCGGGCTGGGTGCCCGGCGGCCCGGTCAAGGCAGAGCCGAAAAAGAAGGAGGGGGCGGCCGGATCCGAGGCCCACAAGGCGGGGCCCGGGGAGGGCACGGGCACCGACGGCGCCTACATCGTCGGCCAGGACAACAAGCCGCCCGCCCAGCACGACCCCCGCGACCACGCGAACAAGCCCGCCGACGAACAGGCGGGCCGGCACATCGACGGCGAACTCCAGCAGGAGCACCGCAGGCGTCCGGGCGGGGCGCCGGGGGCGTACGCGCCCAAGGGCACGGCCGCTCCGGGCGGCGCCGCCTCCGGGGTGCTCGCCAAGGACGGCAAGGCGCTGCAGCTGCGGTTCGTGCTGCCCTCCGGACCGGGATCGAAGGCCCTGCGGACCGTCGGCGACCGCATCGCCCGCATGCTTCAGAAGGTCGGCATCCGCACGGAGATCACCACCGTCCCGGACGACAGCTACTTCAAGGACCACATCGCCTCCGGGGACTACGACCTGGCGCTGTACTCCTGGCCCGCGACCGCCTTCCCCGCGACCGACGCCCGGCCGATCTTCGCCAAGCCGGTCCCGGCGGCGGACGGCTCGCTGAGCGTCGAACAGAACTACACGCGGGTCGGCACCGACCAGGTGGACCAGCTCTTCGACCAGGCGATCACCACGCTGGACGAGGACGAGGAACGGGACCTGGTCCGCAAGGCCGACGCCCGCATCTGGGCCACGGCAGCCTCGATCCCGCTCTACCAGCGCCCCCAGCTGACAGCCACCCGAACCACCCTGGCCAACGCCGGCTCGTGGGGCTTCGAGACGCCGGTGTACGAGGACATGGGCTACCTGAAGAAGGGGGCGAAACCGTCGCCGAGCCCGTCGTCGTAGCCGCCCTCGCTACGGTCGGTCGTGCCGCTGATACCGCTTCCGGCTTCCGCCCTCGCTGCGGGCAGTCGTGCCGCTGATACCGCTTCCGGCTTCCGCCCTCGCTGCGGGCAGTCGTGCCGCTGGGGCGGCACGGGTGCGCGCAGCGGCGCCCCGTGGCGCCGGGTCGCGCGCCCAGCCCCCGCCCAGCCGCAACACCGGGCGCCCCGCAACCACCCTGACCTGCACCGACGTAACCCGGCATCCCCAAGCGGCAGCACCCCCGTACCATGGGGTGAGGCCGTGGCACGTTCAGCCCGGCAGGGCGCGCGTACCGAGGACGTACGCGCAGCCGTCCTCACACTCCGGGAGAACGCCTCAATATGGCTGTGACTGCAACGCGTCACGACATCCGCAACGTCGCCATCGTCGCGCACGTCGACCACGGCAAGACGACCATCGTCGACGCCATGCTGAAGCAGGCCGGCGCCTTCGCCGCGCACCAGCTCGAGCAGGTCGACGACCGTGTCATGGACTCGAACGACCTGGAGCGTGAGAAGGGCATCACGATCCTCGCCAAGAACACGGCGGTGAAGTACCACCCCAAGGACGGCGGGGAGCCCATCACCATCAACATCATCGACACCCCCGGCCACGCCGACTTCGGCGGCGAGGTCGAGCGTGGCCTGTCGATGGTCGACGGTGTCGTCCTGCTCGTCGACGCCTCCGAGGGCCCGCTGCCGCAGACCCGCTTCGTGCTGCGCAAGGCGCTCCAGGCCCGGCTGCCCGTCATCCTGTGCATCAACAAGACGGACCGCCCCGACGCCCGAATCGACGAGGTCGTCAACGAGACCTACGACCTCTTCCTCGACCTGGACGCCGACGAGGACCAGATCGAGTTCCCGATCGTCTACGCCTGCGGCCGTGACGGCATCGCGTCGCTGACCAAGCCGGCGGACGGCACGGTCCCGGCGGACTCCACCAGCCTGGAGCCGTTCTTCTCCACGATCCTGGAGCACATCCCGGCCCCGACCTACGACGAGTCCGCCCCGCTCCAGGCCCACGTCACCAACCTGGACGCCGACAACTTCCTCGGCCGTATCGCGCTGCTCCGCGTCGAGCAGGGCGAGCTGCGCAAGGGCCAGACCGTCGCCTGGATCAGGCGCGACGGGACCATCAGCAACGTCCGCATCAGCGAGCTGATGATGACCGAGGCCCTCACCCGCAAGCCCGCCGAGAAGGCCGGCCCGGGTGACATCTGCGCCGTCGCCGGCATCCCCGAGATCATGATCGGTGAGACCCTGGCCGACCCGGAGAACCCGGTCGCGCTGCCGCTGATCACGGTCGACGAGCCGGCGATCTCCATGGTGATCGGTACGAACACCTCGCCGCTGGTCGGCAAGGGCGGTACCGGCAAGGGCGCCAACGCCAAGGCCACGGTCAAGGATCGCAAGGTCACCGCCCGCCAGGTCAAGGACCGCCTCGACCGTGAGCTGATCGGCAACGTCAGCCTCCGGGTGCTGGACACCGATCGCCCGGACGCCTGGGAGGTGCAGGGCCGCGGCGAGCTGGCGCTGGCCATCCTGGTGGAGACCATGCGCCGCGAGGGCTACGAGCTGACGGTCGGCAAGCCGCAGGTCGTCACCAAGCAGATCGACGGCAAGACGTACGAGCCGTTCGAGCGCATGACGATCGATGTGCCCGAGGAGCACATGGGTGCGGTCACGCAGCTCATGGGCGTCCGCAAGGGCCGTATGGACAACATGTCGAACCACGGCTCCGGCTGGGTCCGCATGGAGTTCGTGGTGCCCTCCCGCGGCCTCATCGGCTTCCGCACCGAGTTCCTGACCAGCACCCGCGGCACGGGCATCGGCCACTCCATCCACGAGGGCTTCGAGCCGTGGGCGGGCCCGCTGCAGACCCGTAACAACGGCTCGCTGGTGGCCGACCGCTCCGGCACGGTCACCGCGTTCGCGATGACGAACCTCCAGGAGCGCGGCACGCTGTTCGTGGAGCCGGGCACCGAGGTGTACGAGGGCATGATCGTCGGTGAGAACTCCCGCGCCGACGACATGGACGTCAACATCACCAAGGAGAAGAAGCTCACCAACATCCGGTCCGCCACGGCCGACATCGCCGAGTCGATCGTGCCGCCGCGCAAGCTGTCGCTCGAGCAGTCCCTGGAGTTCTGCCGCGACGACGAGTGCGTCGAGGTGACGCCGGAGGCGGTCCGTATCCGCAAGGTCGTCCTCGACCAGCGCGAGCGGGCCCGCGCCGCGAGCCGCGCCAAGCACAGCTGATCCAGGCCACCTGCGTCAGGGCCGGACGCTCCGCGAGACGGGGTGCCCGGCCCTGTCGTGCACATAGGGGGATAGGGAAAACCCTTCACTTCCTTTTGGGAGCCGCACAGTCCGGGGGATGCGCACTACCCTGCTGCGGAGGTGCATTCCGGCCATGCCAGGCGGATCGCCGGCGAAACGGGCTTCGCGTGACGGCGGTTCACCGGGACATGTTCCCCGGAACCGGACGGCGCGTGCACGGTGCGCATCGTTGTGTGCGTACGGCAACGAGCCCCTGCACACCTCCACGGTAGGTCGCAACCGGATTTTTCCTGCTGAGTGTCCGGAATGCGGACACTCAGCCCCGGTAGATGTGTAACAAGTCCGTTTCGCAGGGATCTTTCGGCAAACCGTTTGTCCGGATTTTGGAAGATGTACGCGCCAGGTGTGATGGAACCGAGACCTTAGGGGAGTGGTTCGTCCCTGGTTGATGGCAGATAGTTAGGCGCGTAGAGCTCGGATCAAAGGGTCACGCCGCCGGCGGCGCCGACTCACGAGCGCGGGGGCACCTGACCATTTCAGGCACCGGTGACGGTGATGCGTCTTGTGCCCCTCCATGCGGTGAACCAATGGACTCATGAGGAGGAGCCCCATGCGTGGTGCCAAGAGCGCCAAGTGGGTTGCGATAGCCGCGGTTGTGGCGCTGGGCGCGACGGCCTGCGGCGGCGGCGGTGGCAAGGGCAGCGACAGCAAGGCCGCGATCGACCCGAACGGCAAGTTCTCCATCGAGGTGGGCGAGCCGCAGAACCCGCTGCAGCCGGCCAACACCATGGAGTCCAACGGCAGCATCGTCACGCGGGCCATCTTCACCGGTCTGGTCGACTACGACTCCACCGGCAAGATCGTCTACATGAACGCCCAGTCGGTGGACAGCAAGGACAGCAAGACCTACACGGTCAAGCTGAAGCCGGGCTGGAAGTTCCACGACGGCACCCCGGTGACCGCCGAGTCCTACGTCAAGGCCTGGAACTGGGCCGCGAACCCGAAGAACAAGCAGACCAACAGCGCCTGGTTCGCCGACATCCAGGGCTACGACGACGTCGCCCCGGCCAAGGGCTCCCCGAAGGCCGACACGATGTCCGGCCTGAAGGTCGTCGACGACAACACCTTCACCATCACCCTGAGCAAGCCGATCCCGTACTTCATCTACAAGCTCGGTTACGAGGTCTTCGACCCGCTGCCGGAGTCCTTCTACAAGGACCCGAAGGCCGCGGGCCAGCACCCGATCGGCAACGGCCCCTACAAGTTCGTCAGCTGGCAGCACAACAAGCAGATCGAGGTCGCCCGCTACGACGACTACCAGGGTCCGAACAAGGCCAAGAACGGCGGTGTGATCTTCAAGAACTACACCAGCCTCGAGACGGCCTACGAGGACCTGAAGTCCGGCAACGTCGACGTGCTGCGCCAGATCGCGCCCAAGGACCTGCCCGTCTACAAGCAGGACCTCGGCGACCGCGCCGTGGACCAGGCCTACTCCGCGATCCAGACGATCGCGCCGGCCTTCTACACCAAGCAGTGGAAGAACATCAACCCGAAGGTCCTGCAGGGCCTGTCGATGGCGATCGACCGGGACACCATCACCAAGACGGTGCTCCAGGGCACCCGTGAGCCCGCCACCGGCTGGGTCGCCAAGGGCGTCCTCGGCTACCAGCCGGACGCCGCCGGCGACGTCGTCAAGTACGACCCGGCCAAGGCCAAGCAGCTCATCAAGGACGGCGGCGGCGTTCCGGGCAACGCCATCACCATCCAGTACAACGCGGACGGCGGCCACAAGGAGTGGGTGGAGGCGGTCTGCAACTCCATCACCAAGGCCGTGGGCGTGAAGTGCGCCGGCGACTCGAAGCCCGACTTCCAGGCGGACCTGAACGCGCGTGACGCGCACCAGGTCAAGTCCATGTACCGCTCGGGCTGGGTGCTGGACTACCCGTTCAACGCCAACTTCCTCCGCGACCTGTTCGGCTCCAAGTCGGACGGCAACCAGAGCGGCTTCGCCAACGCGAACATCGACAAGGAGATCGCCGCGGCCGACAGCGCCAAGACGCTCGACGACTCGATGAAGCAGTACCAGGCGATCGAGAAGGAGCTCGTCAACTACATGCCGAGCATTCCGCTCTGGTACTACAAGGTCAACGCGGGCTTCTCGGAGAAGGTCACCGGCGTCAAGTACGCCCAGAACGGCGACCCGATCCTGACCGGCGTTCAGGTCAAGAAGTAACCACAAACAGCCCGTTTGTCCCGGGGGTGAGGCTTGTGCCTCACCCCCGGGGGACGGCAGTGGCCGGGGGGCCCTTTCCATGTGTATCGCCCGGAGCGGTGCGCGGGGGAAGGGCCCGTCGGCTGCCGCTGTGACTGACATGGAGGCACGATGGGGCGCTACGTCGCACGACGACTGCTCCAGATGATCCCGGTGTTCATCGGGACAACCCTGCTGATCTTTCTCATGGTCTACGCCCTGCCCGGTGACCCCGTACGAGGGCTTTTCGGCGACAAGGGCACCAGCCCGCAGGTGATTGCCGCGCTGAGACATGAGTACGGCCTGGACCAGCCGATCCTGGTGCAGTACTGGCACTACATGCGGGAGATGATCCTGCACGCGAACTTCGGTACGCAGATCGCCAGCGGACGGCCGGTCACGGACGTACTGGCCGGAGCGTTCCCCGTCACCCTCCGCCTCGCCTCGCTGGCGTTCGCCATCGAAGTCGTCCTGGGTATCGCGCTCGGCGTCCTGGCGGGCATGCGGGCCGGGCGGCTCACGGACAACGTCATCCTTCTGGTGTCCCTGCTGCTGATCTCCGTTCCGGTCTTCGTCCTCGGCTACATCCTCAAGGTGGTCTTCGCCTTCCAGCTGAACTGGCTTCCGCCGAACGTCAACGACTCCACGAACTACAACGAGTTGCTGATGCCGGCCTTCGTCCTGGCGACCGCCTCACTGGCCTATGTGACACGACTCACCCGTACGTCGATCGCTGAGAACCTGCGCGCCGACTACATCCGCACGGCCATCGCCAAAGGTCTGCCGAAGCGACGTGTGGTGGGCATCCACCTCATGCGCAACTCGCTGATCCCCGTGGTCACCTACCTGGGCACGGACATCGGCGCCCTGATGGGCGGCGCCGTCGTCACCGAGGGCCTGTTCAACATCCAGGGCGTCGGTCTGACGATCTACCAGTCGATCATCCGCCGCGAAGGAACGACCCTGGTCGGTCTGGTGACGATCCTGGTGCTCATCTACCTCCTCGCCAGCCTGCTCGTCGACCTGCTCTACGCGGTCCTGGACCCGAGGATTCGCTATGCCTGACGTGATCAAGACCGCTCCCGAGAGCGCCGCGGAGGAGGCGGCCGTCGCCGCGGCCGGAGGGCCACTGCCCGAACCCAGGGCGGAGAGGTCCCGGAGCCTGTGGGGTGACGCCTGGGCCGACCTGCGCCGCGATTGGATCTTCATCGTCTCGGCCGTGCTGATCCTCCTGCTGCTGACGATCACCTTCTTCCCGGGGTGGTTCACCAGCGTCGACCCGAGCTCGGGCGACCTGGCCAAGCACTACCTCCAGAAGCCCAAGCTGGGCAACGTCTTCTCGCCGGACTGGCTCGGCTACGACCAGCAGGGCCGCAGCGTGTACGCCCGTGTCATCTACGGCACCCGGGCCTCCGTCGCCGTCGGTTTCGGGACGACCCTCCTCGTGACGCTGGTGGGCGGCCTCATGGGCATGATCGCCGGCTACTTCGGCGGCATCGTCGACTCGGTGCTCTCGCGGCTGACGGACGTGTTCTTCGGCATCCCGTTCCTGCTCGGAACCATGGTCGTCCTGAACTCCTTCCCGGACCGCTCGGCCTGGGTCGTCATCGGCGCGCTGGGCCTGTTCGGCTGGACCCAGATCGCCCGCGTGATGCGCGGCGCGGTGATCAGCACCAAGCAGTCGGACTACGTGCATGCGGCGAAGGCCCTCGGCGCGGGCACCGGGCGGATCATGTTCCGGCACATCCTGCCCAACACCCTCGCCCCGGTGATCGTCGTCGCGACCATCTCGCTCGGCATCTACATCGCGGCCGAGGCGACGCTGTCCTTCCTGGGGCTCGGGCTCAACGGTGTCTCGTGGGGCAACGACATCTCGGACGGCGGCAACCAGATCCGCGTGGCGCAGTGGATCATGCTCTACCCGTCGATCATGCTCAGCATCACGGTGCTGGCGTTCATCATGCTCGGTGAGGCGGTCCGCAACGCCCTCGACCCGAAGATGCGCTGAGGGAGGCGTACGTGACCACCATGGAAGAAGTCGTGCCCGTGCCGTCGCCCCGCGACGGCGGGGCGGACGGTGCCCCGCTGCTCGAAGTGCGTGACCTGCACGTCGAGTTCCACACCCGGGAGGGCGTCGCCAAGGCCGTCAACGGCGTCAACTACAGCGTCGACGCGGGCGAGACACTCGCCGTGCTCGGTGAGTCGGGCTCCGGCAAGTCCGTCACGGCGCAGGCCATCATGGGCATCCTCGACATGCCCCCGGCGCGGATCCCCCACGGCGAGATCCTCTTCCGCGGCCAGGACATGCTCAAGATGTCGGCCGAGGAGCGCCGCAAGATCCGTGGCCAGAAGATCGCCATGATCTTCCAGGACGCGCTCAGCTCGTTGAACCCGGTGCTGACCGTCGGCTACCAGCTCGGCGAGATGTTCCGGGTCCACCAGGGCATGTCCAAGAAGGACGCCAAGGCCAAGGCGATCGAGCTGATGGACCGGGTGAAGATCCCGGCCGCGGCGGCTCGCGTGAACGACTACCCGCACCAGTTCTCGGGGGGTATGCGCCAGCGCATCATGATCGCCATGGCGCTTGCCCTGGAGCCGGACCTGATCATCGCCGACGAGCCGACCACAGCCCTCGACGTGACGGTCCAGGCGCAGGTCATGGACCTGCTCGCGGAGCTGCAACGCGAGTACAACATGGGCCTGATCCTCATCACCCACGACCTGGGTGTGGTCGCCGACGTGGCGGACAAGATCGCGGTGATGTACGCGGGCCGGATCGTGGAGCGTGCCCCGGTCCACGAGCTGTACAAGCGTCCGGCGCACCCGTACACGCGGGGTCTGCTGGACTCCATCCCGCGCCTGGACCAGAAGGGCCAGGAGCTGTACGCCATCAAGGGCCTGCCGCCCAACCTGCTGCGCATTCCGACCGGTTGTGCCTTCAACCCGCGCTGCCCCAAGGCCCAGGACATCTGCCGCGAGCAGATCCCGGACCTGCTGCCGGTCACCGAGCAGGACGGCAGCGACCTGGTGGGCCGCGCCTCGGCGTGCCACTTCTGGAAGGAGACGATCCATGGCTGAGCTCAGCAAGAACGACGAGCAGCAGGACGCCACGCCGAACGTCTCCGAGGTGGACGTCGTGGACGTCCACACCGAGGAGGAAGCGGTCAGCGCCATCGAGGCGCCCGTCGAGCGCGGCGAGCCGATCCTGCAGGTGCGCAACCTGGTGAAGCACTTCCCGCTCACCCAGGGCATCCTGCTGAAGAGGCAGGTCGGCGCGGTCAAGGCCGTCGACGGCGTCTCCTTCGACCTCTACCAGGGCGAGACGCTGGGCATCGTGGGCGAGTCCGGCTGCGGCAAGTCCACCGTGGCCAAGCTCCTGATGCACCTGGAGCGGGCCACCGCCGGCCAGATCTTCTACAAGGGCCAGGACATCACCAAACTGTCCGGGCGCGCCCTGAAGGCGGTGCGGCGGAACATCCAGATGGTGTTCCAGGACCCGTACACGTCGCTCAACCCCCGTATGACGGTGGGCGACATCATCGGCGAGCCCTTCGACATCCACCCCGAGGTGGCACCCAAGGGGGACCGGCGCCGCAAGGTGCAGGAACTCCTGGACGTCGTGGGTCTCAACCCCGAGTACATCAACCGCTACCCGCACCAGTTCTCCGGCGGCCAGCGGCAGCGCATCGGCATCGCCCGCGGCCTGGCGCTCAACCCCGAGATCATCATCTGCGACGAGCCGGTCTCCGCCCTGGACGTGTCGGTCCAGGCGCAGGTCATCAACCTGATGGAGCGACTGCAGGACGAGTTCAACCTCTCCTACATCTTCATCGCGCACGACCTGTCGATCGTCCGGCACATCTCGGACCGAGTGGGCGTGATGTACCTCGGCAAGATCGCCGAGATCGGCACGGACGAGCAGATCTACGACCACCCGACGCACCCCTACACCCAGGCGCTGCTGTCGGCGGTCCCCGTGCCGGACCCGGAGGCCCGTGAGCACCGCGAGCGGATCATCCTCACCGGCGACGTGCCGTCCCCGGCCAACCCGCCGTCGGGCTGCAGCTTCCGCACCCGCTGCTGGAAGGCCACGGACAAGTGCGCCCAGGAAGCGCCGCTGCTGGCGATCCCGGAGCGCTTCAAGGACGCGGACTCCCCCGCGGCCCACGAGTCGGCCTGCCACTTCGCCGAGGAGAAGGACGTCGTGCACGCGGCCTGACGTCTCCCTGGCTCCGTTCGGTTCCCGGTACCTCGCGAGGTGCCGGGAACCGGCTCTTCCGGGCCGCTGCTTCCGGCCGTTCGATCGACCGGCTCAGAGGAACTCGAACGGCGGGATGATCCGGGTGATCGCGATGAGACGCAGCCGGGGCACCGGCAGCGCATAGAACCAGCCATCAGAGAGCAGCGGGATTCGGCGTACCCCGCCGGGAACGCCCCGTCGCGGTTCCTCGCCGACGTCCGTCACATCGACGCCCGCCTCGGCGAGGGCGACCAACTCCGCCCTGCCCGCGCCCAGTGGCACGCCACCTGCCCGACGTCACCCCCGCCCAGCACCTCCAGGTCCCGGGTCCGGCACGCGTCCGCGACGCCCGCCCGTTCCGCCTCCCCGCCTGCCAGGACCTGGCAGCGGGGGTGGAAGCGGCAGCCCGTGGGGATGCGGGAGGGGTCCGGGGGCTCGCCGGACAGGACGACGGGGGCACCCGGGGCTTCGGGGAGGACCGAGAGCAGCGCCCGGGTGTAGGGGTGCCGTGGGGCCGTCAGGATCTGTTCGACGTCGCCCGTCTCGACGATCCGGCCCAGGTACATCACCGCCACCCGGTCCGCGATGTTCCACGCCAGGCCCAGATCGTGCGTCACCACCAGTGCGGACAGGCCCAGTTCGGTGCGCAGGCGCAGCAGCAGCGCCAGGATCTCACCGCGCACCGAGGCGTCGAGGGAGGCCACCGGCTCGTCCGCGACGATCAGTTCCGGGTCCAGGACGAGCGCGCCCGCGATCACCACGCGCTGGCGCTGGCCTCCCGACAGCTCGTGCGGATGGCGCAGGAAGAAGCGCTCCGGTGGGCGCAGTCCCGCGCGGGACAGGGCCCCCGCCACCGCCGTCCGCTCGTCTCCGTCGTACCCGTGGATCCGCAGCCCCTCCGCGACCGCCTCGTACACCGTGTGCCGGGGGTTCAGCGATCCGCTCGGGTCCTGCAGCACCAGCTGGACGCGTCTGCGGTACGCCCTCAGGGCCCGGGCGGAGTGGTCGAGCGGCCGTCCGGCGAAACGGACGCTTCCCGACGTCGGCCGCACCAGGCCGAGCAGCGCGCGGGCCAGCGTCGTCTTGCCGCAGCCCGACTCGCCGACCAGCGCCACGATCTCCCCGGGGCGGATGTCGAGGTCCACCCCGTCCACCGCCCGGGACGGCGCTCCGCCGTGACGCCCGGGGAAGGTCACGCCCAGTCCCTCGGCGCTCAGCAGCGGTGCTGTCGTCGGTGATGCCGTCATGGGGTGCTCCTCGCGTCCTCCGTGGCCGCCGTCGGACCGGGGGCCGGCCCTGGCGGCACATGCACGCAGGCCGCCCGGCGCCCCGGGCCGGCCTCCCGCAGCTCCTGGTCCTGGGTGGCGCATTCGTCCAGGGCCACCGGGCAGCGCGGGTGGAAGGCGCAGCCGGACGGCAGGGCGGAGGGGTCCGGGGGATCGCCCGCCAGGCCGCGCGGGGCGTAGCGGGAGGCCGGGTCGCCGATGCGGGGGAAGGCGGCGGACAGGGCGGCGGCGTACGGATGCCGGGCGTCGTCGTGGAGCTGCCGGGCCGGGCCCTCCTCGACCACCCGGCCCGCGTACATCACCGCCAGCCGATCGCAGGTCTCGGCGAGGACGGCCAGATCGTGGCTGATCATGATCAGGCCCAGGTGCTGCTCGGCGACGAGCTGCCCGATCAGCCGCAGGATCTGCGCCTGGATCATCACGTCCAGGGCCGTCGTCGGCTCGTCGGCGATGACCAGGCGCGGGTCGCAGGCCAGCGCCATGGCGATCATCACCCGCTGGCGCTGGCCGCCGGACAGCTCGTGGGGGAATGCCGACGCCCGTGCGGCCGGCAGGCCCACGTGCTCCAGCAGCTCGCCGGTCCTGCGCCTCGCCTCGGCCGTGGTCGCCTTCCGGTGCAGCAGCATCGGCTCGGCGATCTGGGCGCCGATCCGGTGCACCGGGTTGAGGGAGTGCATCGCTCCCTGGAAGACGATCGAGGCGCCGGCCCAGCGCACCGCCCGGACCCGCCCCCACCGCATGGTCAGCACGTCCTCGCCGTCCAGCAGGACCTGCCCGCCGACCCGGGTGCCCGGTGGCAGCAGCCGGAGCAGGGCCAGCGCCAGCGTTGACTTTCCGCAGCCCGACTCGCCCGCGATGCCGAGCTTCTGTCCCGCCTCCAGCACCAGGTCGACGCCCCGCACTGCGTCGGCCCCGCCGGCGTAGGTGACCTCCAGGTTCCGTACGTCCAGCAGCGTCAACGCGTCACCCCCAGCCGGGGGTCGAGGACCGACTCGACCGCGCGCCCGCACAGCGTGAACGCGAGGGCGACGACGGCGATGGCGATGCCCGGCGGCACCAGGTACCACCAGTCGCCGGAGCTGACCGCACCTGCTTCGCGGGCGTCCTGGAGCAGGCCGCCCCACGACACGACCGTCGGATCGCCCATTCCCAGGAAGGCCAGCGTCGCCTCGGCGAGGATGGACGAGGAGATCATCAGGGTGGTCTGCGCCAGCACCAGCGGCATCACGTTGGGCAGTACGTGCCGGAGCATGATGTGCGCGTGGCCGCCACCGAGCGCCCGCGCCCGCTCGATGTAGGGCCGGGACTCCACCGCCAGCGTCTGCGCCCGCACCAGCCGGGCGGTGGTCGGCCAGGACGTCACGCCGATCGCCAGGATCACCGTGCCGAGCGAGCGGGACATCACGGTGGCGAGCGCGATGGCGAGGACCAGCGTCGGCATCACCAGGAACCAGTCCGTGATCCGCATCATCACGGTGGCGTACGCGCCCCGGAAGTGCCCGGCGGTGATCCCGACCAGTGCGCCGATCGCCACGGACAGCACCGCCGCGAGCAGCCCGACCAGCAGCGAGACCCGCGAGCCCCACACCACCAGGCCCAGCAGGTCCCGCCCGAACCGGTCGGTGCCCAGCGGGAACCCGCCGCTCGGATGCTGAAGCGGCCGGCCCGGCGCCCCGGTCACGCTGGACACGTCGGCACCGACGGTCAGCGGCGCGGTGAGTGCGACCAGGGCGAACAGGACGAGGACGGCCAGGCCCAGGAGCCCGGCGCGGTGCGTGCGGTAGCGCGCCCAGAAGCGGGCGGCCGAGCGGCGGCGGCGCTGCCGGGCGAGGGTGCGCGGGCTCACCTTCGGCGCCGGGCGAGTCGTGTCGGTGGGCGTCGGCCCGCCCGGGGGAGTGGTGTCGGTCGTCATCGGCCCACCCGGGGGTCGAGCAGCGGATAGATCAGGTCGGCCAGCGTGTTCATGAGGATCACCGCCGAGGCGAAGACGAGGAACAGCCCCTGGACCAGGGGCAGGTCGGGCACGCTCAGGGCCTGGTAGAAGAGCCCGCCGAGGCCGGGCCAGGAGAACACCGTCTCCACGAGGATCACCCCCGCCACGGTCCGGCCGAGATTGACGAAGACCAGGGTCACGGTCGGCAGCAGCGCGTTCGGCACGGCGTGCCGGCGCCGGACCAGGTCGTCGCGCAGGCCCTTGGCGCGCGCGGTGGTCAGGTAGTCGCTGCCCATCTCGTCGAGCAGTGCCGAGCGCGCGACCAGCAGCGTCTGCCCGTACTCGACCGCGACCAGGGTGATCACCGGCAGGACGAGATGGTGGGCGACGTCGACGGCGTACGCGAAGCCCTCCTTCCCGCCCGACTCCATGCCGCCGGTCGGGAACAATCCCGGGACGGGGCCCATGCCCACCGCGAACACGATGATGAGCAGCAGGCCGAGCCAGAAGGAGGGGATCGAGTACAGGGTCAGCGCCAGACCGGTGTGGAACCGGTCGCCGAACCGGCCGTGGCGCCATGCCGAGCGGGTGCCGAGCGCGACGCCGAGGACCGTGTAGAGGACGAGCGCGGTGCCGGTGAGCAGCAGTGTGTTCGGCAGCGCCTCGGCGATCTTGTCGATGACGGGGGTCCGGAACTGGTACGACGTGCCGAGGTCGCCGGTGAGCGCCTTGCCGCAGTAGTCCGTGAACTGCCGCCACAACGGCAGGTCGAGGCCGAACTCCCTGCGGTACGTCGCCAGTTGCTCCACCGATACGGGACGGCCCCCCGTCATGAACTTCACGGGGTCGCCCGGGATCAGCCGGAACAGGAAGAAACCCGTCACGAGGACGGCGAGCAGGGAGACGGCGGCGCCGGCCGCCCTGCCCGCCGCGTACCGCAGGTACCCGGTGCCGGCCCGTGTCCGCAGCTCGCGCGCCGGTTCCACTACTCACGGTCCTCGGCGGTGGCGCGGCGCCGCAGAGCGAGGAGCACCCCGGCGCCGACGAGGACCACGACGCCCGCGACGATCCCCACGACGACCCCGGTGGACGAGGAACTGCCGGAGGAGCCACCGGAGTTCGCCGGTACGGCCGACCACCAGCTCCAGTAGCCGTCCTGGCCGTAGATGTTGCCCGCCTTCTCGGGCATGGTGGTGATCGACGCGATCTGGTCCGTCCGGTAGGCCTCGACCGCGTTCGGGTACGCCATGACGTTCATGTACCCGAGGTCGTACAGCCGTGACTCGGCCTGCTTGACGAGGGCCGCGCGGCGGACGGGGTCGTACTCCGCGAGCTGCCGGGCGTAGAGGTCGTCGTAGGCCTTGTCGCAGATGAAGTTGTCCGTGGCGGCCGTGTCCTTGGGGGTCGCCGGGAGTGCCGCGCAGGTGTGGATCGACAGCACGAAGTCGGGGTCGGGATTGACGGACCAGCCGTCGAAGGCGAGGTCGTACTTTCCGGCGAGCCAGGGGTCGGTCACGTTGTCGAGGCAGTTCAGTGTCAGGCCGATGCCGAGCTTGCCCCACCACTCCTTCAGGTACTGGCCGACCGCCTTGTCGTTCGGGTCGGTGGCGTGGCACAGCATGCGGTAGGTGAGGGGCTTGCCGTCCTTGCCCACGCGTCTGCCGTCGGCGTTCCTGCGGTAGCCGGCCTGGTCGAGCAGCCGGGCGGCCTTCGCCGGGTCGTAGGCCAGTTCCTGGCTCGGCGACGGCTTCCAGAAGTAGGTGGAGAAGCGCGGCGGTATGTAGCCCTGGCCCTCGACGGCGTGGCCCTGGAACACCTTGTCGACCAGTGTCCTGCGGTCGACCGCCATGAACAGGGCGTGCCGCACCCGCTCGTCCAGGAGGGACGGGTCGCCGTCGCCGAACTTCTGCCCGTTCCTCGCCCGGGCGCCGGGGTTGGTGGCGATGGCGTAGAAGCGGCGGCCCGGGGCGTCGTTGACCTTGATGTTCTTCTCGCCCTTGAGGGAGGCGGCCTGGGCGGGTGTCAGGGACGGTGAGCCCGCGACGAAGGACACCTCTCCCTTGCGCAGGGCCGCCACCGCCGCGTCCTGGTCCTTGTAGTACCGGAACAGCAGCTCGTCGAACTTCGGGGCGCCGCGCCAGAAGTTCTTGTTGGCCTTGAGCCGCACATAGCTGTCGGGCTTGTAGCCGGTCAGGACGAACGGCCCGTCACCGACCACCGGGAAGCTCTTGTCGTTGGTGAACTTCGAGAAGTCGCCGACCTTCTCCCAGATGTGCTTGGGCACGATCGGCACGTCGAGCGCGGTCATCGTGGCCTGGGGTTTCTTGAGCCGTATGACGAGCGTGGTGGGGTCGGGAGCGGTGACCTTCTCGAAGCCCGCGACAAAGCTGCCGTTGGCGGTGGCCGCCTTCTCGTCGGTCATCATCTTGGTGAACGTCCATGCCGCGTCCTCGGCGGTGACCTTGCGGCCGTCCGACCACGTGGCGTCGGAGCGAATCGTGTACGTCCAGGTGAGCTTGTCGGCGGAGGGCGACCACCTGGTGGCGAGGCCCGGGACCGGGTGGGCGTTCCCCGGGTCGTAGTCGGTCAGGTACTCGTACATCAGCCGGTTGATGCTGGTACTGACCAGACGGGTCGCCAGGAACGGGCTCAGCGAGTCCACGCTCTGGGCGACCGCCACGGTGAGGACCGCGCCACCCTGCTCGGCCTCGGCCGGCTGGGGTAACGCGGTGAGCTGGGTCGTGAGGGCGGCTGAGACCGTGAGGGCGGCGGCGACGAGCCGCGGTGAACGGTGTCGTGGGTGGTCCGGGCGCGAGCGCCCGCTGCCGTGCTGGCCTTGCGTGCTCATCGATGCTGACCTCACGTCATCACTGCACGGGACGGCGGTTCGGGGAACGGCTGGATCGGGCCGGATCGGCTGACGCCGGACGGGTGATGAGTGTGTCTACCAGCGGTGCTCCGTACCCGTCAACGGTGCGTCAAACAGCGTTTGGCCTGCGGAAACGAGGTAGTTGACGGTGGATCGGCAAACCATTGGTCCACACCTGTGAAGCATCGCTGGTGGCGGCCTGACGCCGTACTCCGGACCGGGCGCGGCCAGTCGGGTGGCGTTCCGTGCGATGAGGGCTCTTCGGGTCGATAGTGGCCGATAACGGACAGTTTCTCGGCGTCGAGGCAGGCACACACCCCGAGGAGGCACCCCATGCGTGGAGCCAGGCTCGCCCCGTGGGCGGCGGTGGCCGTGCTCGTGGTGGCCGCCTGCGGCGGGGGCGCGGACGGTGGCGGCACCGCGCCCGGGGTGTTCAGCTCCTCCTGGGGCGATCCGCAGAACCCGCTGGAGCCGGCCAACACCAACGAGGTCCAGGGCGGCAAGGTGCTCGACATGGTCTTCCGGGGGCTCAAGCGGTACAACCCGAGGACCGGCGCGGCCGAGGACATGCTCGCCGAACGGATCGAGACCTCCGACTCGCGGAACTTCACCGTCACCGTCAAGGACGGCTGGCACTTCAGCAACGGGGAGCGCATCACCGCCCGGTCCTTCGTCGACGCCTGGAACTACGGCGCGAGCCTCAAGAACAACCAGAAGAACGCGTACTTCTTCGGCTACATCGAGGGCTACGACAAGGTGCACCCGGCCTCCGGCACCCAGACCGCCGACACCCTCTCCGGGCTGAAGGTGACCGGCCCGCGCACCTTCACGATCCGGCTCAGCCAGAAGTTCTCCACCTTCCCCGACACCCTCGGCTACGTGGCCTTCTCCCCGTTGCCCCGGGCGTTCTTCGACCACCACGCGGACTGGCTGAAGAAGCCCGTCGGCAACGGCCCGTACCTGGTCCGCTCCTACACGCGGGGCTTCATGATGTCCCTGCGGAAGTGGGACGCCTACCCGGGCCCCGACAGGGCCCGCAACAACGGCGTGGACCTGAAGGTCTACACCGACAGCAACACCGCCTACACCGACCTGCTGGCCGGCAACCTCGACCTCAGCGACGACGTGCCCGCCTCGCAGCTCAGAAACGTGAAGTCCGACCTCGGCGGCCGGTACCTCACCGCTCCGGCCGGCATCATCCAGACCCTCGCCTTCCCCTACTACGACCCGCGCTGGAGCAGACCGGGCATGGAGAAGGTCCGCACGGGCCTGTCCATGGCGATCAACCGGTACCAGATCACCGACACGATCTTCCACCACACCCGCACCCCCGCCAGTGATTGGACCTCACCCGTCCTCGGTACCGACGGCGGCTTCAAGGAACGCCTGTGCGGCGATGCGTGCCGCTACGACCCGGCCCGCGCCAAGAAGCTGGTCCAGGAGGGCGGCGGGCTGCCCGGCGGGCAGGTCAGGATCACCTACAACGCGGACTCCGGCTCGCACCGGGAGTGGGTGGACGCCGTGTGCAACTCCGTCAACAACGCCCTCGGCAACGACCGGGCCTGCGTCGGCAACCCGGTCGGCACCTTTGCCGACTTCCGCAACCAGATCGGGCAGCACAAGATGTCCGGGCCGTTCCGCGCCGGATGGCAGATGGACTACCCGCTCATCCAGAACTTCCTCCAACCGCTCTACTACACGAACGCCTCCTCCAACGACGGCAAGTGGTCGGACAAGGACTTCGACCGCCTCGTCGACCGGGCGAACGCCGAGAGCGACAAGGCCGCCGCCGTGCGGCTGTTCCAGCAGGCCGAGGGGGTCGTACGGGACAACATGGCCGCCATCCCGCTCTGGTACCAGAACGGCAGCGCCGGCTACTCCCAGCGCCTCGCGAACGTGGCCCTCAACCCCTTCAGCGTCCCCGTCTACGACCAGATCGAGGTCCGCTGAGCCGCACGCCCGCCCGCCACCTCCGGAGGCCCCATGGGACGGTACGTCGTCCGCCGCCTGCTGCAGATGATCCCGGTCTTCTTCGGCGCCACCCTGCTCATCTTCCTCATGGTCAACGTGATGGGCGACCCCGTCGCAGGCCTGTGCGGCGAACGGCAGTGCGACCCCGCCACGGCCGCCCAGCTGCGCCGGGAGTTCGGCCTCGACAAGCCCCTGTGGCAGCAGTACGCGACCTACATGGGCAACGTCTTCACCGGCGACTTCGGCACCGCCTTCAACGGGCAGAAGGTCACCGAGCTGATGGCGACCGCCTTCCCGCCCACCATCCGGCTCACGATCGTCGCGATCGTCTTCGAGGTCGCCATCGGGATCGCGCTGGGCGTCATCACCGGGCTGCGCCGCGGGCACCCCGTGGACACCACGGTCCTGCTGCTCACCCTCGTCGTGATCTCCGTGCCGACCTTCGTCACGGGTCTGCTGCTCCAACTGCTGCTCGGTGTGAAGTGGGGCTGGACCAGACCGTCCGTCTCCCCGGCGGCCGGCGTCGGCGAGCTGATCGTGCCCGGCCTCGTCCTCGCCTCCGTCTCCCTCGCCTATGTCACCCGGCTCACCCGGACCTCGCTGGCCGAGAACAGACGGTCCGACTACGTCCGCACCGCCGTCGCCAAGGGGCTGCCGCGCCGCCGCGTGATCACCCGGCATCTGCTGCGCAACTCGCTCATCCCCGTCGTCACCTTCATCGGCACCGACATCGGCGCCCTGATGGGAGGCGCGATCGTCACCGAGCGGATCTTCAACATCCACGGCGTCGGCTACCAGCTGTACCAGGGCATCCTGCGGCAGAACACCCAGACGGTGGTCGGCTTCGTGACCGTGCTGGTGCTGGTGTTCCTGATCGCCAACCTGCTCGTCGACCTCCTGTACGCCGTACTCGACCCGAGGATCCGCTATGCCTGAGCAGCCACGGTACGAGCGGAAGGGGGCCGTCGCCGGGACGGGCATGGGCGGTGCCATGGACCTCGCCGCCAGCGAGGCGACCACCCTGGAGAGGGGACCGGAAGGCCCGGCCGGCCGCCCGCGCAGCCTGTGGTCCGACGCCTGGCGCGACCTGCGCCGCAACCCGGTCTTCCTGCTCTCCGCGCTGGTGATCCTCTTCCTCGTCCTGATCTCCCTCTGGCCGTCCCTGATCACCGCCGGCAACCCCCTCAGCTGCGAGCTGTCCAAGGCCCAGGAGGGGTCCCAGCCCGGCCACCCGTTCGGCTTCGACGGCCAGGGCTGCGACGTGTACACCAGGACCGTCTACGGCGCCCGGACCTCCGTCACCGTCGGCGTCTGCGCCACCCTCGGCGTCGCCGTCCTCGGCTCGGTGCTCGGCGGGCTCGCCGGGTACTTCGGCGGCGGATGGGACGCGATCCTGTCCCGGGCCACCGACATCTTCTTCGCCATCCCGGTCGTCCTCGGCGGGCTCGTCCTGCTTTCGGTGGTCACCAGCAACACGGTCTGGCCGGTCGTCGGGTTCATCGTGTTGCTCGGCTGGCCGCAGATCTCCCGGATCGCCCGCGGCGCGGTCATCACGGCCAGACAGCACGACTACGTCCAGGCCGCCCGCGCCCTCGGGGCCTCCGACACCCGCATCCTGCTGCGGCACATCGCGCCCAACGCCATCGCGCCGGTCATCGTCGTCGCGACCATCGCGCTCGGCACCTACATCGCCCTTGAGGCCACCCTGTCGTACCTCGGTGTCGGGCTGAAGCCGCCGAGCGTGTCCTGGGGGATCGACATCTCCGCCGCCTCCCCGTACATCCGCAACGCCCCGCACGCGCTGCTGTGGCCCTCCGGCGCCCTGGCGATCACCGTGCTGGCGTTCATCATGCTCGGCGACGCGGTGCGCGACGCCCTCGACCCGAAGCTGAGGTGACGGCCTTGCTGCTCGAAGTGCGGGACCTGTACGTGGAGTTCCGGACCCGGGAGGGGATCGCCCGGGCCGTCAACGGGGTCGGCTACAGCGTGGACGCCGGTGAGACGCTGGCCGTGCTCGGCGAGTCCGGCTCCGGCAAGTCCGTCACCGCGCAGGCGATCATGGGCATCCTGGACACGCCGCCCGGCAGGATCACCGGCGGCCGTGTCCTCTTCCAGGGACGGGACCTGCTGACCCTCAAGGAGGAGGAGCGGCGCAGGATCCGCGGTGCCGGAATGGCCATGATCTTCCAGGACGCCCTCTCCGCGCTGAACCCCGTCCTCACCGTGGGCGACCAGCTCGGCGAGATGTTCGTCGTGCACCGGGGGATGTCGCGCAAGGACGCCCGCGCCCGGGCGATCGAGCTGATGGACCGGGTACGGATCCCGGCCGCGCGGCAGCGCGTGCGGGACTATCCGCACCAGTTCTCCGGCGGTATGCGCCAGCGCATCATGATCGCCATGGCGCTGGCGCTGGAGCCCGCGCTGATCATCGCCGACGAGCCCACCACCGCCCTGGACGTCACCGTGCAGGCCCAGGTCATGGACCTGCTGGCCGAACTGCGGCGCGAGTACGGCATGGGGCTGGTCCTCATCACCCACGACCTCGGTGTCGTCGCGGACGTCGCCGACCGGATCGCCGTCATGTACGCGGGCCGGATCGTGGAGTCCGCCCCCGTGCACGACATCTACAAGGCGCCCGCCCACCCCTACACCCGGGGCCTGCTCGACTCCATCCCCCGGCTCGACCGCAAGGGCCGTCGGCTCTACGCCATCGAGGGGCTGCCGCCGAGCCTCACCCACATTCCGCCGGGCTGCCCCTTCCACCCCCGCTGCCCCCTGGCCCGCGACGTGTGCCGCACCGACGAGCCGCCGCTGTACGAGGTGGACGAGCGGCGGGGGAGCGCCTGCCACTTCTGGAGGGAGTGCCTGCATGGCCGGTCCTGAGACGATCCTGGAGGTCAGCGGGCTGGTCAAGCACTATCCGCTCACCCGGGGGATCCTCTTCAAGAAGCAGATCGGTGCCGTCAAGGCGGTCGACGGCGTCGACTTCACGCTCGGCCGGGGCGAAACCCTGGGCATCGTCGGGGAGTCCGGCTGCGGCAAGTCGACACTCGCCCGGCTGCTGGTCAACCTGGAGCCCCCGACGGCAGGTTCGATCCGGTACAAGGGCGAGGACATCACCCGGCTGTCCGGGCGCGCGCTGAAGGCGGTGCGGCGCAACATCCAGATGGTGTTCCAGGACCCGTACACCTCCCTCAACCCCCGTATGACGGTGGGCGACATCGTCGGGGAGCCGTACGAGATCCATCCCGAGGTCGCGCCCAAGGGGGACAGGCGGCGGCGGGTGCGGGAGCTGCTGGACGTCGTCGGGCTCAACCCGGAGCACATCAACCGCTATCCGCACCAGTTCTCCGGCGGCCAGCGCCAACGCATCGGCATCGCCCGGGGGCTGGCGCTGCACCCGGAGATCATTGTGGCGGACGAGCCGGTCTCCGCGCTCGACGTGTCCGTGCAGGCGCAGGTGATCAATCTGATGGAGCGCCTCCAGGACGAGTTCGGCCTGTCGTACGTCTTCATCGCGCACGACCTGTCGATCGTGCGGCACATCTCCGACCGGGTCGGGGTGATGTACCTCGGGAAGATCGTGGAGATCGGCACCGACGAGGAGATCTACGAGCATCCCACGCACCCCTACACCCAGGCGCTGCTGTCCGCCGTGCCGGTGCCCGACCCGGCGGCCCGGGAGCGCCGGGAGCGGATCATCCTCAGCGGTGACGTGCCGTCGCCGACGGACATCCCCTCCGGCTGCCGGTTCCGCACGCGCTGCTGGAAGGCCCGGGAGCGGTGCGCGCTCCAGGTGCCGCCGCTCGCGGTGCCGGAGGAGTTCCGGGGGACGACCGGACCGGCCGCGCACGATTCGGCGTGCCACTTCGCGGAGGAGATGCGGGTGGTGCCGCCCGAGGAGCCCCGCGGGGAGCCACCCGGGGAGCCACCCGCGGAGTCCCGCGGGAAGCCGCCCGAGGAGCCCCGCGGGGAGCCACCCGGGGAGCCACCCGCGGAGTCCCGCGGGAAGCCGCCCGAGGAGCCCCGCGGGGAGCCACCCGAGGAGCCCCACAACTCCCCGAACGCACACGAAGTGCGTTAACACGCCAGCAACTTGACTGACGCGATTCCGATATACGGACGCAGGAGAGTGAACAGCGTACGGCCGTGCGGGTGCCGTGAACGGGCCGGGATGCGCCATGTCATCCCGGCCCGTTGCTGTACGGCGCGGCTCAGTTCGACTTCAGCGCGCGGCGCAGGAAGTCCCGCTGGAGCAGCAGCAGGTTCTCCGCGACCGTTTCCTGCGGGGTCATGTGCGTCACCCCGGACAGCGGCAGCACCTCGTGCGGGCGGCCCGCGGCCAGGAGGGCCGAGGACAGGCGCAGGGAGTGGGCCACCACCACGTTGTCGTCCGCCAGGCCATGGATGATCATCATCGGGCGGGCCGGTTCTGCCGCGTCCACCAGGCCGGCGTCGTCGATGAGCGAGTTGCGGCGGTAGACGTCGGGCTGCTCGTCGGGGTGCCCGAGGTAGCGCTCCTGGTAGTGGGTGTCGTACAGGCGCAGATCCGTCACCGGAGCGCCCACCACGGCCGCGTGGAACACATCCGGGCGGCGCAGCACCGCCAGCGCGGCCAGATAGCCGCCGAAGGACCAGCCGCGGATCGCGACCCGGGACAGATCGAGCGGGAAGTCGCCGGCCAGGGCGTGCAGCGCATCCACCTGGTCCTGGAGCACGACCGCCGCGAGGTCGTCCTTGACCGCCTTCTCCCAGGCGGGGGAGCGGCCCGGGGTGCCGCGCCCGTCCGCGACGATCACCGCGAACCCCTGGTCGGCGAACCACTGAGAGGTCAGGTGCGGATTGTGCGCGGCCACCACACGCTGTCCGTGCGGGCCGCCATAGGGGTCCAGGAGGACGGGAAGGGAGGCGTCACCGGAGTAGTCCGTAGGCATAAGCACGGCGCATGGGATTCGGCGTGCGCCCCCCTGGGTCAGCCGCACGCGCGGGGACAAACCGGGGTGTTCCGCATGTGACGGTACGGTGGCCAGACGCTTGCCGTCGCGCAGCACCTCCACCTGCACGCCGGGCCGGTCGAGGACCGAGGAGACGAGCACGGTCACGCCCCCGGCGCGCACCGCCGAGTGGACACCGGGCTCCTGCGACACGCGCTCCACGCCGAGTTCGTTCACGCGGTACACATGGACTTCTCCGACCTCCGGGTCCGTCGCGGCCTCGCCCGCCGACGCGGCCACCAGGACATCGGCGTCCGAGACGTCGAGCACCGCCCGCAGATGCAACTGCGGTCCGGTCAGCGGCCGTTCCCCCACCGCCAGCACCCGCGCGCCGCCCTCGTCGGCGACCCGGACCAGCTGCCCGGAGGGGCTCCAGCACGGCACACCGGCGAAAAGTTCCAGCCAATATGGATCTTCGTCGGCGTGCACCATCCGGGTCGCCCCGTTGTCCGGGTCCACCGCCAGGTACAGCTGGCTGCGCTGGTCCCGCGCCTGCACCAGAATCAGCGGTGCACCCGCCGCTGACCAGTGCACTCGTGCCAGATACGGGTAGCGTGCCCGGTCCCAGACGACCTCCGTGCGCGCCCCGTCGAGCCCCACGACGAACAGTCGTACGTCCGCGTTGTCGGTGCCCGCCGCCGGGTACGGGACTCGCTGCGGCTCCCGGTCCGGACGCGCCGGATCGGAGATCCACCACCGGCGCACCGGCGTGTCGTCCACGCGCGACACGAGCAGCCGGTCGGACTCCGGCGACCACCAGAAGCCCCGCGAACGGCCCATCTCCTCGGCCGCGATGAACTCTGCCAGGCCGTACGTCACCGACTCCGACTCCGGCTCGACGAGCGCCCGGTCGCCGTCGCCCTCAGCGCCGACCAGGCGCAGCGCGCCGCCGCGGACATAGGCGATGTGCCGTCCGTCGGGTGCCGGACGCGGGTCGATCACCGGCCCGGCGACGGGCAGTTCGCGTGCCGTGCCCGCGCGCAGTTCCGCCGTGAAAAGCCGCCCTGACAAGGCGAAAGACGCCAACTCGACAGCCGCGTCGGTGGCATAGCCGACGATGCCGGCGCCGCCCTCGCGGCTGCGCTCCCGGCGGGCGCGCTCCTCGGGCGACAACTGCTCGGCGGCGCCCCCGAGGAGCGCGCCCGGGTCGGCCGCGGGGCGCTCCCTGCCGTCCGCCAGGTCGAGGACCCACAACTGGTGCGCGCGGTCCGTGCCGGAGGTGGACCGCAGGAACACGACACGGGAACCGTCGGGCGCGACGGTGAACGCACGCGGCGCGCCGAGCGTGAACCGCTGGGTCCGCGCGTGCCGTCGGGGGAAGGAAGCAGGCTCGGTGGTCATGCCCCGACCATATTGGCCATGCGCCCCCTTGTGCGGCCGTGCGCCGATCGATGCGCACGTACGGATAGTTATGATCACTAGCGCATAGTGGGTATGAACGTGCTGCCTGTTGTGTGGATTTATCTGCGTGGATCTGTCTGCCCCCATAGTCCGAACCCCCGCGTCCCTGGGATCTTTGGAGGTGAGCCGCCGTGGCACTCTCGATTTCGGCGGTGGTGCTGCTGGCGATCGTCGTCTTCCTTCTGATCAAGAAGTCCGGGCTGAAGGCAGGCCACGCGATCGTGTGCATGCTCCTCGGCTTCTACCTCGCCTCCTCCACGGTCGCACCCACGATCCACGAGCTGACCACGAACATCGCGGGGATGATCGGGAGCATCAAGTTCTAGCGGCTGCGGAGGACGGGCCTCTCTCGCCCGCAGGGGTGACGGCCGGGAGGGCCGTCAGCCTTCGGACGCGTACGCCACGAAGCGCGTCCAGGCCTCCGGGGGCAGTGTGAGCCGGGGGCCCTGGAGGGCCTTGGAGTCGCGGACGTGGACGGCGCGGGGGGCTATGGCGATCTCTACGCAGGAGTCGCCTTCGGGACCGTCGCTATAGCTGCTCTTGAACCACGTCAGGTCGCAGGTGTCGCTGACGGCGGTCTCGCGGATCATGCTTCTCCCAGCAGTTGCTCGATGAAGGCCAGCGACTCCCGTGGGGAGAGAGCCTGCGCCCGGATGGTGCTGTATCGCAGCTCAAGGATGCGGAGCTGCTTGAGATCAGAAGTCGGGCGACCGTTGAACGCTCCATCGGAGCGGCCCACCGCCGTCCCGTCCTCGAACTTCAGCACCTCGATCTTGCCGCTCAACCCGGGATGGGCACCGGAGTCCGTCGGCATCACCTGAAGGGTGACATGGCGTAACGCAGCCACTTCCAGCAGGTGTTCGAGTTGCTGACGCCACACCATTGTGCCTCCGACCCTTCGGCGCAGCGTCACCTCTTCCTGGACGAAACTCAGCATCGGCGCCGGATCCCGTTCGAAGATTGACTTGCGGCCCATACGTGCGGCCACCAGGCGTTCCAACTCGGCTTCCGAGTAGGCCGACTGGGACACCTCGAACAAGGCCCGTGCGTGCTCCGGGGTCTGCAACAGGCCATGGATGCTGAGCCCGACGTAGACGCCCATCTCCACGGCCTTCGCTTCGAGCTCGGCCAGCTCCCGCACCTTCTTCGGGTACCAAACCTTCTCCACGTCCTCCTTCATCGCCGACAGCAGCCCGCCCGCCCCCAACACCTTGTCGGCCTTGTCCAGGTACTCGGGCCGGGGAATCCGCTTGCCGCCCTCGATCTTGTAGACCATGTCCTCCCCGTACCCGACGGCCCTGCCGAACTCGCAGGCCTTCATCCCCACCGACTCCCGGCGCAGCTTCAGCTGCCGCCCGACGGTCGCGATGACCGCGACACCCCAGTCGTCGTCCGGATCGACCTCCCAACCCGGCTCGTCCGTCTCGTCCTTGAGCCGCCCCGCCTCCGCGTCGACCGTCATCAGCGCGCACCCCTCCCTCGTACGTTTTGCCGCGGACAGTCACGGTACGCAATTGCCTGGTCACTCATCACGGCAAACGTCCCGCCGTCACCGGAACCCGCCTCCACGAGCTCCGGTGACACCAGCGGCTGAAAGACAAAGGACCACGGGGAAAGGACCCGACCAAGCCCCACCCCTCCCGCCCGCGTCTCGGCTCACTCGGGCGGGTGAACATCCCTGACTCGGCTGCGTTTCGCGGCCCCGCGCGGCCCTACGCTCAGCGCGACACAACCGCAGACATGCGACGGCCCCCGCCGGGACGGCAATCCCAGTGCGAGGGCCTGACCACCGAGGAAGAGGAAGCTTCCCGATGGGTATCCAGAACCCTAGCGCGCCCGCGCGCGCCCAGTCCCGCGCTGCGGGCAACAAGCACCCGAACCGGGGCCCCCACAGCGGCGGGCTCGTCCACGACAACACCCGCCACACCACCCGCTTCACAGTGGTCGGCAATTACCTGGTCCAGCACCCGGACCTCTCCCTCCTCGCGATCGGTCTGGGCTGCCACATCCAGTCGCTGCCGAAGGGCGCCCGCGTCGACATCAAGAGCCTCGCCGCCCGCTTCCCCGAGGGAGCCACCCGTATCGCCGCCGCGCTGCGCGAGCTGGAGGCGCACGGCTACCTGCGCCGCGAGCGTCACCGCGTCCCCGGCGGCCGTATCGTCACCCGCACGATCTCCTGTAATCAGCCGGCGGTCCGGCGTCACGCCGACCAGCCGCGCCGCGCTGACAAGCCGAGCTGCGTCGACCGCCCCGCCGCCCGCCCCCGCAAACCCCTCCCCGCCGTACCGCAGCCCGCCTGTACCGCCCCGTCCCTCCTCCAGGAGGCCACCGACCTCCTCGCAGACCTGCGCCGCCACGACGCGCGGCTGTTTCTCTCCACCCGCGACACGGCCCACCTGGCCCCCGGCGTCGCAGCCTGGTTGGAGCGCGACGTCAGCCCCGCCGCCGTAGGACGGGCGCTGACCGCCGACCTGCCACCCGAGGGACTGCACCGGCCCGCCGCCCTCCTGGCCCACCGCCTCAGCGAGCAGCTGCCGCCGCCACCCCCGTTCCGTGGACCGGCCGCTCCGCCGCGCGTAAGGCATCCGTTCCAGACCTGCGACGGCTGTGACCGCGCCTTCCGCGCGCCTGGACCCGGCCGCTGCCGCGACTGCCGCCGCGACGCCCAGGAGGCCGCCTAGCATGAGAGCGACGATCCTTGCCCCTGGGCACAGACGACGAGGAGCGAGCGCCATGACCATCGCACAGGGCAACTCACGGCAGGGCGCCTCTCACCTGTACCTGGCCATGCGGGAGGTCGTTCAGTCGCTGGACGAGGTCATCCCGGGAAAGTTTGAGATCACCAGGGAAGGAATCGTTCACGACATGATGTCGCCGGGAGGACCCCACGAGGTCACGGCCGCTCACGTCAGCCGCCGTCTGGAAAAGGTGATGCCGGACGAGTTGCTGGCCCATAACGGCACACCTGATGTGGAAGACGAGCCCGAGGGCATCATGAGACACCCCGATGTCATGGTGATCGCATGGACCGATCTCAACGTCGAAGGGTCCATCGACCCGCGAGCCGTCGTCGCCGCTGTCGAAATCGTCTCCCGCTCCAACCCGGACAACGACTGGGTGGGCAAGGTCCGTGACTACCCCCTGATGGGCATCCCGGTCTACGCCGTCTTCGACCCCCGCACGGGAACCGGCGCCGTCTTCACCGACATCCACCCCACGCCGGACGGCCCCCGCTACGCCACCCGCAAGGACTTCGTCTACGGCGAGGACGTCACCATCGCCGACTGGACCATCCCGACCGACGGCCTGCCGCGTTACAAGGACGAAAGCGCCGAGGAGGAGCATCAGGGGTGACACCGGCGGGGAGCCGAGGCACTCGTAGGGTGGTCCCATGACGGATCTGCCCGACCGGCGTCTGCTCCTGGTGCACGCGCACCCGGACGACGAGTCGATCAACAACGGCGCGACGATGGCCAGGTACGCGGCCGAGGGCGCCCGGGTGACGCTGGTGACCTGCACCCTCGGTGAGGAGGGCGAGGTCATCCCGCCGGAGCTCGCGCACCTCACGCCCGACCGGGACGACGCCCTCGGCCCGCACCGCGTCGGTGAGCTGGCCGCCGCCATGGCTGAGCTGGGCGTCGGCGACCACCGCTTCCTCGGCGGTCCGGGCCGCTACCGCGACTCCGGGATGATGGGCGCCGAGCAGAACCACCGGCCGGGCTCCTTCTGGTCCGCGGACCTCGACGAGGCGGCCGGACACCTTGTCGAGGTCGTCCGGGAGGTAAGGCCCCAGGTCCTCGTCACCTATGACCCGCACGGCGGCTACGGCCACCCGGACCACATCCAGGCCCACCGCGTCGCGATGCGCGCCGCCGACCTGGCCGCCGACCTCGGCGTCCGACCGGACCTCGGCGCGCCCTGGCGGATCAGCAAGATCTACTGGAACCGGGTGCCGCGCTCGGTCGCCCAGGCCGCCTTCGCCCGGCTCGGCGAGGTGCTCGACAAGACGCCCTTCGCCAAGGCCGCGGGCATCGACGACGTCCCCGGTGTGGTCGACGACCCGGTGGTCACCACCGAGATCGACGGTTCCGCGTTCGCTGCCGCGAAGGCCGCGGCGATGCGTGCGCACGTCACGCAGATCGAGGTCGCCGAGCCGTACTTCGCGCTGTCCAACGCCCTTGCGCAGCCCCTGTTCACCACCGAGTACTACGAGTTGGTGGGCGCGGAGCGCACCGGGGCCCGTGAGACGGACCTGTTCCAAGGAGTTGTCCCATGATGGCGTCGAGCAAACAGTCGAGCGCACTCGCACAGCCCCTGGCCCTGCCCTCGGCCGGGCGGATGGCCGCCTACGTCGGGCTGCTGGTGCTCGGTGCGGTCGTCGGAGTGGCGGGCGCTCTGGTGCAGGGCGCCTGGTTCCCGGGCGGACTGCTCCTCGCGCTCGCGGGCGCGGCCGGACTCTTCCTGGGCGGCGCCCGGGCCACCGGGGCCCGCGCGGGGGCGCTCGCGCCCGCCGTCGGGTGGATGGTCGCCGTCCTGCTGCTCACCGCCAGCCGCCCGGAGGGCGACTTCCTGTTCGGTGCGGGCGTCGGCTCGTACCTGTTCCTGCTCGGGGGAATGGCCGTCGCTGTGATGTGCGCCACCCTTGCCCAGGGTCGGCAACCCGGCGGCCCCGACGCCCGACTTGGTAAGTGACGTACCACTTCGTCGCCGGGAGTCATGGGATGTCCCTCGCGAAACGCGGCGCGGACGTGGGGGTCCCGTGCGGGTTTCCCTCGCGGGGGCGGTCTGCCTGGCGCAGGCGGACAGTATGGTGGTGCGCGCCGCCGAGCCTCCCCCACGCTCTCGGCTTCGCTCGAGCAGGGGGGACCCCCACCTGTTGAGGTCGAAACAGGCGGTGGAGCCAACCGGGAGAACCTGCCTTGAGTCGTGAAACTGACAGTTCGTCCGCCGGACCCAACGGGCGTGGCCCAGCCGCGTACCCGTCGGGGACGCCGCCGTACGGGACCCCCCTGGCTGCCGAGGACGGCGTCGACGCGAACCGTTCGGCCTCGCCGTCGGAGGAACGCAAGACCGAGACCACACTGACGACCCGCATCCGGATCAACATCCCCGGATCCCGGCCCATTCCGCCGGTCGTCGTGCGTACCCCCGTCGCGGACGCCGACAGCGCGACGGACGAAGGGGCCCCCGACACACGGGCGACGAGCTCCGTGAGCGCGCTCAGCACCCTCGACACGCCCGCTGAGCCGGCCGTACAGGCCGAGGAGAAGACGGCGACGAGCGACTGGTTCGCCCCGCGCAAGCCCGCGGCGGCCAAGGGCACTCCGGGCAGCGGGGGGACCAACGGCGCGGGAATGCCCGGAGCCTCGGGCATACAAGGCGCGAACGGCGCGTCGGGCGCGGGGGCGTCGGGCGAGGGGGCTGGTGCCGGAGCGGGCGCTGGTGCGGGTGCGCGGGGTGGCAACGGGGCGTTCGGTGGCCGCGGTGCGCCGAATGGTCCCGGCGCGGGCGGCGCGCGGCCAGGCGTTCCGGGGGCGAGTGGCGCGGGTGGCGCGCGCCCCGGAGCTCCCGGCGCGCCGGGCGCACGGCCCGGAGAGGGCGCGGGCGGCGCGGGCCCCTTCGGTAAACGCCCGGGCGGTACGAACGGCGCGGGGCTCCCGGGTGCCACCAGCGCCGGACCGGTCGCGCCGGGGCACGGCGGCGGCACCGGCTCCTTCGACGTGTCCGACGCGGTGGCGGCCAGCACGGCGTCCTTCCCGGTGATCGGCGCCGACGAGACCCCTGAGTCCCGCCGCGACGACCTTCCGTACTTCTCCGAGCCGGGTCGGCGCGGCCCGTCCGGCCCGACCATCGGCCCGGTCACCGGCGACAGCACGGTCGCCTCGGGCCCCGGCGGCCCCGCCCTGACCGCTCCCGGTACCAGCCCCGGCGGCCCGGGCCTCCTGGCACCCGGCATCCAGAGCACCCCCGGCGGACCGCTCGGTCCGGGAGCCCCCGGCGCGTCCGGGGCCCCCGGAGCCGACGCGGGCCAGGGGCGTCCCGGCGGTGGGCTCAGCGACGACACCGCGATCCTCACCCCGCAGAAGCCGGCCCCCGAACCGGGTCCCCAGGGCTTCGGCGGCCCCGGTGGCAACGTCTCCGGGCACACCGTCACCAGCGGCATCCCCGTCGTCCCGCCGGGCGACCGGACCGGCCCGTTCGGGTCGGGCTCCCCGACGGAGGCGCCGGGCCCGCACACGCCCCCGAAGCTGCCCGATCCGCCCAAGCAGCAGAGCGCCGGTGCCGCGAAGCCGGCCAAGAAGAAGGGCCGCAGCAAGCTGGTCCTCCTGGCCGGCGGCGTGGTCCTGGTCGCCGGTGTCGCCTACGGCGCCGGACTGCTCATGAACCACTCCGACGTGCCCAAGGGCACCACCGTGCTCGGCGTCGACATCGGCGGCGGCACCCGGGACCAGGCGGTCGAGAAGCTCGACACCGCGCTGGGCGGCCGTACCGGCAAACCGCTGCAGCTGTCGGTCGACGGCAGGACGGTCCCCCTCACGCCGGACCAGGCGGGCCTCCAGTTCGACAGCAAGGCCACCGTCGCCGCCGCCGCGAAGCCCGACTACAACCCCGTGTCGGTGATCGGCTCCCTGTTCGGGCAGCACCGCGTGGTCCAGCCCGTCATGCCCGTCGACGAGGAGAAGCTGCAGGCCGCCCTGGCGCGCGTCGCGGGCGGCACCGGGTCGATGGTCGAGGGCACCATCAGGTTCGAGGCCGGCCGGGCCGTTCCCGTCTACGGCAAGGCGGGCAAGGGAATCGACGTGTCGGCGTCCGTGGCGGCCGTCGAGGAGGCGTACCGCACCCAGGTGGAGACCGGCTCCGGCACGCCCGTGCGGGTGGCCACCACCACCCGGCAGCCGGCGGTCACCAACGCCGAGGTCGACCGCGAGATGAAGGAGTTCGCGGAGCCGGCGATGTCCGCGAACGTGACGGTGAAGGCGGGCGCGCACTCGATCGCGATGAGTCCGCAGAAGTCGCTGTGGAAGTTCCTCAGGGTGACGGCCGTCGACGGCAAGCTGGTCGACAAGCCCGACCTGGCCGCCCTGAAGGCGCTCTACGGCCAGACGTTCGACGGCGTGCTCATCACCCGGGGCAACGGCCAGAAGACGCCCGTGACACCCCAGGACGTCTATGTCGCCCTGCGCCAGGCCCTGCTGAGCAAGACCAACCGGGTCGCGGTCATCAACACCAAGCCCAGCTGACGGCACCGCACACGGGGCGCCCGGTGACGACCCGGCGCCCCGTGTCATGCCGCCGGCCATGACATCTGTCATGCGGGAGTGGCGACACCTGGCACTGCCGTGGACGCCCCGGCCCCCGGAACGATGGGGCCATGACGACGACAGTGGTGGCCACCGACGTGGTGGTCGGGTTCGATCAGGTGACCAAGGCCTACGGGGACGTACGGGCCGTGGACGGGTTGTCGCTGGAGCTGCACCCGGGGGAGACCGTGGCCCTGCTGGGGCCCAACGGTGCGGGCAAGTCGACCACCCTCGACCTGCTCCTCGGACTGAAGCCGGCCGACAGCGGCTCCGTGCGCGTGTTCGGGACCAGCCCGCGCGAGGCGATCGTCGCCGGGCGTGTGGGCGCCATGCTGCAGAGCGGCGGCCTGATGGACGAGGTGACGGTCGCCGAACTGGTCAAGCTGGCCTGCCACCTGCACCCGAGGCCGTACAAGGTCGGCGACGTGCTCGCCCGCGCGGGCATCGCGCCGATCGCCGACCGGAAGGTGAACAAGCTCTCCGGCGGCCAGGCCCAGCGCGTCCGCTTCGCCCTCGCCACCGCGGGCGACAACGACCTGATCGTGCTGGACGAGCCGACCACCGGCATGGACGTCTCCGCCCGCCAGGCCTTCTGGGCCACCATGCGGGAACAGGCGGACCAGGGGCGTACGGTCCTGTTCGCCACGCACTACCTGGAAGAGGCCGACGCGATCGCGGACCGGGTGCTCGTGCTGCACCGCGGGCGGCTCCTCGCCGACGGCACCGCCGCCGAGATCAAGGCCAAGGCCGGCGCCCGCCGCGTCCGCTTCGATCTGGAGGGCCCGATCGACGAGGCCCGGCTGCGCGCGCTGCCCTTCCTGACCGCAATAGACATTTCCGGGCAGACCGTACGCATCCAGTCCTCCGATGCCGACGCGACCGTCCACGCCCTGTACGGGCTCGGCGTCTACCCCCGCAACCTCGAAGTCGCCGGGCTCGGGCTCGAGCAGGCGTTCGTCGCGATCACCGAGGCCGAGGAGGCCAAGCAGTCATGAACGCGCTCATCAGGCTGGAACTCACCCGCGCCCTGCGCAACCGCAAGTTCCTGTTCTTCTCGGTGATCTACCCCTCGGTGATCTTCCTGCTCGTCTCCAACCAGACGGGCAACGTCGACGGCACCGGCCTGAGCGTCGCGAAGTACGTCATGGTCTCCATGGCCTCCTTCGGCGCCCTGACCGCCGTGCTGATGGGCAACAGCGAGCGCATCGCCAAGGAACGGGAGGGCGGCTGGGTGCGGCAGCTGAGGCTGACCACGCTGCCCGGGCGCGGGTACGTCCTCGCCAAGACGGCAAGCGCGGCCGTGGTGAGCCTGCCGTCCATCGTGGTGGTCTTCCTGGTCGCCGCCGCCGTGAAGGACGTGCGGCTGGACGCCTGGCAGTGGTTCGCCCTCACCGGCGCGATCTGGGCCGGCAGCCTGGTCTTCGCCGCGCTCGGTGTCGCCCTCGGCTACCTCGCCAGCGGTGACGCGGTCCGCCCGATCACGATGATCACCTACTTCGGCCTGTCGATCCTCGGCGGCCTGTGGATGCCGTCCTCCTCCTTCCCCACCTGGCTTCAGGACATCGCCAGGTGGCTGCCCACCCACGCGTACGCTGCCCTCGGACAGGCCATCGAACAGAGCCAGGCCCCGCACGCCAGGGACATCGCGATCCTGGTCGCCTTCTTCGCCCTCTTCGCGGGCGGCGCGGCCTGGCTGTACCGGAAGGACACGCTGAAGGCGTGAGTGCCATGACGGAAGACCAGCGGTCGGACGAGGTCCGGGCGGAGCGGCTGATGCGCATGGGCCAGCCGCCCCGCAACCGGCGCGAGCTGCTGCGCAAGTCCCTCTGGATCGGCGTCTGGCTCATCTTCCTGAGCTCGCCGGTCCAGGACCTCGCCGCCGGCCGCCACACCACCGGCGGCACCGTGGCGGGCTGGCTGGGCCTCGCGGCCTTCGTCGGGGTCTATCTGTCGCTGGTCTTCCGGAACGTCGGCAGGCCGTACACGCAGCGGTTCCTCGTCGGGATACTCGGCGCCCTCGGCGCCCTCGCCGCGCTGCTGAACCTGACGCTGGGCCCCTCGCACTGGCTGGGCCTGTTCGTCTACGTGTCCGTGGCCTGCGGAGCGACGCTCCCGCTGCGGGCGGCGTACTGGGCGATCCCCGCGACGGCCGCCGTGGTGGCCCTGGTCGGCTTCCAGGGCGCCGCGACGGACGAGGTGGAGAACCTGCTGCTCCTGGTGGTGCTCATCGGGTACGCGATGACGGGCGTCGGTCAGCTCGTGCGCACGACGATCGAGTTGCGCGAGGCCCGCGCCACCGTCGCCCAGCTCGCGGCCAACGAGGAGCGGCTGCGCCTGGCCCGCGATCTGCACGACCTGCTCGGCCACTCGCTCTCCCTGATCACGCTGAAGAGCGAGCTGGCCGGCCGTATGCTCCCCGACCACCCCGAGAAGGCGGCCCAGCAGGTCGCCGACATCGAACAGGTCAGCCGCCAGGCCCTCGTCGACGTGCGCGAGGCGGTCACAGGCTACCGGCGTCCGCGCCTGTCCGCGGAACTCGCGGGCGCGCAGGTGGCCCTGACGGCGGCTGGTGTCACGGCCGACATACCCGCGGAACCCGACCTCACGGAGGTCGCGGAGGAGAGCGAGTCCGTTCTCGCCTGGGCGCTGCGCGAGGCGGTCACCAACGTCGTACGGCACAGCGGCGCCGGCCGCTGCACGGTGGAGGTGCTGCGGCGGCAGACCCTGGACGGGCCGATGCTGGAACTCTCCGTCGAGGACGACGGATCGGGCGGGGCGGGCAACGGCCCGGGCAACGGTCTGACGGGTCTGACCGAGCGTCTTCAGAAGGTCGGCGGGACGCTGGAGGCGGGGCGCGTCCGGCGTGGTTTCCGGCTGGTCGCGCGCGTGCCCGTGGGCGCCGCGGTCCCCGTAGGATCCGGGGCATGAGCCGTACGATCAAGGTCCTGCTCGCCGAGGACCAGTCGATGGTCCGGGAGGCGCTGGCCGCGCTGCTGGGCCTGGAGGAGGACATCGAGGTCGTCGCCCAGGTCGCCCGCGGTGACGAGGTGCTGGCGGCGGCGCGCGCCCACGAGGTGGACGTGGCGCTCCTCGACATCGAGATGCCCGGCGCCACCGGGATCGAGGCGGCGGCCCAGCTGCGCCGCGAGCTGCCGGCGTTGAAGGTCGTCGTGCTGACGACCTTCGGCCGCCCCGGCTATCTGCGCTCCGCGATGGAGGCGGGCGCCTCCGCCTTCCTGGTGAAGGACGCCCCCGCGTCCCAACTCGCCGAGGCGGTACGGAAGGTGCTCGCCGGGGAACGGGTCATCGACCCCACCCTCGCGGCGGCCGCCCTGGCCGACGGCGCCAACCCGCTGACGGAGCGCGAACGGGAGGTGCTGCGCGCGGCGGCGAACGGCGCGACCAACGCCGAGCTGGCGGCGACGCTCCACCTTTCCCAGGGAACGGTCCGTAACTACCTGTCCACCGCCATACAGAAGCTCGCGGTCAGGAACAGGGCGGAAGCCGTGCGGATGGCTCGTGAGAAGGGCTGGCTGTAACCCCTGGAGGCGAACCTCAGTTCAGCATGGCCCGAGCCGCCATGGCCTGCCCCCGCACCCGCTCCGCGGCCGTCGCGTCAACGGCGGCGACCACCTCGGCGTAGGCGTCCAACTCCGCGGCCCCCTGCAAGAACTCCCCCCGCTGCACGAGAAGCTGCGCGTGCTCGTAGCGCAACCGGGCCGGATGCGAGGGCACCAGCAAGGACAACTCCACCGCCCACAGGGCCACATCCGACCGCTCGGGCCGAGCCGCGGCCCACGCCCGGATGTTGTTCAGCACCCGCAGCACGACATCCAGCGGATCCGCAGGGCCGAGCATCGAGGGATCGAGCGGTGCCCCCGTCGCCCCGGCGACCAGCATCTCGGCGTCACCCCCGGTCAGCACCCGGCCCCCGTCGAAGGGATCGGCCAGCACCTGCTCGTCCGGCGGCCCGAACCCCACCACGAAGTGCCCGGGCAGTGCGACCCCGTACACCGGTGCCCCCGCCCGCCGCGCCACCTCGATCCACACCACCGACAGCAGGATCGGCAGCCCGCGCCGCCGCCGCAGCACCGCGTGCAGCAACGACGACTCCAGACGCTCGTAGTCCGCGGCCGAGCCGTGGAACCCGAGGCCGCCGAGAACCTCCGCCAGCGCCTCGGCCCAGGCCCGCGGCCCGTCCGGGCGGAACGGCACCAGCCCGGCCAACCGGTCCAGCTCGATCTGCGCGGCGTCGATCCCGGCCTCGTCCAGCCCTCCGTCCGCCGCCGCAGCCACCAGCAGGCACAGCGTCGCGAGATCGGGCCGCTCGGACCGCGCCTCCTCGCCGAACCGCCGCCGCACCTCGGCGGCCCGCTCCGGCTCCGGGGGACGGGGGCCACGCATCACGATCTCGAACCCTCTCACGCCACCGGTCCGCGGGAGCCTTCCGGCTCCCGGTAGTGGTGATATGCATGATGCGCCCGGAAACCCAGTCCCGTGTACAGGGCCCGCGCACCCTCGTTGTCCGTCTCCACCTGGAGCCAGGCCGCCGACGCGCCCTCGTCCAGGGCCTGCCGGGCCAGCGCGGCCATCACGGCGGTGGCCAGACCCCGCCGGCGCTGCTCCGGGTCGACCTCGACCGCCGCGAAACCGGCCCACCGCCCGTCCACCACGCACCGCCCGATCGCCGCCGGAGGCGCGCCCTGAGCCCCCGGCACCGTCGCGAACCACACCGAGGGGCCTCCCCCGCTCTCGGCTCCTCCCCCACTCTCGACTTCGCTCGAGCGGGGGGACCCCCATGAGCGCGGGGACCCCCAGCCCAGCACCTTCAGGGCGACCTCGCTCAGCCCCTTGCGCTGGTAGCGGCCGAGCCACGCCTCGTCCGCCGTACGGGACAGCCGCACCCCGGGCGCCTCGCGGTCCGCGACGGGCGCCAGGGCCCCGGTCCACAGCTCGGCGGTCACCTCGCGCGTCCACCCGCGCGCTTCGAGTTCCGCGCACAGCAGCTCCTGGGTGCCCTCCGCCCCGGTCGCGAGCTGTATGTAGGCGGGCAGCCCGCGGGCCGCGTACCAGCGGCGTACGGCCGCCAGCGCCTCGTCCAGCGGCAGCCCGGGATCGCCGAGGGGCAGCACCGAGTTGGCGCGGCGCGTGAACCCGGCGGCGGCGCGCAGCTCCCACTCACCGAGCCGCTCCCGCTCCACCGGCTGCCACGCCCGGGCGGAGATCCGCGCCAGCTCCTCGTAGGACGCCGCGGGACCCGGGCGACGCGCCGGAGCCGAGGGGACGACCTTGCCCGCGACCAGCGACGATTCCGCGATCCGGACACTTCGGCCGTCGCGCCGTGTGATCAGCAGCACACCGTGATCCCATGATGTGAGAACTCCGACCGTGTCGGTGAACTTCTCACCCTCGGCGGCATGTTCGTTCCACCGCCGTACCGAGACGCGTTTTCCCACGTCAGCGGCGGTGATACGGATCTCGAGCCGACCGCCCGCAGAGATTTCCACAGGTCAGTTCACCCCTCCTGTTCGGATCATGCCCCGGAACGGAGATACTAGGTGCGGGCATCGACGACGCCGCGCTCCCGCGCGCCAGGCGGCGGAGCCTGAGGAGGCCCGCCAGCGCCCTACCGAGGAGGAACGACAGCGTGACCTACGTCATCGCAGAGCCTTGTGTCGACGTCAAGGACAAGGCGTGCATCGAGGAGTGCCCGGTCGACTGCATCTACGAGGGCCAGCGGTCCTTGTACATCCACCCGGACGAATGCGTCGACTGTGGGGCCTGTGAACCGGTCTGCCCGGTCGAGGCGATCTTCTACGAGGACGACACTCCCGAGGAGTGGAAGGACTACTACAAGGCGAACGTCGAGTTCTTCGACGAGCTCGGCTCGCCCGGTGGCGCCAGCAAGCTGGGGCTGATCGAGCGCGACCACCCCTTCATCGCGGCGCTGCCCCCGATGAACCAGTAAGCGGCCCGGAGGCCGGTTGATTCGGTCCCGTACGGTGCCCGCCGCGGCGCCGCACGGGACCGAGGCGTTTGGCCCCCGTACGCTCGTACGGGGGCGCCCGTCGTTCCAGAAAGTGAGCCGATCCCCGTGTCCGCAGTCTCCGACCTCCCTCCCGTCGCCCGCCACCACCCTTCCAAGGAGTCGCTTCGCGACCGCCTTCCTGTGTTCCCCTGGGACAAGCTCGAGCCGTACAAGAAGACGGCCGCCGCGCACCCGGACGGGATCGTCGACCTGTCCGTCGGCACCCCGGTGGACCCCGTGCCCGACCTGATCCAGAAGGCACTGGTCGCGGCGGCGGACTCGCCGGGCTACCCGACCGTCTGGGGCACGCCCGAGCTGCGGGACGCGATCACGGGCTGGGTGGAGCGCCGCCTCGGTGCCCGCGGCGTCACCCACCGCCACGTCCTGCCGGTGGTCGGCTCCAAGGAGCTCGTGGCCTGGCTCCCGACCCAGCTGGGCCTCGGCCCCGGCGACAAGGTCGCCTATCCGCGGCTGGCCTACCCCACGTACGAGGTCGGCGCCCGCCTGGCCCGCGCCGACTACGTGGCCTACGACGACCCGACGGAGCTGGACCCCGGGAACCTCAAGCTCCTCTGGCTCAACTCCCCGTCCAACCCGACGGGCAGGGTGCTGGGCAAGGACGAACTGACGAGGATCGTCGCCTGGGCCCGCGAGCACGGCGTACTGCTGTTCTCCGACGAGTGCTACATCGAGCTGGGCTGGGAGGCCGACCCCGTCTCGGTCCTCCACCCGGAGGTGAACGGCGGCTCGTGCGACGGCATCGTGTCGGTCCACTCCCTCTCCAAGCGCTCGAACCTGGCCGGCTACCGCGCTGCCTTCCTGGCCGGTGACCCCGCGGTCCTCGGCCCGCTCCTGGAGATCCGCAAGCACGGCGGCATGATGACGTCGGCGCCGACGCAGGCGGCCGTGGTGGCCGCGCTGGGCGACGACACACACGTCCGCGAACAGCGCGAACGCTACGCGGCGCGGCGTACGGCGCTGCGCGCCGCCCTCCTGAAGCACGGCTTCCGGATCGAGCACAGCGAGGCGAGCCTGTACCTGTGGGCCACCCGCGACGAGTCCTGCTGGCAGACGGTCGCCCACCTTGCCGACCTGGGCATCCTGGTCGCGCCGGGCGACTTCTACGGCGAGGCGGGCGAGAAGTTCGTACGGGTGGCCCTGACGGCGACGGACGAGAGGGTGGCCGCAGCGGTGGACCGCCTCCGTTAGTGCTGTGGGCACAGCCCACAGTTGCCGGGCACCGTTCCAGCCAAGCTCAGCTGCAACAGACGGAGGGTCCAGGGAAGCTTCCCTGGACCCTCCGTGCGAAAGGAACCCGGCGTCAGCCGCCCAGCGGCAGCCCCTTCGGCAGCCCACCCTTGGTCGTGCCCCCGAGCAGCCCCCCGGCCTGCCCCGCCGCGTCCCCGGCGACCTTCTGCGCGACCGGCGCCGCCGTCCCGACGACCTTCCCGCCGGTCCGGCTCACCGCCGGTACCGCCTTCCTGGCCGCCTGGCTGCCGGCCTTCACCGCGTGGCTACCGGCGTCACCCGCGACCCCGGTGACCTGCTGCGCCGCACCGTCGGCCTGCTGGGCCGCGCCGTCGACGGTGGTGCCGGCCTGCGCGGTGTCCAGGGCGGTCAGCCCACCGAGGTTCGGGGTGGCCGGCAGATCGGTCGTCGCCGCGCTGGCGGAGCCGGCCGCACCGACCACGGGCGCCGCTCCCGCTGCGATCAGCAGCGCGGCACGGGCGATCCGGTGGGTCAGGGGGAGGGACATGATGCTCCTTAGACGGGAGAGAACGGTGAAGTGTTCGACTGCGCCCGGGAGTTCGGCCGATTCGGCTGTTCATCGTTCCGGGCTCGGACGCAGTGACTACCGCTCGAAGCCCGCGAAGGTTGCGGTGATCCAATGTAAAGAGTTGGTAATGCGTCGCATTATCAGGTGGGGATGAAATCGGGCAAACGGCAACCGACCGGAACGTCTGCCGAATCCTTACAGCTCTTTGTTCGCAAGGGACCCGGCGTTTACATCGATGGTCGAGCAAAAAAGGGCGCGCCCCGTCGACGAGGCGCGCCGCGCATTACCCGCAGGGGTGAGAACTCGTACTGCTGCCCGGGCTACTCCCCGGTGACGATACGGACTTCGGCGGCCGACGCCTCCCCGTCGCCGGAGCCGGCCGTACGCCACTCGTCGGCGAAGCCTCCCCGTGACCACTCGCGGCCCGCGAAGGAGACCCGTGCGATGTGCAGCGCCGTGGAGTTGGCCACGGCCCAGTGCGCCAGTTCCCAGCCGCGCTCACGGGCGGTCCCGGAAGCGGTGGACCTCTTGGGCACCGGGATCGTCACCGCCTCTTCGGTGGCCCGCGTCGGCGTGGGTGTGGGGGACGGCGACGGGCGCCGGGAAACCACCTCCGCGCCCGCCGTCTGGAGCACGTCGCGCCCGAAGTCCCGTACCAGCGCGGCCCGCACGGCGTCGGGGCCGCCGGTGGCGGTCGGCGCGGGACGCCCCTGGCAGGTCAGCGTGCCCGCCGCGCGGCCGGTCAGCGCGGCGGCGAGCAGTATGGCGTCCGGCTCGTGCTTCGCGTACGCCTCCGGGAAGCCGCTGCGCTGCACCCGCTGCGCGGCGACCGTCAGCGGCAGAGTCGTGTAGTCGGGCACCTTGGCCAGGTGTTCGTAGAACACGCCCGCCGCGTACGTCGGGTCCATGATCTGCTTCTTGGTGCCCCAGCCCTGGGACGGGCGCTGCTGGAACAGGCCGAGCGAATCCCGGTCGCCGTGCTCGATGTTGCGCAGGCCCGACTCCTGCAGGGCGGTCGCGAGCGCGATGGTCACCGCGCGCTCCGGCATGCCACGGGTGGTGCCGACGGCGGCGATCGTCGCCGCGTTGACCGCCTGCTCGGGTGTGAACTCGTACGAGGCGCCGTCGTCCTTTCCCGAGACGACCCGGCATCTCGGCGCTGCCGAACCGGTGAGGTACTGGACGACGAGATAGCCCGCGACGGCGAGCAGGACCACGAAGGCCGCCCCGAAACGGAGGAGGCGGCCACGTCGGACGGAAGTAGGGGACGGCTCTGACACGCCGTACAAGGTACTGGAGGTGAACAGCGGGTTGCCCGGCGCTGTGGACAACTCCTGGGGCAGGCCCGTGCGGTCGGGCGCGCTAGGGTCGAGGACATGGCCGATACCCCGCTTGACCTCACGCTGGACGCCGCTCGGCTCACCGCGCGGCTTGTCGACTTCCCCTCCGAGAGCGGCACCGAGAAGCCCCTCGCGGACGCCATCGAGGCGGCGCTGCGCGCCCTGCCGCACCTGAGGGTCGACCGGTACGGCAACAACGTGGTGGCCCGTACGGACCTGGGACGGTCGCAGCGCGTCATCCTGGCGGGTCACATCGACACGGTCCCGATCGCGGACAACGTGCCCTCCCGCCTGGACGAGGACGGCGTGCTGTGGGGGTGCGGCACCTGCGACATGAAGTCGGGCGTCGCCGTCCAGCTCCGTATCGCGGCGACGGTCCCCGAGCCCAACCGTGACCTGACGTTCGTCTTCTACGACAACGAAGAGGTCGATGCACACCTGAACGGTCTGAAGCATGTGTCCGAGGCCCACCCCGAGTGGCTGGCGGGCGACTTCGCGGTGCTGCTCGAGCCCTCCGACGGCCAGGTCGAGGGCGGCTGCCAGGGCACGCTGCGGGTGCAGCTGAGGACCAGGGGTGAGCGGGCGCACTCGGCGCGCAGTTGGATGGGCTCGAACGCCATCCACGCGGCGGCCCCGGTCCTGGCCCGCCTGGCGGCCTACGAACCGCGTCACCCGGTGATCGACGGGCTCGAGTACCGGGAGGGTCTGAACGCGGTCGGCATCTCCGGCGGGGTGGCCGGGAACGTGATCCCCGACGAATGCGTCGTGACGGTCAACTTCCGGTACGCGCCGGACCGCAGTGAGGAGGAGGCGGTCGCGCATGTCCGTGAGGTGTTCGCGGACTGCGGCGTGGAGGAGTTCGAGGTGGTCGACCACAGCGGTGGCGCCCTGCCGGGGCTGTCGCACCCGGCCGCGGCGGCGTTCATCGAGGCGGTCGGCGGCACCCCGATGCCCAAGTACGGCTGGACGGACGTCGCCCGCTTCAGCGCGCTCGGCGTCCCCGCGGTCAACTACGGCCCGGGCAACCCGCTCTTGGCGCACAAGCGGGACGAGCGGGTGGACACGGCGAAGGTCCTCGCGGCGGAGGAGCGCCTGCGGTCCTGGCTGACGTCCTGACCCGCCGCCGGCCGTGGGGGACGGTGGCCGGAGCCGGACATACGCAGGTCCCCCCTCCGTAACCCGCGTAGATCTACGCTGGGGTGGAACCACCCCCGAGCGGAGGGAGCGCACATGCCTACCGGCAACCCCGAGGGGAAGAAGATCCCGCCGGATGAGCAGCGGCTCGGTCCGGTACTGCGCAGACGGGGCCAGGTGACGAGGAGCACGACGGACCAGCGGCTGCTGGACGAGCGTGCCCCCACGGACTGGGTCCACACGGACCCGTGGCGTGTCCTGCGCATCCAGTCGGAGTTCATCGAGGGTTTCGGCACGCTGGCCGAACTCCCGCCCGCGATCAGCGTGTTCGGCTCGGCACGGACGCCGGTGGACTCGCCGGAGTACGACGCGGGCGTACGGCTCGGGCGCGGCCTGGTGGAGGCGGGCTGGGCGGTGATCACCGGTGGTGGCCCGGGCGCGATGGAGGCGGCGAACAAGGGGGCGTGCGAGGCGAAGGGCATCTCGGTCGGCCTCGGTATCGAGCTGCCGTTCGAGCAGGGGCTGAACCCGTACGTCGACATCGGCCTGAACTTCCGCTACTTCTTCGTCCGCAAGATGATGTTCGTCAAGTACGCGCAGGGGTTCGTGGTCCTGCCGGGCGGCCTCGGCACGCTGGACGAGCTGTTCGAGGCGCTGACCCTGGTCCAGACCCAGAAGGTCACCCGCTTCCCGATCGTGCTGTACGGCTCGTCGTACTGGGGCGGCCTGGTGGACTGGCTCAGGAACACCCTGGTGGCCCAGGGCAAGGCCTCGGAGAAGGACCTGCTCCTGTTCCACCTCACGGACGACGTCGAGGAGGCGGTCGCCCTGGTCTCCAAGGAGGCGGGACGCTAGGCGCTGGGCCTGAGCCGGGTTCTGCCGGTCACCGGGGTTCGGGCACGTACCCGGCGCGGGGTGCCGCCGCCGGGGGCTCCGCCCCGGGCTCCCATCGGCCTACGGGGTGCACAAGGCGTGGGTGCGGCTGCGGGCCGCCGGTGGCTGGTCGCGCAGTTCCCCGCGCCCCTTCGGGGGCGCGGCCCGGCTTCCGACGGGTGGGGGCGGCGGGGGCGAAACCCTTTCAGGCCAGGCCCCGCCGGGCCACCGCCGGTGGCCGGTGGCCCGCGATCGACGCCACCATGTCCAGCACCTGCCGCGTCTCCGCGACCTCGTGCACCCGGTACACCTGCGCACCCAGCCACGCCGACACCGCCGTCGTCGCCAAGGTCCCCAGCACGCGTTCCTTCACCGGCTTGTCCAGCGTCTCCCCGACGAAGTCCTTGTTCGACAGCGACACCAGTACCGGCCACCCCGTGGCGACCATCTCGTCCAGCCGCCGCGTCGCCTCCAGGCTGTGCCGCGTGTTCTTCCCGAAGTCGTGCCCGGGGTCGATCAGGACCGACTCGCGCGGCACCCCGAGAGCCACCGCCCGCTCCGCCAGCCCCACCGTCACCTTCAGGATGTCGGCCATGACGTCGTCGTACGTCACCCGGTGCGGCCGCGTCCGCGGCAGCGCACCCCCGGCGTGCGTGCACACCAGCCCCACCCCGTACCGCGCCGCCACCTCCGCGAGCCGCGGATCCACCCCGCCCCACGCGTCGTTCAACAGATCCGCGCCCGCCTCGCAAACGGCCTCGCCGACCTCGTGCCGCCAGGTGTCCACACTGATCACGACGTCCGGGAAGCGCCGCCGCACCTCCGCGACGAAACCGACCGTGCGCCGAGCCTCCTCCTCGGCCGTGACCTCCTCGCCCGGCCCGGCCTTCACCCCGCCGATGTCGATGATCGCGGCACCCTCGGCCACCGCTCGCTCCACGCGCGCGAGGGCGGGCTCGTCGCGGAACGTGGCCCCCTGGTCGTAGAAGGAGTCCGGGGTCCGGTTCACGATCGCCATGATCACCGGCTCCTGCTCGCCGAATTCGCGCCTGCCCAGCCTGAGCATCCCCTGTGACCTCTCCCGGTACGTCCCGTTCCTCGGCCGCCTGTGACCTTAATTGTCAGCGTCGCATGGCACGATCTGACCCAGAGAGAAACACAGACTCGACATCGGCACTTCCGCGTCGGCGCGCAGCGCGCCGGCACCGAGCGTGGGGACCCAAGTGATGCTCATGTTCCTGTTCCTGGTGGTCGCGCTCGCCGTCGTGGTCGCCGCGGTGACACTGGCCGTGGTGGGCGGCGGCGAGAGCACCCCCCTGCCGGAGGCGGCCCCGGAGCGGTTCGACGACCCGCTTCCGCCGGACCGCCCCGTCGGCCGTGACGATGTGGAGGCCCTGCGCTTCCCGCTCGCCGTCCGGGGCTACCGCATGGCCGACGTGGACGACGCGCTCGGCCGTCTCGGCGCCGAGATCGCCGAGCGGGACGCCCGGATCGCCGACCTGGAGGCCGCGCTCGCCGGCGCCCGCGCCGCCGGACCGGCCGGGGACGAGCGGGCCGAAGGAGACCCCCAGTGAGCGGTGCGGCCATCGCGGGGCCCGACGGCGTGCTGCGCTGCCCCTGGGCGCTGTCCACCGAGGACTACGTGGCGTACCACGACGAGGAGTGGGGCCGCCCGGTCCACGGCGACGACGCGCTGTACGAGCGGCTGTGCCTGGAGGCGTTCCAGTCGGGGCTGTCGTGGATCACGATCCTGCGCCGCCGCGAGGGCTTCCGGGCCGCCTTCGCCGACTTCCGGATCGCCAAGGTGGCCGGGTTCACAGTAGCCGACCAGGAGCGCCTGCTCGCCGACCCGGGCATCATCCGCAACCGGGCCAAGATCGAGGCGACGCTCGCCAACGCGCGCGTGCTGGCCGAGTGGGCACCGGGGGAGCTGGAGGAGCTGATCTGGTCGTACGCCCCCGACCCGGCGTCCCGCCCCGCCCCGAGGGCCCTGGCCGACGTCCCCGCGGTCACCGACGAGTCGACGGCGCTCTCCAGGGCCCTGAAGAAGCGCGGCATACGCTTCGTCGGCCCGACCACGGCGTACGCGCTGATGCAGGCCTGCGGCCTGGTGAACGACCACCTGGCGGACTGCGCCGCCCGCGGCGACTGACTCCCGGCAGTCGGCGGGGGCGACGACCGCCGCCTATCGGCCGAGGTACTTCGGCTTCTCCTTGTTCACGAACGCCTGTACCGCGATCGCGTGGTCGTCGGACGAGCCCGCCCGTGTCTGCAGCTCGTCCTCCTTGTCCAGGGTCTCCTCCAAGGAGTGGGTCAGCCCGTACGCCACCGCCTCCTTGATCGCCGCGTACGCCACCGTCGGCCCCTCGGCGAGCGCCAGGGCCACCTTCTGCGCCTCGGCCCGCAGCTCGTCCGCGGGGACGACCCGGTTCGCGATGCCCAACTCCAGCGCCTCCTGGGCGCCGATGCTCCGCGGGAAGAGCAGGAGGTCTGCGGCGCGCCCGGGGCCGACCACGCGAGGCAGCGTCCAGGAGATGCCCGAGTCGGCCGTCAGCGCCACCCCCGCGAACGACGTGTTGAACGATGCGGTGCCCGACACGATCCGGTAGTCCGCGGCCAGCGCGAATCCGAGGCCGGCTCCGGCCGCGACCCCGTTCACCGCGGCCACCACCGGCTTGGGCGCACCTGCCAGCGCCCGCACGATCGGGTTGTAGTGCTCCCGGACCGTGCTCATGGTGTGGCTCGAGCCGGTCTCCCGGTCGGCGGCCAGCAGCCCGATGTGCTCCTTGAGGTCCTGCCCCACACAGAAGGCCCGGTCCCCGGCGGCGGTGAGCAGGATCGCCCGTACCGAACCGTCGTCCGCCGCGGACCGCACCGCGTCCCGCAGGGCGACCTTGGTCGCGATGTTCAGCGCGTTCATCGCCTCGGGACGGTTCAGCGTGATCGTCGCGAGTCCGTCGCTCACCTCGTAGAGCACGGTGTCGGCCATGGTGGTCCCCTCCGGTGTCGCGGCTCGGTCGTACCGGTCGGTACGCCTGCGTCCGAAGACAGCATGGCCGAGATCACCGTCCGCGGAACGGACCGTACGTGTGACCTGCGTCAAAGAATTCACGCCGAGATCCGGTCGGCGGATGACCGTGCGGGGGCGAAGTATCACAGTCACATCGCCGAATTGAGTGGTTTTGCTCGCGCGTGTTGCTCAAGCGATGCCCACTGATGTTGGTCATCGGGTCATGAGATGCGGGATAATGGCCTGGAAGCAATGTGTTCGATGCCGGTGTCGCGTGTCCTGTGCCAGGACCGCGTGCCCTTCAAGGGGCCGTCGGCAGACGATGAGCTGGTTTCAGGAAGGGGAACGAGCATGGCGGCCATGAAGCCGCGGACGGGCGACGGCCCGCTCGAGGTGACCAAGGAGGGGCGGGGCATCGTCATGCGCGTTCCGCTCGAAGGCGGCGGTCGGCTCGTCGTCGAGCTGACCCCGGACGAGGCCGACGCGCTCGGCGACGCCCTCAAGAAGGTCGTCGGCTGACGCGGCAGATCCAGGATTTCAGCTGCCCCGGCATCGTACGCGGTGCCGGGGCAGCTTGTTCCAGGGGGCTTCCGGCGGGTGTTCCGGTGGCTTCCCACAGGGGCCTCGACCCGGACGGCCACGGCCCGTCCGCCCCGCCCCACGGCCATGCTCACCTTCTGACCGCGCACAGCAGTCCGTCCCCCACGGGCAGTAACGAGGGCACGAGGTCCGGGCTCTCGCGCACCGTCCGCAGCAGCTCCCGCAGCCGCAGCACCTCGGTCGGCTGCGGGCCCGAGCCGACCGTGCGGCCGTTGGCGAAGGCGCCCTCGAAGACGACGAGCCCGCCGGGACGCAGCAGACGCAACGATTCAGCGAGGTAGTCGAGCACCTCGAGCCGGTCGCCGTCGCAGAAGACGAGGTCGTAGCCGGCGTCCGCGAGCCGCGGCAGGACGTCCAGGGCGCGCCCCGGGATGAAGCGGGCCCGGTTGCCGGCGAAGCCGGAGGCGCGGAAGGCCTGGCGGGCGAACTGCTGGTGCTCCGGCTCCGGATCCACGGTGGTCAGCACGCCGTCCGGCCGCATGCCGTGCAGCAGATGGATCCCGGAGACACCGCATCCCGTCCCGATCTCCGCGACCGCCTTGGCGTCCACGGCGGCGGCGAGCAACCGCAGCGCGGCGCCCGTGCCGGGCGACACCGAGCGCAACCCTGCCTCACGGGCCCGTTCGCGGGCCCAGCGCAGCGCGTCGTCCTCGGCGACATAGGCGTCGGCGAACGCCCAGCTCGTCTGCCGGTTGCCGGTAATGACCCTCTCCTGTCCCCGTGATTGCTTGGGCGTGACTGTATCCGTTGACGGCGGGAACCCGCAGATGGGACCGGGCGTTGAGGAGGGTGGGAACAGAGCGCGGGAAAGGACGGGGGCGGACGCGTGGACCTGCGTGTCGAGCAAGTGCTGACGCAGCCGCATCAGCGCGCATCAAATTCTCGTAAAACCGCTTATCCGGAGCTAACGGGCGAGGTGGCTATGGTAGGGGCTCCACTGGACACCACCAGAGCCGACAGGGGAGGTGCGGCTGCGCCTGTGGATCGGGGAGGGGTGCTACGGCGCCTTCTCAGGTCGTCGGGTGAGCCGAAATCCGTGACTGACATCGCTGACACCCACCACGCTGCCGACACCGCGCAGATCGCGACCTTCGCCACCGACGCGGACGCGCAGGCGTGGACTCCGCCCACCTGGGAGGAGATCGTCAGCACTCACAGCGGCCGGGTCTACCGGCTGGCGTACCGCCTGACCGGAAACCAGCACGACGCGGAGGACCTGACCCAGGAGGTCTTCGTGCGGGTCTTCCGCTCCCTGTCGACGTACACACCCGGCACGTTCGAGGGCTGGCTGCACCGCATCACCACGAACCTGTTCCTGGACATGGTCCGCCGTAAGCAGCGCATCCGCTTCGACGCGCTCGGCGAGGACGCGGCGGAGCGCCTGGCCAGCCGCGAGCCGACGCCGCAGCAGGTCCTGCACGACGCGCACTTCGACGCGGACGTCCAGCAGGCGCTGGACACACTCGCGCCCGAGTTCCGCGCGGCCGTCGTCCTGTGCGACATCGAAGGACTGTCCTACGAGGAGATCGCCGCGACTCTCGGCGTCAAGCTCGGCACGGTGCGCTCCCGGATCCACCGCGGCCGCTCGCAGCTGCGCAAGGCGCTCGCGCACCGGGCGCCTCAGTCCCGCGCGACCGAGCGCCGTTCCTTCGTGCCCCGGGTGCCCGCGCTGGGGGGAGGGGGCGCGACCGCGTGAGTGGATCCCGTCGCCCCACACCGGCAGAGCAGCACCTGGGAGACCGCCTCTCCGCCCTGGTGGACGGAGAGCTCGGTCATGAGATGCGCGAGCGTGTGCTGGCCCACCTGGCCACGTGCGCGAAGTGCAAGGCAGAGGCCGACGCCCAGCGCCGGCTGAAGAACGTCTTCGCCGAGGCGGCCCCGCCGCCGCCCTCCGAGAGCTTCCTGGCCCGCCTCCAGGGCCTGCCCACGGGCGGTGACGTCGACGGCGGTGGCACGCCGCTCGGCGGGGGAGGATCCGGCAGAAGGCTCCAGACCACCACCGGGCTGCCCGCGAGGCCCGGCGTCTTCGGAGTGAGGGGCGAGCCCTTCGGCTACGTCCCGTCGGGCCCGCACGCCACGGCGCTGTCGCCCGCCGAGGACCGTGTCCTTCCCGAGGACCGCGGCTTCCGTATCCATCACGTCGGCCGGCCGGAAGGCGATCGGTCGGCGTCCCGTGGGCTGCGGTTCGTGTTCGTCGCCGCAGGTGCCGTGTCACTGGCCGCGCTGGCGCTCGGCGGTGTGTCGGGTGTGGCCGGTGACACCGGCGTGGAGGCACGGGGCGGTTCCGGGGCCGGCAGCAATGTGACCCCGATGCGCTCGCCGGGCACCGGTGGTGTCACGTCGCCCGAGGCGCAGCGGCGGCGTTCCACCGGAGCGCTGCTCGGGCAGCGCGCGCTGGACCGGGCGCCCGTCGCGCCCACGCAGTCCTCGGCGCCGCTGCTGCCCGGAGTCCCCGCTCCCGGCGTCCAGGACGTCTCGGAGATCCGTGCGCTGACCGCTCCCGTGGTGGCCGGTGCTGCCGCGATGTCCCCGCTCATACGTCCGCTCTCCGAGACCGGACCGTTCGCGTTGTCGACCGCCCCTCAGCTGACGGCTCCCGGCCTGCTGGCCCGGCCGGTTCCGTCCACGTCCATCACGCCCTCCGCCGCCGCCGGCACCGGCCACTGAGCGGCCGCGCGGCTGCGCGGGGAACCTGGTTGAATCCATGGTGCCCGCGCCCGTGCGAGCGGTTCGGGCGCGGAATCGACAACGCAACGGCGACCTGCGTGCCGCCGGCCGGGTGTGGGGAGACCATGAACGAGGGGAAGCCGGTCCCGGCGGGGGGATCTGAGCAGGGGACGAGCGGCCCCGGGGCCGAGGGTTCGATGAGCGGCGGTACGGCGCCGGACGGAGAGTCCGGCGGCGACTTCGAGCTGCCCGCCCCTGCCGGGGCGAGCTCTCGCGGTGGGGCCGACGCCGAGCGTGACTTCGAGCTGGAGCCCCCGGCCACGGCGGGGACCGGGGACAGGGCCGCCAGTGCCGTAGCGGAGCCCGGGGCGGCCGACGGGGACGACGATTCCGAACGGGAGCGTCCGGCCGCCCTCAGCGCGGCGCAGGAAGGTTCAGCCGGGCACGTCGACCCTCGGCAGGCCGGCGATGCGCCCGATGCCCTGGACGGTCGCACCAAGCCCCTGCACGAGCCCGACCCCTACAACACCCCGCCCTACGGCGAACCGGGCCCCTGGGCGCCCGCCCCGCCGGTCCAGCACCCGGTGGTGACGTCGCCGCACGCCGCCGACCCGCAGAGCACGCCCATGCCCCCGGGCGCGCCGACGCCTTCGGGTGCCCCCGTGCCCGGCGCGACGGCGACGCCGACGCCTCCGGGTGCCTGCGTGCCCGGCGCGACGGCGACACCCACGCCGCCCGTCGCACCGGTGCCGGGCGGCGGCCCCGCCGACCCGGGTGGTGCCCCCTCGTCCCCTTCGCCCTGGCAGAACTACGACCCGTGGGCGCCCCGGGCCCCCTTCCAGCACAGCGGCGCCGCGCTGCTCGGCACGGAGCAGCGGGTCAAGCAAGGACGGAAGGCGCTCGTTCTCGTCGGCGTGTTGATCGCACTGGCGTCCGGAGGGATCGGCGGTGTCGTCGGCGCCGCGTGGGAGCGGGACGGCGGAGTCGGGGAGGTGCGGCTGCCGCAGGCCGGGAAGGAGCCCCCGGGGCGCGCACCGGACAGTGTCGCCGGGATCGCCGCTCGGGCGCTGCCCAGCGTCGTCACCCTGCACGTCAAGGGCGCCTCCGAGGAGGGCACCGGCACCGGCTTCGTCCTCGACGGACGCGGACACATCCTCACCAACAACCATGTCGTCCAACCCGCCGCGGCCGGCGGCGAGATAACGGTGACGTTCAACGGCGGCCAGAGCGCCAAGGCCACCGTCGTCGGGCATGACACCGGCTACGACCTCGCCGTGGTCGAGGTCACCGGCGTCCGCGGCCTCACCCCCCTGCCCCTCGGCAACTCCGACAACGTGGAGGTCGGTGACCCCGTCGTCGCCATCGGCGCGCCCTTCGACCTCGCCGGCACCGTCACCTCCGGCATCATCAGCGCCAAGGAACGGCCCATCACCGCGGGCGGCGAGAAGGGCGACGGCAGCGACGTGTCCTATGTCGACGCCCTGCAGACCGACGCCCCGATCAACCCGGGCAACTCCGGCGGCCCCCTCCTCGACGGCAAGGGCCGTGTCGTCGGCATCAACTCCGCCATCCGTTCGGCCGACAGCGGATCCGACCAGGGCGGCCAGGCCGGTTCCATCGGGCTCGGCTTCGCCATCCCCGTCAACCAGGCCAAGCGCGTCGCCGAGGAGTTGATCAACACCGGAAGGGCCACCCACCCGGTGATCGGTGTCACGCTCGACATGAAATACACAGGGGACGGCGCCCGTGTCGGCGCCAAGGGCACCGACGGCGGCCCCGCCGTCACCCGGGGCGGGGCCGGCGACAAGGCCGGCATCAAACCCGGGGACGTCATCACGGAGGTCGACGGCGTACGCGTCCACTCCGGGGAGGAGCTCGTCGTCAGGACCCGCGCCCACCGCCCCGGCGACCGCCTGGAGCTGACCGTGGTCCGCGGCGGCGCCGAACGGAGGATCACGCTCGTCCTCGGCTCGGCGGACGGCAGCTGACGCGAACCCCGCAAGGACGGGACGAGACCCGGCCCACAAGGCAAACAACCCGGAAAACCCGTCGTGTACACGCGGCCGGTGTGCCGGGACAGTACCGGTACGGCAGGAACGCCGGGTACCGTGGAGCCGGCCCGGACCACGGAAGACCCGCACAGACCACCGAGGGCCGAGGACCGAGGACATCGCAAGGAGCTTCAGGTGTTCAATGACATAGGGCCGCTTGAGCTGCTCACGCTCGTGGTCATCGCCGTGCTCGTCTTCGGCCCGGACAAGCTTCCGAAGGTCATCCAGGACGTCACGCGCACGATCCGCAAGATCCGCGAGTTCTCGGAGAGCGCCAAGCAGGACATCCGCAACGAACTGGGGCCGGAGTTCAAGGACTTCGAGTTCGAGGACCTCAACCCCAAGACGTTCATCCGCAAGCACCTGGACGGCGACGAGCTGGGTCTCAAGGAGATCCGCAACGGCTTCGACCTGAAGAAGGAGATGGCCGAGGTCACGGACGCGGTCCACGGCCGCGAGTCCGAGTCGTCGTCCACTTCCTCCACATCGTCCTCCTCGCCGACGTCCTCCGGCTCCGCCGGCGGCACCGTCGACATGACGAAGAGGCCCGCGAGCACCGACCCCGACGAGCGCCCGCCCTTCGACGCGGACGCCACCTGAGCCGCGCGCCGCGCCGGCCCGGCGTCCACCGGAACGGCGTGACGTGATGTGACGCAGGCCATACGTCTATCGGCGTGCGTACGGTCGTATTGCGCCGCGCTGGGGGTGGTACGCGCCGGGCGTTTCCCTGCTGTTCGGAGCGCTGTGGCTATGCTGCCCAGTTGTTGTGCGGACCGTTTGGAGCGAGGACGCCCGTGGGGGGCGGGCCGCTCGGGTCCGACGAGAGCGAGGAGGCGTCCGGGCAGATGGAGACGACGAGTCGGGTGGACGCGCAGGCGTCGGCCGCGGAGGGCGGACCACAGCTCCCCTTCGCCCGCCGCACGGTCGACGGCTATCTCCGGGCACCCTTCCCGTGGTACGGCCTCGACGAGGCGTTCACGGGGCCGCGCTGGCTGATGCAGGTGGGCACCGCCGCCGACGGAACCGTGGAACACGGGTCCATCGGACACGGGGACGAGCCGTCCGTGCGCAACGAGGCCACCGAGGACAAGGAGAAGTTCGCAGTCGTGGTCACCGTCGCCGCGAACCCCGTGCGGCGCAGTCCGGACGGCACCGGCGTGCTGGAGGCCACGTCGGTCTCGTCGGCGGCCTGGCTGGCGGGTGTGGGGCTGCTGTCGTTCACCTGGCCGGGCCAGCTGGACCACACGCTGCGCGACGACTGGCTGGACCAGCAGACGGAGACCGCGTGGGTCCTCGCGGACGACCTGACCGGACCCGCTTGGTCGACGCTGTCCCTGCCGGTGGACGGTGTGCCCACGCCGTTCCACTACCGGGAGTCCGAGTTCGGCTGGGTGCTCGCAGGGCCGACGGAGGCCGGCGTGCATGTGGGGGCGTACGGCAGAGGCATGAGCGCGTACGGCTTGGGCTTCGCCGTGATCAAGGACATCACCGCTTACGCCGCCTAGCCGGACGTACGACGAGGGGGCGCCGTCCGTGTGACGGCGCCCCCTCGTCGTACGGACCCGGGTCGTACCGGGCCTAGAAGTGGCCTAGAACTGACCTAGAACTGGCCTAGAACTTGTTCTTCGGCGTGATCCCCAGCGACATCCCCGCCAGCCCCCGCTGCCGTCCCCCGAGCTTGCCCGCGATCGCGCGCAGGGCCGAGCCCGCCGGGGAGTCCGGGTCCGTGAGGACCACCGGCTTGCCCTCGTCGCCGCCCTCACGCAGGCGGACGTCGATGGGGATGTTGCCGAGGACCGGGACCGTCGTGCCCGTGGTGCGGGTGAGGCCGTCGGCGACCAGCTGGCCGCCGCCCGTGCCGAAGACGTCGACCATCTCGCCGCAGTGCGGGCAGGGCAGGCCGGACATGTTCTCGACCACGCCCACGATCTTCTGATGGGTCTGTACGGCGATCGATCCCGCCCGCTCGGCCACCTCCGCGGCCGCCTGCTGCGGGGTCGTCACGACCAGGATCTCGGCGTTCGGGATCAGCTGGGCCACGGAGATGGCGATGTCGCCGGTGCCGGGCGGCAGGTCGAGCAGCAGCACGTCCAGGTCGCCCCAGTACACGTCCGCGAGGAACTGCTGGAGCGCACGGTGCAGCATGGGGCCGCGCCAGACGACCGGGGCGTTGCCCGGGGTGAACATGCCGATCGAGATGACCTTCACGCCGTTCGCGGACGGCGGCATGATCATGTTCTCGACCTGGGTGGGGCGGCCGTCCGCGCCCAGCATGCGCGGCACGCTGTGGCCGTAGATGTCGGCGTCCACGACACCGACCTTCAGCCCGTCGGCGGCCATCGCCGCCGCCAGGTTCACCGTCACCGAGGACTTGCCCACACCGCCCTTGCCGGACGCCACCGCGTACACCCGGGTGAGCGAGCCCGGCTTGGCGAAGGGGACCTCGCGCTCGGCCTGGCCGCCGCGCAGCGCGGTCGCCAGCTCGCGGCGCTGCTCGTCGCTCATCACGTCGAGCGTGACGTCGACGCGGGTGACGCCCTCGACGCGCGAGACGGCCTCGGTGACGCGCTGGGTGATCGTGTCGCGCATCGGGCAGCCGGAGACCGTCAGGTACACGGTGACCGCGACCGCTCCGTCCGCGCCGATCTCCACCGATTTGACCATCCCCAGCTCGGTGATGGGTCGATGGATCTCGGGGTCGTTCACCGTCGCCAGCGCTTCGCGCACCGCGTCTTCCGTAGCCATAAGGAGATGGTACGGCCCGCCCCGGTGGCCGGGGTAAGCCTGTCAGCGGTCGTCTACGTCACGTCCGTGCGCCCGTTCCGCCGGGAACACGACACGCCCGTCGGAGCGTCGCCGGTCCTCCAGCTCTTTCATGAGGTCCTGGAGTTCGGAGCGTATCCAGTCCCGGGTGGCGACCTCGCCGAGGCCCGTGCGCAGCGCGGCGATCTCGCGGGTCAGGTACTCGGTGTCCGCGATCGACCGCTCGTTCTGCTTGCGGTCCTGCTCCAGGTTCACCCGGTCGCGGTCGTCCTGGCGGTTCTGCGCGAGCAGGATCAGCGGGGCGGCGTAGGAGGCCTGCAGCGACAGGACCAGCGTCAGGAAGATGAACGGGTACGGGTCCCAGCGCAGATGGGCCGGGGCGGTGATGTTCCAGCCCAGCCACACGATGATGACGCCCGTCATCCAGACGATGAACCGCCCCGTGCCCAGGAAGCGGGCGATGCGCTCCGACAGGCGTCCGAACGCCTCCGGGTCCCACTCGGGCAGCAGGCGGACGCGCCGGCGTGGCTGGGGCTGGTCGAGCCTGAGGCGCCGGGTGGCGGCGGTCGCGCCGGAGGGGAGCTTCTCGCGGTCAGGCGTCATCACTGACCCCCTCCTCGTCCAGGTGGAACTCCGTCTCCCGCCAGTCGTCGGGGAGCATGTGGTCCAGCACGTCGTCCACGGTCACCGCGCCGAGCAGCGAGCCGGCCTCGTCGACGACGGGCGCCGCGACCATGTCGTAGGTCGCGAAGAAACCGGCCACCACGGGCAGCGGCGCGTCGGGGGCGAGCGGCTGCAGGTCGTCGTCGACGAGCGAGCTGACCAGCGTGTACGGCGGGTCCCGCAGCAGGCGCTGGAAGTGCACGGTCCCCAGGTACTTGCCGGTGGGCGTCTCGTCCGGCGGACGGCAGACGTACACCTGCGCGGCGAGCGCGGGGGACAGGTCGGGGTTGCGGACCCGGGCGAGCGCGTCGGCGACGGTGGCGTCGGGCCGCAGCACGATCGGCTCGGTGGTCATCAGGCCGCCCGCGGTCTTCTCCTCGTACGCCATCAGACGGCGCATGTCGGCCGCGTCGGCGGGCTGCATCAGGCTCAGCAACCGCTCCTTCTCCTCCTCCGGCAGCTCGGCGAGCAGGTCGGCGGCGTCGTCCGGGTCCATCGCCTCCAGGACGTCCGCGGCGCGCTCCTCCTTCAGCTTGCCGAGGATCTCGATCTGGTCGTCCTCGGGAAGCTCTTCGAGCACATCGGCGAGCCGGTCGTCGTCGAGGGCGGCGGCGACCTCCGCGCGACGCTTGGGCGACAGGTGGTGCAGGACGTTGGCGAGGTCGGCGGCCCGCAGCTGTTCGAAGGTGGCCAGCAGGCTCTCGGCGCCCTGCCCGTGCTCCTCCAGGGAGAACCCGGTGACCGCCGACCACTCCACCGTCAGCGTCTCACCCTTGCTGCGCCGGAAGGCACCGCCCCTCCCCTTGCGTACGAAGACCCGGTCGATCTCCCAGTCGCGGCGGGCCGGCAACTGTTGCACGGACAGGTCGAGGACGGTGACCTCCTCGCCGGTCTCGACAAGGGTGACGTGCCGGTCGAGCAGCTCCCCGAAGACGAGCCGCTCGGTGGGCCGCTGCTCGAAGCGGCGCACGTTGAGGACGCCGGTGGTGATGACCTGGCCGGACTCGATGCCGGTCACCCGGGTCATGGGCAGGAAGATACGGCGGCGGGTGGTGAGTTCGACGACCAGGCCCAGCAGCCGTGGGGGTCGTCGCCCCACCCGCAACATGACGACCAGATCGCGCACGCGCCCCACCTGGTCGCCGGTGGGGTCGAAGACGGCGACTCCGGCCAGGTGTGAGACGAAGATCCGAGGGGCGCTCGCGGCCATGCCCGCGCCTCCTTTTCCTGCCGTTTTGTCCGCTCGCGTGGGCTTCAGGCTAGCCCGTCCCGGTGCGCCGTGCCCTGGCGGGGGTGCGGACGGACCGGCTCCGGAAGGCCTCCCGGGCACCGGTACTCTGCGGTACGCCGATGAGGACTCCCGTATGAGAGGTAGCCCCGCCTGTGACTGCCATTCCCCAGGGCCGTAACCGCAGGGCCGCGCTGGTGCGCGGGATGTGCGCGCTGGTCGTCACGGGGGCGGGACTCGCGGGGTGCGGCAGTAGCGACCCGGACGCCGGGACCAACGGGGTCGGAAAGCTGCCCGCCGACAAGATCCAGAGCCGGACGCGTACGGCGGCCAAGTCGGCGTCGTCGGTCCATCTGTCCGGCACCGTCGTCAGCGACGGCGGCACCTACACCCTGGACATGCGGCTGAAGGGGGACGGGGGCAGCGGGTCGGTCACCTCGAAGAACGGAACGTTCCGGCTGCTGCGGGTGGGCAAGCACCTCTTCCTGAAGGCCGACGCGGCGTTCTGGAACCAGCAGGCCGGTTCGGGGGACGGCGGCGGCTCGGCGGCAGCGGCGGGCAAGCTGGACGGGAAGTACGTGAAGGTGCCGTCGGGCGACCCGGCCTACCAGCGCTTCAGCGGCTTCACCGACAAGGACGTCCTGTTGGACGGACTCCTCACGCTGCACGGCACGCTGGGGACGGACGGGCACCACGAGCAGGACGGCGTCCGCACGATCCGCATCACCGGCGACAAGGGCGCCGGCGGCAGCCTGGACGTCTCCCTGGAGGGGAGCCCGTATCCGCTGCGCCTGGCCCGGGCCGGCAACGCGGGGACGCTCCGCTTGTCGGAGTGGGACAAGGACTTCTCCTTGGTGGAGCCACCGAAGGATCAGACGGTGGACTACGGGAAGCAGCTGCCGTCGTCGTAGCCGGCGCGGCTGAGGGCAGCCGACTGCTACCGCCGCGGGCAGCCGTCCTGGCTGCGGGCAGTCGTGCCTCCCCAGAGCCCTAACGGCCTGGGGGGACCCCAGGACGGCACGGGTGGGCGCTGGGGGTACCCCCGCTCGAAGAGCTTCGGGGAAGCATCCCGTAGCGCCGGGGTGCGCAGCCTCCACCCGGCCGGCCCCCATGCCGGGAACCCGTACCGGCGGTCAGCCGTCGCGCTTGCGCCGCAGCAGCCGCGGCAGCGCCGCCGGAATCGGGTGCCGCGTCGTGGCCGGGGTCGGCACCGGACGCGCCGCCTGGGAGTCGGACGGCAGCGGCACCGTCGCCCCCCGCGGCTCCAGGCGGAGCACCCGGCACTCCCGGCGCCACCGCTCCGGCATCTCCTCCCCGTCGGGTGCGTTGAGCCGCTTGCCCTTCAGCTCCGCGACCGCGCCCTCCCACTCGGGCGACCCCGGCGACAACTCCACCACCCGCGCGGGCCAGGTGACGATCCGGCCGCCCTTGTCCTTGCTCCGCACCGTCACGACCGCGTCCCCGCCGTCGACCAGGCCGGGCAGCGGCTGCTCGCCGGGTCCGTCGCCCACCACGCAGGCCGCCCCCTCGTACCACACGTGCCACAGCGCACGCGTGGTCGTGCCGGCGGACGGCGTCGCGCCCTGGACCCAGATGAGCCCGGACTTCTTGGTGGCCTCCTCGACCAGCGCCCTTTCCAGCAGCTCGCTTGTCATGCGCCCAGCCTAGGACAGGACCTGGCAGGGGCCCTCACAGCCAGCCGTTCCGCTTCAGCATGCGGTGGATGCCCGCACAGATGGCCACCGTGATGCCCATGATCGCCGGGTAGCCGTACTTCCAGTGCAGCTCGGGCATGTACGTGAAGTTCATGCCGTAGACCCCGCACACCATCGTCGGCACGGCGATGATCGCCGCCCATGCGGTGATCTTCCGCATGTCCTCGTTCTGCGCGACGGACGCCTGCGCCAGGTTGGCCTGGAGGATCGAGTTCAGCAGTTCGTCGAAGCCCACCACCTGCTCGTTGACGCGGGCCAGGTGGTCGGCGACGTCGCGGAAGTACTTCTGGATGTCCGGGTCGATCAGCCGCATCGGCCGCTCGCTCAGCAGCTGCATCGGTCGCAGCAGCGGCGCCACCGCCCGCTTGAACTCCAGGACCTCGCGCTTGAGTTGGTAGATCCGGCCGGCGTCCGTGCCGCGCGGCGTGCCCTTGCGGCCCGGCGAGAACACCTCGGTCTCCACCTCGTCGATGTCGTCCTGCACCGCGTCCGCCACCGCGATGTACCCGTCGACGACGTGGTCGGCGATCGCGTGCAGCACGGCAGAGGGGCCCTTGGCGAGCAGTTCGGGCTCGTCCTGCAGCCGGTGCCGCAGCGTCCTGAGCGAGCCCTTGCCGCCGTGCCGGACGGTGATGAAGAAGTCCCGGCCGGTGAAGCACATGACCTCACCGCTCTCGACGACCTCGCTGTTGGCGGTGAGCCGGTCGTGGTCGACGTAGTGGATGGTCTTGAAGACGGTGAAGAGGGAGTCGTCGTACCGCTCCAGCTTGGGGCGCTGGTGCGCCTGTACCGCGTCCTCGACGGCCAGCGGGTGCAGCCCGAACTCGCGGGCGATACCGGCGAATTCGGCCTCGGTCGGCTCGTGCAGCCCGATCCACGCGAACCCTCCGTCGCGCCGCACCAGCCGCATCGCCTCGCGCGGGGACAGCGGCGCTTGCGTCTGGACGCGGACGCCGTCGCGGTAGACGGCGCAGTCGACGACGACGGACGGCGTCGCGGGGTCACGCGTGGTGTCGTACGCGCCGTTGTCCTTCCGCGGGGTGGTGCGGGACGGGCGGACCACGGCGCGCAGGTCACGGATCATCGACATGGCAGGGCTCCTTCGCGACGAGCAGCGAAAGGCCACGGAAAACGGGTGGAACTACCCGGAATGGGGACGTCCTGGCTGCGGAGGTTTGGCACGTCCACAAAGCGGGGAGCACCGCACCGTCACGGTGGCGGGCTTCGCTGCTGATTCAGCTACTGACTGAGATCAGACAGATCAGGCAAAGCGAAACGAAGTGCTCTTCCGTGGTGACGCGAACGCGAGATGCGAGAGGTGACAGCCGACGGGAGTCAGAACAGCTGCGTCAGCGGCCGGAAGAGCGGGTGGTACTGCACGGTCGACTTCGATCCATGACAGCCCCACCTCCTCCGGCCGGTCCCTGGTGAGGGACGATCCATACCCCTGAACAAGAGGGTGCCCCCTGAGGGGGAGTCTCATGGGTGCCGGGCCTGGAAAGGCTTCCTCCGTGCCTTGAGAGCCTGGGAGGTACCCCTACTGAGTGCTGCCCGGAACCACCGGTCAAGAATATCAGCCGACAGAAGTGTCAAGGCGCCGCTTTGCCCGGTGCTGACGAGTTCTATGCTCGCCGCATGGTTGATGTTCTTCCTCTGGTCGAGGCCCGGTTGCGCAGCGCGCTGGGCGAACCGGACGCGCGCGCCGCGGTCACCTTCCTGGGCACGGACCGCATCGAGGTGCTCCGCTTCCATGAGGGCGACATCGTCCGCTACGCCACCCTCGGTATGTCCGCGCAGCCCATGACGGACCCCGCCGCCATGCTCGCCGACCCCGTCAAGGGGCCCCGCGCGGAGCTGGTCCTCTCCGTGCGCGGCGGCCTCGCCGAGACCGACAAGGTGCTCCGCCCGCTCGCCGTGCTGGCCGCGTCCCCGCAGGTCGAGGGTGTGGTCGTGGCCCCCGGCGCCTCGCTGGACGTGGGTGAACCACTGTGGCCCGGCGCCCCGTTCACCTCCGTCCTGGTGGCCGAGCCCGGTGGCCTGGTCGAGGACCTGGAACTCGACGAGCCGCTGGATCCCGTACGGTTCCTGCCGCTGCTGCCGATGACCGCGAACGAGGCCGCCTGGAAGCGGGTGCACGGTGCACAGGCACTTCAGGAACGCTGGCTGACGAACGGAACGGACCTGAGGGATCCCTCCCGCAGGTCCGTCCCGCTGGACTGAGGCCGCACGTGAGCAAGCTCACCAACGCCCGTCCGCGAAAGCTCACTTGGCAAAGACGGTGACACCGTCCTCGGTCGCGTGCCGCGTCTCGAGCATCTCCGCCTCGTGCGTGAGCGCCTTGCGCCGTACGACGACCACGACCGCCCCGAGGAGCGCCGTGAGCGCCCCCGCCACGAACGGCATGTGGATGTCGCTCCACTCCTCGATCTTCGGCGCCAGGTAGGGCGCGGCGGCCGCCGCGAACCAGCGCACGAAGTTGTACCCCGCGCTCGCCACCGGGCGCGGCGCGTCCGAGACGCCGAGAGCCAGCTCGGTGTAGACGGTGTTGTTCACGCCGATGAACGCGCCGGACAGGATCGTGCAGACGATCGCGGTGGTGTGGTCGCCGTAGCCGAGCACGGCCACGTCGGCCGCGAGCAGCACCAGCGAACCGCCGAGCACCTTCAGCGAGCCGAACCGCTCCTGCATGCGCGGCGCCACGATCACCGAGAAGACGGCGAGCAGCACACCCCAGACGAAGAACACCGCACCCGACTTGTACGGGGTCATGTTCAGCACGAAGGGCGTGAAGGCCAGCACGGTGAAGAACGTGTAGTTGTAGAAGAACGCCGAGACCGCCGCCGAGGCGAGACCCCCGTGACCGAGCGCCTTGATCGGGTCCAGCAGCGAGGTCTTCCGCGCGGGCTTCGGCTGCTCCTTCAGGAACGTGGTGATGCACAGGAAGCCGATCGCCATCAGCGTGGCCGTGCCGAAGAAGGGGTAGCGCCAGCTGACGTTCCCGAGCAGCGCGCCCAGCAGCGGGCCGCAGGCCATGCCGAGGCCGAGCGCGGACTCGTACAGCAGGATGGCCGCGGCGCTGCCCCCGGCCGCCGCGCCGACGATCACGGCGAGGGCCGTGGAGACGAAGAGCGCGTTGCCGAGGCCCCAGCCGGCCCGGAAGCCGACGAGCTGGGCGACCGAGCCCGAGGTGCCCGCGAGGCCTGCGAAGACCACGACGAAGGCGAGGCCGAGCAGCAGGGTCTTCCGGCCGCCGATGCGGCTGGAGACGAAGCCGGTGACCAGCATCGCGACGGCGGTGATCAGGAAGTACGAGGTGAACAGCAGGGAGACCTGGCTGGGTGTCGCCTGAAGGCCCCTGGCGATGGACGGCAGGATCGGGTCGACCAGTCCGATGCCCATGAACGCGACGACGGACGCGCCGGCGGTCGCCCACACGGCCTTCGGCTGCCGCAGGATGCCGCCGGCTCCCGCGTCGAACGGGTCCGCCTCGACTGCTGTGGCGGGTTCTCCTCCTGTGGTGCTCTTCATGTTCTCCTCACGAGTCCGTCGATGGATGGCTGGGGTGGCTGGCCGGGGTGGTTGGCTTATGCACATATTAAGTTAGCGGTGCTAATTAGTGCAAGGGACATCTAGTTCGCGCAGGTGAAGCGGCCGTGAGGAGCACACGCCGGACGGGTGATCGTCCTTGACGCGGCGCGGGACGGGGAGGACCGTGGGGGCCTATGAGGGGCGAACCCAGTTGCCCGAAGTGCGGTGGTCGGGTCAGGGCTCCCGGACTCTTTGCCGACTCCTGGCAGTGTGATGTGCACGGCACCGTGCATCCGCTGCAGCCCGTGATCCCGCCCAGCGTCGAGGCCCTCAGCGTCGTGGTGCACCGCGCCCGGGTGCCGGTGTGGATGCCGTGGCCGCTGCCGGTCGGCTGGCTGTTCACGGGTGTGGCCTACGCGGGAGACGACCGCAGCGGGGGTCGTGCCACCGCCGTGGCCTGCTCGGGTCCGGGGCCGCTCGGCGGCATGGGTGAGCTGATCCTGGTCGCGGAGGAACTGGGGGTGGGGCTCGGAGCCCGGTACGCGGGCATCGACGGGCCGGACCCGGGTCCGTACCTGAACGTCGAGAAGCCGCCCCAGGCCAAGGTGCTCGCCGTCGGCCGCCCCACGCCGCTGTGGCATGTCTCGGGCGCCCCCGGCGACCGCGCGGTCTTCGCGGGCGAGGCGCGCGGCCTGTGGCTGTGGGCGGTCGTCTGGCCGGAACAGTCGGGTCTGCTGATGTATGACGAGTTGGTCCTGACGGATCTGCGGGACGCGGGGGCGGAGGTCGATCTGCTGCCGATCGGGGCGCTGTCGCCGCGCCTGCTGGAGCCGTGACGCGAGCCTGACAGGAGCCGGCGTCGGGGACGGGGCGCCGTAGGAAGTGCCGACGCCGGGGGAAGGGGTGCCCTACGGGGCGCCCGCGTCGGGGATGGGGTGCCGTAGGGGGCGCCGGCGTCGTGCGGGTGTGACAGGGGTCCAGGGACTGCCGTTATCCTTGAGCGTCCCCTTCCGTCCCGTCACCGCCTGGAGTACGTGTCGTGCGCATAGACCTGCACACCCACTCCACCGCCTCCGACGGTACGGACACCCCGGCGGAGCTGGTGCTGCGCGCCGCTGCCACCGGACTGGACGTCGTCGCGCTCACCGACCACGACACCACACGCGGCCACGCGGAGGCGATCGAGGCGCTGCCCGAGGGGCTGACGCTCGTCACCGGCGCCGAACTCTCCTGCCGGTACGACGGCATCAGCATGCACATGCTGGCCTACCTCTTCGACCCCGAGGAGCCTGATCTGCTCGCCGAGCGCGAGCTGGTGCGGGACGACCGGGTGCCGCGCGCCCACGCCATGATCGCGAAGCTCGGGGAGCTGGGCGTACCGATCACCTGGGAGCAGGTGGCCCGCATCGCGGGCGACGGCTCGGTGGGGCGCCCGCACATCGCCTCCGCCCTGGTGGAACTCGGCGTTGTCAGCAGCGTCTCGGAGGCGTTCACGCCCGAGTGGCTGGCGGATGGCGGGCGCGCGTACGTGGAGAAGCACGAGACCGACCCGTTCGAGGCGATCCGGCTGGTCAAGGCCGCGGGCGGAGTGACCGTCTTCGCGCACCCGGCCGCCTCCAAGCGCGGGCGTACCGTGCCGGAGTCCGCCATCGCCGAGCTGGCCGCCGCCGGGCTCGACGGCATCGAGGTCGACCACATGGACCACGACCCGGCGACCCGGGCCCGGCTGCGCGGCCTCGCCGCCGATCTGGGACTGCTGGTCACCGGCTCCTCCGACTATCACGGCAGCCGCAAGACGTGCGTCCTCGGCGAGTACACCACCGACCCGGAGGTGTACGGCGAGATCATCCGGCGAGCCACCGGCGCGTTCCCGGTCCCGGGCACCGGCGGACCCCGCAACGCGTGATCCTGCCGTAGCTCCCCTCTTTCCCCTTTTCAAGGCACCCGGCTCCCGCCGCCGTGTCGAGCCGTCGCGCGCCCGATCGCGCGCCGACGGCACCCGGCGGTCGCGGAACGCCCGCCGCCGCATGCCCGTCCGTACCTCATCGCAAGGCACCCATGTTCGACGTCGCCGTCTTCGGTTCCCTCTTCCTGACCCTGTTCGTGATCATGGATCCCCCTGGGATCACCCCGATCTTCCTCGCTCTCACCGCCGGCCGCCCCGCCAAGGTGCAGAAGCGCATGGCCTTCCAGGCCGTCTGTGTGGCCGGCGGCGTCATCGCCGTGTTCGGTGTGCTCGGCCACCAGATCCTGAACTACCTGCACGTCTCCGTGCCCGCGCTGATGATCGCCGGCGGGCTGCTGCTTCTGCTGATCGCCCTCGACCTGCTCACCGGCAAGACGGACGAGCCGAAGCAGACCAAGGACGTCAACGTGGCCCTGGTGCCGCTCGGCATGCCGCTGCTGGCCGGACCGGGGGCGATCGTCTCGGTGATCCTCGCGGTGCAGAAGGCGGACAGCGTGAGCACCCAGGTGTCCGTGTGGACGGCGATCCTCGCGATACATGTGGTGCTCTGGCTGGTCATGCGCTACTCGCTGCTGATCATCCGCGTCATCAAGGACGGCGGGGTGGTCCTGGTGACCCGGCTCGCGGGCATGATGCTCTCCGCGATCGCCGTGCAGCAGATCATCAACGGTGTCACCCGCGTCATCCACGGAACCTGACGGCGGCGGGCCCGGCACCGGTGTGCGCGGAGCCCCGTACGGCACCATGCCGTACGGGGCTCCGAAGCCGTCCACGCCGTAGGACGCGTATGTATCGTCGCTACGCCTATGTATCGTTGACGCCGTCTACGAGGCGGACGTTTCGGCCGGGCGGATCCACAGCCGCTGCCCGATGGCCGCGGCCTGCTGAACGATCTGGTTGACGGAGGCGGCGTCCACGACGGTGGTGTCCACGGGGGTACCGTCGACATCGTCGAGTCGCATGATTTCGAAGCGCATGGGCTTCTCCCTTCGTCTGGTCATCCTCCTGCGGAGAACTACTGGTGAGTGGAGCGCGGAGCGTCTGTTGCCCCCTCCTGTGAGTAGTCAACGGGGTGCTTGTTACAAACATTCCCTACGCTAAGGAAATTTTTCGAGTCTCTAATTACTGAGCGGTAATCAGTCGAGTCGACGAGCAGTTTGTGCTCATGGTGCACTGACGGGGATCGGTTGTGTTCGCAGCGTGACCGCCGGGAGAATGGAGGCATATGAACGACGACCTGGCGGCGCTCGGCGCCCGCATCGACCGAACGAACGAGCTGCTCCAGCGCATGCTCGCCGAGGTGGCGAAGACACCCTCGACTCATGCGATCTTCGTCGACGCCGGCTACCTGTACGCCGCCGCCGGACGGCTCGTCGCCGGCACCGAGGACCGCCGGGCCTTCGACCTCGACGCGGAGGGACTGATCGACGCCCTCATCGACAAGGCGCGCACGGTCTTCGCGGACAGCCGGTTGCTGCGCGTGTACTGGTACGACGGTGCGAGACGCCGCATCCACACCGCGGAACAGCAGTCCATCGCCGAACTCCCGGACGTGAAGGTCCGGCTCGGCAACCTCAACGCCAACAACCAACAGAAGGGCGTCGACTCCCTCATCCGCACGGACCTCGAGTCACTGGCCCGGCACCGCGCCATCAGCGACGCGGCGCTCATCGGCGGCGACGAGGACCTGGTGTCGGCGGTCGAGGCGGCGCAGGGGTATGGGGCCCGGGTGCACCTGTGGGGCATCGAGGCGCCCGAGGGCCGCAACCAGGCGGAACCGCTGCTGTGGGAGGTCGACAGTCAGCGCACCCTCGAACTGGACTTCTTCAAGCCGTATGTGAGCCGCCGCACGGCCGCGACCTACGAGCCCTCCTCCACGGCCCGCCCCACCCGTGACGACGTCCGGTTCGTGGGCGCGCAGGTGGCCGCCAAATGGCTCGTGGAGCGCGGCCGGGACTCACTGGCGGACCTGCTGCCCGGCCACCCGTACCTGCCCGGCTCCATCGACCAGGACCTGCTGGTCGAGGCGGAGGGCCTGCTGCAGTACTCGCTGCGCGGCCAGGCGGACCTGCGCCGCGCCCTCAGGGACGGCTTCTGGGAGCACCTGCAGGCGCAGTACTAATCGCCCGGGGGTTCTTGGCGGAGCCGGTCCCAGAAGGCGGCGAGAGCGCGCGCCGTCCCATCCGGCCGGTCGGTGTTGGGGGAGTGCTCCGCGTGCGGGACGACGGTGCGGTGGGCGCCGAGCCGGTCCGCCATGTCGTCCAGCAGCGGGACGGGCCAGGTGTCGTCACGGTCGCCGGACAGCACGTGCACGGGCAGCCCGACGGCGGCGAGTTCGGCCACGCGGTCCGGTTCCTCGCACAACTGCCGCCCCGTTGCGAGGAGCTGGGCGGGACTGTTGCTCAGCCAGCGGCGGCGCAGGTCCTCCCCGTCGGAGAGCCCCTCGTCGAGGTCCCCGGCATCCGTGTCCTCCGGCGGCTCGAACGCCTGGATGGCGTCCCACACCCCCGCCAGGTCAAGGACGGCGAGCGCGTCGTGCAGCAGCTTGACGCGCTGCTGCTGGGGGAGGGAGATCTGGGCCGGGCCGGAGGCCATCAGGGTGAGCGAGAGGAACGGGGAGGCGTCGAGGAGGACGGCGGCCCGGGCGATCTGGCCACCGAGGGAGTGCCCGAGCAGATGCACCGGCGCTCCGACGGCCTGAGCCTGCGCGATCACGTCGCGCGCCAGCTCGGCCTGCGCGTACGGTGCCTGGTCGTCCTTCGGCCCGGGGGACTCGTACTGTCCGCGCCCGTCGACGGCGACGGTACGGTATCCGGCCGCCGCGAGCAGCGGCTGCAGGAGCAGGAAGTCCTCCTTGCTGCCGGTGAAACCGGGCAGCAGCAGAGCGGTCCCCTTCAACCGCGCCGTCATCGCGTCGGCCTCGAGCACGGCGAACTCCCCCCGCTCCGTGGCGAGCCGGTGGGCACGGACGCCGGGGGGCGGGGTGAAGCTGGGGGGACGACTCATGGGGGTGAGGGTACCGGGCTGGAGAACACCGATGGCCCGCCCCTGTGGGTGACAGGAGCGGGCCATCGATGCGGAGTGCGTGGCCTTCCGCTGGCCTCAGCCCTCAGCGGGCTCCGTGGCCTTGCGCGTACGGCGTCGCGGCTTGGCCTCGGCGGCGTCGTCCGCCTGCGCCGGAATCTCCGCCTCCGTCGCGACGGCCTTCCGCGTACGGCGCCGGGGCTTGGCCTCGGGCTCGTCGGCGGCCTGCGCGGGAATCGCGGCCTCGGCGGCCTTGCGGGTACGGCGCCGGGGCGCGACCTCGGCGACCTCCACGCCGTCCACGGCGGGGGCGGCCTCGGCGGTCTTGCGGGTCCGTCGGCGGGGCTTGGCGTCGACGGCTTCGACGGTGTCGACAACCGCCTCGGCGGTCTTGCGGGCCCGCCGCGGCTTGGCCTCGGTGTCCTCCGCGGGAGCGGCCTCCGCCGTCTTGCGGGCCCGCCGCGGCTTGGCCGGAGCCTCGACCTGCGCCGCTACGCCCTCGACTGTCTCGACGTCGGTTTCGGCGGTCTTGCGGGTGCGGCGGCGCGGCTTGGCCTCCGCGGCTTCCGCGGTGTCCACGGCCTGCGTGGCCTCGGCGGCGGTGTCGGCGACCGGTGCCGA